>DATJBH010000174.1:0-41887 GCA_035515455.1 Xanthobacteraceae bacterium
CGGATGAGGCCACGGTGATTGACGAGGTGCGCCACGTCGGCCAGCGCGATCGCGCCGGCGAGATAGGCCGCGGTCACCTCACCGAAACTGTGCCCAATGACGATGTCGGGCACTATGCCCGCCGAATGCCACATCCGCGCCAAGCCGGCCTGCAACGCGAACATGGCGGCCGGTGTCACGGCTGGGTCGTGTAACCGGCTGTCGCGCTCGCCGGCCGATAATGCGCCAAGCACCGACCAGCCGGCCGCTGGCGCAAATAGAGCGTCGAATTCCTCGACAAAGCGCCGGAAAATCGGCTGCCGCTCGAGCAGATCGCGGCCCATATTCCAGTATTGGCCACCCTGCCCGGTGCAGGTGAAAACCAGCTTGCCGTCGCGCTTCACACTGCCGCGACCCTTCACGATCATCGTCAGATCATTCTTTGCGCGTCGCGGCCAATCGCGGCCCTCGGCAAGTGCAACCAGCTTTTCCACGAGGTCATCTGTGTCGAACGCGAACACAACGGCGCGATGATCGAAATGGCTGCGCTGCGTGACGAGAGCGCCGCCAAGGGCTTCGAGTGTGACGCCGCCCAGGCCTCCCTCGCTCACAGCCGTCGCCAGCACGCGCGCCCAAGCGGCGAGATGGTCCGGGGTCGGGGCCGATAGTGGAATGGCCACAGGCCGCCGCGCTTGAGCCGGAATGCGCCGCTCGCTGGGGCGCATCGCATTCGATCGCCCGCGGACTCCTGCGGCTGCGGGACGAGCGAGAATGGCGCAGGCATTGGTGCCGCCGAAGCCAAACGAGTTGACCAAGGCGCATGATGCAGCGCGGCTGAGCGTCGCCCCGCGGCTGGCGATCTCGATGTTGAGCGCGTCGAACGGGATGCGAGGATTAGGGGTATCGAAATTGATGGTCGGCGGCACCTCACCATGCGCAAGAACAAGCGCAGTCTTGATCAGTCCGGCGATTCCCGCAGCCGGCTCGAGGTGGCCAAGATTGCACTTGACCGAGCCGACAAGCACGGCGCGGTCGCGCTGTGCTTGTCCAAATACCTCACCGATTGCGCTGGCTTCGATCGGATCGCCCAAGGGCGTGCCGGTGCCATGGGCCTCCACGTATGCGACGTCCGCAGCCCCAACGCCGGCAGCCTCGATCGCCGCGCGCATCATCGCCTTCTGCGCCGCCGGATTGGGCGCGGTGATGCTGTCGGTTGCCCCGTCTTGGTTGACTGCGGTGGCTTTGACGAGCGCATAGATGCGATCACCGTCGCGTTCGGCGTCCGCGAGCCGCTTGAGCAGGACAAGGCCTGCGCCCTCGCCGCGGACAAAGCCATCCGCGCGGGCGTCGAAAGCGGCGATGCGGCCCGTCGGCGAGAGCATGTGGGCACGGCAGAATGTGAGGAACATGCGCGGGTCGAGCAGGATATTCACGCCGCCAGCGAGCGCGATGTCCGCGGTTTCCTCGCGCAGCGAGCGGCAAGCGACGTCGAGCGCGACCAGCGATGACGAGCACGCGGTATCGACACCCATGCTCGGTCCTTTGAGATCGAGCAGGTTGGAAATCCGGTTGGCAACTATGCTGAGAGCCGTGCCGGTGCCGGCCTGAATGTCGGCTACGCCGGATTCGAAGCGCTGCAGCAAGCCGTAGTCGGTATTGGAGACGCCGATAAAAATCCCGGTGCGCCGCTCGCGCAATTGCTCGAGCGCGATGCCGGCGTCCTGCGCTGCCTCATAGGCGACCTGCAAGAGGATGCGCTGCTGCGGATCCATAGCCTCAGCCTCGCGGGGCGAAAGGCCGAAGAAAGCGGGATCGAATGAGGCGATATCATCGAGAAAGCCGCCCCATTTGGAATACGAGCGAAACGGATTGTCGGGTGCGGCGTCGTAAAAGCCGTCGAGGCTCCAACGGTCGGCAGGAATTTCCACGATCGCACTCTTGCCGGCCCGCAACATCGACCAGAATGAGCGCGCATCCGTGACGCCTCCCGGGAAACGACAGCCAATGCCGACGATTGCGATAGTGTTTGACAAGAAATCCTCTCGCCAAGAAAGCTGCGCGCGATTAGCCGGCGGCGAGGCGCGCGCCCCGCCCGCCTAATGCCATCTCGACGACGCCGCGAATATCCGCCGGTTCCAGGTTGAGGAAGTCAGCGGGTGTGCGCGCGAAGTAAGCATCGATGGCCGCTCCCGCCTCACCGATATCAAGGCCGCGGAGACCCGCCTCCAGATCGAAGATGACACGCGGCGGCGCGACGAAGAAATCTCCGGTGATCAGCACTTCGCGGATGCGGTCCCGCCGCGGGCCATCAAGCCGAATATCGGCGCGCACGGTGCCGCCGCGAGCGGTCAACGAGGCGCTCGCCTGCAGGTCATCGGCAGCCGGCCCATCCAGCATCCCGACATAGGCGTCGGTGCCGATCTCTTCACGAAGCAACCTCGCAGCGAGCTGTTCTTCATAAGCGGTGATGGCTCCCCATCGCGGCTCGATCCCTAGTCCCTCGGCGAAGCCCGCAAGCAAGCCCTCGTAGACCGTCTTCAAATCCGGAAGCGGCCCAGCGAGAACTTCGCGCATGGTGATGACACGCCGTGCCGCGCTGTCCAGATCGCGCTTGGCGAGCTTTTCGGCCGGCACGTTCAGGCAGGCGGCAATCCTGCCGGCGTCGAAATCGATCAGCAGCGTGCCCTGATAGAAGATCAGATTGCCGTCGAAGAAGCCGCCGGTACCGCTGATTTTGCGACCGTCGACTTCCAGGTCGTTACGCGGACGATACCGCGCCGGCACACCGAGTTTGTTGAGACCGAGCGCACAGGCTTCGCAGATACGCCGTGTGACTTCGGCAAGGTTGAACGGGCCGAATGTGGCGCGGTCAAACACCAGCTCCCAGCCGATCTGGCCCTCGTCGAGATAGAGGCTGCCGCCACCTGTAATGCGCCGACCAATCTCGATGCCGTGCGCCCGGCAATAACCGATCTTCACCTCTTGGCTGAGGTACTGGTGGATGCCGATCAGCACGGAGGGGCGAAAGCGAATGAAGCGTATGGTGTCGGGAATCTTGTTCTGTCGGCGCGCATCGATCAGCGCCTGGTCGAGCGCGGTATTCTCGCGACCGCCGCGCAGGCCGGCTTCGATGACGCGGAACGGCTTGGCCGACATGACGCGGACCGCTAGCGCGGCATCCCTTTGTCGAGCTGCCGGCGAACTTTGCGGATATCGTCGCGTTTGAGCTCGAACGGATAGGAGGCGATGTTGCCCGGCGGCGAATCGCCATAGGGGCGATCGCAGGCGGAAATATCTTCCGCAAATTTGCCCGGACAACCCGAGGTGCGAAATGCGATGCCGGTCTTTATCACCTCGTCGACTTCGTCCAAAGGCAGTCCGAAATCGATCAGCGTTCCACGCTCGTCGAAATGCATGCGCTCCAGCCGGTGGGCGCGATAGTCGATGAGATAGCGCGCCAGCTGGATGCGCCGCCATTGCGGGCGCGGCACCGGCGGCAAATGATCCATCAGCGAGCCCTTTTCCGGGAAGAACGCGAACATATGACTATGGCCGCCGAGATCGCGGATTTTCTGCACTTGGCTCAGCACATCGTGGTCGGTCTCCCCCATGCCGACGATCAGATGAGCGCCGAACTTCTCCGGCCCGAAAATCTCCGCGGCGGCATGAAGGATTTCCCAATACTTGCCCCAGCTGTGCGGCGACTGCACGCCTCGCCCGCGAGTGCGGTCGAATACCTCCGGATTGCAAGCGTCGAGCGCCACCGTGAAGATATCGGCGCCGAGATCGCGCAATTCCTGCACGTCGAGCCGCGTCATGGTGGTCGGATTCGACAGGATGGAGACCGGCACGTGCTTGATGCGCTCGACCCACTTCCGCAAGACCACCCGCGTATCGTCGTCCGAGCGCGGATGCGTGATCATGCTGATGCACATGCGGTGGAAGCGGCCGCCATCGCCTCCACTGGCGACGATGTCGAGCACCTTGTCGTAAGGCACCGCCGGCCAGTCGACGCGGATGAAGTTGCGATCGGCATAGTTGCGCTCCGCCTCGCGATGGCGCGCCAGCCCGCAATAGGCGCAATTGGCGCGGCACCCTTCCGGATAAGTGAGCAGCAGATTGAGACAGCGCGTGCAGCTGGTCCGATGCATGTAGCCGCTCATCACGCCGAGCGTGATCGCCGCCGCCGTCGACATCTGCACATAGTCGGGCGAGCGCATATTGGGCGTGAGGAAATTGTAGTTGGGCCGATAAAGCCCCTCCGGCTTGATATCCTGCGTCTTGACGCGAGCGCCGTTGCGCGCGTCGGCCGGAACGGCGCCGGGCGCCCGCGGCTGCATGGTCTCGGGATCATTGAACTCACGTTTCTCAGGCGCCGGCACCGGCTGAGGCGGCATTTCCAGGCAGCTCATGGCATCCACTCCTCGACCTTGGTTTCTCGCGCATCTCGGACGTCGGTCGGACGTTCCGGCCGCCAATAGCGCGGCGAACCGATCCAGCCATCGCGCAACGTGCGCGCGTCGGGCCTGCCTTCAGCGTGGCAGGCGAGCAGTTCGCGCCGGCGGCGCAGCGCGCGGTTGAGCGCCGGATCGAAAATATCGGAAAGCTCTTGTTCGTAATCGTCGAGCGCGGCGGTCCGGCCATTGACGAAATCAGCCGCAGCATGCCCCGCCATCGTACCCGACTGAACCGCGGATGCGATCCCGGCGCCGGTGACCGGATTCGTTAGTCCCGCGGCATCGCCCGCCAGCAAAACCGCTGTCTCGTCAAGCTGGCCGATCGATTTCAGCCGTCCGCCAACGGGAATCGCGCCACCGGTCAGCGCCCAGCAGCTCGTGCCGATGCGACGCTCGTTGGCCAGCCGCGCGAGCAACGCCAGCAGCATGGACTTCAAGCCGCGGCGCGTGCTCTCGCCGTCTTCGCGCCCATCGTCGACGCTCACTCCGACGCCGACATTGGCGACGGCACCCTTGGGAAACAGCCAGCCATAGCCACCACGGTAATCGGCGCTGAGAAAAATGTCGGTCGCATCATGCGGCAGCACCAGCGGCGCGGTGACTTGGCGCGTCTCCACCAGCTCGCGATTGCTCCGGCCGATGGCACTGCCGACGCGCGAGTGCGGTCCGTCGGCGCCGATCAACACGCCCGGTTTGAAGCGTGCACCATCGCTACAGTGAACTGTGCCATCGATAGCGATCCGGTGCACCGTGACGCCATAGCGGCAGTCGGCGCCGGCTTTGGCGGCGCGAGTTGCAAGCAACCGATCGAATTTGGCGCGGTCGACCATCCGGCCGCGAAACTCGGAGGTTTCATCCGGTATTTCATCGCCTTCGACGAAGGTGAGCATGCGCGCAATCAATTGTTCGGTGACCGTGCCCACGGTCGGCACGTCGCGCTCGATCATCGACGGCACGAATTCGGCGCATTGCACCGGCGTGCCTGCTTGCGTCCGCTTTTCGAGCCCGATCACCCGCAAACCCGCGCATGCAGCGCTTTCGGCGGCGCAACTGCCCGCGGGCCCGAGCCCGATCACGACGATATCGGGCGTTTTATTGGTCACCGACCTGCTCACGCGGCACAAGCCCGCCGCCCGGCGAGTCCATCAAGGGAAATCGAGCAGCAGGCATGTTCCTGCTCGACCGGCCGGCCGATGGCGCGTGCGAGCGCTACGATGCCTTCGGCTGGATAGGCGATGCCGTCGAAGCCGGCCATAACCGCGTAGGCATCTGTCATCAGCTTGTGACGGCCGGCCGGGCGTATGCAGCCGAGTTGCACCGGCGCGTTACGGATGCGCTGGCGGGCGGCAACGAACACCTTGGCCACGTCGCGGGTGCCAATGGTGGCGAAGGGCTTGTCCGCCGGCGCATAGATCGGCGACACGATGACCAGGATCAGCGCCGCCACCTTGTACCGCGAGATGATATCGAGCGCGTTCTCTTCGCCCAACAGTCGGCCATAATGCAATCCGATGACGATGTGCGGGACGACGTCCATCTTGGTCGCGCTGAGCGCGGCAAGCGTAGCCTCGAAATCGGCCACCGGCCGGTCAAGATGGTAGACGTCGCGAATCGTTTCCTGCGCGCCGATCACGTCCATCATGGCAACGTCGATTCCAGCCGCCTCCATGCGCCTGGCGCGCATTTCGTCGAGCAGCGCCGAATGTACGGCAATGCGCAGCTGCGGAAATTCGCGCTTGAGCTTTTCGATGGTGGGGTAGAAGCGCTCATAGGGCACTTCGTTACGGCGGTTGGACCCGCCAGACAGCAGAAAACCGCCGAGCTCCTTGAGCATAACGAGGTCGCGCACCTTGCGCTCAAGCTCAGCCGGACTGGTGGCCGGGATCATCGGCTCAAGGATTTTTGCCTGGCAATGATCGCAATTGAGCGCGCATGCCCCGCCCGTGATCGAGAAGGCGGGGAAACTTGCCTTGCCACAGCCCTTCAACTCTTCGCTCGCATAAGACCGGAACGTCGGCGTGTAGAAACGCAGCGGACCCAAGGGCCGCTCCTGCGCTGCTGCCTCGAGGCTCTCGACCAACGCTTGGTCGAATGACAAATCCTCGAGCAGATCGATGTCGTGCAGTGTGTCGAACCAGGACATTATTTCTTGGTGCTCTTCAGGGCCAAAACTTTATATCTTGCGACACTGATCGGCTAGTCTCGCTTTCTGGCAACTCAAGCGGCCCGCCTTCATGAAAACATTGTGCGTTCTCCAACACGTCGAGGCGGAATATCTCGGCCTCATGGAGGATCACTTCGAGGGTCGCAATATTCGCTTTCGCTATTGCCGGCCATTCACTCCGGGCGCGGCGGTTCCCGCCACCGCCGAGGGCTATGACGGTCTGGCGCTGCTTGGGGCCGGCCCGCATGGCGTGGTGAGCGGAAATCTCATCCCAAGCCTGGGGCCGGAATTGCGGCTGACTCGAGATTTTCTCGACCGCGGCCTGCCGATCATCGGCATCGGCGCCGGCGCCTGCATCCTGGCGACTTCCGCCGGCGGCGGCGCCGACGATGCGGCGCTGCGCTTCACGGTCGAAACCGCGCACCGGCTGACGCCGCAGGCGCTCGGCGGCCATATGCCGCAAACGTTCCCCACCGCAATCTACATGCGCGATCGGCCAATTCCGCCCGCCGAAGCCGAGGTCCTGGCGCAAAGCGAAACCGGCGAACCTCTGATCTTTCAACTGCGGGACAACTGTCTCGGCTTTCTCGGCCATCCCGGGATCAAGTCCGCCATGATCGAGGACCTCATCATGGAATCCGACGATGTGCCTGAAGCTACAGCAGAAACGCTGGCCGTCCTGCGCCGCGTGCAGGGCGAAATCGCGGCGTGCCTCGGTGCGATCATGGTCGGGCTTGTCGAGGTGACCCGGCTCATGGACGACGGTTAATGCGAGCAAAATCTTCTCTTCCCGCGCTCGGATTTGCAATTTTATATCGCTTGTATTAGCAAAAGGTAATATGAGTATTCGCCCGTGGCAAGATTGAGCCAGGTCAATGTGCTGCGAACCTCCTCGCGGCAATAATAATGAGCCGGAACAGGGAAGATGGCGAAGAAACTCATTATCATCATGGTCAATACCGATCCGCGCAATGGCGAGGAATTGGGCGCGCCGTTCTTTCAGGCGACGGTCGCCGCTGCGATGGATTACGAGGTCGAGGTGGTGTGCACCGCGACCGCCGGTCAACTGATGAAAAAGGGCGTCGCCGAAAAGCTCGTGGTCAAGCCGGGTTCGCCCAAGACCGTCTACGACTTCATCAAAGATGCGCACGAGGCCGGGGTGAAGTTCTATTGCTGCTCCCCCAACCTCGACCTGTTCAATATGACCGAATCCGATCTGATCCCCGAATGCGAGGGCATTGTCGGCGGCGCCAAGGTCATCGAAGAAGTCATGGAAGACGACGAAGCGCGGGTGCTGACCTACTGAGGCACGACGCGCGGACGAGGTGGAAATGACAGCGCAAACGATTGCGCAGCGGCCCGCGATCAGCGACCCGACGTCCGACAAGCCGGTCGTGGCCTATGAAGAGCTTGAGCAGGTGTTCGAGGACATCCGCGGTCATGTCCTCTATGACCACGAGCTGCACGGCTGCCTGAATTGCGGCATCTGCACCGCGACCTGCCCGTCCGCTCACTATTACGATTATTCGCCGCGCGAGATCGTTCAGCTTTTGTGGACTGAAAATCTCGAAGGCATCTACGACGCCATGCAGGAGAAGATCTGGGCTTGCGCGCAATGCTACACCTGCGCCGCCCGTTGTCCGTTCCACAATTCTCCCGGCGGCTTGGTCATGATCATGCGCGAGGTGGCGATCAAGCATGGCATGCAGTCGGCCAAGGACGTATTGCGGCCGTTCTCGCGCGTGCTGCTCAAGGTGATTTCCACCGGCAACCAGCTCGCGCCCAACATGATCACCCGCGATGCTTTCCCCGACTGGGGACCGAACGTCACCAAGGTCGATGCGCCGCTCAACATCCTGCGCAAGGCAATCCCCGTACCCACGATGCACACCATGGATACGGCTTGGGAGGTCAATCTGAAGACCTCGGTCGAGCTTTATACGATCTGGGAAGCGACAGGCGTGCTCGATCAGCTCGAACAGGTCGACGAGAATCTGTTCGACGTCGTCAACGACGTGATGGACGAGAAGCGCGACGAATATAACGAGTGGCTGGAAGAGCAAGAAGACGCGGCCGAATAGGCCCCGGAATTAATGGGAGAGCGCCATGGACGAACCCGGCAATAGCCAAACGACCTTCACGGGCCACGGCAGCGAATGGAAGTCGGCGAACCTGACGCCGGCCGAGGCGCAGAAGGCGACGGCTTGGGTGGAGGCCAAGATCGACCGCCGCTCGATGCTGACCAACAAGGACCGCGTCGAAGACGTGCGCGACATCATGTGGCAGCTCGAGAAGGACGGTGAGATCATCGTCCATCGCGTGACCGACCAGCACAAGCCGGTGATGGCGCGCACGCTCTACGGCTGGGAAAAGAAGATCCCCACGACCAATCTGTGGCAGCACAAGTCCTGCGGCCAATGCGGCAACATCCCCGGCTATCCTTCCTCGGTCTTTTGGCTGATGAACAAGTTGGACGTGAATTATCTCGACGAGACCGACCAGACTTCCTGTACCGCCTGGAACTATCATGGCTCCGGGATCGGCAACGTAGTCAGCCTATCCGCCGTTTTCCTGCGCAACTTCCACCAGGCCTATGTGTCGGCCAAGGCGCAGGGGCTGCCTGAAGGCACGTACTACCCGCTGGTGCATTGCGGCACTTCGTTCGGCAATTACAAGGAAGTCCGCGGCTTCCTGCTGCATTCGGCCGAGCTGCGCGATCAGGTGAAGAAGATCCTCGGCAAGCTCGGCCGCCTAGTCGACGGCAAGCTCCTGATCCCGGAAGAGATCGTGCACTACTCGGAATGGCTGCACGTTATGCGCGACCGCATCAAGGAGCGCCAGGTCATCGACGTGAGCACGGTTCGCGCGACCGTCCATCCGGCCTGCCACGTTTACAAGATGGTGCCGGAGGACGTGATCTATGACGACACCGTGATGGATGGCAATCGCGTCGCCGTCTCGACGGGCTTGATGCAGACACTGGGCGCGCAGGTCATCGACTATTCCACCTGGTACGATTGCTGCGGCTTTGGTTTCCGCCACATTATCGGCGAACGCGAATTCACCCGCTCCTTCGCCATCGACCGCAAGATCAAGGTGGCCGTCGACGAGGCCAAGGCCGACGTGATGATCGGCCATGACACCGGCTGCATCACCACGCTGGACAAGAACCAGTGGATCGGCAAGGCGGTGGATAAGGTCTACGCGCTGCCGATTATGGCCGACTGCCAGTTCGCGGCGCTCGCGCTCGGCGCCCACCCCTATAAGCTCGCGCAACTGCACTGGCACGCTTCGCCGTTCGAGACCCTGCTCGAGAAACTCGGCATCGACTGGCAGAAGGCGAAGGCTGAATTCGAGACATATCTCGAAGAGGTCAAGGCTGGCCGCATCGAGACGCTTTACGATCCCAAGCGCGCGATCACCTCGGGCCCCGGTTATGTAAAGCCGCGGGTGGCGATCGCGGCGCAAGCCGGAGGTGCGGAGTAATGACCAGGCCGGTTCTTGTCGTCGGCGGCGGCCCCGCCGGTCTTTCGGCCGCGCACGCGCTCGCTGCGGCGGGCCAACCGGTCGTGCTGGTCGACAAGTCCGATGTGCTCGGCGGCGCGCCGATCCAATCGGGCTATGCCAAGCTGGTGCCGTCGGGCGAATGGGCCAAGGATGCCATCGGCGGCATGGTCAAGCGCGTCGTCGATGACAAGCTGATCGACGTGCGCAAGAACGTCACGGTGAAGACCTTCATCGGCGGTCCGGGCGATTTCCGCGCCACGCTGTCGGACGGCAAGACGGTGGAAGCCGGCGCCGCCATCCTCGCCACCGGCTTCACCCATTTCGACTCGATCAACAAGCCGGAATGGGGGTTCGGCACCTATCCCGACGTGGTCACCACCACGCAAGTCGAGCAGATGTTCTCCTCGGGCAAAGGCGTCCGCTGCCCCTCCGATGGCCGCGAGCCGGAGCGCGTCGCCATCCTGCTCTGTGTCGGCTCGCGCGATCGCCAGATCGGCCGCGAATGGTGCTCGAAAATCTGCTGTACGGTGTCGTCGAACCTGGCGATGGAGATCCGTGAGGCGCTGCCGAAATGCAACGTCTACATCTACTACATGGATATCCGCACCTTCGGTCTCTACGAGGATACCTATTACTGGGAGAGCCAGGAGAAGTTCAAAGTCAAATACATCAAGGCGCGCATCGCGGAAGTCACCTCCGACGGCAAGCGGCTGATCGTCAAGGGCGAGGACACGCTGGTGAAGCGCCCGATCACCATCCCCTTCGACATGGTGGTGCACGCGATCGGCATGGACCCCAACGTCGACAACATGACGCTTGCCGCGGTGTTCGACGTCACGCTGGAGAAGCACGGCCACATCGCCAAGGCTTCGACCTATTCGAACATGTCGGCGACCTCGCGTCCCGGCGTGTTCGTCGCCGGCGCCGCCACCGGCCCGGAAACGATCGATGATTCCATCGCGCAGGGTCAATCGGCGGCCATGGCCGCGCTGACTGCGGCGCTTGGCGCTATGAAAGAGGCGGCGGAATGATGTGGGCGCTGCGATCTCATAAAGAGAAGACGCCAGCCAAAGCCAAGCCGGTGCTGCACCTGTCCGGCCCGCGCCTGCGCCGCGCCTTCGAGCATCTGGTCGATGCCGCCGAGCCGACCGGCGGCGTCGAGCGTTATGTCGGTGCGCTGGCATTGAAGAGCTCGTTGTTCGAAGAGTTGCTCGGCAAAGGCCGCGTCGGCGAACTGACCGAGATCGAGCTTCTCGATCTCGCCGCTTTCGTCACCCCGGCACGGCGCCGGATCGGCGCCTGGCTTGGCCAGAACGGCTTCGCCTCATTGCATGCCCGGCTGAAGGACTTGCTCGGCGGCTGGTCCGACACGGGCACTGCCGACTTGCGCCTTGCCGCCTTCCATGCCGGTTTTCCGGCCGACCGCGAGCATCGCTGGGTCCGGGATTTAGGCGCCGAGGTGCTGCATTTCACCGCGCCCGAGCGCTATCCGCTGATGACGCGCTGGATGTGGGATGCCCGCGTCAACACCGGCGTGCTGCGCGAGATCTGGCACAGCGACGAGGGTACCGACCCCGGCACCATTCGCATCGCCGACGATTTTGCCACCTTCGCCATGCTGCGCGAGGAGTTGGAAGGCTTCCTTGCCGATAACGGCGTGTTCCGCGACCTGCCCTTCTATGTCGACCTGCTCTGCGCCCATGTTTACGCCGGCTACATCAACGACAAGGGCGGTCAATATCTGCGCGGCGATTTCTGCGGCCAGGCACGCGAAGATTCCATGGCGCACACCCGCCGCCTGCTCGGCCTCGATGCCGTCGATACCGAGACCGGCCGCACGCGCCTCAAGCTGATCGACGGTGAAGCCCATGTGCTCGGCGAGCAGCGCCGCCTCAGCCATTAAAGGAAGCCGATGCCGATCCACGAAAAATCGCTGATCCGGCCGGAAAACCTGGTCACCCACGAGCACCTGGAGATCGACGGCGTCGACGTCTCCGGGCACTGGAGCACGTTCATCAATTCGCGCGCGGTGACCGACTATAACGAGGAGATGCAGGACGAGATCGCGGCGCTGCCGGGCGGCGAATACATCCACCGCTGCTGGCAATGCGGCTCCTGCACCAATGCCTGCACCGTCAACGCCATCAATCCCGAGTTCAATCCGCGCTACTGGATCTATCTGATCCGTGTGGGCATGCAGGACGAGTTGCTGCGCGACAAGGACATCATCTGGCAGTGCGTTTCCTGCAACAAGTGCACCTATGCCTGCCCGCGTGACGTCAATCCGGAAGGCGTGATGAAGGCGACGGCGCACTGGCTGGAGCTGAAGGGCTTCACCGAGAAGAAGCCGTCCATGGTGTTCGACGAAGCGTTTTCCGAACAGGTCTTCGCCACCGGCAAGATCGAGGATGGCAAGGTGTTGCGCGAATTTTTTGCCCGCACCAAGCAGCCGCTGCTGCAGGACTGGCTGGTCGCGCTCATCCGCGGGCTGGTCATGCGGCTGCCGGTCAAGCTCCTGATGAAACTCGGCATCGCCAGCGTGTTCCATCCGCGCACGCGCGGTTGGGGACAGGCAAGCCGCGCAATCGATGAATATGTCGCCGAGCGTCAGGCCGCCAACGCCCGCGCACTCAAGCTTGACGCTCAAGGAGCCGAGTAATGAGCGGCAAATACAAGAAGGTCGCCTACTATCCAGGTTGCGCGCTGGAAGGCACCGGCCATGCTTACAATCGCTCGACCAAGGCGCTCGGCAAGGCGCTCGGTCTCGAAATTGCCGAGCTCGACAATTGGAACTGCTGCGGCGCCATGGAGGTCAAGAACATCGACCCCAAACTGCAGACCTATCTGTCGGCGCGCAATCTGTCGATCGCCGAGGACATGGGCTTCGACACCGTGATGGCGCCGTGCAACGGCTGTTACCACAATCTCAAGAAGGCTGAATACGACCTCAAGAACGACGAAGCCTCGCGCGAGGTCAATGCACGGCTGTCGAGCAAGGCCGGACACGCGACTTATGAAGCCGGCAAGGTCGAGACCATCCACGCGCTCGATTGGATCAAGAGAGCGATCGGCGAAGATGGGCTCAAGGCGCGCGTGAAGAATTCGCTCAAGGGCCTGAAAGTGGCGAACTATTACGGCTGCATGTATACGCGGCCGCGCCACATTTTCCCGGAAAAGGACGCTGGCCCGGGTTCGGAGTCCACTTCAAAGCCGCATTTCATGGACGACTTGCTGGCAGCGGCCGGCGCCGAAAACGTCGAATATCCGCTCAAGACCGCCTGCTGCGGCGGCGCACATACGCTGTCGGACAGCGACACCTCGACCAAACTGGTGCTGAACCTCCTCACCACGGCGGAAGCCTGCGGCGCCGACGTCATCGCAACCGAATGTCCGACCTGCCACACCGGCCTGGAAATGCATCAGGTGCGCGCCGAGAAAGTCCTTGGCCGCCGGACCAGCGTGAAAATTCTCTACTTCACCCAGCTTCTCGGCATGGCGCTGGGGCTCTCGCCGCGCAAGGTCGGCGTGCACGAGAACATGTCGGATTCCTCCGATCTCATCCGCGCCAAGAGGCTTGGCTGATGGCCGACCTTCGCACCCCTAGTTTCGACGAAATCGCCGCACGCATCGATGCATTGGCGGCGGCGCCCGCTGACGCATTGCAGTCGCGGGCCGAGGAATGTGCGGACGAATTGTTGGCGCTTGGTGAAACGATCCTGGAGACTTGGCTCATTGCGCGCGGCGATATGCCGACGGCGGGGACCGTCGAAGGCTTTCGCCTGCTGGCGCTGCACCGCCAAGGCGCCCGCGGCGAGCCGAGCTTCAATGCCTGCCGCGAGACCTGCCGCGAGATCGTCTATTACCGCAATCTCGTGCGCCTCGATCCCGCCGACCCGGATACACCGCGCCGCCTGCAGCTTGGTGCGATGGTGGCGCGGCACCTTTTGCTGTTCATCAGCGGTAAGCTCGAAGTGGCAGGACTCGGCGAGTTCTGTTGCTCGGCGCGGCCGCTCCATCAGAACGAAGCGCCGGCGCAGCGCGCCGAATCGATGTGATACCCGTAGGAGAAGACCCATGCCGACTGTCCGTGGCTGTAACCTTCCCGACGAACTGCTTTACGATGTCGACAACAACATTTGGTATCGCGACAACAGCGACGGCACAGTGACGCTCGGCATGACCGCCGTGGCTGCCGCCATGGCGGGTCAACTGGTCGCCTTCACCGCAAAGAAGGCGGGCCGCTCGGTGGAAAGCGGAAAGTCCTGCGCCACCGTCGAGTCCGGCAAATGGGTAGGACCGGCGAGGATCGCCTTCGACGCCGAAGTGGTCGCGGTCAACGACGCGCTGACGGACAGTCCCAAGACCGCCAACGCCGATCCCTATGGCGAGGGATGGATGGTCAAGGTGCGCCCGAAGGACTGGGCTGGCGCCAAGGCGCGATTGATTGCCGGCACTGCGGTCGCCGGTCCCTACGAGGCCAAGATGACGGCCGACAATTTCGCCGGCTGCGCGTGATCGAGGCGCGCGACATTAGGAGCGGAACGATGGGCGACGAAGCAAATAACAAGCGTATGTCGTTGATTGTCACTAAAGGCACGCTTGACTGGGCTTATCCGCCTTTCATCCTGGCCACGACGGCGGCCGCGATGGGCCTCGACGTGACCATGTTCTTTACCTTCTACGGCCTGACATTGCTGAAGAAGAAGCTCGACCTCAAGATTTCGGCGTTGGGTAATCCGGCGATGGAGATGCCGATGCTGGGCATGCATATCGGCATGCCCAATCTCGTCTCCGCCATACCGGGGGTCGATGCG
The DNA here is from genome assembly GCA_035515455.1 of Xanthobacteraceae bacterium. GTDB lineage: Bacteria > Pseudomonadota > Alphaproteobacteria > Rhizobiales > Xanthobacteraceae > BOG-931. The sequence goes on from DATJBH010000174.1 coordinate 14,922, forward strand.
GCCGCCACCGCCATGATGAAGAATCTGATCAAGAAGAAGGGCGTAGCCTCGATCGAGGAGCTGCGCAGCATGGCGCTGGAGGCGGATGTCAAGATGATTGCCTGTCAAATGACCATGGACCTGTTTGAGTATGCGCGCAGCGACATCATCGAAGGACCGGAACTCGGCGGCGCGGCGACCTATATCGAGACCGCAACCAAAAGCGACATCAACCTATTCATCTGAATCAGCCGGAATTTGGAGAAAAAACCACATGGCCGACCAGCTTCTCGATGCAAAAGGGCTGAATTGTCCGCTGCCTATTCTGCGCGCCAAGAAGGCGCTCAAGGACGTGGCGCTTGGCGGCACTCTGCAGGTGCTGGCGACCGATCCCGGCGCGGTCAAGGACTTCGAGGCGTTCTGCCGCGCCACTGGCAATGAGTTGCTGGAGTCGAAGACCGACAACAACGTGTTCAGCTTCGTGATCAAGCGCACGTCTTGAGGCGCGGCTGGCGGTCTGGAGGCGACAATGGCGTCAAACAAACTCTATATCCTGCTCTGTTCGGGCGAGCATGAGAAGGTGCAAATGGCGGCGATGATCGCCTCTGTGGCCGCCGTTTCCGAGCGGCCGGTCGAGGTGTTTGTCAGCATGAACGCGATGCTCGCCTTCGCCAAGGATGCCCCCACCGATCAACGCTATCACGGCGGCGCCTATTCCAAGCTGCTGAGGGAAAAGAAGGCGCCCGATCCGATCACGCTGTTTGCGCAGGGCAAGGAGCTGGGCGATCTCAAGCTCTGGGCTTGCTCGATGGCGCTGGACGTGCAGGGCTGGGAGATCGACCGCCTGGAAGACGGTCTGTTCGATGGCCCTCTCGGTTTGACTAAGTTTCTATCCGATGCCGAAAACGGCCAGTTCGTTACGCTTTAGAAAGTGTGAGTGTGATGGCAACGGAAACAATCGATGCGCGCGGCGCTTACTGCCCCGGCCCGCTGATGGAGCTGATCGCGAAGCTCAAGCTGGTGCAGATTGGCGACGAGATCGAGGTATTGTCGAGCGACAAGGGTTCAGCCAGCGACATTCCCGAATGGGTCAAGAAGGTCCATCACGAGATGGTGGGCGTCACCCAGAAGGACGGTTACTGGAGTATCGTCGTGCGTAAGGCAAAGTGACGTATGACGCGCTTGCACCGGCCGTGCGGGCGCGGTGAACGGGGAGGAAACGAAAATGGCCAAAAAGATCTTGATCGTCGGAGGCGGTCTCTCCGGCACGATAGTCGCCAACGGTTTATGCCGGCAGCTGCGCGAGGAACTGTCCTCGGGCAGTGTCACAATCACCATGCTGGGGGCGACGGACAAGCATATGTATCAGCCCGGCCTGCTCTATGTGCCGTTCGGGCGGATGCGTGAATCCGAATTGTTCCGCGATCAGCGCAAGGTGCTTGACCGCCGCGTTCCCTATTTCGTCGATGCGGCCAAGGGTATCGACGTCGACAAGAAGACGGTCACGACCGAATCGGGCAAGACCCACAGCTACGACTTCCTGGTGATTGCCACCGGCTCGCGCATCAGGCCCGACAACATCCCCGGCATGACCGAAGGCGGGCACTGGTTCTACGACCTCGACGGCGCCCGCAAGTTGCGCGACGCCTTGGCGGCCTTCAAGGGCGGCAAAGTCGTGGTCAATATCAACGCGCCGCACAAGTGTCCGGTGGCGCCGCTTGAAGTCACCTTCATGCTGCGCGACTACCTTGCGGGCCGGAACCTGCTCGACAAGAGCGAGATTATTTACACTTATCCCATCGGTCGGCTGCATTCGCTGGAGCCGGTCGCGCACTGGGCGGTGCCCGCGTTCGAGCACGCCAATATCAAGTCGGAGACCTTCTTCAACACCAAGTCAGTCGATGCCAAGGCCAAAACAATAACGTCCGAAGAGGGGACAACCCTGAACTACGACCTCCTGATCACCATTCCTCCGCACAGCGGCCAGAAGGTGATCACCGACTCGAACCTCGGCGCCGGCGGCTGGGTGCCGACGGTGAAGAACACCCTGCTCCGCGAAGGCTCGGACAACGTGTTCGTGGTCGGCGACACGACCAACATTCCCATCTCGAAGGCCGGCTCGACCGCGCATTTTGAGGCCGACACCGTCATCGACAACCTGTCCTCGCTGATCAAGGAAGACCGCTGGGCGCGCGATTACGACGGCAAGGTGTTCTGCTTCGTTGAGACCGGGTTCTCGACCGGCACCTATGTGTGGTTCAATTATACGACGCCGCCAAATCCGGGCCCGCCGTCGCAGATGATCCATTGGTTCAAGCTGGCCTATAACCGGATGTACTGGCTCTCGGCCCGCGGCTTGCTGTGAGGAGAATGGCGATGACCGATATCACGATGTCCAATCAGCCGCCCGACGAGATGGGCCGCCTGACGCTCGCGGCACGCGAGGCGTTGACCGACAGCATGATCGAGCGCTTGGCGATGCTGGGCGGCAACGGGCTCGAATTGCTCGATCGGCTCAACGATCCGAACACCAGCGCGGCCGTGCACACGATGATTGACCGGCTGACCGAACTGCACAAGGTCGGCGCGCTGGACACCATCTGCGACCTCGCTCTGACGGTTCACGCCATGCGCAATGCGCTCACCGACAACATTGTCGAGCGGCTGTTCATGTTCGCCGAGAGCATGATCAACACCGTCGGCAACGAGGCGATGGGCGAACTCGCAGAGAACACCCGCGTCGCGCTGGAAGAGGCCGCGCAGGAGACCGCCAACGCACCACCTCCGAAAGGCGGAGTGATGTCGACGCTGTCCCTGCTGGGCAAGCCGGAAACGCAGCGTAGCCTCGCCTTCCTGTTGGCATTCAGCGCCAAGCTGCAGGGACGATCGGGCGGACCTCCGGTCAGGCTGTAGGCGCCGCCGGGACAAAAGGACAAAACCGGCGCTGCCCGGCGCCGGTTTTTGCGTCGGTAATACGCGTCAGCCCCGCGCAAATGCCGTGCGCAAAGCGCCGGCGAACGAGCCTTCTTCCAAGTATTTGATCCCGAGATAGCCGCCAGCCATGATCGACAGCCAAGCGATCAGGCTGCCGAGCGAGAGCGTCGACATGCCGGTGACGCCCTGGCCGATCGTGCAGCCGAGCGCCAGCACGCCGCCGGCGCCCATCAGCATCGCGCCGCCGAGATGGCGGATCAAATCATTACGATCGACGAAGCTTTCGACGGCAAAAGTGCCGGTAACGATCGCCGTCAGAAAGCTGCCGACGATGACGCCGCCGATGACGGCGATGCCGAAATTGATGGTCGACCCGGTAAAGGTCATCAAATATTGCAGGCTATCGCCGGCTGGCGCCACGAAGGTAATCGAAGCAAGCTGCACCGGATTGAACTCATCGTTCGCCAAAATGCCGGTGACGATCCAGCCCGCCACCGCGCACAGCCCGACGATGAGCCCGCCGATCATATTTGCCGGGCTGCGCCGGAAGGCGGCATCCTTGAAGCAGATAACCAAGAGCAGCAGCGCGACAAGGCTCGCCACCCCGGCGCGCGCGTAAGCTGCCGGAACGCCGATTGCCGCACCGGCCATCTCGCCGAGATTCTGGTTGTGCAGGCCGCGTGCGGTGAGGTCGATATTCGTGGCTTCGATCTGTAGCCGCGGCAGCGCCAGCAGTCCGCGCAGCGTCATATAGGCAAATATTCCGAGCACGAGCATGACGATCAGCGATTTCAGATTACCGCTGCCGAGACGCACCAATGTCCTGCTGGCGCAACCGCCCGTTTGCGTCATGCCGAAGCCGAACATGAGGCCGCCGATAATGGCGCCAAGCCAGCCGAGGTTGGCGGTGAGATAAATGGACTTATCGAGGTCGATGAGGCCTGCGAAATGCAGCGTCTGGCTGCCGATGATCGCCACGGCGATGGCCAGCAGCCAGGCGCGGAAGCGGCGCCCGTCGCCCATCAGCACGACATCCGAAATGCTGCCCATGGCGCAGAAATTAGTCCGCTGCACGGCGGCGCCGAATACAAGCCCAATGACCAAGCCGCCGATGCCGACGATCGCGTTTGTAGAGAACTCGTTCATCCAATGCGCCGGTTTTGCGGGACCAAGCGGAGCAAAGCAAAGGTGTGCCGGTTTCTTGTTGGCGCTTATTGCCGGCAATTGAAGCGCACGTATCAACGCAGGCTGCATTAGTCAATACTAATGTTCAGTATCGCCCCGGCGATCGATTGGGGAGCCGAAGCAGCCGCGTCTGGCGTAGGCGCATCGCCATCAGGACCGGTCTTCAAGGCGGCTACCATCCCGCGGGAACGCCAATTGTCTCGATTGGCTCGGAACGCAGCCGTTCGGCATTCCACTCCTTGGCAATAATGCGCCGGCCGGTGACCCCATCGGATTGGGGCGACATGAGCCACACGATTGCCGGTACCATGACTTCCGGGCCGATGAGGGTCGAACGGTCACGAACTTCCGTCTCGGGAATCATTCGTGTGTCTGCGGGACCACCCGGAGCTAAGGCATTTACCGTAACGCCCGTTCCCGCAAGATCCTTCGACCAGATGACCGTTGCCGATTCAAGTGCGGCCTTGGACGGACCGTAGGGCGAAAATCCATCCATCATCATGGTGAAGAGGCTGGTTTCAATGTTGACGATCCGCCCCCAGCGCTGCTGCATAAAGTGCGGCATCACCGCTTTCGCCATCAAAAACGAACCATTGACATTGACTCAACCGCCCTTCGCCACGCATCCGCCTCGACGTCATAGAACGGCTTGCGTTGACCGACCAGGACGTTGCCGATGCCCTGCATTCCGATGCCGGCATTGTTGACGAGTCCGTGAAGCGCGCCAAAACGATCGAGTGTTCTCGCGACGGTGTCCCGGCACTGCTCCCATTGCGTCACGTCGCATTCGACGGAGAACAGCCGACTTTCTGATCCTTCTGTCGTAGCGAGCGTGTGGAGTGCCCGCATTTCCGCGGCGCTTGTCGGCAGGTGTGCGATCACGACGCGGAAGCCCCCGCGGAGCAGACCCAACGACATCGCACGTCCGAGCCCGCGTGCGCCTCCAGTCACGATGACGACGCGCTCACGCTCGACGCTCATTTTACGTCTCCTGTGGGAACTTCCGCCATTCCTCGGCTAGCGCGCGCTGACAAGTCCGGAAATGGAACCCTCGCGCTTGGGCAATGCATCCAAAAGCACGACCGCCAATCGGCATGGCTTGTCACTGCGGTTTGCCCAGGCGTGATAGGTGCCGCGTTGAACGAGGACGTCGCCCGCCCGAAGCGTGACGTATTGGGTATCGTCAACAAACATCTCTATTTCGCCGGCGATACAGATCACATAGTCCACGGTATCGGTTCGATGCATGTGCGCCCCGTTGCCTGGCAGAAACTCCATCATGGTGAAACGGCTGCCGTTCTGCGGCGGCGACGAACCTAAAATGCGGCTTCCCTCATCCTCGTCGCCGTATACTTGTGTCGGCGCACGGTCGGTCGACCACATCAATGTCGACGAGATTTTGTCGCTGGGAAACTTGTGATTGGTCGCATCGCCGTCAAGCCAAATCATTGCCTTGCCGTTGGCGTCGTGCCCGGTGACGATGCGCCGAAACTTTGGGAGAGATCGGTCCGCGGGCTGTTCCATGGCATCTTCACCTGTATGCAAGGCTTGAGCGAAGGAGATGGCTTTGCTCAGCCGACTCTCTGCAAGTCCTGGGAGAAAGAATGCAGGAAGCGCGCCCCTTTGTCGGTAATGACGACGGTGTCGGCAAAGACGGCGCCGGTCTGACCGCCGTGCCATTTTGGATCGAATAGATCGATGTTGAAGGCGAACACCATCCCCGCTTTGAATTGGTCGCCAATGGTGGCGAGTGCGGCCTGATCGGCCTTGAGCGCGTGGAACCGGTATCTGGGATATTCGAGGGACGCCAGTCCGTGGCCGTGAATGCCGGTCTCGCATATCCCCAGGCCGGCGTCATCGATGACGCGCTTTACCTCGTTCATCGCCGTGACGATTGATTTCCCCGGGCCGAACAGCTCCATGCCGCGTCGGAACGCGGCGACGCAGCCGTCATAGATGCGCTGCAGCTCTTTGTCCGGCTCGCCTAAGCAGAAGGTACGTTCGACATGGGTGAAATAACCGCCGATCTTTGGATGAATCTCGCAAGTGATGACGTCGCGCGGTTCCATCGGACGCGTTGTCGGAAGCCGAAATGGATGCGGAAACGGATGGCGATCACACGCCCATAGAAACAATGTCGGTTCCTCACCGCCGTCCGCCAGCATCGCCTCCATCATGTGACCGTAAACCTCGGATTCGCGTACGCCTGGACGCGCGCGGTCTCTGCAGGCTTGAAGCATCTTGTCGCCAAGTGCCGACGCCTTTTCGAGAAGCGCAATTTCCTCGTCGCTTTTGATCGATCGTGTCGTCTCCAGTAGATCGCCGAGATCGACAAAACGAACATTAGGCAGCCTCGCCTTGAGCGATTCGAATATGCTGTAAGGAAGCCAGCCGTCGGGATCGAGCGGACCGGCAACGCCGTCCATGCCGATCGTCGCCCTTTCAAGACCCATTTCCTTGAGCCGTGCAACCACCGTGTCCGACCATGTGCCGCGCCGACTACGGACATCGCTCACCCAATCCTGAGCACGTTTCCAATATTCGACGAAAGTCGGCATAAACACGAACGACGTCGGCTCGCCGGCCAACGGAAAAATCAGTGTATTGTTTTCCGCGTTGCCTCCGATCGGACTCAGATAGCGGGCGTTGGCCGTGGTGAAATCCCACATCGCCGGCCAGCCCCAAAGCACCAGGCAGTCGATACCGCGCGCTCGCATCTGCTCGCGTGTCGTGGACCAGCGCCTGTCACGTTCGGCTTTCGACAATCGGGGCAGTTCAAGCCTGTCACGCATCGGTAACTCCACATAAGCCGTTATTGCTATAGAGAACGAGATTCCATCTGCCTAAAGTGCGCAGGTCACAGCTGCACGTATTCCGGCTCTCGCCGCTCCACCGATCCGTTTGCTGTCTGCAGAGACGGATCCCGGTGAGGCCGCAAACCTTCGAGATCGGCCTTGATCAGGAGAGCGGTGTAACGTGAATAGGCGCGCGCCCCAGGCAGGCCCCCGCCGGTGACGTAAAACCCCGGCTGCGCCGTTTGCCCATACATATTGTTGAGCTCGCCATCCTGGCCAATTCCCCAAATCGGACCGACGCGATCGGCAACGGCGTCGCCCAGCATGGACCGAACCGCCTCTTGCAGCGGTTTATATCCCGTGGCGAGAATGACGATATCGGCATCCATCGCGCTCTCATCGGAGAAAACGACTTTTCCCGCCGCGAGCCGTTTGATGTCCACCCCGGACTTCAACTTTATCTTCCCGGCAACGATGAGGTTGGACGCGCCGATGTTCAAATAATAACCGGCCTGATAGCGCAGGAGCTTGAGGAAATAGCCCGTGTCGTCTTCGCCATTGTCGAGCAGGAAGCCGACTTTGCGCAGACCATCGAGCAGCTCCTTGTCGTCTTCCATCATTTGATGGCTGACAGGACGCTGCAATCGCGCGAATAGCGGATACGGGACCGAAGCGGCAATGAGATCGGTATCGTCGATCGGCCTTACGCCGTCGTTCTGGCGATAGAGTTCGTAGGGGCGAACCGAGCTCGGATAAAGGCTGACGACGGTTATGGACGACCGCTGCAACATCGTGACATTGGCGCCGCGAACATGCAGATTTTGCGCGAGATCGTGAGCGCTGGTGCCGGCGCCGACGACCAGCACCGACTTTCCCTTCACGTCGAGGCCGTCGGTCGGGCTGCTCGAATGCAGGATGGGGCCGCCAAACTCATTCGCCCCATCAATATGCGGAATGTTCGGAAGGCCGCTGACACCGGCTGCCAGAACGATATGGCGCGGCCGCATTGTCCGCACGGTGCCCTCGGAGGTCCGCAGCCGCACGGTCCAGCATCGATCGGACCCGCTGTATTCACCGCCCCGGAACGTCGTCTTGGTCCAGACGTTAAGCTCCATTGCCTCGGCATAGAAAGCGAGCCAGTCGGCGAGCTTGTCCTTGGGAATGAAGACCGGCCAAGTGTCGGGAAACGGCAAATAAGCAAAATGATTCATGCAGATTTCGTTGTGCAGCTGCAACGAATGATAGCGGTTGCGCCACACGTCACCGATATGCTCGGTTTTTTCGATGACGAGCGTGTCGACGCCGAGCTGGCCTAGCCGCGCTGCCATCATCAGCCCCGCTTGGCCGCCGCCGATGACGACCACGTCGGGGTCCTTGCCCTTGAACTGACGTGCTGCGCGCCGGCGATCCAGCCAATTCTCGGTCTGGGTCGAAGTCACGTGCAGGTCGTCGTGCGGGCGGTTCTTTCCCCGTCTTTCGGGAAAGGCCTTCAACTCCTGCATGGCGGTCAGGAACGTGTACGCCTTGGCGGTCGCCGGAGAATGAGGGTCGGGAACAAGCCGCGCATAGCCGCGGCCGGAAGCGATGGCCGTATCGAAACGGAAGAAGAATTCCAAAGTCTCGGGGTGTTCGCCGATCGCGCCGACCGTGGGGTCGAACTCCAGGCGGAAATTGCCGGCCGGCTTTGCATCGAACGCCTTGCGCAGCCAGGCTTCCACTTCGCCGGGCCCATGAAGAACCTTAAAGAGCCACTCGAACGTCAGGAGGTCGCGCCAATACCCGTCGGGATGAAACATCGCCGCGGCGGCGGCATAACGCTTCTCCTCGAGTGCAGAGCTGATTTTCCTCAACCAGCTTTCGGCGATCCGACGACGATCAAGGGGCGAAGTATCGATCCAACTCGCCACGTTTGTTGCCTCCCCTGAGCGATGACCGAGACAATGCAATGCCATCCGCTTCGCTGCTTTTCTAGAAGATTGGGCAAAATTCCAACCTCGCTGTCAATTACTTCGCGCAGGTCGGCTGGGCACAAAGAGAGACGTGCACGCCTGATGCCTCACACCCCCAGGTATCGGGATTTCGTCTGTACATCAGAAGCGAGATCCGCCGGACCGCACTGGTGCACGATGCGCCCCTTGCTCATGATGAACACAGTATCCGCGTAGCGCAGGGCGAACGCGAGCTGCTGCTCGATCAAAAGGATTGATGTGCCAGCCTGCTTGAGCGCCTCGATCGTTCGGCCGAGTTCGCGGATCATGAGCGGCGCCAATCCTTCCGTCGGTTCGTCCATGATGAGCAGTGCCGGATTGGCGACCAGCGCCCGGGCCGCCGCAAGCATTTGCTGTTCGCCGCCGCTGAGCTTGCCGGCCAGGCTGCGCCACCGGGCGTGCAAGTTCGGAAAAAGTTCCATGATCGCGTCCAGGGTCCAGCGGCCCTGCCCGCGTGCCATGACGTCCAGATGTTCCTTGACGGACAGAGAACGGAAGATTTGCCGCCCTTGCGGCACCAGGCCGACGCCCAGCCGCGCGATCCTGTAGGCGGGCAAGCGGGTAATGTCGGTCTGTTTGAACAGAATGCTGCCGCGTCTGGCGGGCGTAAGGCCCATGATGGAACGGGCTAAAGTGGTCTTGCCCACGCCATTGCGGCCCAAGAGAGCGACCACCTGCCCAGCGTTCAACTGGAGCGAAACGCCCTGCAGAATATAGCTGTCACCGTAATAAGTGTGGATGTCTTGCACGCTCAACATCGCGGTGCGCTCAATCGGACCCGAGATAGATTTCGGCTACTTGCGGATTGTTTCGAATGGCCTCGACGCCGCCTTCGGCCAGGAGCCGACCTTGATGCAGAACGGCGATGCGGTCGGCGAGCTCAAAAGCCACGTCCATATCATGCTCGATCATCAGCACCGTCGTGTCGCGCGACAGGCCGCGCAGGACGGTCATGACGCGCGGAACTTCGGCGGCAGACAGGCCGGCTGTCGGCTCATCCAGCAGCAGCACTTTGGGCTCGACAGCCATGGCCAGCAAAATGTCCAATTGCCTCTGCTGGCCATAGGAAATGTCCCGGGCGGGATGCCCGGCCAGCTCGTTCAGTCCCCAATGTTCGAGCAAAGCCTCGGCCCGCGCATTCAGTGCGCGATCCCCCCGCAGGAGACGGCGCACGGGTGAAGCTGTCCCCTTCCCGGCCTGCAAGGCAAGCAGAATATTTTCCAGGACCGTCAGCTGAAAGAAGAGGTTGGTTATCTGAAACGTGCGTGAAAGTCCCAGACGCGCGCGCGCATAAGCCGGCAAGCGGGTGATGTCGCGGCCAAAAAGCGTGACCCAGCCGCTCGATGCGGCGAACGAGCCGCTCAGTATATTGAAAAGCGTGGTTTTGCCTGCCCCGTTGGGACCGATGATCAAGCGACGTTCGCCGGACGCGACCTCAAAAGAAACATTGTCCAGGGCCTGGACGCCCTCGAAGTTTCGGGAAATGTCGGTGACGGCGAGCGCGGTCATGATTTCGCTCGGCTTGCGCGGAGATCGCGGATGAAGCCAATGATGCCATTTGGCGCAAACAGCGCCACCACGATGTAGATGATGCCGATCACGATCAGCCAGCGCTCGGTGTAGGCACTAACCAGGTTTTCGAGCAGCACAATGACGGCGGCGCCGATTGCGGGTCCGATCAAAGTGCCCGCACCGCCCAGGATCACCATCAGCAAGACTTCCGCTGAACGGAACACGCCAAGGTAATCGGGACTGACGAAACGGTTGTAATAGGCATAGAGGGCGCCCGCGAGCCCTGCAAAAGCCGCTGCGATGATGAAGGCCGCGAACTTATAACGCCAGACATTATATCCGAGCGCCTGCATGCGCGTTTCACTCTCGCGGATGCCGCGCAGTGCAAATCCAAAGGGCGATGTGGCGACCTGGGTCAGCAACAGCATGCCAAGGCCGACGAGCAGCACAATAAAGAAATAAAACGACCGGTCTCCCGTAAGGAACCAGTCCGCGGCAAGTTCCGGGCGAGGTAGGTTTGGCAGTCCGTCGTCGCCTCCGGTCAGGGACCGCCAGCCAAAGGCGATGCCCCATGCGACCTGAGACAACGCAAGCGTAATCATCAGAAAATAGCTGCCGCGGGTCCGCAGCGCCAATAAGCCGAACAACGCCGCAACAAGGGCAACGACAATCAGAGCGGCCGGAAGCGCGGACCAGACGCTCCAATGCAGCTTCACGGAGAGCAACCCGACGGCATAGGCGGCGACGCCGAAATATGCCGCATGCCCGAGCGAGGCCATTCCGGCGTAGCCGATCAAAAGATCGAGACTCATGGCAAACAGGGCAAAGATCAGAATCTGGCTCACCAAGCCGAGATAATAGGTGGACAGCAGATATGGCAAAACGGCGAGAACGATCACCGCCACAAGAAAGAGCGCGGCGATACCGCGCCACTTCTGCGGGGATTTCGCGCCTGCGGCACTCATTCGCGCCCGAACAGGCCGGCAGGCCGTACGGCGAGGATCAGGGCCATCGGAGCAAAAATCGTGAACAAGGCCAGTTCGGGAAAGAACACCTTGCCGAAATTATCGAGCAAGCCGACGGCCAGTCCGCCGACGAGCGCACCTTTGAGGCTGCCAAGCCCGCCGATGATAACCACGACGAATCCGAGAAGCAGAACCTCAAAGTCCGCACCGGGATAAACACCCAGGATTGGGCCGCCCATGACTCCGCCGAGCGCGGCCAGAAAGGCGCCGAGCCCGAATACGAGAGTGAAGAGAAGCGAGACATTGATGCCCAAAGCGCGGGCAATCTCCTCGTTATCCACGCTGGCTCGAAGCATTGCGCCGACGCGGGTGCCGTCCTGAAGCCACCACAGCAACACCGCGACAAATAATCCGAAGCCGATAATGAAGAGCCGGTACGTCGGGTAATAAAAGCCGCCGAATTGCAGCGAGCCGGCAAAAAGCTCTGGCCGCGGCATAGTTTGCGGATTGGCGCCCCAGATCACAGTGGCGAGATCGGAAAATATGAAAAGGAAGCCGAAGGTAACAAGCACCTGCGGCAATTGCTGAAGGTGAAATCGCCTCAGAAAAAAGCGCTCGATAAAGACGCCAATCAGAGCGATCGCCAGGCTTGCTCCGAGCACGGCGAGGACGAAACTTCCGGTTTCCTGGAGCACGACCAACCCAAAATAGCCGCCGAGCAGATAGAACGATCCATGCGTCAGGTTGAGGATCTTCATCACGCCGAAGATCAGGGATAATCCGGAAGCCAACAGGAACAATAACATCCCGTACGAGATGCCATTGAGAGCTTGAACGAGCCAAAACGTCATGGCGGCGAAACGGGTCTATTCGTTCACGAGCGGCGGTGGACGGGACTGGAGCCCGAACGATGACAAGGCGCCGCCGTCAAGATGGCGCGTCGGCGGTCCTCGGCGGTCCGGAAACCGCCGGACCGCGCCCCGAGACGGATGAATCTCACGGGAACAGATCGTACGGGTCCTTTACCTGCGCGATTCGTTCACCGCAGCGATTTTGCAGCTTTCCGTCCGGGCCTTTCTCGATCGTAAGATGATAGAAATCGGCGACCATGCCATGGTGCTCGTCAAAGCTCGTCATGCCCATCGGGCCTTTGACCTGGACCTTGCTCAGCGCGTTGATGAACGCGTCGTGGTCTTCGGCCTTTCCGTTGATCTCCTTGAGCGCCGCAATGACCATTTTTGCAGCCATGTATCCCATATAGGAATATGACCCGGGAACAGCGCCATTGTGCGCCGCCTTGAATCCGTCGACGAACTTCTTGTTTTCCGGCGTATCGAGCGTGCCGCAATAAGTATAGGCGCTCTGGATGCCAGCGGCCTGGGGCGGCATGACGGCAAGCAATTCCTCGCTGGTGAACGAGGCAATGCCGAAGATCGGCAATTTCTTGTTCAGCCCGTATTCGGCATATTGCTCGACCATACGCGGGGCATCGGCACCCCACATGGCGGCGAACATGCCATTCGCCTTTCCGGCATCCATCGCCGTGAGATAAGGCGCGTAATCGGACGTCCCGATATTTGAGAACTGCGCGCCGACAAGATTATCGGCTCCGTAAAGCTTCTTCACGACGTCCGCGGATTCGTGGCCGGGCGGGGCATTCCACCCGAGAAAGTAGACTTTCTTCCAGCCCATTTTTTGGGTCGCCTGGGCGGCAACCATGGCGTACTGGTATGTCGAAGGCACGAAGCGGAAGATGTACGGACTTTTCTGCGCGCGGGTGAGACTGTCGAGCGCGACAGTGCTGACCCACGGAATTTTCTGCTCGGTCACGTAAGGGGCCATGGCCGCCCCCACCGAACTGACCAGTTCCGACAGCAGCAAATCGACTTTGTCGCGCTCCACCAGCGCCTTCGTCTTGGTCAAACCGACATCCGGGCGGCCCGTGCTGTCTTCGTAAAGTAATTCGATTTTCCGTCCCGCGACCGTGTCGTTTTCCTCGGCGAAGGCTTGCTTGATAGCGTCGCGCTCAGGACCGCCTTGCGCGGAAATCGGCCCGGTAAGAGGAAACATCACGCCGATCTTGATCGGCTCCTGGCTGAGCGCAGGTTGTATCACGCTGCCAAGCGCAACGATTCCGATAACGGCTCCGGCAAAACGATGGCACATCATGTTTCCTCCCCTTTTGAGGGAGACTAATACATCTGCGCTCGGGCCAGCAACTACATCGTCCGCGACGGCGCGCGTCCATAGCGCATCGGCGCCGCTCCAGAGAAAATTCCTGCGGCCGCCTTGGGTTTATTGTTCGATTGCGCTCAGCGCTCGCCGGTTAGGAGCGCGGCATCAAATAAATCGATGACCGAATTTGGGGGCGTCGGCTGCGTGCACCATGCTCGGCTATATCGACTTGGAGTAGCGGACCTCGCAGGCCATCGACAATCCGTTCGGCTCGAGATTGTCACCCATGTCTTAGGTACGTTCTGTCACCCGTGTCTCCGGGCCGGACAACGGCAAAGCTGGCGGAGGGAGTGGGATTCGAACCCCATGGCGCTGCTCCGCAGCGCGTTCTTTGCACCTCGCCCTGTCAATGACAGGGGCGAGGTGCACAATAAATCGTGGGTTCGATATCCCGCTCCAGCGGGCTCTACCCAGAGATACCCACGCGCCGAAGCTTTTCGGCGCGCTTCAATTCGCTAGCCATGATGCCACAGCACCTCGAAATGGTTCTGTACGACGACGGAGAACTGGTGGTGTTCGCCGGCGCTGACGTCACCTGGCCCGTGGTCGTGGCCGTGCGAAGCCTGACCTCCTTGGTTTCCCCCTCTGCCGCCCTGGGCAATGGGTAGTCCCGTCGCTCCCGATGCCGCGCCTGCAACCGGAATCGAGCCTTGCGCGACGCCGGCCGGCGAGGTTGCATCGGCGACGGTGGTCGAGGTGCCGACGAAGGTGCCGCCGCCAACCGGGACGTTGTTTCCGGATACGTCCGCGGCATCAGCGACAAAACCTTGCCCGGCCGCCTGGATCTGCGCCTGGTCCGCCGCCAAGGCGTCTCCGGTGTCGCCATTCAAAATGCCCTGCAGCCCGTGCACGGCGTTATTGGTATCGGCAAGAAGAGTGCCGCCGAGCAGCTCATTGTCGAATCGGGCACCGAATACCCCGCCCTGGCTCGCATCGAAGGAGGCGCCGAACTTCTGATAATTCTGGATCTCGGTGATCAGGCCGTGAAGATCTCCAGGCGAGGTGTCTGCCCCCGCCGCGACATTATTGAGTTGATTGTTGATGGTGTTGGCTTCGGCGATGAACTGCGCCCAGAAGTTGGTCTGCGCCTGATTGTCCTGGTAATGCTGGATGGTCCCGCTCAGGTATGCTGGGAATTCAGCGAAGCCGCCCACCGCGCCGGGATTTCCGTTGCCGCCGGCGGCCGCGTTCAACGCGGCATCGCCCTGAACGATATCGATGATATCAAGCAGATTGTCATTGGTGGCACGCGCCGCGACGTTGGGATCGGTGGCGTATTTCTGATCGAAGTCGTTGATCTGCAGATTGATCTGGTTGAGAACAGTATCCAGGTGGACCGTTGTAAGCGCGGCAGCACTGCCGGTTTCTCCGGCCGCCGATTCAATCGTCGACAGCGCGGTCGGATCGTTGATCAAATTGGTCAAGCCGGCCGCAATCGCTTTCATGTCGGTGTTGAATTCGCCCAGGTTGGCGTGATTGAGCCCACCGACAGCCAAATCGGCGGCAGCATTGAAGACATTGCCGATATCCTGCAACGTCGCACCCGGCGCCCTTGCTGCTGCGAGCGCGGCGGAATTGTCCGAACCGGTCGGTAAAGCCTCGAATCCGACATTGTTGGCGCCGGTGCCGCTGGCATACGAAACGGCGTCCAAAGCTGTAGCGAGAGCCGAATCACCGTTGATCTCGTTAAGAATGGACGTCTGCGTGGTCTGGATCAGCTCTTGGGCGGTCGTCGCGCTGTGCGAGTTGCCGACCGAGTGTGGCGCTTCGTTGAGCAAGGTCTGCAGCTGGCTCTGAACCTCCATCAGAACCGAGCTATCCGTGCTCGATAGCGTGTACGAAGTGCCATCGATCGCAGCAGCCCCCGGATCAGCGAGCGCCGCATTGATGTCCGCCAGAACGGCGTGAATATCGGTGGTGTAAAGGCCGAGATAGGCGGCTTGATTGTTATTGTCGGCGGGCGTGCTCCACAGGCCGCCATCGAGAAGGCGCGTCGAGTCATTAAATACGGCGCCGGCCTGGGCAAGATCGGTCGAAAGATTCAGTGCATCATCTCTCACAGTGGTGGGTGTACTCACTTGATTCTCCCTCGTCCGTGAAAAATTCGCGAGTGCGTCATCCGAGCGCGCAATGATGGCTGCAGCAAGGAGTCGCAGCGGCGATACATGCCTTAATATGCTCGCTGCAATTTCGTTGCGTAGTCTCGCATCAACACGATGCGGGAATCCTTACGCGCCACCATTGGCGCTTGCACCGAGATCGGTTGGGAAGACCTTTATCTTTACGGCTCCTTGAACATGCGCCGCATTTGGTCGGTAATCGGTTTGAGCAGATAGCTCAGCATCGTCCGGCTGCCCGTCTGCAGGAAAATCTCCACCGGCATGCCGGAGATCAACGTCATGCCGTCGAGATGACGGCGTTCTCCCTCGGGAAGATCGACTTTCACGGTGTAAAAGCCGACACTGCCTCGCTCGTCGTGGCTTAGGTCCGCGGAGATATATGTCACGGTGCCCTGCACTTCCGGCATGGTTTGGCGATCAAGCGTTGAAAACCGCAAATACGCCGGCTGACCGCGTTCGACCTGATCGATTTCGTTAGGCGGCAAGTGGCCCTCTATCTCGAGCGCGTCGGTATCGGGAACGATTTCCATGATCACCTCGCCGGCCCGAATCACGCCACCGACGGTGTGAACCGCCAACTGGTGAACAATACCGGACGTCGGCGCCCGGACATCCACCCGAGCCAATTGATCCTTCGCCACCACATTTCGCTCCATCAGCTCCGCTTCCTTATCCTGGGCCTCACGGAGATCTTTCATGACCTCGGAACGGAAGTTTTGATCGATCTGCACGATTTGCAGCCGCGCCTGGCCGATTTTGGCGTTGGTCTCTGCAATTGTGGCGGCAAGCTGAGCCCGTTCGCCTTCGAGCTGAGCGGATTCGCGCTGCAGCGTTGTCAATCGGGTCAATGGGACGAGACTTTTGCTGTAAAGCTCTTCAACACCCTTAAGCTCGGTTGCAATGAGGGTCAGTTGCGCGGACTTCGATTGTATTTCGCCATTCAGGCCGTCGATTTGCTCCTGAAACTGCTTGATGTTGCTGGCGTAGAGATCCTTTTGACCTTGACGCGCTTTGGCGCGCGCTACGAACAGCGACATCTCGGATGCCACAAGGTGCGCAATGCCGGGATCGTTCTGCCGGGCCGCGAGCTGCGGCGGCACGTGAATGGTCGCCTCGGCGTCTCGTTCGGCAACGAGGCGCGCCGTGCGTGCGCGGACCTGATCGAGCTGGTCGGCGATCAGTCGCTGATTGGCCTCAAGCTGGGTGTCGTCGAGCCGAAGCAGAAGCGCGCCCGCGTTTACATGCATGCCGTCCTCGACAGGGATTTCCGCCACGACGCCGCCGGTGGGATGCTGAATTTTCTTCACGCTTGACTCGACGACAAGCGTACCCGGCAGCATGACTGCACCGGCCAAAGGCGCGAGTGTCGCCCAGCCGCCCGCGATCGCGGCACTGATGATGAGCACCCGCGACGCTGCCTTCAACTGAACTTCGTGGGTGCGGACGACCTGTTCCCTGAAATCCAGCGCGGATTCGTCGATCGCCGGGGACCCGGAAAAGACCCATCGAATCTGCACTTGCAGAATTTGCAGATAATTGCCGAAGTCAGCGAGAATCTTCCGCTTGCGCAACTTAGTCGGATCGGACGCTTGCGGCCGCTCTGCTGCCTGCCCGGCGGCGAATCGCTCCGCCGTCGTTTGAGCAACGCGAATGGGCTGGCGCAGAAGATTATGGTCGAAACCGTCGATCCGCTCCGATAAGCGGGGGAACTGACGCACGATAGCTTCCGGTTTGGCGCCTGCTTTCCCGCGAGGCGGCTCCGGTTGGCACGGCGTGGTTCGCCGGTTGCGCTCGAAAGCTCTTCTAACGCTTTGTAACTCGAAGATCAGCGCCTCGCCCTGAAGCCCGACCTCGGCCTTTTGGCGCCGCGGGGGACGCAAGCCGGCCGAGCGATCATGCCCGTTCTCGCCCAGGGCATTCATAATGTCGTCCTCGTGGCTGTCCGCGAGTCACGCGCGTGCGGCTTGGCGGCGTTAAATCCACCCGGCGTGTTGGCATTCATGGATCGGGCTACTCGGGCAAACAACTCATCGCGTGGCGCGAAGGCGACCATGCAGCCATGGCGCAGCACAGCCGCCATATCCAGCGCCGCGAGCGTCTCGGGGCGATGCGAGACCATGACGACAATGCGTTGATTCTTCCGCAACATTCGAATCGCGTTGATCAAGGCGGCTTCGCCATCATGATCGAGATTGGCATTCGGCTCATCGAGCACGACAAGGAATGGATCGCCGAACAAGGCGCGAGCCAGTCCGATCCGCTGACGCTGTCCGGCTGAAAGACACGAGCCGCGCTCGCCAATCTTGGTGGCGTAGCCATTGGGCAAAGACAGAATCATCTCGTGCGCGCCGGCAAATCGCGCCGCGCCGAGGACGGCATCCGAAGTCGCGTGCGTGTCAAACCGCGCAATATTCTCGGCGACGGTGCCGTCAAACAGCGCCACGTCCTGAGGCAGATAGCCGATATGCCGTCCCAGCTCGTCGGGATCCCAATTGTCTAATGCCGCGCCATCGAGGCGAATGACGCCTTCGGACGGAGGCCAAATGCCGACGATGGCTCTTGCAAGCGAGGACTTGCCCGCGGCACTCGCTCCCAGCAGCGCCAAGCCCATGCCAGCGGTCAGCCTGAAGGAAATATTGGAAACAACGGCCTGCGCGCCTCCCGGAATCGTAACGCTTATGTTTTCAAGGGAAAGATCTTTTTTCGGTCGCGGCAGTTCGACCGCTGGCGCGGCCGGCGCCGCCACCGTCGCCAGAACATCGCGAAGCCTGTCGATTCCTTGCCTAGCCGCAACCAGCTGCTTCCAATTGGACAGCGCGATTTCGATCGGTGCCAGTGCGCGGCCCATCATGATCGACGACGCGATCATGATGCCGCCGGAAGCCTGCTCGATGATGACGAGGTAAGCGCCCATGCCGAGGACTGCCGACTGCAAGGCGTAGCGAACGACCTTCGCAATCGCGCCAATGTTCGCGTAGACGTCGGCGGCAACGAAATTCTGCCGCAAAAATCGTTCGTTGGCCTCGAGCCAGCGTTCCGTCAGTCGGCTCGTCATGCCAAGGCCGCGAATAATCTCGGCATTTTGGCGGGTCGCATCGACGAAGACCTGCCGCTGGCCCGCACTATCCATGGAAAATCTCGCCGCGATGCGCGATCGGCGTTCGGTGAGCACCGTGAGCGCGATGATCGTCACCGCCCCCAATATGGCGACCAAGCCGATCGCAGGATGAAAGACAAAGAGCGCGATGAGAAAAATGGGTATCCACGGCATGTCGAGAAACGCGGTGGGTCCGACTCCCGACATAAACGTACGGATCTGATCGAGATCGCGCAGCGGCTGCTGCGCAGCCATCGGCTTGGCACCGCGCAGTGGCAGCGTTGCCAGCGCCAGATAGATTCGCTTCTGCAGGGCGATGTCGAACAGCGTGCCAATGCGCGACAGCATCCGTGAGCGTGCAGCCTCAAAATAGGCCTGAAAGGCATAGGCGATAAGCACCATCGCCGACAGTCCGACGAGTGTCGCGACGTTGCGGCTGGGCAGAACGCGATCATACACCTGCAGCATGTACAGCGATCCCGACAGCATCAGGAGATTGATGACGCCGCTGAATATGGCGACGAGGCCCAGCCGCCGCGCACTCGCACGCAACTCGAGTCCGACAATATCTTCAGACGCGGGACCAGACACACGCTACTCCGCGAATCCCAATCTTCACGACCCATCTCGTGGCGCACCCGCTTCGCGTACGCCGACGAGACGGTTCCGCGAAATCCCGACGGAATTTCGACAGAAAGTCGGCGCCGCTGGCGGTCGTGCAAGGAAAGTGATCGGCCGCCGCAAACTTGCGAATGCAATGATTTAATCTTCGCGACATGCAGATTTCATGGATCACCTGTGCACCGGACACGTTCACGCGAATGATTTCGGTTGAAATGTGAGTGGCCGATCACAAATCTGCGCGGAACGGAATGAGCGCCATCATTCCTCCTGCGAATGATCACACATTCTGCCCAACCGTCTCGCAATTCAATCAAGCCACGGCCCCAATGCCCCGCCAGCCTCTCCCCTGCTTCGATTTCGCTAACAGGGTTTGACCAACAGGAGGGGGACGATGGCAAGAGAACTGTTCGTCACCGGTTAGGCGAACACATTTCGGCGCTCACGCCGCCGGGCTAATTGGCGCTCCATTTTCGCTAAGTCTGGAGACCGGGCAATTCTGGATGAATTGTCTGCCCGCTCGGCGATTCAATTCAAAGCAAATCCCGCAAGGCCGATTTGGGGACGATCGGCTTCGAATTCGGCTGGGTGTTTGATCGCGTGCGGGGACGGTGCACGCGCCGTGGCATTTATTGGTTGGGGGTGTGAAGTGGGACGCAATGGTCCGGCAAAAAAGACCGATTATGGCACTGTCATCCTTCATTTGGTGCTCGCAGCATCGCTGACAGTCGCGGTTGCGACCGGTTTGCGGATCGCCACCGAAACGCCGGGTCGCAGTTGGCTCGACGCCCTCGACGCTTGGCTTCCCAAAGCTGCGGTCTGGACCGAACACCTGGAATCCGCGGTACTGCTCATTGCGACCGGCGTCGCTTACATCGTTTACGTCCGGAATGCGCGCCTCGGATCACGCATTCGCTTCGATCGCGTTCGCTTGCGCGGTTTGCTGGGCCGCCGTCACGCCAGATGGAGCAGCATCAATATCGCGCTCTATTGGCTCTTTTTTCTGGCCCTCTTGTCGGAGCTCGCCACCGGAATTCTCATGTATATCGGCGGCGCCACTTACACGATGGTGCAGGCGCACTGGCTTGGGATGTGGTTCATTCTGGGCTACGTCGCATTCCACGTTTTTTCACAGTGGCGTTACGGAGGTGCGCCCCAGCTCCTAAGGGTCTTTCGTCCGGGGCGGCTCGCACCGCAGCCGCCGCCATTCGAGATTGCCGAAGTCCTCTCCCTGCTCGATGAGCACGTCGGCCAACCGCTTGTCCCGGCTCAACACGCGGTCGCGCAGGCTCCCGGCTACCGGCGCGCGCGCCGAGAATCCGTAATGGCCGGCGGCAGAGAACTGCTTGAAGAGCGGAGCTTGCCTGCAAATGACGATGCCGCGGCCCCGTCCGGGAGGTTTACGCGAGAAAACCCCCCGCCCGCCGGAGCGAACAAGCGGACTACGTTTGCATTAAACGCGTTTGTCGTCGCGTGCATGGCTGCGGGTTTGACCGCGATCCTCCTGGTCACGTCTCAGCGACAGATCGTGGATACGCTTTACATCTATCGCATAGACCCGGCGGATGCTCCCGTCATCGACGGCGAAACGTCCGACCCCATTTGGCAGAGAATCCAGCCGCTCTATGTCCGCACCGAAGGCGGCGGCAACTTTGGCGGGACCGGTGAAACGACGGTCTCAATCCGCGCCGTGCATGACGGCCAGCGTGCTTATTTTCTGTTTATTTGGGACGACCCCAGCCGATCGCTGAAACAACTGCCACTGACAAAGGCGGGCGGACGCTGGCAGCTGCTCCACGATGGCTACGAAAACGGCGATGAGCACGCCTACAACGAAGACAAGTTCGCGGTCCTGCTGACGCAGCTCGACACTATCCTCGCCGGCGATACCACGTTCCACGCCGGCGTTAGGCCGATTTCGAACGAGCCAGCTTCGGGCTCCGGGCGCGGGTTTCACTACACCATGGGCCGCGGATTGTTGGCCGACGTTTGGCAATGGAAGGCACTCAGCACCAACACGTCGAACCACTGCGACGACGACTACTTCGGTCAGCCCGTTGCAGCGACACAACAGCAGTTGGCGGGTCTGACGCCTTATCGCGGCGGATTCGCGCACGACCCCGGCACCGCGGGTTATCAAAAAGATTTTACGACAACGCGGCCCGGCGACTATGCCGACGGCGTGCTGCCGCGCCGTTTGCCCAATGACTTCGCTTCGATGACGGCCGCACTTGGCCGCGTCGACCTCGATCCGAACCATGGCGAAAGCGAACGGGCGCGGTGGTATCTGACCGATGACGACTCCGTTCCCTATACGTCGGAACGCGATCGGATTATCCCCGATGGCGCCGTCATTCCGGGGGTCATCATTACGGGAACGTTTTCCGGTGATCGCGCCGCCGTTTCATGCGCGGGGCGCTGGGCCGCGGGGCGATGGGCCCTCGAAGTGACCCGGCGTTTGCAGGATCAAAGCCCGTACCACGTGCCGATCAAGACCGCGACCTTCATGCGGGTGGCGGCATTCGATCACACGCAAATCCAGCACACCCGCCATGTTCGACCGATACGCATTGAGGTTCAGTAATGCCGAAAATCTGCAAGGTGACGATCAACGGCGAGACGGTGCCGGCACGACCCGGAGATTTATTACTCGATGCCGCGCTCATGAACGGCATAGAGCTGCCGCATGATTGTCGATCGGGATATTGCGGCACATGCCAGGTGCGGGTCGTTAATGGACGTTGTTTCGGAGGCGCGACCGAAAACACGAATGTCGTCCACGCCTGCCAGACCCGCGTGATCTCCGACTTGCACATTGTTGCGGAACGCACCCCGCACGTAACTGAAAACTCCGCCACGGTCGCCGATGTCATCGATCTTGCGCCGGACGTGCTCGAGGTTTGCATAGAAGCACCGCCTGGCCCCACGCCTTTGCCAGGCCAATATCTTTCCGTGCGGTTTCGCGGTTATCCACCACGCTATTATAGCCCGACACGGCCGCTCGACTGGCCGAGCGATCCTAATCTCATACGCTTTCACGTGCGCCGGCTGGCAAAAGGGCGGGTATCGTCGGCGCTCGGAAGGAAGATCAAACGCGGTCATCGAGTCAAACTGACCGGACCTTTCGGCGCGGCCTACTTTCGGCCGCAGCAGTGCGAGCGTTTTGTCCTGGTCTCGAGCGGCACCGGCTTTGCCCCGATCTGGGCAATCGCCGAAGCGGCAATCAAAGAAAATCCGCGGCGTCACCTTGTTCTGATCGTAGGCGCACGCGATCTCGATTCGCTTTACATGATCCCCGCCTTGTGCAGGCTCGCGCGGTTTCCGCACGTCATTATTATTCCAACCGTGCTGAGACGGCAGGGAGTTACGCCTGCCGTCCGATTCGGTCAGCCGACCGAATATTTGCCGGCGCTTTCGCCAAACGATCTCATCTACGTCGCCGGCGGACCGGCGGTCGTCAACGCAACCGCCCAGATCGCTCAAAGCGGCGGTGCAAGCTACTTCGCCGATCCCTTTCTTCCCGCGGTCGCCAAAAGCAATGGCGAAACCTTCTTGGCGCGTTCCGCGAGATGGATCGCATCCGGCCTTCAGAGCAGCCGCCATTAACGGCGTTCGGCGAATGTCCGCCGTTGCATTTCGGACCAGCACGTCATGGCTCACGCGGGTCGGGGTCGTCAAATCGTGCGATGGTTCGCCGCAATTATCCTGCCGGCCGCTTGCTTGCTCGGGACCGCGTCGTCCGAAGCCTCAGCCGATACGATCCAATGGGCGCTGGTCCAGGCTTATCAGAACAATCCGTCGCTCAACGCCCAGCGTGCCGCGTTGCGGGCGACCGACGAGAATGTACCCCAAGCGTTGTCGGGTTATCGGCCAAAGCTCAGCATCACCGCCAATGGCGGTTATAACTACACGAGCGTCGTCACTCCGAACGGAGGTGCATCGATTCAGACCCCTCCTGCGACCAATCAAACGAACCAGGCTTACGTCTCGCGTGGTATCGGAGCAGTGGCCACGCAAACTCTCTTTGACGGGTTCCAGACCGCGAATCGTGTTCGTCAGGCTGAAAGCCAAGTCATGGGTGCGCGCGAAACACTTCGGGTCACCGAGCAGCAGGTGCTGCTCGACGCAGCCACGGCCTACATGAATTTGCTGCGTGACGAAGCGGTCCTCGATCTCAATCGAAGCAACGTCGCGGTCTTAACCGATGAACTTCGGCAAACCCGCGAGCGATTTCGACTGGGCGAGGTGACCCGCACCGACATAGCGCAAGCGGAGTCGAGGCTCGCCGCCGGACGCGCCGCGCTCCTTGGCGCGCAATCGAATGACGCGATATCGCAAGCGAACTATCGTCGGGTGATCGGCGTCGCTCCGGGCAAGCTCGCGCGAGGCGCTCCTGTCGATCATCTGTCGCCCGGGACTTTGAGCGCCGCCATCGCCGAAGGCGAGAATCATAGTCCGTCGGTATTAGCAGAGATGCACGGCGTCGATATCGCCGAACTGGCGGTCAAAATCAATGAAGGTTCGCTTTATCCCAGCCTCAGCCTGACGGCGGCCATCTCGCAGGACGTAAACCCCGAATATAACGTCAACAGGCAGTTTTCAGCTTCGGCGGCGGGTCAGCTGACCATTCCCATCTATCAAGGCGGCGGCGAGTTCGCCGTCATACGTCAATCCAAAGAGACTCTCGGACAGCAGCGCCTGAGCCTGGACGTCGATCGCGATCAGGCACGCGCCACGGTGGTGCAAAGCTGGAGCCAGCTGACAGCGGCCAAGGCGCAGATCGAGGCGGCCAAGGCTCAAGTAGCTGCCGCCGCGATCGCGTTTGACGGCGTGCGCCAGGAAGCACACATTGGAGAACGCACGACGCTCGACGTGCTCAACGCGCAGCAAGAACTCGTGAACGCCCGCGTCGCGCTCGTCACGACCCAGCATGACCGCGTTGTTGCTTCTTACACCCTGCTCGCAGCGGTCGGCGGTCTTTCAATGAAAAGGCTCGGCTCTGCAGTAACGCTTTACAATCCTCAAGTTCATTATCAGCAGGTGCGAGACTCTTGGATCGGGTTGCGCGTACCCGATGGCCGATAGGCTTCGGCTCGGGAAACTGCGCTTTGAGCGGCTGGCGGAGGGAGGGCCCCAAAAAAGGTTGGCGGTGGGAGAGGAACTGG
The DNA here is from genome assembly GCA_035515455.1 of Xanthobacteraceae bacterium. Lineage (GTDB taxonomy): Bacteria > Pseudomonadota > Alphaproteobacteria > Rhizobiales > Xanthobacteraceae > BOG-931. The sequence continues at coordinate 39,518 of DATJBH010000174.1, forward strand.
AAGCCAACATTGTCCGTTGACATGTGCGCCACATGTTTGTATGCATTTCACATGTCAACGATGATTCAAATCCGTAACGTCCCTGAAACGCTCCACCGCCGTCTCAAGTCGCGTGCGGCATTAGCAGGCATGTCGCTTTCCGATTACTTATTGAGCGAAATTCGGGAGCTTGCCACGCGGCCGACGCTCGAAGAGTTACGGAGTCGCCTGGAGCATCGCTCCTCGGTGGTGCCTTCAATTGCGCCGGTTGAGGCGGTCCGCGCCGAACGCGATCGGCAATGATCGTCATCGACGCGTCGGCCCTGCTGGAAGTCCTTCTTCGCACGTCATCAGCTCAAGCGGTGGAAACGCGCCTCTTCGAGCAGCCACGGCAAACGTTGCATGCACCCCATCTCCTTGATGTCGAAGTGGCGCAGGTCCTTCGCCGCTACGCCGCTATGGGCGAAATCGACGGCCAGCGCGGCGCCGAGGCGCTGGCCGATCTTTCCGATTTCCCCATCCGCCGGTATCCGCATGATTTCCTTCTCACCCGCGTTTGGACACTGCGTAACAATTTCACGGCTTATGACGCCGTCTATGTGGCGCTTGCGGAAGCCCTAAATGCACGATTGCTCACGCGTGATCAGCGGCTGGCTGCCGCAGTTCGTCGTCACGTCGACGTTGAACTCGCATAAAAACCCAGATGTAACCGCGACGGCGGAGAATTTTGGTTTTCCAGTTCCTCTCGCTTGGGGGTGGCGGAGGGAGTGGGATACCGAAGCCCCCTTGATTTAGCTTCGTGCGCACCACGATCGCATTGTCGCTCGATGGTTCTCGTTCACGCCGCCGATCGGGACGGCCAGTCAGCCCCGCTGAGCCGACGAAAGCTACTAAATCACCGCTTGACTATATTCCTAGTTTGTCGCATTATGTCACCGAAAATGATTCGTATTCGTCACCGTTTCGGCCAATTGAGCACAGTGAGGAAACGCTTGATGGACCAACGATTACGTCAGGCGTGGCACGCGCGCCAACGCGCATCCCCGATTTATCCGGTCCCATATTTGGCGCCGGAAGGTCTGGTGCTTGGTGCCGGCACCGTACTGGTCCCAGCCGAGGGGACGCGGCGGCTGGCGAGCCTCGACCGCCAGGAGGTCCGGGTGCTGGCGCTGTTGTCAGCCGCCTATGGAAAGGCGGTAGCGGTGGAAGTTCTCGGCAATATCGCGCGCGCCGCTGATGCCTGGCGCCAAGGCGACGATTGCCTCGCCTACATTCATTTGGCGCATTCTCGTCTGCCCGCACTGCAAGATTCCCACGAGGCGGCTCGCCGCCTTTTCCTTGCTGAAGGATTCCTGGAAGTTGGCGGCAACCCTCGGGCCGTCTTAGAAGCGCTCAATCTCGATGCGGCGCACATCGAGGCGATCGAGAAGGTCTACAATCCCGCGGAGCCGCGCGTGCCGGCGGGCAGCGGTCGGACGAGTGGTCAATGGACGCGCGTGCTGTCCGTGCTCGGCGACCTTTCGGCCGAAGCCGCTGAGCAATTGGAAAGCTTTGCGCTGCGTCTTTTGAGCGCAAGCTTGAGTGAGGAGGCGGCAGCCGCGGTTGCGTTCGGCCTCCTGTTCATCCCGTCTCCCAACAAGCTCAGTGTCGAAGGCGAGGTAGACGGTCTGCCCGGCGCTAGGTACGCGTGGAATCGTGACGAGAACACGCTTCATCTCACTTATGACAATCCAGACGGCGGGCGGACTACCTTCTCCGCTCAGCTGGAGGACGACGTCTTTCGCGACGAGCGGGGCCAAATCATCGGCCGTGTTTTGCCGGACGGCACCATCGCGATCGACACCGCCGCGGTCTCCGCCGATCTGGCGCGAGATGATCAGCCGAAGCTGTGTCCGGCGCCGGGACTTGACCGGCCCGGTGGCAGCGAGAGAGGCCGCGACTACGAAGATTATGTGAAGAGCGTCGTCAATCCCGACAATCCAACGCCACGCGGTTGGGGCTATCAGCTTCCAAATCCAGACCAAAATGGCGAGCTTGTCTATTTTGATGATTGCCAGCAATCGACCGGCATGATGGTCGAAGCCAAGGGCAACTACGCTGGCGTACTCTCCTTCGAACCAAGCCGAACGGAGAATTCAGCAGATTGGCTTAAACAGTCCGCCGCGCAGCTTGCCGCAGCCGGCGGGCGCCCAATCCGCTGGTATTTCGCCGAGCCGGAGACAAAAGCGTTTGCCGAGGAACTTTTTAGGACCGCAGGCGGAGGTCGCACTCGAATCGAAACCCAAGTGTTACCCTGGCCGGGAAGTGCGCCATGAGCAAACTCGAATTTCGGTACAACATTCGCTCTGACTTGTCGCCCCGGCCCGAAGATCCTGCCACGCTTGGCACACG
>DATJBH010000175.1:0-20069 GCA_035515455.1 Xanthobacteraceae bacterium
GGCTCGCGTTTTTCGGCGCCTCGCTTGCCGCCGTGGAATTTGCGGCGCAGTTTCTTGGTCGGGCGGTCTGCCTCATGCGCACGCCAGGCGTGATCGGAGGACTTGCGCTCCTTCGTTTTTTTGCTTGCCGGTTCCTCGCGCCCAGCGCCGGTGCGAAGTTCGCGTTGCGGCGGAACGGGACGCGCGATTGGCCCCGAAAAGTCCGCGGCCGCCTGTGTGCCGAGCCGCTCGCCGAACTGCGCCCGCAACACGCGGGTCGGCACTTCCTCGACCGCGCCCGGTTCGATTTCGCCGAGTTGGAACGGGCCGAAGGAGACGCGAATGAGCCGCGTCACCGTCAGCCCGAGATGACCGAGCACATTGCGCACTTCGCGGTTCTTGCCCTCGCGGATGGCGAAGGTGAGCCACAGGTTCGAGCCTTGTACGCGGTCGAGAGCGGCCTCGATGGCGCCGTAGCGAATGCCGCTGATGGTCACGCCCCGGCGCAATTCATCGAGCTGCGCCTGCGTGACGGCGCCGTGGGCGCGCACGCGGTAGCGTCGCAGCCAGCCGGTCGACGGCAGCTCCAAGACGCGCGCCAGCGCGCCGTCATTGGTGAGGAGGAGGAGGCCTTCGGTGTTGAAATCGAGCCGCCCGACGCTGATCAGCCGCGGCAGGTCTGGCGGCAGGTTTTGGAAGATCGTGGGCCGGCCGCGCGGATCGGCATGGGTGGTCAAAAGCCCGCGTGGCTTGTGATAGAGGAAAAGCCGCGTGCGCTCGCGGCCGGGCAGGGGCGCGCCGTCGACGCTGATACGATCGGCGGCGGCGACATTGAGGGCGGGCGAACTGATCACGACCCCGTTGACCGCGACGCGGCCGGCGGCGATCCAGGCCTCCGCTTCTCGTCTTGAGGTCAACCCGGCGCGGGCGATCGCCTTGGCGACGCGTTCGCCGGATTTGTGCTGCTCGCCGTTGCCGTCCATAGTTCCGCTCGCCGTTGTGGCTGATTAGCAGAGCGGACCGCCGGGAACCAAGATATCTTTCATGCCAGCCTTCATGGACATGGCGCTTGCCGAAGCGCGTGCCGCAGGCCTTCGCGGCGAGGTGCCGGTTGGCTGCGTGATTGTGCGTGACGGCGAAGTCATTGCGCGGGCCGGCAATCGAACCGTTACCGACCACGATCCGACCGCGCATGCCGAGATGATCGCCGTCCGCGACGCTGCGGACCTGCTCCGCTCCGAGCGGCTCGACGACTGCGATCTCTATGTCACGCTGGAGCCTTGCGCGATGTGCGCCGGTGCGTTGTCGTTTGCCCGCATCCGACGGCTCTACTATGGCGCCGCCGATCCCAAAGGCGGCGCGGTCGACAACGGCGTGAAGTTTTTCGCTTCACCGGCCTGCCATCACCGGCCGGAGGTTTACGGCGGGCTGGCGGAAGCCGAAGCGAGCGCATTGTTGAAGGCGTTTTTCCAGGAACGGCGATAGTCACTCGCGCAATAATGCGCCGAGCTTCTGTTTCAGTTCGGTCGTGGCGGTTTCGGCGGAGCGGATGATCGAGCTCGCTTGCGAAAAATCCATGCCGCGAAACAGGCTCACATTCGGCCGGATGACGAGATCCGGCGCGGCGTGGCGCAATTTGGCGGCGAGAATGGCGCTGCCCATGATCAAGACCGTGATGTACAAGCTTTCCCAGACGCTCGGCATGTCGGCGCGTTCCGCCAGCGGCGCGCCGAAAACGTCGACCGCGACAATGACGTCGGCCCGGCCGGTGAGCCTGTCGTACGGCAGCGGATTGGTGGTGCCGCCGTCGATCAAAACGCGTCCATCCAAGATCACCGGCTGGAACAGGCCGGGGATGGCGATCGAAGCAGCGAGCGCCGGACGCAACGCTCCGGCTGACAGCGGCGCTTCCTCGCGCCGGTGCAGGTCGGTTGCCATCACCGTCAGCGGGATTTCGAGCGTGGAGAAGTCTTCCGGCACGGCTTCGGGCAAGAACTGCGCGCAAGCTTTTTTGGCATCCATTTGCGTCGCCCGGCTGATCGCGCCGGCGAGCAGATCGGAGAGCGTGCCGACGCGCGCCTTCATGAAGCGCCGGCGCAGCTCGCCGCGCGCATGGGCGATTTCCAGCACGTGATGGCGGATCTGGCGGCCGGACAGGCCCGCGGCATAGGCCGCGCCGATCAGCGCGCCGATCGACGTGCCGGCGATGGCGGCCGGTTTGACGCCCATCTCATCGAGCGCCTCGAGCACCGCGATATGGGCAAGGCCGCGGGCGCCGCCGGAGCCAAGCGCGAGCGCGAAGGTCTTCATGCCCCCGCCTGCCGTGCGAATTCAAAACCCTTGGCCGCGAGCGGCCGCACCAGTCCCGCTTTGGCCGCGGCGTAGGCGCTCGTCGCGGTGCCGTCGCGCACGCGCCCGGCGATGCCCTGCATGATCGCGGCGAGGCGGAAAAAATTATAGGCGAAATAAACCGGCAGGTGCGGCCGCGGATCGAGTCCGGTGCGCGCCACATAGGCGTCGACGTAATCGGCGAGCGTCGGGATGCCGAGCGCGGCGAGATCGAAGCCGACCAGCGAGCCGGTGCCGGCATCCGAATGCGGCATGTGCCACGCCATCAGATGATAGGAGAAATCGGCGAGCGGATCGCCGAGCGTCGACAGCTCCCAATCCAGCACCGCGGAGATTTTCGGCGCGTCGGGCGCGACGATCATGTTGTCGAGGCGGTAATCGCCGTGCACCAGGCGCGGCGGCGCACCGGGCGGCAGATGCGCCGGCAGCCATGCGATCAGGCGTTCCATGTCGTCGATGGGCTCGGTCTCGGAAGCGCGATATTGCTTCGACCAGCGTTCCACCTGCCGCGCTACGTAATTTTCGCCGCGGCCGTAATCGCCTAACCCGATTTTGACCGGATCGAAGCCGTGCAGCCGCGCCAGCGTCGCGTTCATGGCGTCATAGATTTGCGTGCGCTCGGCGGTATGCGACGCCGGCATTTGCGGTTCCCAGAACACGCGGCCCTCGACATAGGCCATAATGAAAAACGCCGTGCCGATAACGTCCTCATCGGCGCAATAGAGGAGCGGCTCAGCGACCGGGAATCCTTGGCCGCTGAGCGCACTGATGACCCGGTATTCGCGGTCGACGGCGTGCGCGGAGGGCAGAAGCTTTCCCGGGGGCTTTCTGCGCAATGCGTAGCGCCGCAGCGGCGTCTCGACGAGATAGGTCGGATTGGATTGGCCGCCCTTGAACTGGCTGACCACAATCGGCCCGGCGAAGCCCGCGATGTGGCTGCGCAAAAACGCTTCGAGCCGTTCGACGTCGAAGCGCAAGCGGTCGTCGACGTCGCGCGTCCCGGAATAGGCGCTCTGGCGGTCGAGCCCGGTCATAATGGGAGCCTATCTCGTGCTGGAGAATTCCAGCAACGCCCGGGCAGTCGCCGTCGGATTTTCGCCAAAGCCCGGCATTATTTGCCTTCCCGCTCCACCGCGCGCCAGCCGATGTCGCGACGGCAAAAGCCTTCTGGCCAGCGGATGCGGGATATAGCTTCGTAGGCGCGCGCTTGCGCATCGCGCACCGTCTTGCCGGTCGCCGAGACGTCGAGTACGCGGCCGCCATTGGCGAGGATCTTCCCGCCTTCCGCCTTGGTGCCGGCATGGAAGATTTCAACGCCTGCGACGGCCGCCGCGTCGTCGAGGCCTTCGATCACGGTGCCGCGGGCATAATTGCCCGGATAGCCCTTCGCCGCCATGACAACAGTGAGCGCCGGCTCGTTGTACCAGCGCAAATCGAAATTCTTGAGCATGCCGTCGCGGCTTGCGAGCAGCGCCGGGACGAGGTCCGACATCAGGCGCAGCATCAGCACTTGCGTTTCGGGGTCGCCGAAGCGGACATTGTATTCGATGAGCTTCGGGCTTTCGTTCGCGATCATCAGCCCGGCGTAAAGCACGCCCTTATAGGGCGTGCCGTTTGCCTGCATCGCCCGCAGCGTCGGCACGATGATCTCCCCCATGATCCGCGCGCTCATCGCGGCATCGATATTGGGTGCTGGCGAATAGGCGCCCATGCCGCCGGTATTCGGTCCCTCGTCGCCGTCAAAAGCGCGCTTGTGATCCTGCGCCGTGGTCAGCGGGATTGCCGTCTCGCCATCGCACAGCGCGAAGAAGGAGGCTTCCTCGCCGTCGAGAAACTCCTCGATCACGACTTCGCCGCCGGCGTCACCGAGCCCGCCGCCGAACATCATGTCGACCGCGGCTTCCGCCGCGGCGAGGCTTTGCGCCACAACCACGCCTTTGCCCGCGGCGAGCCCGTCGGCTTTGACCACGATCGGTGCGCCACGCGCGCGAATATAGGCCTTGGCGGGAGCGGCGGTGTTGAAACGTTCATAATCGGCCGTGGGGACGTCGTTCGCCCGGCATAAGTCCTTGGTGAAACCCTTGGAGCCTTCGAGCCGCGCCGCTGCCTTGCTCGGACCGAAGGCTTTGATGCCCGCGGCTTCGAGGTCATCCACGATGCCGGCACAAAGCGGCGCTTCGGGTCCGACCACGACGAAGTCGATGCTGGCGCTTTGGCAAAACAGGATGACCGCTGCGGGGTCGGTGGGGTCGAGCGCGACGCATTCGGCTTCGCGGGCGATCCCGGCATTGCCCGGTGCGCAATAAAGCCTGTCGGCGAGCGGGCTTGCCGCAATTTTCCAGGCCAGCGCATGCTCGCGCCCGCCGGAGCCGAGAATAAGGATGTTCATCGCCTGTCCGTCCGCTGCCATGGTGGGTTAGCGGGCAGAGCCGATCAGGACAAGGGCCGCAGACAACTTGTGGAGACTCTCGAGGGCACTCGCGCGTCAATCGCGCCGCACCGTGAAATGCGGATGGCAGGTGTGCTCTTCGACGTGATGGATATAGGCGGCTACCGTATCGTGATCGTGGATGTGGCCGATGCCGTGGAAATGCATCTCGTTGTGGCAGCTTGGGCAAACCACGCGATCACCGTGGATCACCCGGCTCAGACGCTCGTGAAAGGTGATCCGGCATTCGGCGCAGCGAATGCGGACTTTGTGATGCTCAATCTCATGAGCGTGAGGATTGGTCACGACCGTCGCCCTTTCGCTTTCAAGATGCGCTAAAAGGGTTGCCGATCGGTTGCCGATTCAATAGGTCGCGGCAACGGTTCGATCTGAACTCTTGATATTAATCTCGATCAAGATGGCGTAATTGCTTAGAGTAATGACAGAATCGGAACACTTGATCGGAACACTTGTTCAAAAGCGCATCGCTTGGAAGCGCCGGAACTGGCCGCGAAGCTTCGCCGGATAGCTCATCGTGAACGAACCTCGGCTTAATCTACCGGAACTGACGGTCTCCGAATTGTCGATGGCGCTCAAGCGCACCATCGAGGATGCGTATGGCTATGTCCGGGTGCGCGGCGAACTCGGCAAGGTCAGTTATCACAATAACGGCCATGTCTATTTCGACCTCAAGGACGATCGCGCCTGCGTCGCCGGCGTCATCTGGCGCTCGACGGCGCCGCGCATCCGATTGAAGCTTGAGGCCGGCCTTGAAGTCGTGATCACCGGCCGGCTGACGACCTTCCCCGGCCGCTCGCAATATCAGATCATCGTCGAAACGCTGGAGCCCGCGGGTCTCGGCGCGCTGATGGCGCTTCTGGAAGAGCGCAAGCGAAAACTCGCCGCCGAAGGGTTGTTCGACGACGCGCGCAAGCAGCTGTTGCCGTTTCTGCCCGCGGTGATCGGGGTCGTCACCTCGCCGACCGGAGCGGTGATCCGCGACATCCTGCACCGGCTCGCCGACCGCTTTCCGCGTCGGGTGCTGCTGTGGCCGGTCAATGTGCAAGGCGAGGGTTCGGCCGCCGAGGTTGCCGCCGCTATCGAGGGGTTCAATGCGCTGACGGAAGTCGCGGCTTGGCCTTTGCCGCCGCGCCCGGATCTCATCATCGTCGCGCGCGGCGGCGGCTCGCTCGAGGATTTATGGTCGTTCAACGAAGAGATCGTGGTGCGCGCGGCGGCGGCGAGCTTCATTCCTCTGATCTCCGCGGTCGGCCACGAAACCGACGTGACGCTGATCGATTTCGCCGCCGACCGGCGTGCGCCGACCCCGACGGCGGCCGCCGAAATGGCAGTTCCGGTCCGTGCCGATCTGATGGGCGACGTCGATTCGCTGGCGCGCCGCGGGCTCGCAGCCTGGCTGCGCTGTCAGCAGGCGCGCCGCGCCGAGCTGCGCTCGGCGGCGCGGGCCCTGCCGGATGCCGCCGAGGTTGTGGCGTTGCCGCGGCAGCGGCTCGATCATGCCGCGGCGAGACTGCCGCGCGCGCTGCGCGCCAATGCCCACAGCCATCATGTTTTATTCTCCCGGATCGGTGTCCGGCTCAATCAACAATTGATGCGCAGCACCGTCGAGCGCCGCCGCGAACGCTACGGCGCGATTGCGCTGCGGCTGCGCGCGGGCATCGCCGCGAACATTGCCGTGCACCGCACCCGGATCACCCGCGATGGCGAGCGGGTAAAGGCTTTTGCCGACCGGGCGCGCCGAGCGATGGATCAGTTCCTGGCTGTGCGCCAAGCGCGCGCCGAACGGGACGGCCAATTGCTGGCGGCGTTTTCCTATCGCGGCGTTTTGGCGCGCGGCTTTGCGCTCGTTCGCGACGCGGCCGGCCGGCCGCTGCGCAGCGTCGCCGCGACGAGCGCGGGCATGCCGATCGACATCGAGTTGGCCGACGGCCGCGTAGGCGCTCATGTCGACGGAACGGCATCGGCGATCAGGCCGCGCGCCGAACCCGCAAGGCCGCGGCCGCGTCGCGCCGGCGGATCGGATCAGGGCGATTTATTCTAGAATAAGGGGAGGGCCATGCAGGGCAAAATCGCCGTCGAAGAGCACTACGCCATCGGCAAGACCGCGGCCAAATCGGTGCGCTTTCCCGACCATCCTTACTGGGCGGCGATCGAAGGCAAACTAACCGATCTGTACGACCGGCGGCTCGCGGAAATGGACAAATGCGAGATCGAATGTGCCGTGCTGTCGCTCAACGCCAACGGCATTCAGGAAATATTTGAACCGGCCAAGGCGGTCGCATTGGCGCGAGAGGCGAACGACGAATTGGCGGCGATCGTCGCCAAGCGCCCGGACCGCTTTGCCGCGCTTGCCGCTCTGCCGATGCAGGATCCGCAAGCCGCCGCGGCGGAGCTGCAACGCTGCGTGCGCGATCTCAAATTCAAGGGTGCTTTGGTCAACGGGTTCTCGCAGGTCGGCAGCGCCGATTCAGCGGTCTATTACGACCTGCCGCAATACCGGCCGTTCTGGGCCGAAGTGGAGCGGCTTGGCGTGCCGTTCTACTTGCATCCGCGCTATACGCTGCAAAGCCGCCGGCAACGCTACGAAGGGCATCCCTGGCTGGTCGGCTCGCCCTGGGATTTCGCCGAGGAGACCGCGATCCATTCGCTGCGCCTGATGGGCTGCGGCCTGTTCGACGAGCACCCGGAGCTCAAGATCGTGATCGGCCATCTCGGCGAGCGCATCCCTTTCGATCTGTGGCGGCTCGATCATCGGCTCACCATGCTGCCGGGGCGGCCGGCCAAGCGGCCCATGGCGGACTATTTCCGTAACAATTTCTACATCACCACCAGCGGCAATTTCTGCACGCAGTCGCTGATCCATACCATCCTCACGATTGGCGCCGACCGTGTGCTGTTCGCGGTCGATTATCCGTTCGAGGATCACGCGGAGGCGGCGGCATGGTTCGACGCCGCCGAGATCGCCGAACATGATCGGATCAAGATCGGCCGCGACAACGCCAAGGCGCTGTTCGGACTCGATTGAGTTGCGAATTCTGACTGCTTGTTCATTCCACGGCGCATTTGTGGTCGTGGAACTGCCATCATGTCGCGGTGTTATGTGAATCGCTCCGGTTCGTGGCCCAAGGAGAATGAAATGATACGGACTGTTTTTGCGATGGCGGTCGCCACTTTGCTGATGGCGGCTGTTTCCGGGACTTCGCAAGCCGCGCCGATTGCGCCGCTTCCGGCCAATGTCGCGGCCGGCGATCACGGCGCGGTGACGCATGTGTGGTGGTATCGCCATTACCGGCATTGCTGGCGCGGCCGTTACGGACGCTTGCACTGCCACTGGTGATGTTTTCGGCCTAAGCGCGGGTTTTTTGCGCAAACCTCGAAGGCGCCGCGCTGGCGATCCTGGCGCGGCGCTTTTGATTCGGCGGCGGACGCCCGCATCTTTCGTTACCGCTGCTGAGCGACTATGTTCGCGTCGGCAATGGGCCCCGTTTCGGCAAGCGATCCGGACTGTAAATCCTGAAACGCGGTCCTGAGCAGTCGGAGGTAACTTTGCTCAATCGTACCGATCGTCCGGCGCCGATGCCGGGTGAAGCCGAGGTCAAATATCTCGACGGCGATTTTCGCGTGATGCGGCCGGGCGCCTTCGTGCGCTGCGCCGTGACTGGAGCACCGATCCCGCTTGAAGAGCTGCGCTATTGGAGCGTCGACTTGCAGGAAGCCTATGCGACGCCTGAGGCGGTGCTGCAGCGCATGGGTTCGGACTATTTGCGCAAGCCGTGAGGCTTGCGCTTCACCGCTTGCAGCAGCATCTGCCGGAATAGATCCGCTTCGTCGATGATGAGCCGCACCGGCAAGGCGCTGGTCCGCCGCGCCAGCGCCTCGAGGTCCGGCTCGCCGGTCATGCGCACCAGATCTTTCTCCGTGGTGACGAGGATCAAGTTCTTGGCCTGCGCGCGGGCAATCAAGGCCGCCGCATCCTTCGCGGTGTAACGGTGGTGATCGGGAAAGCTTGCTGTATCGGCAACCTCGATCCCCGCCGTGGCAAGCGTCGTGAAAAACTTCTCGGGATCGCCGATACCCGCAAAGGCCAGGGCTTTGCGCCGGCCGATCGCGGCGATCACGTTGCGGTCCGGCTCGAGCCGGGCGTGGAAGATCGCAAGCTCCCGCCGCCGCGCGCGCTCGATCACTGCGGCCGCGCCGTCGGGCGGGCCGACGACGATGAGCGCCCGCGCGCGGTCAAGCTGCAAGCCGAGCGGCGCCCGCAACGGACCCGCCGGGATGATATGTCCGTTGCCGATGCCGCGGCGGCCGTCGACGACGATGATGCTGAGATCCTTGACCAGCGAGGCGTTTTGCAGGCCGTCGTCCATGACCACGACGCCGGCTCCGGCAAATTGAGCAAGTTTTGCCCCGGCGACACGGTCGCGCGCGACGATGGTCGGTGCGAGCCGCGTGAGCAGGAGCGGCTCATCGCCGACATCGCGCGCGCGATGCAGCGCTGAATTGACCCGCACCGGACCGGCGAACTGTCCGCCATAGCCGCGGCTGAGAAAAAACGGCCGGAGATGAGCGGCATGCAGAAGCTGGGCGACGGCGATGGCGGCTGGCGTCTTGCCGGCCCCGCCGACGGTGAGATTGCCGAGACAGACGACCGGCAGGCCGGCCTTTTCGCCGCTCCCTTGCAGGCGCAGCGCTGCCACCGCGCCATAGATCGCGGCAAAGGGGACGAGGAGACTTCCTTTGCCGGGTCGCCACCAGAAGTCCGGCTCGCGCATGTCAATGAGGTCCGCAAAAAGGCTGCCGGATTTGGGCTAGACCATGCTCCCACGAAAGGCGCTTGATCCCAACAGATTTATTGCGAGGCTCGTTGCTCGAGCCGAAGCTGCATCAGATAAGGATCAAGCGCCGCCAGCGTCCGTTTGAGCGCGCCGCCGAGCCTGCCGACGGTTGCCGCTCCGGCGGCGGCGACGGATTGGCGGGTCCGCGCATCGGCGAGCCAGCCGCCGAGACGCGCGGCAAGGGCCGCTTCGTCGGCGACGGGCTCGGCGCCATGCGCGGCGTCGAGTTCCGCGTAGATTTCGGCGAAGTTCCACACGTGCGGGCCGTGCAGCACCGCGGCGCCGAGCCGCACCGCTTCGATGGGGTTCTGGCCGCCATGGCTCGCCAGCGAGCCGCCCATGAATACGATCGGCACCAGCCGATAGATCAAGCCAAGCTCGCCCAGCGTGTCAGCGACATAAACGGCGACATCCGGCATCGGCTGGGCACGCTGCGAGCGCAGCGCCACGGTCAGTCCGGCGGCTTTGGCGATTTCAACGATGGCCTCGCCGCGCGTCGGATGGCGCGGCGCGATCACGGTCAAGAGCTTTGGGAATTTGGCGCGCAAGCGGCCATGCGCTGCGATGATAGCGGCTTCTTCGCCCGGATGGGTCGATGCCGCGGCAACGACCGGACGCGTGCCGATGATCTCCTTAAGGCGCTTCAAAGCCGCTTGATCAACCGGCGGCGGCGGCACGTCGAGCTTGAGATTCCCGGTCATCATGACCCGCGGTGCGCCGAGCTGCGCATAGCGTTCGGCGTCGCCGGCCGACTGCGCGAGGCACATGTCGAACCGGCCGAGCAAGGCCGCGATCGTGCCGGGAATGAGCCGCCAACGGCTGAACGAGCGTTCCGACAGCCGGCCATTGACCAGGATCATCGGAATTTTGCGTTGTGCGCAGGCCAGAATGAGATTGGGCCACAAATCGGATTCGACGAACAGCGCCAGGTCGGGTTGCCAATGGTCGAGAAAGCGCCGCACGAAACGCGGCGCGTCAAGCGGAATGAACTGATGCAAGGTGCCGTCCGGCAGCCGCTGTTCCGCCAGCGCCGCGGAAGTGATCGTGCCCGAGGTCACCAGCACGGCGAAATTTTGCGCCCTCAATCGCTCGATCAGCGGCACCACGGCGAGCATTTCGCCGACGCTCGCGCCGTGGACCCAGATCAGCGGACCGCCGGGCCGGGCGATCGTCGCTTCGCCGCGCCGCTCGGCGAGCCGCTCAGGATGCTCCTTGCCGCGATCGAGCCGCCGCGCCAGCACCTTTCGCGCCAGCGGCGATCCAGCGGCGGAAGCCAACTGATAGACGCGCAACGCCAACGGCACAGAACCGGCCACACTCAAACTCCACGCCGCGGCTTGTCGACGAGCTCATAGGCTCGCCGCGTCGCCGCATTGAGCCGATCCTCCAGGAGAAGGCGCGCCGCTTCAAGCCCCGCCTCGTCGGCATCGCGCGGCACGCTGATCGGCTCGGCGGCGACGCCGGCGCCGCGGCCGAACGGCAGGTTGATCGTGGTGCGGTCCCAATTGTCGAGCACGATGCGGCGGCTGGTGGCGATGGCGCTCGGATAGATCAGACGGCCGGAGGCTTGCGCCAGCTTGATGATGCCGAGCCCGGCGACGCGCGCGACTTTGGGCACGTCGGCCGACAGCGCGATCGAAGCGCCCTCGGCGAGCGAATCGAGCATCGCCTGGAACGCGGCGACGCCGCCCTTATGGACGAAACCGCCACCATGATTGCCGGAGCCGCGAATGGTGCCGACGCCGAGCCGCTGCGCGGCAACCGCGTTGACTTCACCGTCGTGATGCCGCGACACCAGCATGTTCACCTTGTGCTCGGTGCGGCGCGCCATCGGCGCCAACAGATGCTGGCCGTGCCAGAAGGCGAGGATGATCGGCATGTCGCGCTCGCCGCGCTCGTAAATATCGACCGGCTCAAGCATGAAGCGCGTGGTGCGGCCGACAAAACGCAGATATTCGGCAGCGACCACGCCGATCGTCACCTTGGCCCAGCGCTGCCGTGCGATACGTCGAAACACCCGCATGCGTCGTCTCAGGCCGGCCGCGCCTGACTGTCCGGGTCGAGCAGCCGGTGCAGGTGAACGATGAAATAGCGCATCTGCGCGTTGTCGACGGTGCCCTGGGCCTTGGCCTTCCATGCCGCATAGGCGCTGGCGTAATTCGGATAGATGCCGACGATGTCGAGCTTGTCCATGTCCTTAAATTCGATGTCGGCTACGCTGTCGAGCTCGCCGCCAAAGACCAGATGCAGCAGTTGCTTGGGCTTCGGAGTGTCAGACATCGGTTCAATCCGCGCGTTCGCTACGCGAGCTATGGAAACGCCAGGCGTCCGTCCCTGAGAAGTTCGATGAGCGCCGCGTGCCGGTCCCGGCCGGCCGCGACGAGCATCCCGTGCCGCGGCACGGGACGATTATAGGCCACAGTTCCGCCTGTTATGGACGTCAGTGCGCCGCCCGCTTCGTGCACCAAAAGATCGGCCGCCGCAAGGTCCCAATCGTGGCTGTTGCCGCCGGCAAAGGCCACGTCGCAGGTGCCGTGCGCGACCTGGGCGAGGCGGAGCGCGAGCGAGCGCAGCCGCGGCATCGCCGTGAACGGCGGCATCACGGCAGGGAGCCGTTCGAGCAGATTGCGCGGCCCGGCGATGCGGGCGCCGGCAAGCTCCGCACCTTGGGTCGCCACGATCATGCTGCCATTGCAGGTGGCGCCGGCACTGGCGCGTGCGGCGAAGAACTGGTCGGCGACCGGCGCGTAAAGGCAGGCCACGACCGGCCGTCCGTCCGCGATCAGAGCCGCCGACACGGCCCAATCCGGCAGGCCGGCGATATAGGCGCGGGTGCCGTCGATCGGATCGATGATCCACACATAGCGGGCCTCGAGCCGCGCCGGATCGTCGGCGCTTTCTTCCGATAGCCACGCGATGCCGTCATTACCGGCGAAAAGCCGCGCGCGCAGGAGGTCGTCGACGGCGATGTCGGCTTCGCAAACCGGCGAAGCGGCCGGACCCTTGGTCCAGTTTTTCAGCGCCGTGCCGAACATGCCCCGCGCCAGCACGCCCGCCTCACGCACGGCGCCCTCCAGCCGTTCGCCAAGCTCTACAAGGTCGACCTTAGTGGCCGGCAACAGTGAGGCCCTCCACGCGGAGCGTTGGCGCATTGGTGCCGAAGCGGAACACGAGGTCGTTGGCCGGCGTGAGCTTTGCAAATATCTCGGTCAGATGCCCGGCGACGGTGACTTCACTCACCGGGTAGGTGCGCTTGCCCTTCTCGATCCAGAAACCCGCCGCGCCGCGGCTATAGTCTCCCGTCACCATATTGACGCCGGTGCCGATTAGATCGGTGACGTAGAAGCCGTCTTCGATGTCGGCGATGAGCTCTTCGGGGCTTTGGCTGCCCGGCGCCAGGTAAAGATTGCTCGGCCCGGGCGAGGGTACCGAGGATACGCCGCGCTGTGCGTGGCCGGTGGTCTTCAGGTCGAGCTCGCGGGCGGTAGCGCAGTCGAGCAGCCAAGTCTTGAGCACGCCGTCCTCGACCAGCTTCAGCGCCCGCGTGACGACGCCTTCGGCGTCGAACGGGCGCGAACGCTGCCCGCGCTTGCGCAAAGGGTCATCGATAATCTCGATGCCGGGCGCAAAAATCCTCGTCCCGAGTTTTCCCCGCAAGAAGCTCGTCTTGCGCGCCACCGCGGCGCCGTTGGCGGCGCCGGCGAGGTGATTGACCAGCGAGCCGGAAATGCGGGTATCGAACACGATCGGCACGCGGCGGGTCGCCACCTTGCGCGGATTGAGCCGCTCAACGGCGCGCTCGCCGGCGCGGCGGCCGACTTCGTCGGCGGCTTCGAGATCGTCGGCGTGCAGCGTCGAGGAGAAATCGTAATCCTGTTCCATGCCGGTGCCCTCGCCGGCGATCGCCTGCGCCGAAACCGAATGCCGCGAGCCGAGGCTCGCCCCGCGAAAGCCGTGGCTTGTCACCAGCACCATGCCGCCGATGCCGGCCGAGGCCGAGGCGCCGCCGGATTTGCTCACGCCGTTGACGCCGAGCGCCGCGGCTTCGGCCTGGCGCGCCCGCCGCTCCAGGAGGGCGACGTCCGGCATGTCGGGATCGAGGAGATCGAGATCGGGAAAGTCGCGGGCAAGCAGCGCCGAATCGGCCAGTCCGGCGAACTTGTCCTCGGGCGCGACGCGCGCCATGGCGACGGCTCGCTCCGCCAAGGCGTCGACGCCGTCGCCTTTGACGTCATTGGTCGAGATCGACGCTTGGCGTTTGCCGACCAGGACGCGTAGCCCGATGTCGTCGCTCTCGGAGCGCTGCGATTCCTCGACCGCGCCGTCGCGCACGTCGACCGACAGCGACACCGAGCGCAGCGCAACCGCGTCGGCTTGGTCGGCGCCGGCGCGCCGCGCCGCATCGACGAGGCGGGCGGCAAGATCGGTGAGGGCAGATTGATCGAGGAGGGAGGACATCGTGTGCAATCGGTTTATGGGGATGCGGCGGCTAACACAATGGCCGCGTGGGGCGAAGATGTGGGCTTGAGGCCGGCGGTTCAACAGGCATTTCCTAGAAATCGCACGGCCGCGGCAACCAGTCGTCAATCATGCGGTCGCGCTACGTCCCCTTAACCAGTCTCCTTAAGTCGAATGCGACCGCGCCGTGGCATGGTGCGGGCAGACCGGGCGGCAACAGCCCGGCGGGAGCCGAAGTTTTTCGGGGCGTCAAATGGAAGCCGGCAGGATCGCTGCCGGGTCGGGCCGCGGGCGGGCATGCCCGCAGCGGCTCGACCCCTTTTCCTTGCCTGTGCGTTTCGAGGCCGCCGATGCGGCGGCCGACGGACGCCGCCGTATCGTCGACCTGCATCGCGAACGTGTCGTGCTGCGGCGGTCGGTGGGCGGCATGCGCATGGCGCTCAATCTGCCGGTCAAGGCCTTTCGCGGCGTGGCGATCAGGCTCGAGCGCGACACCGGCGCCATCGACGCCGCACCGAGCGCGATCGCGGTGGTGCTCGAGCACAAGGATCCCGCGTTGTCGCTGCCGCTTTTTGCTTCCTCCGAGACCGATGACATCGTCGCCGAATGGCAGGCGTGGGGCCGGGTGCTTGGACTGCCTTTGCTGGTCGCCGAAAGCGACGGGAACTTGCGCGAGCCGTTCGCGCGCCTGGGAGCGCTGCGCATCGAAGCGCCGACCTTGCGCCGCCGCCGGCGTTCGGCCGTCGCCAAGCGCCGCGCCTCGCGGCTGCTGCGCCGCCGCGCCGGCCGTTGGCCGCAAACGCCCGTGGTGCATCGCGGCGAGCGCGAGATCATCGCGCGGAATTAGCTGCATTTCTGTCGGCCTTTCGTCCTCCACACCGCGCAATCTCTCTCATTCCCGCACGGGCCTTTTCTAGCAACTTATCTGATTGCCGCGGCGCGCAACCCTTCTGGATCGGCGCCGACAGCACGGCTCTTGACGACTTGAATGCGGCGATCAAGCTTGATGCCAAGTCCAATAATGCCTTCTATTATCGGGCGCGTGTTCGAAGCGCTCGGTCGGAAAGACGAGGCGATTGCGGATTTCCGCCGGGCGCTGGTCCTTGACCCGAACGATCAGGACAGCAAGGGCGAGTTGAAGAAGCTCGGCGCCAATCCATGACGGCGCGTTGATCGAAACGGTGCGGCGTCAGCGGACCCCCTCGCGAACCAAAGCACCGCTGCCGCGTTTCCGCTTCGGTGAGCCATGCATGACATCGTCTTTCTGTTCGACGTTGACAATACGCTCCTGGACAACGATGCGGTCCAGGACGATCTGAAGGCGCATCTGGCGGACAGCTACGGCGCCGGCGCGCGCGACCGCTACTGGCAGATCCTGGAACAGCTGCGCTCCGAACTCGGCTATGTCGATTATCTCGGCGCGTTGGAGCGCTATCGCGTCGAGGATCTGCACCGGCCGGAGCTGCTGCGGATGTCAA
Source organism: Xanthobacteraceae bacterium (assembly GCA_035515455.1). Lineage (GTDB taxonomy): Bacteria > Pseudomonadota > Alphaproteobacteria > Rhizobiales > Xanthobacteraceae > BOG-931. The sequence goes on from DATJBH010000175.1 coordinate 15,549, forward strand.
GCTGGCTGGTCGACTATCCGTTCGCCGAACGGCTCTATCCGGCGACGTTTGACGCGATTGCTCAGGCGCGCCGCTTCGGGCCCCCGGTCATCTTGTCCGATGGCGACGCAGTGTTTCAGCCGCGCAAGGTCGAGCGCTCCGGCCTTTGGGGCGTGTTCGAGGACCGGGTGCTGATCTATATCCACAAGGAAGAAGAGCTTGCCGACGTCGAGCGCTTCTATCCGGCGCGCCATTACGTGCTGATCGACGACAAGCTGCGGATTCTGGCCGCGGTGAAGTCGATCTGGCAGCGCAGGGTGACCACGGTGTTCGTGCGCCAAGGCCATTACGCGGCCGATGCGGAGGCGCTCAAGCGCTATCCGTCCGCCGATATCACACTGGAGCGGATCGGGGATTTTGCGAGGCTCGATCGCGACGCGTTCGGCTAGCGCCGGGTGGGCCAAATCGCGATCCGTGAAATCCCGATCTATGTGTGACCGCGCGGCCGCCGCGCTCCGGCGATTTTGCCGGTGCGGCTTTGCTCTCACGCCGCGGCGCCCACGCTGCACTCCCTCCTGCACTCACTCCTGCGGCTCGACGTGGACCAGCGCATGATCGTGGTTGGAGCCGACCCAGAACGACACCGGCGTGGTGCGATTCTCGATCGCCACCGTGCGCATATTGGTGTCTGACGGCATCAGGAATTGCGCCGTCGCGCCGGTCTTCGGATCGACGCGTACGACGCGGTCGGTCGACATGGTCGAGGCCCAGATGTCGCCGTTCTTGTCGAACTCGGCGCGGTAGGGATAGGTGTAGGGCGGCAGACCGTATTCGGTGAACTTGTCGCTTTTCGGATCGAACACCGCGACCTTGTCGCCGCGATATTCCGTCACCGTGATGCGATCGGCGTTGTCGATCTCCATGCGGCGCAGCCGCGCATGCGGCGTCGGCGGCGCGTACCAAGTCACTTTGAGCGTCTTGGCGTCGATCTCGCCGAGATGACCGTCGTCGAATTCGGCCATCCACAGATTGTTGTGGGAATCCGAGATCACCTGATAAATGCCGTAGTGATGGCCCGGCGGCAGCGCGTCGGTCGGATGGAATTTCTCCCATTGGCCGGTTTTCAGATCGAGCCGGAAAATGTCGGCGGTGCCGACGCTCTTGGTCCAGACCTTGCCGTCGACGTCGTGGCGCAGCCCGACGAAATTGAGCTGCACGCGATTGTCGTTCCATTGCGGCGGCAGCGGGTAATAGGTGATGGCGCCGGTCTTGGGATCGAGCGTGCCGATGGCGCCCTGGTACATGGTGTCGAACCAGAGCTTACCTTCCTTGTCGAATTCGAGGCTCAGAAGCCCGACCGGCGCGTCAGGCTTGAATGTCCGAATCGGATATTCGGTGAGCTTGAGCGTCTTCGGGTCGAACTTGCCGATGAACTGCTCGCCGAAATCGGTGTACCAGACATTACCATCCTTATCGAGAATGATGTCGTGCGGCTCGATGGTTTTGCGCGGCAGTGAATATTCGGTGACGATGGAGCGGGTCGAAACCCCGGTCGGCCGCGGCAGGGTTTTGAGCGCATAGGCCCAATGGTCGGCGGCGGAAAGATTGATGGTGGCGAGATATTCGGCGGCCTTGCGGAATTGCTCCGGCGTACCGGCGCGGGAACGGTCGAGCATTGGCTGCGGCTTGACCGGCTGACTCACCGCGCCATAGCCCTTCATGCGCGAGATGACCTGCATCCATTCGTCGGCGTCGTGCGTCGACAGCACGATGCGTTCCATGGTGTGACAGCTCGTGCAGTCGAGGAGAAACGCCTTTTGCTCCGGCGTGCCGGGGATGCTCATCATCCATTCGGCATTGGTCAGCTGGTTGGCGAGATTTTTGGTCGGCACCAGCTTGAGATTGGCGACCACCGGATCTTCGGGGGCGATGTCGGCCGCGGCCGGTGCGGCAAGATCGTAGCCGACGGCGCGGATCGCGAGCGTATAACGGCCGGGCTGGAGGCGGTCTGCCGGAAAGGCATAATGGCCGGTCTTGTCGGTGGTGACGCTGATCGAGACGATGGAGCCGTCCTGGTGCGCGGTGACGACGACGCCTTCCATCGCGCCTTCGGCGTCCGAGGTGACCTGTCCGGTCAGCGCGGCCGCCGCGTCTTTGGCGTTTGCGATCGATGGGACGGCTTGCAGCAATATGGCGGCAAGCGCAGTCACGCCCAGCCGGAACACGGATCTCATCGCTTCCTCCCTTGAAACCGAAATTATTCTTGTAATTTTGGTGCATTGTGCGCCTGCCGCGTAGCGCCAGCAAATGAATTCCGGCTGGCCCAGCGTTGCGTGATCAGCCGAGGTGCGGCAGCGCGGCGTCGAGCAGAAGGCCTGCGAACAGGATCAGACCGGCGTCGCGGTCGGATTTGAACACTTTGAGGCAATTGTCCGGGTCGGCGGTATCGAGACGCGCGATCTGCCAGGCGAGATGAGCGGCGAAACCGGCAAGCCCGAGGGCGAAGACGAGGCCGGCGCCGGCAGTGAAGCCGGCCGCGCCGATGAGAACGACGGCAACGCCGTAAAATAAAATCAGCATCGGCTTGGTGCGCGGGCCGAACAGCAAAGCGGTCGACTTGATGCCGATCAGCGCGTCGTCCTCGCGGTCCTGGTGGGCATAGATGGTGTCATAGCCGATCACCCAGGAAATCGAGCCGGCATAGAGCAGCAGCGCGGGAACATCGAGCCGTGCGAAGGCGGCAGCCCAACCCATCAGCGCGCCCCAGGAAAACGCCAGGCCGAGAACGATCTGCGGCCAATAGGTGATGCGCTTCATGAACGGATAGACGACGACGATGGCGAGCGAGGCAATGCCGAGCATGATGCTAAAGCCGTTGAAGCTGAGCAGCACGGCAAGCCCGACTAGCGCCTGCAGCGCGAGGAATGCGGCGGCCTGCGCGACGCTGACCTGGCCGGATGGGATCGGACGCGAGGCGGTGCGCGCGACCGAAGCGTCGAGATCCCGGTCGACGATATCGTTCCAGGTGCAGCCGGCGCCGCGCATGGCAAAGGCGCCGACGAAGAACAGCACGATGTGAAAGAGGCTTGGTCCGCGCGCATGGGCGGCGACCGCGGCCAGCGCCGCCGACCACCAGCAGGGGATGAGCAGGAGCCAGGAGCCGATCGGGCGGTCGAGCCGGGACAGCCGCAGATAAGGACGTGACCAAGCCGGCGCGACGGTGTCGACCCAATTGCCGGTCGCGTCGGCGACCGAACCGGGCGGCGGCTTCATCTCGCCCTGTTCACGATACCGGGTTCATCGTACCCGGCTCACCGACCCAGCGGATTGCCGGTCAGCGTATCGAAGGTGCCGCCGCGGCCCGGCTTGATATTGGACGCCGAGTCGACCGGCGTCGATTTGATGGCGTCGCTCAGCGTCGGCGCTTTCGGCTCGGGCGCCGCGGTGCAGGCGGCGTCGCGGAACTTGACCGATTTTTCGTGACTGGCCTTGGCGGCGGCGACAGCCTGATCCGGCACGCCGCACCAGGTCTTGTTGTCGATCAGGAATTTGACGACCTTGCCTTCGGAGGCGACGAACGCCGTCATCAGGCGGCAAATATCCTTGCGGTCGGCCTTGGCTTTCATCGCCGCTTGCACGGCAGTGGCCTTGACCTGAGTGGCTTGGCTCAGCGCCGGGAACTGCTGGCATTGCTGCGGCATGCCCACTTGTGCCTGCGCCGGCGCCACGCCGAGCGCAACGACGGTTGAGGCCAGACACAGCGCGACGGCTAGGCTGCGGTTCATTGGATAAGCCCTCTCGCAAGCTTGGCTTTGGCCTGCCGATTAAGTGTGCCCGAAGTTGCGCAGCGGTTAAAGACTAGCTGAATTCGGCGATTAGACGGCAGGCCCTTCATTCGCCCTCTTTTCCGGACCCCCATTTAGGGGCAGAACGACGCCCGGCATTGGTCCACTATCGGTTTTTGAGGCCAATCCGGCGCAGAACTCCGCTTATCCCATGCCCGGCTATGATTTCCGCAGTCCCCGGCTGTTCGTCGACGCGCCGCTCGAAGCTGGCGGCACGGTCGCGCTCGAGCGGGCCCAGGCGCATTATCTGAGCCACGTGCTGCGGCTTGGGACAGGCGAGGCCGTCCTCGTCTTCAATGGCCGCGACGGCGAATGGAGCGCCCGCTTAGAGGCCAGCGGCAAGCGCGCGAGCCTTCTCATCGGCGCCCGGACGCGGCAGCAAACCGAGGCTGCGGACCTGCATTACCTGTTCGCGCCGTTGAAAGCGGCGCGGCTCGATTACATGGTGCAAAAGGCGGTGGAGATGGGGGTGTCGCGGCTCGTCCCGATGCTGACCCGGCACGGCCAAGTGACGCGGGTCAATCTCGAGCGGATGCGGGCCAACGCCATCGAGGCAGCCGAGCAATGCGGCATCCTCGCGCTGCCCGGGATTTCGGAGCCGGTCGCGCTGTCACGCTATCTCGCCGAACGCGACCCGGCGCGTTTGATGGTGTTTTGCGACGAAGACGCCGAGGTCGCCAATCCGGCGGCGGCGTTC
>DATJBH010000176.1:0-35647 GCA_035515455.1 Xanthobacteraceae bacterium
GATTTCGGCCACGTCGCTCAGCCGCACCGGCGCGCCGTTGCGCCAGGCGATGATCAGATCTTTGTATTCCGCTGCGGTGCGTGCCTGGTCGTTGGTGTAGATCTGCCAACGCTGGTCGCCGACCTCGATGGCGCCCTTGGGCGTGTTGGCGTTGGCGGCGGCGAGGGCGGCGCGGACGCTCTCCAGCCCGATGCCGTATTTGTAGAGCGCCTGCGGGTTGAGCTCGACGCGCACCGCCGGAAGCGTCGAGCCGCCGATGATGACGTTGCCGATGCCGCTCAATTGCGACAGCCGCTGCGCCAGGACGTTGCTCGCCGCATCGTACATCTGGCCTTGCGTCATCGTCTTCGAGGTCAGCGCCAGAATGAGGATCGGCGCGTCGGCCGGATTGACTTTGCGGTAAATGGGATTGCTCGGCAGATTTGACGGCAGGTCGGCGCGCGCGGCATTGATGGCGGCCTCGACGTCGCGCGCCGCGCCGTCGATGTCGCGGCTGACATCGAACTGCAGGGTAATGCGCGCCTGGCCGATGCCGCTCTGCGAGGTCATTTCGGCCACGTCGGCGATCTGGCCGAGATGACGTTCGAGCGGCTCGGCGACGCTGGTCGCCACCGTGTTAGGACTGGCGCCGGGAAGCGTCGCCGTGACCGAGATGGTGGGAAAATCCACCTGCGGCAACGGCGACACCGGCAATTTCAGGAAGCCGAGAATGCCGGCCAGCGCGATCGCCAGTGTCAGCAACGTGGTCGCCACCGGCCGCGCGATGAAGGGCGCCGAGATGTTCATTCGGCGGGCTCGCGCGGTGCAAGCGGGTTGGCCGGCCGCCGCCCGGTGAGGCGCACCGCCAGGCGATCGAAGTAGAGATAAATGACCGGTGTGGTGAACAAAGTGAGCATCTGGCTGACGATCAACCCGCCGATGATGGCGATGCCGAGCGGCTGGCGCAGCTCGGAGCCGGTGCCGGTCCCCACCATCAGCGGCAGCGCGCCGAGAATGGCGGCCATCGTCGTCATCATGATTGGCCGGAAGCGCAGCAGGCAGGCCTGATAAATCGCTTCACGCGGCGGCAGGCCCTCAACGCGCTCGGCATCCAGCGCGAAGTCGATCATCATGATCGCGTTCTTTTTGACGATACCGATCAAGAGGACGATGCCGATGATGGCGATGACGTCGAGGTCGTAGTGCAGCAACATCAGCGACAGCAGGGCGCCGACACCCGCCGACGGCAAGGTCGACAGAATGGTGATCGGGTGGATGAAGCTTTCGTAGAGGACGCCGAGCACGATATACATCGCGACCACCGCGGCGATGATGAGGAACACTTCATTGCTTAGCGAGGACTGGAACGCTGCGGCGGTGCCCTGAAACGCGGTGATGAAGCTTGGCGGCAGCCCGACTTTGGTTTCGGCTTGCTGAATGGCCGTGATCGCGGCGCCAAGCGAATAGTCGGGTGCGGTATTGAACGAGATCGTGGTAGCCGGGAATTGACCGAAATGCGTGATCAGCAAGGGGGCCGCGCGCTGGACGATATGCGCAATCGCGGTCAGCGGCACCTGGCCGTTGGTCGACGACGAGGAGGACGGCAGATACAGCGATTCCAATCCCGTCAGCGACTGCTGCAGCCTCGGCGCCACCTCGAGGATGACGCGGGACTGGTTCGATTGGGTATAGATCGTTGAAACGATGCGCTGGCCGAAGGCATCGTAGAGGACATTGTCGACGGTCGCCGGCGTGATGCCGAACCGGCTGGCGGTGGCGCGGTCGATGATGATGTCGACGGCAAGGCCCTGCTGCTGCAGGTCGCTCGCGACGTCAGTGAGTTGCGGCAGCTGGCTTAGCTGCTGCACAAGCTTGGGCACCCATGTGTTGAATTCCGTGGCATTGGCGTCCTCAAGCACGAAGTGATAGGGCGCTCGGCTGATGGTGGAATCGATCGTCAGGTCCTGTACCGGCTGCATATAGAGGGTAATACCGGTGACGCCCGCCACCTCCTTCTCCAAACGAGCGATGATCTCGGTTGCGGTCAGGTTGCGTTCATCATGGGGTTTGAGCGTGATCAGGAAACGGCCGGTATTGAGCGTCTGATTGGTGCCGTCCACGCCGACGAAGGAGCTGACATTGACGACGTCCGGATCCTTCAGCACCGCTTCCGCGAGCTTGCCCTGCAAATCGGCCATCTCCTCATACGACACGCTCTGCGAGGCCTCGGTTATGGCCTGGATCAGACCGGTGTCCTGGACCGGAAAGAAACCCTTCGGGATCAGGACATAGAGCAAGACGGTCAGAATGAGCGTCGCAATGGCGACCAGCAGCGTCGCCGGCTGCCGGTCGAGTACCCAACTAAGCGCCCGGCCATAGCTGGCGATGACGTTGTTGAAAATCTGTTCCGCCTTGAGGTCGAAAGCCGAGCGTTCCCGGTCCGGGTGATGCCGGATCAGCTTTGCGCACATCATCGGCACCAGCGTCAGCGATACGACGGCCGAGATGACGATGGTGACCGCGAGCGTGATGGAAAATTCATGGAACAGCCGGCCGACGACGTCGCCCATGAATAACAGCGGAATCAGCACGGCGATCAGCGAGATGGTCAGCGAAATGATCGTGAAGCCGATCTGCTCGGACCCGCGCAGCGCAGCTTCGAACGGGTCCATGCCGCCCTCGACGAAGCGGGCGATGTTCTCGATCATGACGATGGCATCGTCGACGACGAAGCCGGTGGCGATGGTCAGCGCCATCAGCGACAGATTGTCGAGGGAAAAACCGAGCAGATACATCGCCCCGAAGGTCCCGACCAGCGACAGCGGCACCGAGAGGCTCGGGATGATGGTGCCCGGCAGCGTGCGCAGGAAGACGAAGATCACCAGCACGACCAGGGCGACCGCGAGGCCGAGCTCGAATTCCACATCGGCGACCGAGGCACGGATGGTCACGGTGCGATCGCTCAATACGCGCACGTCCATCGCTTGCGGCAACGTCGACATGATCTGCGGCAGCAGCGCTTGAACGCGGTCGACGACCTGGATGATGTTGGCGCCGGGCTGGCGCTGCACATTGACGATGATTGCCGGCGTCGTATCCGCCCAGGCGCCGAGCTTGGTGTTCTCCGGGCCGCTGACGATCGTGGTCACGTCGGTGAGCTTGACCGGCGCGCCGTTGCGGTAGGCGAGGATCAAACTGCGGTATTGATCGGCGCTGATGACCTGGTCGTTGGCGTTGATCGTCATCGCCTGCGTCGGGCCGTCGAAATTACCTTTCGGCGTATTGACGTTGAGGTTGTTGATCGTGGTGCGAACGTCGTCAATGTTGAGGCCGTAGGCAGCGAGCGAATCGGGATTGAACTGAATACGCACCGCCGGCCGTTGCCCGCCGCTGACGCTGACTAGCCCGACGCCGGTCAATTGCGAGATTTTCTGCGCGAGCCGCGTCTCGCTGTAATTTTCGAGATCGGTCAGCGCCAGCGTCTTTGAGGTCACCGCCAGGGTGAGGATCGGCGCATCGGCCGGATTGACCTTGGAATAGATCGGCGGTGCCGGCAGATCGGACGGCAGCAGATTGTCGGCCGCATTGATCGCGGCCTGTACCTCCTGTTCGGCGATGTCGAGCGACAGGTTGAGGTCGAACTGGAGCGTGATGACCGAAGCGCCTCCGGAACTTGCCGACGTCATCTGATTGAGCCCGGGCATTTGCCCGAACTGCCGCTCCAATGGCGCGGTGACCGAGGACGTCATCACTTCGGGGCTGGCGCCGGGATAGAGCATCTGTACCTGGATGGTCGGATAGTCGACCTCGGGCAAAGTCGAGAGCGGCAGGAACGAATAGGCGACCATGCCGGACAGCATGATCGCCGCCATCAAAAGCGTCGTGCCCACGGGGCGCCGAATAAAGGGTTCCGAGACGTTCATCGCACCGCTTTGTCGCCGCGCCCGGCCGTGATCACCGCACAGGCCGCCGCTTCACTGCCCGCCGTTGGCGGGCTTGGTCTGCGAATTGTTTGAACTACGGCCCGGTCGATCAGCTGGCTTGCCGCCGCGTGGCAGTGTTCCGCCGGCTGTCGTCGGCTGAGCGGCCTCCGGCGCCACGACGACCCGCAAACCATCGCGCAGCCGGTCGGTGCCGTCGATGACAACGCGTTCGCCGGGATGGAGCCCGGATTTCACCTCGGTCAAATTGCCGTCGACCACTCCGGTTTTGATCTGCCGCACCGCCACCGTGCTGTCGGGATTGATGACATAGACATAAGCGCCGGGCGCGCCGCGCTGGATCGCCGACGTCGGCACGGTGACAACGTTTTCCAAGGTTTCCACCAAGAGCCGCACGTTGACAAACTGACTGGGAAACAGCGCATTGTCGGCGTTGTCGAATTGCGCGCGCACCTTCACGGTGCCGGTCGTGGTATCGACCTGATTGTCGACCGCCGAAACCTTCCCGGTGGCAAGAAGGTGAACGTTGGCGCGGTCATAGGCGGTGACGGTGAGCGCTTTGCCGGCGTTGAATTGCGGCATGATGTCCGGCAGGTCGTCTTCCGGAATCGAGAAAATCACCGTGATCGGCTGCAATTGCGTGATGACGGCGATCCCTGTCGCACTCGTGGTCTGCACGTAATTGCCCGGATCGACGAGCCGCAAGCCGACGCGGCCGGTGATCGGCGAGACGATGTGGCAATAAGCGATGTTCAACGCCTCGGTATCGACCAGGCCCTGGTCCTGCTTCACCGAGCCTTTGTATTGCTGGACGATGAAGACCTGATCCTCGGCCTGTTGTTTGGCGATGGAGTTCTGCTGGGCGAGCGTTTGATAGCGCGTCAGGTCCATTTGCGCCTGCGCCAGCAAGCCCTCGTCATGGGCGAGCTGGCCTTCATATTGCTCCTTGAGGATTTGATAGGGCCGCGCGTCGATTTGCGCCAGGAAGTCGCCCTTCTTGACCAGTTGGCCTTCAGTGAACCCGACGTCGGTGAGTTGACCGTTGATCTGTGTTTGCACCGTCACCGTCGCGATCGGAGTCACGGTGCCGAGCGCATTGACGATTTCGCGGATATTGCCGGTCTCGACCGAGGCTGCGCCGACCGATTGCAACGCGCCTTGCGGAAAACGCCCGCCCGACGGCGCCGATTTTATCCAGTGGACGGTTTCATAGGCCAAAACGGCGAGCACAAGCGCAATCAATACGGCGGCGATCCGGAAACGCGTGCGCGGTTTGGCTGTCACGTCCGGTGGCGGCGCTGGCCGCCGCAAATCCGGCGCCAGCTCCTCAGGTCTGCGCGTGCGCTCGTCCATGTAGGCGTTTATCGATCCCGAAATTGCAACGTGTTTCCAACTTATAAAGTGCGCCGCCAGCGCTCGCCTAATGAATATTCGCTAATGCCGCGCCGGCGGGGCTGCCTCATCGCGCTGATTGTCCGAGCCGCGACAGGACCTTCACCCGCCCGTCAGTGTCCTCGGAATCGGCCGCTGAATCAAGAGTTTGGCGGTAGCTCAGGCACGCCGGGAAGTCGCCTTGGCCACAACCGCGCCGCAATTTGAAGCCCGAAGCCGGGGCCGCATCCTGCAATCGCGGTCACGCGCCGCCGAGTAGCCGACGACCGGAAGAACGCGTTTCGAAACCAGCCGGTTATTGCCCTGCCGGCGCGGCGGCCGGCGGGACTGGCGCCGTATCATCGCCAGGCGCCGATTCGACAAGCGCCGGCGGCGTCGGCGGCAGCTTTTGGACAAGCGAAAAGCCGTTTTGCAGCTGCACCTCGGTCGGCAATTGCGTCGTGTCCCAGCCGCCGCCGAGGTCCTCGATCAGATTGACGCTGGCGAGAAACAGGTTTTGCCGCGCGGTCAACTCGGCTTCTTCATCGGCCAGCAGCGCGACCTCCGCGACCACGACGGTCGTAAACGCCACGGTGCCGGCCTGAAATTGATTTAAGAATACGTCCACGGCCTTGCGCTCGTCGGCTACGGCGCGGCGCTCCGCCGCCAGTTGCTGCGACAGGAAGCGGATCGCCGCCAGCTGATCTTCGACTTGTTGAAACGCCGTGAGAACGGTTTGGCGATAATTAGCCACGCTTTGCCAATAGACCGCGCGTGCTGCATCGACCTGCGCCGCGGTCAAGCCGCCGTTGAGCAGAGTTTGCGTGCCGCTGGCGGCGATCGATCCGATCGAACGCGCGGCCGAGAACGGCAGCGGAATCGGGCCGAGATACTGGATCATGCTGGACAGCGAAATGTCCGGGAAATAAGCCGCCTCGGCGACGCCGATCAAAGCATTCTCCTCCTGCATGGTGCGCTCCGAAGCGGCGATGTCGGGACGCCGTTCGAGAAGCGTCGAAGGCACCGTTACCGGAGTTCTCGGAATGCTGCCGGCGAGATTACGCGGCGCGATGCCGAGTTCTGCGGGAGGTCGACCGATCAGCACGGCAATCGCGTGCTCGAATTGCGCGCGCGAGGAACGCGCGCTCGCCAGCTGCGCCTCCGTGGTGCGGATGTTGGCGTCGGCAGTCGCGACGTCGCCTGCGGTCACGGCATAACCGGCTTTGAACTGGTTATTCACGATGTCATAGGTCTTTTTGTATTCCGCGATCGTGCGCTGCAGGAGAGCGATCAGCGAATCCGCGGCACGCATATTGAAATAGGCGGTGGCAAGCATCGCCTGCTGCGAAAGCTTGGCATTGTCGAGATCTGCGGCGCTCGCTTGCGCGGCCGCGGTGTCGCTTTCGATCTGGCGACGCAGTTTGCCCCAGACGTCGATATCCCAACTGCCGCTGATCGGCGCGCTGTATTGGGTCGTATAGCGGGTCCTCAGCCCGCTACCCACGCCGCTGCCGCCGGTCGTGCCGGCGAGCGCGCCGGTGCGCGTTCGAGTAGCGGTATAGCTCGCGGTGGCGACCGGAAACAGCGCGGCTTGCCCTTGGCGGATGACGGCGCGAGCCTCTTCATAAGCCGCGGCCGAAGCGGCAACGGTCTGATTGGAGATCTCGACTTGCGGCAGGAGCACGTCGAGGCCGGGATCGCGATAGGCCTTCCACCAATCGCCGCGATCAATGCCGTCGCTCGGATTGGCGAGCTTCCAGCCTTTGAGCTCCTTGTAGTGGGTCGGCACCGGGGCCGGTTCGCGGGAGTAATTCGGCCCGACCGCGCAGCCGGTCAGGGCGAGTCCAATGAAGACTGATCCGAACGCCAAAGCTTGGCCGCGGGATGGCGATAGGAAATACGCTCTGCGCCGCACCCAACTACCCCGATGCACAACAGCATGGGCCAAGCGAGAGCATCGCCACAAAGCCGTTGCTATTAGCCCCAAAAATACGACCCTCGGATGTTCGACCGACCCGGCTCGGCCGACCATCGTCACGGTCGTTACAAGACGGACCTCCGCCGCAAGGCGTGGCCCGTCGAGGATCGGATGTCGGCCATGCTCGTCCTCGGTCCGATCTTTGCCCCACGTGATCGGCTTTGATCCAGATCATATCCATGCCCGAATGTGGGGGGCATAAATTGGATGGATGGGCGAGCATGCATAACTCGCGGATGAAGATCAACGGCGCGGGTTTTGACAATAATCGAGGCGCATCGTTTGGCGGAGCGATGTGGTATTCGGGCGACAGTGCGTTGCAACATCACAGTTGCGGAGGTTTGGAACACCGGGGGCGACAAGGGCGTTCGTGCCGCATTGGAGGATAGTTCAATGCAAAAGGTTGGGCGGAAACGGCTTCCGATTACGATTGGTGCAATCGCGCTGGCAGTTTGCGCGGGCGCTGGAACGGCACTTGCGGCAAAGTTCGGGGGGCCGGCTGGTGGGCATGCTCCAGGTGGCGGTGGAGGTGGAGGAGGCGGTGCGGTGCATTTCAACGCGGCACACTTTTCCGCGCCGCATTTCGCCCCGCATGTTGCCGCGCCGCATTTTGCCCATCCACACTTCTCGCCGCATTTCAGCGCGGCGCACGGTCATTTCACGCCGCGTTTCAACGCGGCGCACCACAATCTGAGCGTCACGCACCATAATTTCAGCGCCGTGCACCACAATTTCGCGCACGTGCATGGGCGCCACGGCCGCAACGCCGTGAGCTCTACGGTACACACCAATGCTGCGTCGCAATTTGCGCATCGCCATAACAGGCATGCGCCCAACGGGGCGGGCACGCTGAACGCCACCAATCGCGCACTGACGAATGCGCATGTGCGGCCGCTCGCCCATGCCGCCGATCCACGACATTTCATGGATCATCGCCGCTTCGCGACCAATGCCGCTTTCCGGCCGTTCTGGCGTCACGACTGGTGGCGCCACGGCTGGCATCCCTACTATCATCTGGGCTGGATCGGCCCGCTGTTCTGGCCCTATGCCTACGGCGACTTCTTCTATTATGCGCTGTGGCCCTATGATTACGAATATATCGATCCGTTCTGGGCTTACGGCTACGGCGACATCTACGAGGCCATTTTCTCCCCGTACAGCTACGAGGAATACGTCTCGGGACCGCGCGCTCCGGAGCACATGGCCACGCTCACCCAGGGCATGGCGCAAAGCTGCGACGAGGAGGCGGGCGAGGTCACCGGCTGGCCGATTGATCAAATCCAAAGCGCGGTCCAGCCGAATCCCCAGCAGACGGACTTGCTCGACGATCTCGGCAATGCCATCGTCGAAGCAAGTCATCAGATCAAGATTCACTGCCCGACGAGTGTCGCGTTCAGCCCGACAGCGCGCCTCGACCAGATGCACCAGCGGTTGGCTGCACTGGTCGATGCAGTGAACCTGATCAGCCCGCCGCTAACGAAGTTCTACGACTCGCTGTCCGACGAGCAGAAGGCCCGCTTCAACGATATCGCTCCGCCGGCGCCGAAGAAGGCTACCGCCGGCAGCGAGGCTACGCCGAGCGTCGACGCGCAGTGCAACGCCAATGTCATGGCCTGGCCGACCGATCGGATCGACAGCGCTATCCATCCGAACGACGCGCAACGCGCCAAACTCGATACATTGCAATCGGCGCTGTCGCGGGCGGCGGCCACCATCAAGGCGGCGTGCCCGAGCGAGGTGCCGGCGACGCCCCCGGACCGTCTTGCCGCGGTGGGCAACCGGCTGAAAACCATGCTCCAGGCTGTCGAGACGGTGCAGCCGGCGCTTGCCGATTTCTACAACGCGCTCAGCGACGACCAGAAAGCGCGTTTCAACACCATGGGCAAACAGCTGTTCGCGAAGAACCAATGACCTGGCGGTGAGTGACGGATAGAGCTGTTATTCGTCATTTCGCCCGTTAGCGGCTGTTTGCGGATGCTTTTTTTCATCCCGCGGCTTTCTTGATGTTCCGTGCTTCGGCCAAGCCGCGCTCTTGCGCAAGATGCGCGCGGCCGAAGCGCGGGTTCTTCCGGACGGCAGGTTGTAAACAACCGGTTCTCTGCTTTCAAATTCCTCCGCGGCGACGAACATTCGTTCGCCAATATTGACAGCCCCGGGCAGTCAGATTTAGCTGGACGCCCCTTCAATCGTTCGCTGCTGCGGCGCAGCGGATGCGAGCGATGCAATCGTGAAATAAAATAGCCCGGCCGCGAATAAGACGTCGCGAGAACGAGGCGAGTCGAAAGCCCAGATATGCATCTTTTGAGTGCGCCCGGGATCGGCCCGCTGCTGTTCTTCGGCTTGTCGCTGACGGCGTTCGCCGCGGCCTTTTTCAGCGTGTTCACCGGCGCCGCCGGCGGTCTACTCCTGCTTGCAACGATGTCGTTCGTGATGCCCGCCGCGGTGCTCGTCCCGGTTCATACGGTCGTCATGTTTGGGGCCGGGCTCACGCGCACCATGATCATGTGGCGTTTCGTGATGCAAAAAACGATTCTGCCCTATGTGATCGGAGCGGCGGCGGGGGCGGCACTGGGCGCCACGGTATTTGTGGCGCTGCCGATCTCGATGTTGCTGGGGATTTTGGGAGCCTTCATTCTATTGGTGACCTGGATGCCCACGGTCGGGCGCATCGGCGCCGAGCGCGGTCGCTTCGTGGTGCTGGGATTTTTCACCACCTTCATCGGCGTCTTCGTCAGCGCGACGGGTACCCTTCTCGCGCCGTTTGTTGCGAGTGCGGCGCCGGATCGCCGCAATCATTCCGCGACGCTCGGGGCCCTGATGCTTACGACGCATGTCGCTAAGTTGGCCGCCTTCGGTGCCATTGGCTTCGCTATCGGTCCCTTCATTCCTTTGGCCACCGCCATGATCGCTACGAGCGCCGCCGGCAACTGGGTCGGTAAGGTCGCGTTGCACAGGACCTCCGAGGGGCGGTTCCGCCTGATCTTTCAGTTCGTGCTTACTGTCATGGCGTTGCGGCTCCTTTGGAACGCCGCAAAAGCGGCCGGTTTCATCTGAGGTTGCGAATCCCGCCGAGCAATGCGAGGCCGCACGCGCCCTATGCCGTCAGGCAAGGCAGCTACTTCGCGCGGCTTTGCGTTCATGCTAGACGGCATCTGCAGTTGATCGGGGCGGGGTGCATGAAGGAAGCCGGCATCACCGTATCGCCGAAGCGGCGCGTCGCTTTTCTCGTCGTCGGCATCCTCATGCTCGCGCTGTGGGGCTGGAGCCTGGTCCCGCCGATCGAGAACTGGAACAACCCTTATGAAGACGGCTTTTCTTACGTCGGCGTATTTTATGCCACCCCGATTTGTCTGCCGGTCGGGTTCATTCTGCTGGCTGGCGCCATCATCGGACACGGTCGTTGGGCTGGGCGCGCCGGCACGGCATTCTGGATCGGCTGTGGGGTGCTGTTCATCGTGATCGCGTTTCTGATATTTCAGTATGTCGCCACCTCGATGGGCGGCTCGTAGCTGTCCGCCCGTGCGCGGCCGTTGCGAACTTTGCGCCCGGCCGATATTCCCTGTTTGCGACCATGACCGGTCATAGCCGCACGATTGGAGTGAATTCGTGAGCATTCCCAAGCCGAACTACAATCCGCCGTTCAACGTCACCCGCGCCAGCCATGCCGTGCTGCACGTCAAGGATCTGGTGAAAAGCCGCGCCTTCTATGTCGATCTGATCGGCTTCATTGTCTCGGACGAAGACAAGGACGCGATCTATCTGCGCGGTGTCGCCGAAGCCTGCCATCACTCGCTGGTGCTCAAGCGCGCCGATGCGGCCAGGGCCGAGCGTGTCGGCATGCGCTGCTTCACGGAAGAGGATCTTGAGAAGGCCAAGCATTATTTCGACAAGGCCGGATTGCCGGCGCAATGGGTCGAGCGGCCCTATCAAGGCCGCACCCTTCACGTCAGCGATCCGCTCGGCGCGCCCCTCGAATTCTGCGCCACCATGACGACGAAGCCGCGGCTCGTCGTTTCCTTCGAGCATCATCACGGCGCGGTGCCGCAGCGCATCGATCATTTCCAGTTGCTGGTGCCGGACGTGCAGCGGCAGCTGGAGTTCTATATGGGGCTAGGCTTTCGGCTTTCGGAATATATCGCCCCGGACGGCAGCGACGATCCGATGTTCGTGTTCCTGCAGCGCAAGGGCAATCCGCACGATATCGTCTTCGCCGGCGGCGCCGGACCACGGCTGCATCACGCCGCGTTCAGCGTTCCGGAATCCTATCTGTTCTTTTATGTCTGCGATCTCGCCTTCAATATGGGCTTTGCCGAGAACATCGAATTCGGCCCCGGCCGCCATGGACCCGGCCACGCACTGTTCGTTTATATGCGCGACCCCGATGGCCATCGCATCGAGCTGTTCAATACGCATTATCAGTGCATCGACATCGAGGACGAGCCGGTGCGCTGGGATGCCTCGTTTGCCGGCCAGCGGCGCTGGCAATTGCCGGCGCGGGCGCAATGGTTCGCCGAGGCGAGCCGCTTTGTCGGGGTCGAGCCGCGCGAGCCGGCGAAGAAGGGCAATCCGATGACGCTGGAGCGTTACGTGGCCACGAACTAGGGGCTATGCCGAGCATGCCGAGCCGGCGATGGGTTGCCGTGACCTGCGTCTTATGCGTCGCGCTTCTCGCGGCTATTCCCGCCGCGCCGGCCGATCCGAATGTGCTGTGGGGCATCGTGGATGGCCAGTGCGTGCCGGAGTGGCAGCAGCATCGCCCTCTCAAGCCGCCATGCGTTGCGGTCGATCTCGACAAGGGCGGCGCCGGTGGCTTCACGGTGATCAAGGACAAAAATGGACAGACGCAATTCCTGCTGCTGCCGACCAAGCGGATCAGGGGTATCGAAAGCCGCGCTCTCTTGGCGCCGCAAGCCGTCAATTACTTCGCTGATGCGTGGCGGGAGCGGCGCTTCGTCGAAAAGGCACTTGGGCACACGATGCCGCGCGACACGCTCAGCCTCGCCGTCAATCTGAATTGTCGCGCTCGCAGAACCAGCTGCACGTTCACATCGACTGTGTCCGTCCCGATGTCCGCGCTGCGCTCAATGACGAGGCTGCGAAAATCGGTACGCGCTGGGTGCCGCTCGATATTTGGCTGTTCGGCCATCGCTACAGTGCGATGCGGATTGGCGGAACCAGCCTCGCCGGGCACAATCCGTTCAAGCTATTGGCGCGCGGCGTTCCTGGCGCCGCCGCCCACATGGGATATTACACGCTGGTCGTCGTCGGCGTGATGTCCGCCGACCATGGGCCCGGTTTCGTCGTGCTCGAAGACCACGCCGATCCGGCCCACGGCGACAGCGCCGGTGGCGAGGAATTGCAGGACCATGCCTGCGTGTTGGGCCATTAGCGGGTCAGGCCCGGTGATGCAGCCGGTGCTCGATCCATAGCAGGATCGCATTGGCGACTGCGGCGAAGGCGAACAGCACCACGGCGATGGTGATCATCTCCTTGGCCTGCAACAGCGTCATCGCGTTGATGATGAGGAAGCCGAGGCCGTCCTTCGACGCGAACATTTCGGCCAACAGCACGCCGAGCAGCGTGACGGTGAAGCCGATGCGCAATCCGGCAAGCACTTCGGGGATGGTCGCCGGCAATAGCACGTTCCAGATCGTCTGCCACGGCGACAGCCGCAGTGTCCGCGCCGATTTCAGATAGACATGCGGGATGTTGCGGATCGCCGCCATGGTCAGTAAAGCCACCGGCAGAATGCCGTGGATCGCGCCGAACACCACTTTGCCGGACAGCGTGAGACCGAAAATGAGCAGGATCACCGGATAGAGCGTGATCTTTGGCAGCGAATAGAGCGTGATCAGGATCGGCTCGCCGACTTCTCCCGACAGCCGCTGCGCGCCCATCCATACGCCGATAGCGATACCCAATCCGTAGGCGAGGAGCAGGGCCAAAGCAAACGCGGCCGCTGTCGCCAGTGCGTTCGCGGCGAAGCGCGCCGAGGGCAGGAAATGCGCCATATAGGAGAGTGTCGGCGCCGGGCCGGGCAGGGCGGTATCGCCGACCCAAAGCGCGAGGCCTTGCCAGATCAACACGACCGCAATGACGATCATTATCGTGTCGAGGGCGCGCCATGTTGCCTTCATGACGGCCTCGCGCCGCGCCGTTTCGCCCAGCGCAAATCCCAGGCGTGCAGGCCGGCATTGATCACAGTCGCGATCAGCAGCACGAACAGCATCAGCGCGTACATGCGCCGGTTATTGAAGTCGGCATAGGCATTGGCGATGGCGCGACCGAGGCCGGCCGGCGCCAGGATAAATTCGGCGGCGATCACGGCGATGAAGGCATAACTCACCGACAGCTTGACCCCGGTGAACAGGTAGGGCGCCGCCGCCGGCAGCTGCAGTTGCAGCGCTGTTGCGAGCCGGCCCATGCGATGGACGCGGGCGACCTTGGTGATGACACGCGGGATACGATCGAGGCCGTTGAGCGTGGCAATGATCATCGCGACAATGGCGGTGGCGACGCCGATAAGCACGATCGGGATGAGCGACAGGCCGAAGATCGCGATCATCACCGGATAGAAGATGAAAATTGGCACCGCATAATAGGTGGCGAAGAACGGATCGAGTGCGGCGCGAAAGCGCGGCAGGGCGTGAATGAGGAGGCCCAACGCGAAGCCGAAGACGACCGATAGCGCGACTGAGATCGTAATGACTCCGAGCGTGCGGACGATGTCGTCATTGAGTTGACCCGACGCCAGTAACATGACGAGCGTGGTCGCCATCTCGGAGGGCGGGATGACCACGCGGGGATCGATGACGTCGAGCCTACACGCCAGTTCGAGCGCCCCGACCATCGCGGCGATGACAAGTAGTCTGATCCAGCCGGCCCGCGTCATTCCGCTCCCAATGTTGCCGGCGGAAGGTCGGAATGGCCCAGGGCCTTCAGCGATTCACCGCGTAACCTCTCCCAGAGCCGTCCGGTAATTTCGCCGAAAGTGGGTTCGGCGACGATCGTCGAATCGCGGCCGCGCGGCCAGCCCGTTTCAATGATCTCGATAAAGCGGCCCGGCCGCGCCGACATGGCGCCGACGCGGTCGGCCAGCATGGCCGCTTCGTCGAGCGCATGGGTGATGAGAAGCACGGTGGCGCCGGTCGTACGCCAAAGCCTTAATACTTCGTCGCCCATCAACAGCCGTGTCTGCGCGTCGAGCGCGCCGAACGGTTCGTCAAGCAGGATGAGACGTGGCTGCAGCACCAGCGTCCGCGCGATGCAGACGCGCTGGCGCATCCCGCCCGAAAGCTGCGACGGATAAGCTTTGGAAAAATCCTTCAAGCCCATAAATGCCAGCGCGTCGTCGACGCGGCGGCGTACTTCCGCCGGCGCCGTGCCCTTGCGCTGCAGGCCGAAGGCGGCGTTGTCCCACACCGTCAGCCAGGGAAAGCTGGCGTCTTCCTGGAAAACCACGCCGACGCCGTCGGGGACCTCGCCCGCGACCGTGTGCCCTTCGAACGTCACGGTACCGGCTGTCGGTCGCTGCAGGCCGGCGAGCACTTCGAGAAACGTCGATTTTCCGCAGCCCGACGGACCGACCACGGCAAAGAACTCGCCCTTGTGCAGAGCGACGTCGATCGGGCCGAGAGCGTGCACGGGAGCGTGACCGCCGGCGCCGGGATAGACCCGCGTCACGCCGGCGAATTGCGCATGAACATCGCCGTGCACGTCTTGAGCCTTACTTCTGCAGATCGCTCGGCAAGAACGAGGTGTCGATCATCTTGTTGAGGTCGAGCGGCTTGTCGACCATGCCGACATATTTCATGGCCCGCTCGGTGGTCTGCAGCAGGTCCATTTCCATCTTGCCCTCGCTCCAGAACTTGGCGGCGACGAGTTCATGCACCATTGCCGCCACCTGATCCGGCGGCAGCGGCGCGTAGACCTTCGACAGAATCTGTATGGCGTCATCGGTGTGCTCATAGATGTATTTGACGCCTTCGCGGCGGCCGGCGAGCAGCGCCCGCAATTTGTCGGGGTGATTGCGCATCAGGTCGCCGGTGGCGATGCCGATGGCGGGCGGCAAATGCGGCATGTCCTGCGGACCGAGGATAACCCGGTATTTGCTGGCGCCGTTCTTCAGGCGGAACAGCACGGTCGGGATCGCGGTGACATCGGCGGCTCCAGTCTCGACCGCCGTCACGGCGCCGGGCAGGCTGCCGAACACGACGCGCTGCATGTCCCCCGGGTTCAAGCCGGCCTTTTCCTGCACCAGCACCGCCGTCATTTCACCTAAGGATTTCGGTTCGCTGATGCTGAATTTCTTACCCTTGAGATCCTTGATCGACTTGATCGGCGAATTCGGCATGACGACGATGTTGAGGTCGAGGAGCCGCGTGCCGATGTTGACGATTCGCAGATCCTGGCCTTGATCGATCGCGGCGAGCACCGGTGCGGGCGAGACGTCGCCGTAGCCGAGGGAACTCGCCATTGCGGCGCGCACCGAGGCGCCGCCGCCGGCTCCGGAAATGACATCGGTGATATCGATACCGGCCTTCTTAAAGAATCCCTTCGCGATCGCCACTGCGAACGGCGCACCGGAGGGGTCGGCCTTGTACTGGGTCACGAGGACGTCTTCGGCCGATGCCCGCAACGGCACCGCCAAGCATAAGGCGATGACAAGGCCCAATAGTCTGCGCTGCAACATACCCAACCTCCCTCTGATTTCGTTTTAATGTTTGGCGCGGCTTGCGCGATATTATCCCATAGGCGTTCGATGATAGAATCAACCATGATGCCGCGGAATGGCTTTAATGGCTGAGCAGCCGGGGATTGCATGACGCTCGGAATGCAGAGCGAGGTCGCGCCCAATAAGAACGGGCCATCGCCCATCTGGCTCGCCTCCTATCCTTCAGGAGTGCCGGCGACCATCGATGCCGACGCCTTCCCGTCCCTGTCGGCGATGCTGATCGGGGCCTGCCGGCGGCATGCCGCGCTTCCGGCCTTCGAGTGCTTGAGCGCGCAGATGACCTACGCCGAATGGGACCGCGACAGCCGCGATTTCGCGGCCTTCCTCCTCGAGGAGGCGAATTGCCGGCCCGGCGAACGTGTCGCCATCATGCTGCCGAACATGCTGGCCTATCCGGTGACGTTCCTCGGCGCGCTGCGCGCCGGCATGATCGTCGTCAACGTCAATCCGCTCTATACGCCGCGCGAACTGCACGAGCAGCTCGCCGATTCCGGCGCCACCGTCATCGTCATCATGGAGAATTTCGCCCACAAGCTGCAGGAGATCATCGGCGCGACAAAAATCCGCCATGTCGTGGTGGCGCGGCTTGGCGATTTCGTGCCGGTGCTCAAGCGCTGGGCTTTCAATTTCGCCAACTCCTATATCGCGCGGGCGGTGCCGGCGTGGCATTTTGACAACTTCACGATGTTGCAGGACGCCTGCGACCGCGCGCCGAGCGAGCGTTACGAGGATGCACAAGTGCGCAGCGGCGACACCGCCCTGCTGCAATACACCGGCGGGACGACGGGCGTGGCCAAGGGCGCCATGCTTACCCACCGTAATCTGATCGCGAATACGTTGCAGTGCTGCGCCTGGAGCGAAGCCGGGATCAGGCCGGAGGCGGAGCGCGTACTCACGCCGCTGCCACTCTATCACATCTTTTCCCTGACGGCGAACCTTCTGAGCTTTGCGCTGCTCGGCGGATTGAATTTCCTCATTCCCGATCCGCGCGATCTGCACCGTCTCATTCGCACCATGCGGCGCACCAAAATCACCTGGATGTCCGGCGTCAACACGCTGTTCAACGCGCTGGTCAACGAGCCCGAATTCGCCGAACTCGATTTCACCGCGCTGCGGGTTGCGGTCGGCGGCGGCGCGGCGGTGCAGAGCGAGGTGGCGCGGCGCTGGCGCGACATCACCGGCAGCGAATTGGTCGAGGGCTACGGCCTCACCGAAGCTTCGCCGGTCGTCTGCATCAATCCGTTCTTTCATCCGAGGCAGGGCACCGTCGGCCTGCCGGTACCCTCGACCGAGGTGACCATTCGCGACGATGCCGGCGGAGCGGTTCCGGTCGGCGAGGCCGGCGAGGTTTGCGTGCGCGGGCCGCAGGTCATGGCGGGTTATTGGCAGCGGCCCGACGAGACGGCGCATGTGCTCACCGCCGACGGTTGGCTCAAAACCGGCGATATCGGCGCGTTCGATGCCGGCGGCTACCTGCGGCTCCTCGATCGCAAGAAGGACATGATCAACGTCTCCGGATTCAAGGTCTTTCCCAACGAGGTCGAGGACATCACCATGCTCGATCCCGGCGTGCTGGAAGCAGCCGTGATCGGCGTGCCCGATCTGCGCACCGGGCAGGCGGTGAAGCTGTTCGTGGTCAAGCGCGATCCCGCGCTGACCAAGGCCGATCTCTCCAAATTCCTGCACGATCGGCTTGTCGCCTATAAGCGTCCGACCATCATCGAGTTTCGCGACGCATTGCCGAAGAGCAATATCGGCAAGATTTTGCGCAAAGAGCTGCACTGACGGCACGCCCGTGCGGCGCCAACCTAGTGGCCTTCCGGCCCCGATACGCGCGTGCTAACCGTAATCCTGCAAAAAAAATCGGGGGGGATGCGGCGCCCATGCCGAAGTTGCAGTTGTCATTTGCCTGCGCGCTTTATGACCGGATGCAGGCGCTCTACACCGGCGAAGTGAAGCCGGACGGCATCGATCTCAATTTCATCGCCATCGATCAGCCGCGGCCGATTTTCGACCGCATGTCCGGCGGCCAGGAGTTCGACATCGCGGAATATTCCTCTTCCGAATTCGTCCAGCGCTTCGCCAACAAGGAATGCCCGTTCGTCGCCATTCCGGTGTTTCCGTCGATCGCGTTCCGTCTCGGTTTCATCGCGATCAACCGCAAGTCCGGCATCAAGACGCCGAAGGACCTCGAAGGTAAACGCATCGGCGTGCCGCTTTACACGATGACTGCGGCGATCTTCATCAACGGTATCCTGCACCGCGAATTCGGCGTCGACCTGTCGAGGATCCATTGGGTGCAGAGCGCGATGAATACCGCGGGCTCGCACGGCAGTCCGACCGTGTTGCCGCTGCTGAGAAAGGTCTCGATCGAGAACAACAAGACCAGAAAGACGCTCGGTCAACTGCTCGCCGACGGCGAGATCGACGCGACGCTGGGGACGAGCCTGCCGGGCGAGATACGCACCAATCCCGACATCGTGCGGCTGTTTCCCGATTATGTCGCGCGCGATATCGATCTCTACAAGCGCAAGAAGATCTATCCGATCATGCATCTGGTCGCGATCAAGAAGAGCGTTTACGAGCGCTATCCCTTCGTCGCCACGAGTCTCTATGACGCCTTCGTCAAGTCCAAGGAAATCGCCTTGGACAAGCTCTTCAACCTTCGCGCGGTGCGCTACATGACGCCGTTTTTGATGCGCGAGATCGACGATATCTGGGAGGTATTCAACGGCGATCCATGGCCCTACGGCGTCGAGCCGAACCGGCAGACGCTGGAAGCGCTGGTGCAATACCAGCAGGATTTGGGCTTGATCGCCGCGCCGGTGAAGATCGACGATCTGTTCGTGCCGACCTATGGGTGAACAGCCGCGTCAGCCCATAGACCCCGCTCGTCCCCGCGACGGCGGGGACCTGGCACTGGATTTCCCGCTTCCGCGGGAATGAGCGGGAAACACTGCGTCGTTGAAAGGACCGCCTCATGAGCCAGCTCGAAGATATCCTGCGTGACCTCGTTGTCGCCAACCGCATCCTCTCCAACGAAGACGTGGTCGATGCCTATGGCCACATCAGCGTGCGGCATCCCGACAATCCAAAGCGCTTCTTCATGTCGCGGTCGCGCGCGCCGGAACTGGTCGAGCGCCACGACCTGATAGAGTTCGACCAGCAGGGCGAGCCGGTCAGCGACAAGCGGCCGCCCTATCTCGAACGCTTCATTCATGCCGCGATTTTCGAAGCGCGGCCGGACATCATCGCGGTGGTTCATGCCCACGCCGAGGACACGCTGCCGTTCGGGCTCATCAACAAGCCGCTCGAGCCGGTGATCCATTCCGGCAGCTTCATCGGCGGCAAGGTGCCGGTGTGGGACATCCGCAAGAAGTTCGGCGACACCGACCTGTTGGTGCGCAACATGGCGCAGGGCCGCGATCTGGCGAAATGCCTGGGCAAAGGCAATGTCGCGCTGATGCGCGGCCATGGCTTTGCTTCGGCAGGGCGCTCGATCGTCGACGTGGTGCGGCTTTCGGTCTATCTGCCGCGCAACGCGCGGGTGCAGATGAACGCACTGCGCATGGGCGGCAAGCCGAAGCCGTTGTCAAAGGGCGAAATTGCCTCGCGCGGCAAGGGCGAGAGCTACATGCCGAGCTCGCCGACGACCTGGCGCGCATGGGAATATTGGGCCACCCGCGCCGGCTGCGGCGACATGATCGGCGAGCCGCACGACCACGCGCCGAAAAAATAGTCCCCCGGCATCGCGCAGCCGCGCCGACCGCCTTTTCTTCGCGAGAAGGCCATGACATACTTATGGTTGTATCGGGTTGTCGCGACCCACCTTTTTGGACCGGTCGCGTGACGGCCGCATTGGCTACATGAAGGGGGATTCCAGCCATGAACAAGCGTTATGTTGCGTTGTGCGCCGCCGCGGTGCTGACGGCTGTAGCGGTGCAAGGGGTGTCGGGGACGGCGGTCGCACAGGCGCAGACACCAGCCGCCGCGCCTGCGGCGCCGGCGGCCGGCAGTGCCGTGTTTCCGAGCAGCATCGATCCGAAATACGCGAAGGAAACCCCCGGCAAGGCGCGGCGGCAGACCAGCCTTGATCAGTATCGGGCGAATAAGAAATCCAATGCCAATGGCGGCCTGAAGTGGTTGGCGCATAACGGCTATTGGAGCCAGTGCGACAAGAAGCTGAAGGGCTCCTGAGAACGGAGAACATCCGACGCAGACCAAGCGGAGTGCGGGCTTCCCTCGCTCCGCGAACGGCAAAGCGAGTTGCATCCCCTGCCGTTCTCGAGCCGTGTTCCGCCGACCCGCCGGTGGAGAATCGATCGAGATCGAGCTGATCATCGACATGATGACTGCGAACGGTGCTCGGCCTTACCCGCTTGCGGCTCTGGGGCCGGCGCTTTTGCCTGTGACATTCGACACAACTCTCATTGGCAAATGCGGTTAGGGTATTCGACGTCGTCGCCCTTGCCGGTGGGTTCAGCGGTCGCCCGGCCGCGCGCCGTGCGGTACGTCGCGGCGCGAGCTATGCCGAAATTTTGCAGGCGAGTAGCCCGGCAATTCCGCCAACCAAGTTCTGCCGGCGGCCGCCGAGGGGCTGATCGAATGAATGAGCCGCGAGCCGGTGTTAATGCTGACGCGGCGATCGGCTTCGGCCGCAGATAAGTGTACAGTCCGCGTTGCCAGGAGACGAAAATGAGACGCCGTCAGGTCCTCCAACTGCTTGCCGGGGCTTTGATAACCGTGCCCGGCGCCGCTGCCGCGCAGACCGCCGCAAAGACCTATCGCGTCGGCACGCTTACCGTCGGGCCGCCAATACCCCCCAATAGTGGAACGGGAAAGATGCTGGTCGATGGGCTCGCCCAGCGCGGGTTCAAGCTCGGGCAGAACCTTGCTTATGAGGCGCGCGGCGCCGCCGGGAAGGTAAGCCAGACCGCGAATTTGATGCAGGAGCTGAAGGCGGCCAATGTCGACGTGGTGGTAACGGTGAGCTACCCGGCCGCTGCGGCCGCCAAATCTTCGGGCGTTGCGACCGTGATCGCAACGGGTTCGGGCGATCCGGTCAAGACCGGGCTGGTCGCGAGCCTGGCGCACCCCGGCGGCAACGTCACGGGAATAGCCGACGACGCGGCGGCACTGTCCACCAAGCGCCTCGGCTACCTGAAGGCGCTATCGCCGCAGCTTCGCAAAGTGGCGATGCTGTGGAACAAGGACGATCTCGGCATGTCGCAGCGTTACGATGCGTCGGCGCAGGCCGCCCACGAACTGGGCATCACTGTGCTGCCACTCGGCGTGCGCGAACCCGACGACTTTAACGAGGCTTTCACGGCCATGGACCGTGATCCGCCCGACGGCATATTGATGGTTTCCGACTCGCTTACCCTGCTCAATCGCAAGCGGGTGTTCGATTACGCGCTTCAGCACCACATACCGGCGATCTACGAGCAGGACGCCATCGCTCAGGATGGCGGCTTGATGTCATACGGCGCGGATCCGCATGAATCCTTCGATCGCGCCGCGGCGCTGACCGCCCGCATTTTCCAGGGCGCAAAGCCCGCGGATCTGCCGTTCGAGCAGCCGACGCGCTATTTGTTCGTATTCAACATGAAAACCGCCAAGGCGATGAATCTGAACGTGCCGCCCACATTGCTTGCCCTTGCTGACCGGGTGATCGAGTGAATCGGCGGGTTTGCCGCCGCAAAATCTGCTAAACTACCCCAGATGAAAGCGGACGTGGATCATAAGGGCGTCCGGCCGCTGGCCGGAGCGATAGCGCGCCGCGGCATTCCTGCCGCCGGCGCATCGATCCTGCGCAGCCGGCTGTTCATCAAATATGTGGCGCTGTTCGTCAGCGTCGTCGTGTTGGCGCTGGTCGCCAATGGCGCGTTCGAAGTCTGGTTTTCCTTTCAGGAGCAGAAGACCGCGCTGACCAATCTCCAGCATCAGCAGGCCGTAGCTGCCGCCGACAAGATCGAGGAATTCATCACCCAGATCCAAAGCCAGCTCGGCTGGACGACGCAACTGCCGTGGACCAACGGCACGCTCGATCAGCGCCGGTTTGACGCGCTGCGGCTGCTACGCCAGGTGCCCGCCATTACCGAGCTCGCTCAGATCGATGCCTCGGGCCACGAACAGCTCAAGGTCTCGCGACTCACCATGGATGTCGTCGGCAGCGGCATCGAT
This sequence comes from Xanthobacteraceae bacterium, assembly GCA_035515455.1. GTDB lineage: Bacteria > Pseudomonadota > Alphaproteobacteria > Rhizobiales > Xanthobacteraceae > BOG-931. The sequence goes on from DATJBH010000176.1 coordinate 22,187, forward strand.
TATTCCAACAAGCCGGAATTCAAGGAGGCGGTGAAGAACAAGGTCTATTACGGCCCGGTCTATTTCCGCCGCGAATCCGAGCCCTACATGACCATCGCGCTGGCGGGAGCGCGCGTCGAAAATGGCGTGAGCATCGCCCAGGTCAACCTCAAGCTCATCTGGGACGTGGTGTCAGGCATCAAGGTCGGCGAGGACGGCCACGCTTACGTCGTCGACGGCGACGGACGGCTGATCGCGCATCCGGACATCAGCCTGGTGCTACGCAATACCGACATGTCGAAACTCGCCCAGGTGCAGGCCGCGCGTGCCGGCGGTTCGGGTCAGGACGTGCAGGAGGCTGACGACCTTGGCGGCCATAAGGTGCTTACCGCTTACGCGCGCGTCCATCCGCTCGGCTGGTACGTGTTCGTCGAAACCCCGATCGAGGAAGCTTACGCACCACTGTACCGCTCCATCCAGCGCTCCGGCTACGTTCTGTTCGGCGCGTTGGCGCTCGCCTTTATTGGCGGCGCGTTCCTCGCCCGCCGCATGGTGGTCCCGATCCAGGCGCTGCGCACCGGCGCCGCGCGCATCGGCGCGGGCGACCTCGCCCAGCGCATCGCCATCAAGACCGGCGACGAAGTCGAGGCGCTGGCCAACCAGTTCAACGATATGGCGGGGCAGCTGCAGGAATCCTACGCCGACCTGGAGAAGAAGGTCGAGGACAGGACGGCGGACCTCACGGAGGCATTGCAGCAGCAAACGGCAACTTCGGAGGTTCTTCGCGTCATCAGTGCCTCGCCTGGCGAGCTCGAACCGGTATTCCGTTCGATTTTGGCGAACGCGACGCGTATTTGCGAAGCCAAATTTGGCGTGATGCATCTGTACAGGGACGGCGAATTCAAGTGTGCCACGGAAATGGGCGCTCCGCCGGCCTTTGCGAAATACTTGCGCGACGTAGGCTGGCACCGGCCGCAAGCCGGCAGTCCGCTGGAACGAGTATTTCAGTCCAGGCGGACTGAAAGGGTCCTGCGTGATGATGGTGGGCAGACGGAAGAATCGTTGGCTCCGCCCGTAAGACTTGCCGGCGCCCGCACCTTGGTCGCCGTTCCGATGCTCAAGGAGGCCGAACTGATCGGCGTGATCGTCATCTATCGCCAGGAGGTTCGGCCGTTCACTGAAAAGCAAATTGCTCTGGTGGAAAGCTTCGCCGCCCAGGCGGTCATCGCCATCGAGAACACGCGGCTGCTTTCCGAATTGCGCGAGTCGCTCGACCAGCAGACCGCCACGTCCGAGGTTCTCAAGGTCATCAGTTCGTCGCCGGGCGAACTGGAGCCGGTGTTCCAGGCCATGCTGGAGAACGCCACCCGGATTTGCGAAGCGACCGCTGGCAACATCTATCGATGGGACGGCGAGATGCTGGAGCTCGTGGCGTCGCATAATACGCCGGCCGCATTCGTTGAACTGGTGAAGAACACGCCGCAGCGCGCCACCACCGACAACCTGGTCGGACGGATGCTGGCGACGAAGTCATACATCCATGCCCCCGATGTCCGGGAACATCCGTCCTATATCCACCGCAGCGAAGCCTTAAGCGTCGCCGCGGTCGAAATCGCCGGCGTACGCACGCTTCTCGTCATGCCGCTATTGAAAGACGACGAGCTGATCGGCTCGTTCACCCTGTATCGGGACAAGGTTCTGCCCTTTGCCGACAACCAGATCGCGCTGGTGCAGAATTTTGCCGATCAGGCCGTGATCGCCATCGAGAATGCGCGGCTGCTCAATGAGTTGCGTCAGCGCACCGCTGACCTGAGCCGGTCGCTCGAGGAGTTGCGCACCGCGCAGGATCGCTTGGTGCAGACCGAGAAGCTCGCCTCGCTCGGTCAATTGACCGCCGGTATCGCTCACGAAATCAAAAATCCGCTCAATTTCGTCAATAATTTCTCTTCCGTGTCCGTCGAACTTATCGAGGAATTGCAGCAAGAATTGGCGAAGGTGAAGGTCGACGGTGCCGCGCGCGAGGAAATTGACGATCTGGCGGAGACCTTGAAGGGCAATCTCGATAAAATCGTCCAGCACGGCAAGCGAGCAGACTCGATCGTGAAAAACATGCTGCTGCATTCGCGCTCAGGGTCCGGCGAGCACCGGCCGGTCGACGTCAACGCGCTGGTCGAGGAAAGCCTCAACCTTGCATATCACGGCGCGCGGGCAGAAAGGCAGGGCTTCAACATCACGCTTGAGCGCTCGTTCGATCCGGCGGCCGGCGAGGCCGACCTTTTTCCACAGGAGGTCACGCGCGTCCTTCTCAATCTGATATCGAACGGCTTCTATGCGGCGCACAAGCGCAAGGACCAAGCCGACGGCGGTGACTTCGAGCCGACGCTGGCGGCGGCCACCAAGGACCTCGGCGACCGCGTCGAGATCAGGATTCGCGATAACGGCACCGGCATTCCGCCCGAGGTCAAGGAAAAGATTTTCAATCCGTTCTTCACCACCAAGCCGGCGGGCGAAGGCACCGGGCTCGGGCTATCCATCAGCCATGACATCATCGTGAAACAACATGCCGGCACGATCGGTATCGATACCGAGCCGGGCAAATACACCGAATTCAGAATCGTGCTGCCGCGTAAGTCGGCGGCGGAGGAAAAGACGGGAGAGCGCGCGTGAATCTTCTTATTCTCGTGGTCGATGACGAACCCGACGTCGAGGTGCTGTTTCGTCAGCAATTCCGGCGCGACCTGCGCGCCGGGCGGTTCACCATGGAATTCGCGCAGTCGGCGGCGGCCGCGCTCGATGCCATCAGCAGTGCAGCCGATGCTTCGCTGATCCTGATTCTGTCCGACATCAACATGCCCGGAATGAGCGGGCTCGAATTGCTGCCGAAGGCCAAGGAAATACGGCCCGACGTTCCGGTGATCATGATCACCGCCTACGGCGACGCCGAGACCAAGCGCAAGGCGCTGGAGCGCGGCGCCGACGCGCTGCTCACCAAGCCCATCGATTTTCTGGCGCTGCGCAGCGAGATCGACACGCGAGTCGAAAGCGCGGCATGAATATCCTGTTCGTCGATGATGAGCCTGACGTTGAGGCGCTGATCACACAGAAGTTTCGCCGCCAGCTTCGCGACGGAACGGCGAAGTTCTTATTCGCCCGCGACGGCATGGAGGCGCTCGAAATCCTGAAGGCGAACGGCGACATCGATCTCATTGTCAGCGACATCAATATGCCGCGTATGGACGGTCTGACGCTCTTGCAGAAGCTGCAGGAAGCCGAAGGCGATTTTTCCACGATCATCGTCTCGGCCTACGGCGACATGGCCAATATCCGCACTGCGATGAATCGCGGGGCGTTCGATTTCGTCACCAAGCCGATCGATTTCGCCGACCTCGAAACCACCATCGCCAAGACGCTGCGGCACATTCAGGTGCTGCGCGAAGCTCGCCAGCGCCAGGCCGAGGCTGAGCGGGCGCATGCCTCGCTGTCGCGCTATTTCTCGCCGAATCTCGCGGCGCGGCTGGCGGGCGATCCGGACGCCGGCGAGCTCGAGGGGCAGCGGCGCGAGATTGCGACGCTGTTCACCGACATCACTAGTTTCACGGCGCTGGTCGAATCGCTGCAGCCGAGCGTCCTTGGGCCGCTCCTTAACGAATATCTCACCGGCATGACGGATGTCGTTTTTGCCCATGAAGGCACGGTGGCGAAGATTATCGGCGACGCCATCCACGTACTGTTCGGCGCGCCGGGCGAGCAGGCGGATCACGCGAGCCGGGCCGTCGTCTGCGCCCTGGCGCTCGACGATTATGCGCAATCGATCTGCGAGCTATATCGCAGCAAAGGCATCGCGCTCGGCGCGACGCGGATCGGCGTCCATGCCGGGCCGGCGATCGTCGGCGCATTCGGCGGCGGGCGTTTTTTCGATTACACCGCTTATGGCGACACCATCAATGTCGCGGCGCGGCTGGAGGCCGCCAACAAGCAGCTCGGCACCCGCATCTGCGTCAGCGCGCCGCTCGCCGCCAAGGCTGAGAACTTCAAGGGCCGCCCGGTCGGCGACCTCGTGCTGCGTGGGAAAACCGAAGCGCTGCGCGCCTTCGAGCCGCTGCGGCCAGCCGCGTACGACAGCCCGGCGACCCAGAGCTACTTGGAGGCGTTTGCCAAGCTGGAGGCTGGTGACGCCGGCGCGGTTGCGGCCTTTGCGGCGCATCTCGGCAAGGAGCCCGCGGACCAGCTCGCCAGCTTCCATCTCAAGCGTCTGCTCAACGGCGCAACTGGCACGCGGATCGCGATGGACTAATGCCGCTGGCAGGCGCCGTGATTGAATAAGGACGCGCCGCCGCGATTTTCTCCTCCGTCGCGGTCGGGGATAAAAGGGTGCGCTGTCGTCGCCCGCAAACGTTAGTGCAAAACGAGCTCCGTCACTTCGCCGCCTTTGGCGCGGCCCTGCGCGTAATACTGGCCGATATTGCGCATCAGCGCCGAGTCCGACACTGAATAGATCACCGCGTCCGATTTGCCGGTATTGATGTGGCGCCGCCAGAGGAAGTTCGGCACCACGAACAGATCGTTGTGACCCCATTCGAAGCGCTTGCCGCCGACTTCGGTGACGCCCGAGCCTTCGATGCAGACGTAATAGGTGCCGGCGGTCTCGCGCTTCCATTCAGTCTCCTCGCCGGGGCGCAGGAGCTGTGCCGAATAATTCAGCGTCTTGAACACCGGCTCGCTGGTGACCGGATTGACGAAATCGACCTTGATGCCCTCGTAGGGATCGCCTTTCTCGTTGCGTAGCGCGTGCAGCATCTCCTTCACTTCCTCGCCGCGATAGTGGAACAGCGGCGCGGGCGCGTGGCCGACGCCGCGCTGATGGTCGACGAAAGTCGGCTTGATGCCGCCGTGGCTGTAAAGGTGGCGCGAATAGCCTTCTTTGACAGTCACGGCTTGCACATTGGTGTTGCCTTGCGCGCCGGGCATGTTGTGGTCGACCCAGGCGGCGTCGAGGAATTCCATCAGCGGCCAGTCCAGCGTGTCGATCCAGATCACCGGCTCGCCGGAATCGTTGCCGTGGTCGTGCCAGGTCCCGTTCGGCGTGAGGATGAGATCGCCGTAATTCGCGCTCACCTTCTCGCCCTCGACGACGGTATAGCCGCCCTTTTTGGAAAGAATGGTGCGGCTCGCATTCGGCGAATGCAGATGCACCGGCGCCACGTCGCCCGGATTGTAGATCGAGATGGCGCAGCGGATGGTGTTGGTGACTTGCAGACGGCCGTTCAGGCCGGGATTGAGAAGGAGAATGCTCTGGCGGTCGGCGAATTCGATCGGCGAGACATCGGCCTTGCTGGCAATCTCCGAAATCTGCTTGAGGTAGCCGTTATATTCGTTCCACTTCCACATATAGGGAACAGTCTTCATCTGGTTGACGGCGACACGTCCGCTGGCGAGCTGGCCGGAACCTTCGCCGCTTGTTTCGCTGAACCACGGCCGTTGCGCCGGCGCGTTGGCCTGGGTGCGGACCCAGATGTTGTGCTTGCCGGCGTCGGTATTGATCGCCTCCATCAACTCGCGCGCTTTGTTGGAAAGCCCGCCGGGGGCAGGGGCCTTCATCGTTACCGTTGCCATGACGTTTTCTCCTTCAAAGACCGGGGCAGAGCCCTTTTCTTTAATTCACGTATAGGCGTTCGGCCTTGCTTTGCAAAGGCGCGAAGCCCGCGCCGCAAGCCGCCCAACCCGGCGAAAAGGCATGGCGGTGCGACGTCACGCGCCGAGAAAGTCGCGGATCGCCTTGGTGAATTCGGACGGCCGGTCCATGTTGGAGATATGTCCGGCGCCGGGAATTTCGACGTAGCGCGAGCCGGGAAGCTTCTCGTTGAGCTTGCGCATGGCCGGCGCCGGCGCATCCTTTTCGCCGACCAGGAACAGCACGGGAAGCTTCACGCCGGCGACCGCGGAGGCGTAATCGTGGTCGGCCAGCGCCGCGGCGCAGCCGATGAAGCCGTTGACCGGCGTGGCGCGGATCATGGCGCGGATTTTGTCGACATGCGGCGGATTCTTCGCCAGGATTTCTGGCGGCACCCAGCGCGAAACCGTCGGCTCGACCAGCGCCTCGATTCCCTGTTTCTGGGCAACCGCGATGCGCTCCTCCCATTGCTGGCTCGATTGCGGCGTCGATTGGCACGGCGAGTCGCAGACGATAATGCGGTCGAAGCGATCGGGATGCCGCTCGGCTAATCCGAGCGCGGTGGCGCCGCCCATCGACAGGCCGGCGAAATGCGCCTTCCTGATCGACAGCGCGTCGAGCAGGCCAAGCGCATCGGCCAGCAGCGTATCGTAGCTGTAGCGCCCGGCCGGTGCATCGGTCGAGCCATGGCCGCGCTGGTCGTAGCGCAACACGCGGTACTTGTCTTTCAGCGTCGCTGCCTGCTCGTCCCACATCGCCAACGTGGTAGCGAGCGAGTTGGAGAAGACCAGGCACGGGGCGTGGTCCGGGCCGTCGATCTGATAATTGATGGTGATGCCATTGGCTTTGATTTTCATTTGGGCTTCCTGGGCTTGTTTGTTCAGAGCGGCAAAAAATCTTCGAGCAGGGCGGCCAGCGCCTGCGGCGCCTGGGTCGGCATGAAGTGGCCGGCGTCATCGATCAGTTCAAATCGCGCGCCGGGAATCCTCTTCGCGAGCTCGGCCGTGCCGGCATGCGGCCGTACCGTATCGTGGCGGCCGGCAACGACCATGGTGGGGCAACGGATCTGCGGCAGCATATGCAGCATGTTGGTGCGGGCGAGGCAGCGGAAGGCGAGTCCGAAACCCACCGGGTCGTTGGCAAGGTAGCGCCCGAGATAGACTTCGTAGGCGGCGCGCTCGCCGAGATGTGGGGGATAGGACAGCGCCAGCGTGGTCGGCAGCGAAGCGCGCATGCCCTCGCGCATCGCGAAGGCGGCGCGCTCGTCGAGCGCCGCCGCACGGGCCGGATCGACGCCCGGCGCCGGATTGCACAGGACAAGGGCGCCGACTTGATCCGGACGCTTTTCCAGGAAACGCAGCGCCTGGGTCGCGGCCGCCGCGACGGTGACGAAATGATAGGGCGGATCGAGACCGGCGTGCTTGGCGAGCGCCTCGAAGTCGTCGACCAGCGTATCGTTGGTGAAGTCACGACGCACTTTTTCCGACGCGCCGGCGCCGCGCTGGTCGTAGCGCAACACGCGACATCGCGCGGCAAGGCGCGGCGCCACCGCGTCCCAGGAATGCAGCGTGCCGCCGAGCTCGTGCATGAGCACGAGCGAGCGGCCGGCCGCGCCGGCAAGCGCGTAATGCAGGCTTACGCCATTGGCATCGACGAACGGCAAAACCTGCTCCTTAGAATTCCCAGCCGATGAGACGGTCGAGCGAATAGGGCCCCCCGCCGTGAACCAGGAAATAGAACGTCGCGACCAGCCACATCAACGTATATTCGAGCCCGAGCTTGTTCCAGAAATAACGGCCGACCCGCCAGCGTTCGAAATTCGTCACGATCAGGAACAGAACGAGCGGCACCGCGGCCGCGCGCGTGAACAGGCCGAGCGCCAGCAGCGGCCCGGCGACGAGCTCGGTCGCGGCGATCAACGGCGCCCACAGCCAGCCCGGGCGATAACCCCAGGTGTCGAGATCGGCGGCCAGCATGCGGACATTGCCCTGGCGGATGCCGGTACCGGGAAAGAAGCCGAAGGCCATGCGCAGGCCGTGCGGCACCATCCACAGTCCGACGACCACGCGCAGCATCGCTTGGCTCACCGGCGCCAGCGCGCGGTAGACGGCCTCCAGTTGCGGAAAGACCAGGTGCGTTTCGTGCATATCGGGTGATTTGGCGGAACCGATTGACGCGATGCTCGCGGCGTTCGCTCAATGCGCCATCAGCACCGGCAATTTCGCATTGGCGAGGATGTGCCGCGTGGTGCCGCCAAAGATCATTTGGCGCAGGCGGCTCTGCGTATAGGCGCCTTTGACGATGAGGTCGCAGCCGAGTTCGTCGGCCTTGGCGAGCAAGGTTTCGCCGGCGCTGCGCTTGCCGGCGGGCTTCAACGTGATCGCGTCGGCGGCGATGCCGTTCATCTTCAGCGAGCGCGCCATCTGCTCGCCGCTCGGTCCGGCCACTGTGGCGCCCTCGACGGTGACGATGGTGATGCGTTCGGCGCGGCGCAAAAGCGGCATGGCATCCGCCATGGTGCGGGCCTGTTCGGTGCTCTGATTCCAGGCGATCAGGATATTGGTCGCGAGCGAGCGCGGCGAATTCGGCGGCGCAATCAGCACCGGACGGCCGCTCTCGAACAAGGCGGATTCCAGCGTGATCATCGACGGGCTTTGCCATTCGTCGCCCGGGCGCGCCAGCACGATCATGTCGAAGACGCGGCCGTAGCTGCCGACGAAATCGTGACCGCTGGGCGCGTCGTTAAGCCACGCCCACGACAGCGTCGCCTCGCCTTCGCCGGCGCGGACGGCGACGTGGTGGCTCTCCATGAAGGAGCGGAACAGCATTTCCGCCTGCCGCATCATCTCGGCGTCGTTTTCCTTCACCGCGACCATGGTCAACCCGCTGTCGGGGTCCATGGCAACGAGATCGGCGACCGCCGGGCGGAGCGCAAAGCCCTCGATGCAGCTGTCGAATTTCTGCGCCAGCAGCAGTGCGGTGTCCAACGCCGATACCATGGTGGACCCGTGCTCGGTCGGAACGAGAATGGTTTTCATGTGCGCGCCCCAGATGCTCGGCACAGCCGTCGAAGGTTCCCCGTGGAAGGCGCCCCTTACCAGGGTCTTGAGCTCGCGGTCATACTGCCGCGCCGCATCGCGGCGGACAAGCGTCCAGCAAGCTTTGTTCCGGGTCAATGCGCGCCTTCGGCGGCGCGAAAGTCGACAATCACGTATTTGAGCGCGGTCGGTTCCACCTTGACTGGTCCGGTAAATGGCCAGTCGATGGCAATAATCGTCAATAATTCGCTGAAAATGACCACCGCGAGAAGGCCGGTCATCAGCACCTGGACGCGAAGATTGCTGGTGCCGAAAAAGAATGTGAATGCGATCGTTATCAACGCCCCGGCGAACAGCACGAACCATATCACGCCGGGAACGGCGCCTTCGGCTGCGATAAGACGGGCGCGACGCGCCTGCGTCATTTGGTCAAGCTGGTAGAGGATCTCGGACATCACCGGGTTGCCGACGCTTTGCGCTCCATCCAAGTGCAGCAGCGTTACGTAAATGGCGTCGAGCGCCTTGCGCGCCGGAGAGTCCATGACCACAATCCCGCGGTCCATCGCCGGCCAATCGCTGGCGATGGCGGCTTCGAGATAGGTCGTGACGGCAGTGCGGAGGTCCGCCGCCGGCTTATCTGCCATGCCCTGCGACAGCCGGTAGATCGTCGTTGCGGCGCCGGCTTCCTGGACGACGCTGGCTTCCGCCTCGCTGAATTTCTGCCATACCACGATGATGGCGAAGGCAAGCAGCACCGCGTAGAGCACGCCGAGGACCGCGTATTTGAACCCGGCAATCTCGTTGTTCTCCGTGAGGCGCTCGAGCGTCACGTAACGGCGCACGATGATCGGGCCGAGCATCGCGAGCGCGGTGCCCAGTCCGATCAGGAGCGCACCCGAGAGCCAGAGCGAGTGGCTGGTCAGGAAGAAAATCATTGTCGGCTCTTCTCGCTTCCAAGCGGTGACAGCCTACGCCAGTCCATGCTGCGGCGGCCATCGGCTTCGGACAAGCGCGCGGACTTCGGGGAAGCCTCAAGATTTGAGAAAAATCGCCCCAATTAACCACGTCCCGGCGGTGTCTGATCCGTAACCTTTGCTAGACTATGATTGATTCGTGCCGCGAATCGTCGCGAGCGCGATCGGGCGACCGTTATGCGCAATTTTGGCATTCCGCAAATTCAATCGGCGACCGCACGTATTTTGCTGATCTGCCCGGATTGCGGGCACGAAAACTCGGAATTCGCCGACACACTGCGCCGGATGAGCACGTTCTACTGCACCGGAGAGGACTGCGACTACATTTTCGATCTGGTGCCGGGGCGGCGAACGGAGTTCGGCAAAGCTTTCGCCGACGCCTGCAAGCGGTTCTACGCCGCATTTTATGCGGTGCGCGGCCAGCGGGCGCGCTGATTACTTCACCGCCTGCGCGACGGCCCGGACCAACGCGATCGGATCGGTGAAGGCGGCGACCCCGTGCCCGCGCAGCCTCTCGATCGCCTCATCGACGCTCATCTTGTGCGTTGCGGCATGACCGGCGGCAAAGCCGACAAAGAGCGGTTTCGGCAGCGGCTCGGCCGAGAGCCAGGCGATCAGCGCGTCGATGCGCTCGGCGAGCGAGCGCGAGGCGATGACGGTCTGAAACATGATCGCCTTGATGCTCCGCCGCGCCGCCAGGACGCGGGCGATCTGCAATCGCTCGGTCATAGTCTCGTCGGGAGCGCCGCGCAGATTGTCCATGAAGCTCGCGGCACGCAGCCCATGGTCGGCGAGAAGGTCCATCATCATCATGGCGAGGCCGGCGCCCGAGGTGACCAGGACGACGTCGCCGTCGGTTTCGACGAGCTGGAAGCCGAGGTCCCGTGCGGAATGCTCCAGCGCGGTCAGCGCGCGTTCGGTGAGCCTGCGGCTGACCGAAAACTCGCCGGGATCGTGGCGGAAATCGGCGGCCTCGTCGCGGACGATTTTCGCATCGCAGGCGATGAGCTTGCCGTCCTCGCTGAGCGCCAGCGGATTGATCTCGAGAAGCTCCAAATCCTCCTGGCGGGCGATGTCGGGCAGCCGCGCGGCGTAGCGCGACAGCCGCGCCGCGAGATCGCGTGGAAAAAGCTTGGCGATGCTCGAGAAAATCGTCTCGGGCGCCGTGTCCGCTGCAACGGCGATGCGGGCGAGCTTCGCCGAGTGCTCGACGTTCTCGCCGCCTTGCGGCGCAACCAGAAGCTCGAGACGTTGCCGCGTGCCGTTGACGCGGACCGCGATGAAAATCTCGCGCGCGAGCGGCACCGCCTGTTCGAGCAGCAGCGGCGTGTCGGCGTCATCCAGCGTGGCCAGGATCAGCCGGCGCGCCTCGCGGAAATCGCTGGCATTTTCGAAACGGCGGACCAGGCCGCTTTTGCCGCGGCCGCCTTCGAGCACCTGCGCCTTCAAGAGAAAGCCCGGCCACGAGTCGGTCGTATCCGGCGGATTCTCGCCGGGGCCGAGGAGCACGCTCGGCGGCACGGCGATGCCGTGGCGGCGCAGTAAGGCTTTTCCGTCGACCTCGGCCAGTCGCATAATGGCACGTCCTTGCGCGCCGTGCGGCGCAGATTCCCGGAGACTATCGCATGTCGGGCCCATTGCGCCTGCCGTTCCTCGATGCGGAGCCTTGGCGCGTGGCGGTGGTCAGCCCGACGGGGCGCTATGCGCGTAATCAGGTCGCCGGCATGGCCGCGGCCGGGACGCGGCTCGTCGGCGGGATCGCGCTCGGCCGGGGCGGGACGGATATGGATGGATTGCCGCTCTACGATCGCGTCGGTGAAATGCCGCAAAAGCCGAATATCGCGGTGATCTATACGCCCGCGGAAGGCGTGCACGCGGCCATTGCCGAATGTGTGCGCGCGCAGGTTTCGACCATCGTGGCGGCGGCAGAGTATGTGCCGGTCCACGACGCACTGGCCGCCGCAACCGTTGCCCGCGAGGCAGGCAGTTGGCTTGTCGGCCCCAACACGCTGGGCATTTTCGTGCCGGGGCGGGGATTGCTCGGCTCCATCGCACCAAGCTTTTGCAAGGAAGGGCGGCTTGCCGTCATCGTGCGCAGCGGCACTGTGGCGCTCGCCTTGGCGCGGCAATTGACGCTCGCCGGCATCGGTCAGCGCCTTGTCGCGCATATCGGCGGCGACAGCGTGATCGGGCGCAATCCGCACGAATATCTGCAGGCGCTCGCCGAGGATGATGCGACCGCGGCGGTGCTCTATTGCGGCGAGATCGGCGGCGACAAGGAATATGCCTTGGCCGAGGCGGCACGCGGCTTTGCCAAGCCGGTCATCGCCATGGTCGTCGGCCGCCACGCGCCGGCGCAAAAGCAGATGGGCCATGCCGGAGCGCTCATCGGCAGTAAGCGCGAAACTGCGCAAGCCAAGCTCGACGCGCTCGCCGCCGCCGGTTGCCTCATCGCCAAAGGCCTGGAAGACGCCGTCGCGATGGCGTCAAATCTGAACCTGCAGGCTTAGCCATGAAACTGCACTGGTCGCCCCGCTCCCCGTTCGTGCGCAAGGTGATGATCGTCGCCCATGAGCGCGGCCTTGCCGACCGCATCGCCTGCGTTCGCACCGTCGCGGCGATGACCAAGCCGCATGCCGAACTGATGAGGGACAACCCGCTGTCGAAAATTCCGGCGCTCGTCCTCGACGACGGCACGGTGCTCTATGACTCGCCCGTCATCTGCGAATATCTCGACGCGCTCGACGGTGCGCCAAAGCTGTTTCCGCGCGAGCCCAAGGCGCGCATGACGGCGCTGCGCCGGCAGGCGCTTGGCGACGGCTTCCTCGACTTGATGGTGGCGCTGCGCAACGAGCGCGAGCGGGCGCAACCGTCCGCTGTTCACATGGCGAGCACGGCGGCGCGGCAGGCCGCGGTGCTGGAAAGCCTGGACCGCGAAGCGGAATCGTTGACCACCACCCCGTTCGGTATCGGCCACATCGCGATCGGTTGCGCATTGTCCTATCTCGATTTCCGTTTTGCCGACGAAAACTGGCGCGCGGATCACCGTCGGCTTGCCAATTGGCACGCCGGCTTTGCGGCGCGGCCTTCGGTGCGCGCGACGGAGCCGGTCGACGATTCGTGAACGCTAATGCAGCGTCGGATCGAGCACGATCTTGCCCTGGCCTTCCTGCGCCTCGACCAGGCGGTGCGCTTCGGCGGCCGCCGACAGCGGCAATACCCGCTCGATTTGCGGCACGACCTTGCCTTGCGCCGCCGCGGCGAGGCAGTGCGGCAGGTCCGACGGCGTATAGCCGGGCATGCCCTTGATCGTGATGCGCTTGTGATAGAGGTGCGAGAAGTCGATCGCGACGTTTGGTCCGGCATGCGCGCCGGCGGTGACCAGTCGGCCGTTCATGCCGATACCGCGGAAGGCGAGCGGCAGCACGGCCGGATTGGCGATGTTGTCGTACAGCACATCGACGCCCTTGCCGTCGGTTATCTTCATGATGGCGTCGAGAATGCTTTCGTTCGCGTAATTGATGCCGTGGTCGGCGCCAAGCTTCTTGCCCAGCGCGACGCGGGCATCGGAACCGGCGGCCGCGATCACGCGCGCGCCGATCACGTTCTTGGCGATCTGGATGCCGATGGTCCCCAGATTGCCGCCGGCGCCCATGATCAGCACGGTCTCGTCGAATTTGAGGTCGGCGACGTGCACGAGAAGATTCCACGCCGTCGGCACGTGACGCAGCACGACCGCGGCGCGATGAAAGTCGAGCTCTTCGGGCAGCGCAACGGCGGCACAGGCCGGCACGACGAC
>DATJBH010000177.1:0-26169 GCA_035515455.1 Xanthobacteraceae bacterium
AGCCCGGTGAAAGTCACCACGGCGCCGATATCGGTCCGCCTGCGCGTCAGCAGCGCCGTTTCAGCGGCGACGTCGAAGACTTCGCGTTGCAGGCGGATGATCGTGGTCATAACGGCGATGTATCACCCGCCGGTCATCGGCGGGAAGAACGCGATCTCGCTGGCGCCCGCAATCGTTGCGTCGGCGCGCACATGGCTGCGGTCGATGGCGGCGCGGATTACCTTCGGGTTCTCGAACGCGTAGGCGTATTGCTCGTCCCGCCGCGCCAGCCAAGCCATCAGCTCGCCGACCGTCGCGATACCGACCGGCGGATCGATCTGTTCCTCGGCCTTGCCGACGCGCTCGCGCACCCAGGCGAAATACAAAAGCTTCACGCGTCCTCCCGGGTCAGGTGGTGCAATCCGGCCTGCAGATAATCCCAGCCGGTGTACAGCGTCAGCAGCGCCGACAGCCACAACAGCATAATGCCGATCTTGGTGACGATCGGGATGACGGCATCGCCGGCGTCGCCGGCGATGAGAAAGCCGACGGCGACCAGCTGCAGCGTCGTCTTCCATTTGGCGAGCCGCGTCACCGGCACGCTGACGCGCAACTCGGCGAGATATTCGCGCAGGCCCGAGACCAGAATTTCGCGGCACAGGATGACGATCGCCGCGAACAGCGACCAGCCGTGGATCGTGTCCTCCGCGGCAAGCATCAACAGACACGACGAGACCAGGAGCTTGTCGGCGATTGGATCGAGCATGCGGCCGAGCGAGGACTGCTGGGCCCAGATGCGGGCAAAATAACCGTCGAGGAAATCGCTGATGGCGGCGGCGATAAAGAAGGCGAGCGCCACCCAGCGCAGCCAAAGCCCGCCGCCGAGGATGCTTTGCCAGAACATGCAGCCGACCACGATCGGCACGGCGGCGATACGGCCGTAGGTCAACACATTGGGCAGCGCCAGCGGATGCGCGCGCAGTCGGCCTGTGGTCGTTGAATTCATAGCTCCACCATAGCGCCGTCGCGCCGACGCCGACAGGGCCTTGCTCTGCATGCCAGCGTCACGGCATGCGCGGCGAAAGCCTCTGCCCGCCTGTCACCTTGAGGTCCGATCACGCTGCTCCCTCGTGAAAGAATTCATAGATGCGCCGCGCCGTTTCGGCGCTGATACCATCGACCTGCATCAAATCCGTGACCGAAGCGCGCTCGATCGCCTTGAGGGTGCCGAAATGGTGGAGCAAAGCGCGCTTTCGGCTTGGCCCGATACCCGCGATTTCCTGCAGGCCGGCTTCGCGCAGATCGCGCTTCCGCCGCGCCCGGTGGGAACCCACCGCGAAACGATGCGCTTCGTCACGCAGCCGTTCGACGAAATAGAGTACCGGGTCGCGCGGCGGCAGCTTGAACGAGTCGCGACCGGGAATAAAGAACGTCTCGCGGCCGGCGTCGCGGTCGGGTCCCTTGGCGATGGCGACCAGCGGGACATCGACGCCGAGCGGCGCCAGCACCTCACGCGCGGCATTGAGCTGGCCCTGCCCGCCGTCGATCAGCACGAGGTCCGGCCAGGGCGATACATCTTGCTCATCAGACTCCGCTTGCAGTTCCCTCTCGCCTTGCGGCAGGAGGGTACCGGCTGGTGCTGACGTGTTGGGACGACGCTTCTCCCGATCCGGCTGTGCCGGACCGACCTCCCCCGCAACGAGAGAGGGTAACGGCGCCTCGGCGAGCAGCCGCTTGAACCGGCGGCTCAGCACTTCGCGCATCATGGTGAAATCGTCCCCGGGGGTCAGATCGGCCGAGCGGATGTTGAACTTGCGGTACTCCTTTTTGTGGAAACCCTCCGGCCCAGCGACGATCATGGCACCGACTGCGTTCGAACCCTGAATGTGGCTGTTGTCGTAGACCTCGATGCGCCGCGGCACGCGGGGCAAGCCGAAGGTCTCGGCGAGCTGGCGGAGAAGCCGCTCCTGCGAGGAGGTCTCGGCCAGTTTGCGGCCGAGCGCTTCGCGCGCATTGGCCAACGCGTGCTCGATCAAATCCTTTTTTTCGCCGCGCTGCGGCACCGCGACCTCGATCCGGTGTCCGCTCTTGGTGCTGAGCGCTTCGGCGAGCAGCGCGCGGTCCTCGATCTCGTGAGAGATCAGGATCAGGCGTGGGCATGGCTTGTCGTCGTAGAACTGGGCGAGAAAGGCGGCGAGAATTTCACCCGCCGAGATCGAGCGGTCGGCTTTGGGGAAATAAGCGCGGTTGCCCCAGTTCTGCCCGGTGCGGAAGAAGAACACCTCGACACAAGTAAAGCCGCCCTGCTGATGCACAGCAAAGACATCGGCCTCTTCCACGCCGCGCGGGTTGACGCCCTGGTGCGCCTGAATGGCCGAAAGCGCCGCCAGGCGGTCGCGGTAAACGGCGGCGCGCTCGAAGTCGAGCGCCAGCGAGGCTTTTTCCATCTCCGCGGCAAGCTCGTCCTTGACCGCTTTGCTGCGGCCGGACAGGAACGCATTGGCTTCGCGCACCAGCACCGCGTAATCGCTGAACGAAATCTCGTTGGTGCACGGCGCCGAGCAGCGCTTGATCTGATGCAGCAAGCACGGCCGGGTGCGGCTCTCGAAGAACGGATCGCTGCACGAGCGCAGCAGGAACGCGCGTTGCAGCGCGTTGATGGTGCGATTGACCGCCCAGACCGACGCGAACGGCCCGTAATAGTGACCCGGCCGCGTCCGCGCGCCCCGATGCTTGAGGATTTGCGGAGCCCAATGATCGGAGGTGATAACGATGTAGGGAAAAGATTTGTCGTCGCGCAGCAGGACATTAAAGCGCGGCCGCAGGCGCTTGATCAGATTGGCCTCGAGCAGCAGCGCCTCGGTCTCGGTGCGGGTGACGATGAATTCGAGCGTGCGGGTCGCGGCGATCATGCGCTCGATGCGGGTATCGAGACCGGTCGGCCGCGCATAGGCGGCAATGCGCTTTTTGATGCTCTTGGCCTTGCCGACATAGAGTACGTCGCCGCGCGCATCGATCATGCGATAGACGCCGGGGCGCGATGGCGCGAGCTTGACGTAACGCAGGATGGCGGCACGGCCGGCGGCAAGCGAATCCGCCTCATCCTCAAGCGATGCGGCTTCGATCTCCTCGGGCTGCGGCAGCGACTGCTCGTCGTCCTCCTCGACGGGCTCGGTCTCTGGTGCGATTTCCGGTTTCGGCGTGCTCATCGTGGGCTTAGGGGCTGCGCCGGTGAAATATAGATTTTCTTAACGATAGCAACTTCGAAGCGCTTAACGATTCAGCACTGTTTAACTTAAACATCGCGATAAATTCTCCCGATCGGACGGCGGGTTGCGCTCTTTCTGCGACGCCGCAGACGCTCCGAGCCGCCGCGGCGTCGCTCCTTCTGCTCCGCCCGATTCCATTGGGAGGCCAAGATGAGAACAATCCTCCGAGCGAATATCTTTGGCGCGGCATTCTCTATGGCTCTGGCCGGCGCCGCAGTGGCGGCCGACCTCCCGGCGTCGCGTTACCCCTATTACACGGCGCCAGCCTCCTATTCGGCCTATAGCTGGGCCGGCCCCTATCTCGGCGGCACGCTAGGCTATGAATGGGGCAGCGTCAGCAACAACCCGACGCATCCGTCGGGCGTCGCCGGCGGCATCGAAGCCGGCTTCAACTGGCAGCACGGCAATTTCGTCTATGGCGCTGAAGCCGATTTCAGCCTCTCCGGTGCGGAAGACACCTTCGCGCCGTGGCAATTCTCCAATCCCTGGTTCGGCACCGTGCGCGGCCGCGCCGGCATCGCCATCAACAACGTGCTGATTTTCGGCACCGCCGGCCTCGCTTATGGCGAGCTCACGGCGGATACCTCGGGCAATCTTTCCGAGAGCCATACCAGCTACGGCTGGGTGGCCGGCGGCGGCGCCGAAATCGGCCTCACGCCGCAATGGTCGGCCAAGGCGGAGTGGCTCTATCTCGACTTCGCCAATCGCGGCTACAGCGTCACTGGCACCAATAACGGGCTTGCGGCCAATCTGCTCCGGCTCGGCATCAATTATCATTTCTAGGGAAGTATTGTTTAATAATAGAGTCACCATATTACAGGTGCTTCACAATTCATAAACTATAATTTCGACACATACAGAAATTTTTCGCCATAATACTGGCATAAAATACCGAACGACTGTGATTTTTCTACACTAGATCGAAAGATCATTTTGAATACTATGCGGGCCTGTTCGACGACCGACTGGAGGTCCCCATGAAACGTCTTTGCCTGGCGCTGATCGGTATTGTGGCGTTTGCCGGAGCGGCGGCGGCGGCCGACTTGGCCCGGCCGCAACCGGTGCCCTACATCCCGAAAGCTCCGGCCTTCGTGCCGCCCTATAGCTGGACCGGCTTCTATGTCGGTATCAACGGCGGCGGCGCATTCGGCAGTTCCAATTGGGATTCGACCGGCAGCCGCAATATCAGCGGCGGCCTCGTTGGCGGCACCGTTGGTTATAGCTATCAGTTCGGTCAGGGTGTCGTCGGCGTCGAGGGCGACATGGATTGGGCCGGCATCAATGGCAGCAGCACCAGCGCCTGCCCCGCCGGCTGCAAGACGAGCGATACCTGGCTCGCGACCGTGCGCGGCCGCCTCGGCTATGCCGCCGACCGCTTCATGCCTTACATCACCGGCGGCGCGGCTTTCGGCGATATCCGCGCCTCGACGCCCGGTTTCCCAGGAGCGAGCGCCACCAAGACCGGCTGGACCATCGGCGGCGGCCTGGAAGCGGCGATTGCCGCCAATTGGACAGCCAAGGTCGAATATCTTTATGTCGATCTCGGCAAAATCAACTGCGGGCTCAACTGCGGCGCCGGCCTGACCACCGACAACGTCTCGTTCCATGCCAACCTGTTGCGCGCCGGCGTGAACTACCGGTTCTGATCCGCACACACACGTGGCCGAAGAAAAACCCCGGGGCGTCGCTTCGGGGTTTTTTGCTTCCTCGCACTAGGCCCACCGGTCACGAACAGCGAACTATCGTCCCGACGGCCCGATTATTGGCGCCAATGCCATCACTTTGATCCGGCGTCTGCCGGAGGCGCGCCGCCATACAATCGTAATCCGGCAACTGGTGGCGGATCGTTCCCGCGAGGACATTAACGCGCCAGATGCGCCGCCTCGTCGCGCAGAATCTCCGCAAGCTGCTCGGGGGCATCGAGCATCACATCGTGACCGCACGCCACTTCGAAAGTCCGCCAGCCCCGGCTGCGGGCCTTCGCCAGCGCCGCATCGAACGGAGCGCTCGGATAGGCCGCGGCGCGGATATAGATCTTCCTCGCGATGCGCTCGCGCGCTCCCGTCAGCGTCACTTTCTGCAGGCCGCATTTGACCGGCTGTGGCGTGCATTGCGCGTCGACCCAAGCGCGGTCGCGTTCGTTGACATTAAACATCGCGGCCGAACGCGGCGGGATGGTTGCGGCGCCGCTGCGTTCGGCCGCGAGGAACATGTCGCGGACCGGCGGCGGCGCCAGATCGATGAGCGCCTCACCGGACTCCGGGTAAAACGCATCGAGCAGCACAAAGGATGCAATCGATTTTTCCATCGTTTCGGCGACGCCGGAAATCACCAGGCCGGCGTAGGAATGGCCGACCAGGACCACGTCGTTAAGCTGCCGCCACTTCATCTCGTTGACGACGTCGAGAATGTGGGTGTCGAGGCCGATCTCGGGGGTGAGTAGATGCGAGCGCTCGGCAAGGCCGGTCAGCGTCGGCGTCACCACCTCGTGGCCGGCGCGAGCAAGGAGCCGCGCCAGGCGCCCCCAGCACCAGGCGCCGTGCCAGGCGCCATGAACGAGAACGAAAGTCGCCATCAGGTCTCACGATACCAGGGCAAAACGCGGCGGCGCACGCGCATGAAGACGGCGTCGAAGAGCAAACCCAGCAGGCTGATGACCACGATGCCGACATAGACCACGTTGATCTCGAATATCTGCTCGGCGTCGAGGATGCGGAAGCCCAGGCCGCTATGCGCTGCGATCATCTCGGCGGCAATGAGCACGATGAAGCTGATGCCGAGGCTCACCCGCAGGCCGGAGAAAATATGCGGCAGAGCGGCAGGCAGGATGATTTCGCGCAGCATGTCGAGCCGCCGCGTGGCACCGAGCGTCCGCGCCGCCATCAGCACCACCGGGTCGACGCCGCGGACGCCGAAATAGGTATTGATGACGACCGGAAAGAAGGTCGAATAGGCGATCAGCATAATCTTCTCGAAATCGCCGACGCCGAGATAGACGATCGCCAGCGGCAACAGCGCGATCGGCGAAATTGGCCGCAGCGCCTGAATCACCGGGTCGAGAAGATCGAACGCCAGCGCGCTCCTTCCGGTGACGACACCGACCACGATGCCGGCGATGGCGCCGCTCGCGTAGCCGGCGAACAGCCGGTACAGGCTTACGCCGGTATCGTCGAGAAGCTGGCCCGAAAGCAGGAGCGACCAAGCCGTCTGGAGCACGACGTGGAGCGGCGGCAGATAATAGGAATCGACCAGCCCGGTGTCGCTCGACACCTCCCACAGTGCGAGCAGCGCCACCGGCACCAGCCAGCGCCGCAACGCGCGCGCCGGCGGCAGCGCCGGAAACCGCCGGCGCTCGCTTTTGGCGGTGACGCTATTTGCCAAGGACGGCGCGACGGGCATTCTCGACCAGTTTCATTTGCGTGAGATACTTGTCGAGGTCGATCGGCTGATCGATGCCGCGACCCTTGAGCATTTCATTGTCGAGCGCCACCGATCCTGGATCTGGAGCGAGCGTCGAATCCCACTTTTCGAGATAGAAGCCCTTCACCACCACGGGATCGGTGATGTGCAGCTCCTTTGCCGTGACGTCCTTGGCCTTGTCCGGATTATCGTCGATCCATTTTATGGCGGTGATGTAAGCTTTGAGGAAGTTTTCCAGCACCGCCGGATTACGGTTGGCGAAGTCGCTGTTGGCGACGAGAAAGCCGGGGCTGTAGTGGTCGAACGGCGGCGCGCCGAGCGTCCAGTCAAGGAGGTGTCCGGCCTTGTCCTGGATGGCGCGCGCCGCGAAATCGGTGCCGACGCAGATCGCATCGACCCGGCCGGCCTTTAGCGCCGCCACCTGTTCGGGCAGCGGGATCGTGACGAAATTGACCTTGCTGACGTCCACTTGCTCGCGCTGCATCCGGGTCGTCACGGACAGGTAAAACAGGCTGTGCGTGCTCAAGACCGCGACATTCTTGCCCTCCAGGTCCTTCCAGGTCTTGATCTTGTCGTTGGCGACGACGCCCTGGAACGGATGCTGGGCGTCGGCCGAGGAGCCGAGCGGGCTCAGCAGCACGATCTTGTTCGGGATCAGGCCCCGTTTCACCGCAAGCAGGGCCAGCACGCCGGCGACCACGGCGATATCGCAATCGCCGGCGGCGGCAAATTCCGCCGTCTGCGTGCCGCCGACGATCGGCACCGCCTTGAGCTCGATGCCGTACTTCTTGTCGAAGCCGTTTTGCTGCGCCACCCAGAACGCCAGCCAGTCCTGCAGCGGCACATTGACGAAGCGCACTACCGGCAGCGCCGCCTGCGCCCGCACCGTCGAGGTTAGCGCCGCCGTGGCCACCATCGAGAGCACGGCGCGGCGCGGCAGCGCGCGCTTGCCGCGGCCGCTACGATCCGGCTCAACCGCCTCCGGCGCGCGGGGAATCGACTTCCGAATAGACGGCATCCTGCATCTCCCTGATGATCTGTTTCATTTCCTCGTCGGGGTTTTCGACGTCGCGCGGCCGCGGCAGCGCGATCGCGATCTCCTTTTTGATGCGCGCGGGGCGCCGCGACATGCACAGCACCCGGTCGCCGAGATAGAGCGCTTCCTGCAGGTTATGGGTGACGAAAATGATGGTCATCTTCGTCAATTGCCAGATGCGAACCAGTTCCTGCTGCAGCGCGCGGCGCGTCAAGGCGTCGAGCGCGCCGAACGGCTCGTCCATGAGCAGGACCCGCGGCTTGACCGCGAGAGCGCGCGCGATGGCGACGCGCTGGCGCATGCCGCCGCTTAATTGATGCGGCCAGTAATGGGCGAACTCAGTCAGGCCGACCAATGCCAGATGTTCCTCCACCTGCGCCCGGTAGTCGGCGCCGCTGGCGCTGCGCAGCATGCGCAGACCGAAGCCGACATTGTCGAACACGTTCATCCACAAAAACAGCGCATATTCCTGAAAAACGAGACCACGTTCGACATCCGGGCCCCGCACTTGCGCCCCGCCGAAGTAAATCGCTCCTTCGGTCGGCTGATTGTGGCCGGCGATGGACATCAACAGGCTCGATTTGCCGCAGCCGCTCGGTCCGATGATGCAGAGAAATTCGTGCTCGCGGACCGACAGATTGATGTTCTCGAAAGCGCGCAGCGGCCCGAACGTCTGGCCGAGATCGCGCACCGCGAGAATCTCGTTGCGCGGTTCGCCAACCGGCGGCCTTTGCTGTTGCGCGACCGGCGCGTTCATCGCAATCACCATCCCCGTCTCCGCTGCGCCGTCATTGCGCCACGACGATCGCCATTCCGGTGATCCACTCCGGAACGAGATGGTAGTATCGCAATTCCGCTCGCGGCGCGCCGACCTTGCGCGCCGCCGCCGCGGCCGCGACCCAGGTGCGGACCTCATGCGCGCCGAATCCAGCCGCGCGGTCGATCTCCGCGTCGGTCATGCGGTCGAAATCCTCGAGCGCGTCGCCGAGGAAGGTCTGCAGGAAATCGCGGTCCCACTGCTCGCTCGGTGGCAGGCAAGGACCCTTGCCGGCGACGAGATCGCGCGCTGCCTTGACGACACGGCTTTCCCGCGCATCGAGCTCTTCCTGCGTCGGCGTCTGCCGAACGATCAGCCGGCGCGCCACGTCCGGCGGGCTGCGTTCGAGCCGCGGCGTCGGCGGATCGTGCGACAGGCCGCCGGAGCCGACGATGGTCAGGCGCAAATCCTTGCCGGCCAGAAACTCGCCGACCGCCTCGCCGAAGCGGCGCACGCGGCGGAACGACGGGCGCGGATCGGCGGCGCAATTGACGAAGATCGGCAGCACATCGTAGCGGGCGAGCGCGCCGGTGAGCTTGTAGAGCGGAATGGTGATGCCGTGATCCACTTTCATCTGGTGCGAGATGGCGACGTCGAAATCTCGCGACTGCAGAAAGCGCACGCAGGCGGTCGCCAGTTCGCGCGGCACCCGCAGCGCCCCGCTTTCCAGATGCCAGTCCTTGGCGCCTTCGGCGGCGGTGCCGATGCAGAACGCCGGCATCAGCTCGTAGAAGAAGCCGTTGAAGTGATCGGGGCCGAACACGACGACGAGATCCGGATTGAAGGCGTGCAAGGCGGCCGCCGCGCCTTCGAGCTCGCTGAAGAATTGCGCCTGAACATTGCGCTCGGTCTCTTCGATGCCGGTGACCATCAGCGGGCTGTGCGAGCAGCAGATCAGTTGCACGGCCATGTTTCGCTCCCTAGACCCGCGTTTCGCTCATATTGCCTTCGGCGAACATCTCGTTGACGTCGACGAGGCGCAGCGCGAGCCCTTGTTCATAAGAATATCGGGCCATGGTGGAAAGCGCCTTGTGGTTTTCCGTCACGCCATAGGGCCAGAAATCCTGACCCATGGCCTCCTTGGTCGCCTCGTATTCGGCATTGATCCAGGGCAGCCCGATCTTGAGCGCGGTGGTCTCGGCAAATTCGGCCTCGGAAAGCCGTTTTGCCTGCAAAAATGCCTTGTAGACGCTGGCGGCGAGCCAGCGATGCCGGTCCAAAAGCTCGCGCTTTACGCCGACCGCGTGCATGATCGGAAACAATCCGGACTTGCGGTAGTAGTCGCGTTCCACCGTGCGATAATCCGGAAACAAGCGCCGCACTTTGGGATGGCCGGCGATGAAACACGGCGGCCGCCGCGCCGACATGACCGCGTCAAGCTCACCGGCGACCAGCATGTCGTTGAGCGTGGTGTCGTTGCGCGACGCCAGCGGAAAACCGTCAGGCAAATTAAGCGGAAATTTGTCGCGGCGGCCGGGATTTTCCAAGCCGGCCTGTACCCATTGGATGTCCTTCGCGGCAATAGCGAAATCATCCTGCAGATAGCCGCGAAACCACAGCACTGCCGACATCTGATATTCCGGCACGCCGACCCGCTTGCCGCGCAGGTCGGCGGGCCCATGGATGCCGCGGTCGGTGCGAATATAGACCACCGAATGCCGGAACATCCGCGACAGAAACGCAGGGATCGCCATGTAAGGACAGATGCCGCGCGACAGCGCGATCAGGTAGGGACTGAAGCCGATTTCGGCAACGTCGAACTCGCCATGGAAAAACGCGCGCTCGAAACACTCCTCGACCGGCATCGTCAGGTAGTTGACGTCGCAACCCTCAACGCGCACGCGTCCGTCGACAAGGGGACGCACCCGATCGTAGTCCCACGTGGCAATTGTGATGGGCAGCCGGCTCATGACACTTCTTCGGTTAAGGACTATCGTCGCAGGACGCGACGGTCCATAGTGGCGCACGATCCGCCAAGTTCAAGCAGGCGCGTCACTCCTGCTTAATTGCGCTTGAGCGAATGACGGGATGGGAATAGCGGACGCAGGATGATCGAAAATATCGAGCTTGAAAAGTGCACGAGCTGCGGAATCTGCGACGATGTCTGTCCGGCCGACGTGATCCACATGGAGCCCGCGCCGCTGCAAGCCCGGCTCGACGGCCTGGTTGAGACGAGGCTCCTGCCGGTAATCAGATTCCGCGAGCACTGCATCACCTGCTTTAGCTGCGAGATTTTTTGTCCCGAGCAGATCGTCGACGTCCATCCGTCGGTGAAGAACCGCCCGCGTCCGTGGTAACTAAGCGCAATCGAGTGAGAGCATGCCGCATTTGCACGGAACATTGATCGACACCGACATTCTGGTGGTCGGGGGCGGCGCCGGCGGCATGATCGCGGCCTTAAGCGCGAAACGTCACGGCGCGCACGGCACCAAGGTCGCGATCGCCGATACCTGGATGACCGGCCGTACCGGCCACACCGCTTTCTCCAACGCCTGGATGATCGTGGCCTTTCCCGAGGACGATATCGACGGCATCACCCGCGAGATCGTTGCCGGCAATGACGGCATTGCCGATCAGCTCTTGGTGCGCGAGTCGCTGGTAAATTCGTTCGACCGCATCGCCGATTTCGAGGCGATGGGAATGAAATTCCCGCGCAACCCCGACGGCAAATATGCGCGGCGGCCGACTCGCGGTCTCGATCTGGCGCGGGTGATGTGCCCGGACGGCGGCGGGCTGGAATATTGCTGGCGGCTGCGGCTGGCGCTTGCGGAAAAAGGCGTGGCGCTGCTCGATCGGCTGTTTGTCACCGGACTGCTCGGCGGCCCATCCGGCCGCATCGTCGGCGCCACCGCGATCCATAGCCGCACCGGCCAGTTTCATCTGATCAAGGCGCGGGCCACGATTGTCGCCACCAACGCCATCACCTTCCGCTCCGGATTCGTGCGCGACATCACCGGCACCGGCACGCTGCTTGCCTATCGCGCCGGCGCGAGCTTGCGCAATGCCGAGTTCAGTTACGTGCGGCCGGGTACGCCGAAGTTTTACTTCGAAGGCATCACCTTCGCGATCCAGGAGGGCGCGCGCTTCACCAATGCCAAGGGTGAAGCCTTCATGCGCGCTTACGAGCCGGAATGGGCCGACGAGGCCGATGTGCCGCGCATCGCCCGCGCCATGGCCGAAGAGAAGATGAAGGGCAACGACCCGCTCTATCTCGACATGTCGCCGATACCCGAAGACATGCGCGATCATTTCATCCACAGCAAGGTCAAGTGGATGGACAATTTCTTTCGCAAGCTCGGCTCGGAAGCCAACACCGACATGTTCGGCAAGACGCCCTATTACGCGCTCAACCAGATGACCAAGATGGCCATCCGCACCGGCCCGGATTGCCGCTCCGACGTTCCGGGCCTCCTTGCCGCGGGACTGGCGCAAAGCGGCTGCGCCAATCACTTCGCCGGATTTCATATCGGTCTCGGCATCGGCAACGGCTGGGTCGCCGGGCGCAGCGCCGTGGAAGATCTCGACCGGCTGCCCGCGCCGAATATCAACGTCGCCGAGGTCGAAGCGCTGCACGAAGAAGCCGTCGAGCCGCTTCGTCCCACCGCGCAGGCGGAGTCGGACCGCATCCTGCGCGATCTGCAGGCGATCATGTTCGCCTATGATGTCGGCATTCTCAAACACGCCGACCGTCTTGAGGCGGCGTTCGGCAAAATCGAGCGCTTGAGTGAAGATTTCCGCGAGCTTGCCGCGCCCCATGTGCATGAATTGGTGCGGCTGAAGGAAACCGAAGCCATGCTGCTCGCGGCGCGCTTTATTCTCGGCGCCTCGCTCTACCGCACCGAGTCGCGGTTGAGCCACTTCCGGGAGGATTTCACCGCGCGCGACGATGCCAATTGGCTGGTCTGGGTCGATGTCGAAGGCGGCGCCGGGGAGACGCCGACATTCAAAAAGACGCCGATCCCGACGCCGCTCTGCCCGGTGACGACCATGGCGGTCCGGCCGAATCGGCTCAGGCAGCACGTCGCCGTCGGCGGCGTGTGAGCCTGCAAGCCGTCACGGCAGTCCATTACCCAAGTCCTGCAGGCCGGACCTATCAGACCGCCGGCGTCGCGCCGCTTAAGATCTGCGCCATCACCGGAACATCGATATTGCCGCCGGAGAGGATGAGGCCGACACGCTTCCCCGCACAGCGGGCTTTCTCCTGCAGCAGCGCTGCCAGGGGTACGGCGCCAGCGCCCTCGGCGAGATTATGCGTCGCCGTATAGTATAGGCGCACCGCCTCGGCGATCGCATCCTCGCCGACGCAAACCACGCGCGCCGCGCCTCTCATGATGATGTCGAGCGCTTCGGCCGAGGGCACGCGGCAAGCAACCCCATCGGCAAAAGTGCGCGCCGAATTGGTCTCGACCGCGCGGCCGGCTTCGAATGAGAGAGCATAGGCGGGCGCATTGTCGGCGACCACGCCGACGATTTCGGTCTTGAGGCCGAGCAGATCGCGGACCGTGATCAGACCGCAAATGCCCGAACCCATGCCAATCGCGACATAGACCACGTCGAGATCGGCATGACCGGCGAATAACTCTTGCGCATAGGTCGCAACGCCCTTTACCAGGTCGGGATGGAAGGCCGGCACGTAATGATAGCCGCGGCTGCGTTGAATCTCTGCGGCCACAAGCCGGCTCTCGTCGAAATCCTTGCCCGCGATGACGACTTCGCCGCCGAACGCGGCCATCGCCGCATTCTTCTCGATCGAATTGCCTTCCGGGACGACGATCACGAGCGGCAGCCCATGACGCGCGGCGGCAAGCGCGATGGATTGGCCATGATTGCCACGTGTCGCGGTCGCAAGCCCCTGCGGCCGCGGACCGGCCCGGCACAGCGCATCGACGTAAACCAGCCCGCCCCGGACCTTGAAGGCGCCAATCGGGGTGTGGTTCTCGTGCTTGACGATGACTGCGGCGCCGATGGCCTTGGCGAGCAAGGGCCAGGCAAAAGCCGGCGTCGGCGGCACGACGCGACGCACGATCGCGGCGGCATCGGCAAGCTCGTCGAGGGTAAAGAGCGGCATGACGGTTCTCGGCTTTCTTTCGGCGCCGGCGAACATGCCACATTCGCGATTCGACCGCTCGGCTGACCTTGATGTGCCGCGGAGGGTACCACTTTCCGCCGCCCCGCCTGTCCCGCTACCATGCCGACAAGGTCCCACGCGGGGCTTGGGGGATGTGATGCGACGGCGCTCCAAATCCGGTTTAGCCGGCAACAAACGAGGTGCGGTCCGGCGCCGCAAGGCGGCGGCGCCATCTCGGCGCAACGCGCGGCAACCCGCGCGGCCGCGGAAGGCCGCAACCTCCCGGGGCGAAACCGTCGCCCCGCGCCTCACCCGCGAACTGAATGAAGCACTGGCGCAGCAGAAGGCGACGTCGGAAGTGCTACGCGCCATCAGCGGTTCATCCGGCGATCTGCAGCCGGTATTCGCCACTCTCCTTGCCAATGCGGTGCGGCTTTGCGATGCCGACAACGGCATTATCAACCGCTGGGACGGCGACGCGCTGCATCTTGTCGCCAGCCATAATCTTCCGGCGGAGTTCGTGGCCTTGCGCCAGCGCGCGCCATACCGGCCCAACGAGCACTCCGCTTCCGGCCGCATGCTTGCGGCGCGAAGCGTCATTCATATTCCCGATCTGGCGGCCGATCAGTCCTATACCGAGCGCAATCCGCCGACGGTCGTCGTCGTCGAACGCGCCGGCGTGCGCACCACGCTTGCGGTGCCGATGTTCAAGGACAGCGAACTCGTCGGTTCCTTCACCGTCGGCCGCACCGCGGTTCGGCCGTTCACCGCCAAGCAGATCGAGGTGGCCAAGAGCTTTGCCGATCAGGCGGTGATCGCCATCGACAATGCACGGCTCGTTCAGGAGCTGCGGGAATCGCTGGAGCAGCAAACCGCGACCGCCGACGTGCTCAACATCATCAGCCGCTCGACATTCGATCTGCAGCAGCTGCTCGATACCTTGATCGAAATGGCGGTGCGGCTGTGCGATGCGGATCTCGCCGCCATGCATCGCCAACAGGGCGAGCAATATCGCGTCATCGCCACCTATGGCGGGCCGCCCAACCACCGCGCCCTCGCCGGCGGCGTGCCGTTCGCGCCGGGCCGCGGCAGCGTCATCGCGCGCGCGGTGATGGAACGCAAACCGGTCCACGTCGCCGACGTGCTGGCCGATCCGGATTACACGCTGGCCGCGCCGCAAAAGGAGATCGGCTACCGCAACGTGCTTGGCGTGCCGCTGTTGCGCGAAGGCAATCCGATCGGCGTCATCGTGCTGAAGCGGCTTGCCGTTCGTCCCTTCACCGAAAAACAGATCGAGCTCGCCCGGCATTTCGCCGCCCAGGCGCTGATCGCCATCGAGAACACCCGCCTGTTCGGCGAGTTGCGCGAGCGCACCGACGAGCTCGGCCGGTCGGTCGCGGAGCTGCAGCGCGAACGCAGCAACAAGCTGATGAATCTCGAAGCGATGGCGGCCGCGATTTCGCACGAAGTACGGCAGCCGCTTGCCGGCATCGCGTCGAACGGCGGCGCGGCGTTGCGCTTTCTCGACCACACGCCGCCGAATTTGGAGGAAGCGAGATCGGCGCTCAACAGCATGGTCCGCGACAGCCATCGCGCCAGTCAGGTGTTCGACAACATCCGCGCGCTATTCGGCAAGGCCGATCAGGGCCATGAATCGCTCGACGTCAACGAGCTCACCGCCGGCGTTCTGCAAACGCTGCGCGAGGACATCGAGCGCAACGCCGTCACCGCGCGCACCGCGCTGCAGTCCGGACTGCCGCCGGTGATGGGCCATCGCGGGCAATTGCAGGAGGTGCTGATCAACCTTGTGCGCAATGCCATCGAGGCCATGCTCACGGTCGCCGCCGGCCAGCGCGTCCTGCAGCTGCGCACCGAGCGGCACGGCGACAACGCCGTCGCCATCGCCGTGGAGGACTCCGGCACCGGCATCGATCCGAAACAGATCGACAGCATTTTCGATGCTTTCATCACCACAAAGGCGCACGGCATGGGCCTGGGTCTTGCCCTTTGCCGCATGATCGTCGAACGTCACGCCGGCGAGCTTTCTGCAGCGCCGGCGCGGCCGCGCGGCTCGATCTTTCGCATCGTCTTGCCGGCGGCCAAAGCCGGCGCCGGAGCGCAACGGGCAATTTCATGAGCGCGGCCGCAGACGCACAGCCGATCGTTTATGTGATCGACGACGATGACTCGCTGCGCGAGGCGTTGGCGCGCTTGTTCCGTTCGGTCGGCTTGCAGGTCAAGGCGTTCGCCTCGGCTGGCGAATTTCTGCGCAACACATTGGCGGACGGACCGAGCTGTCTGGTGCTCGACGTCAGATTGCCGGGGCATAGCGGACTCGATTTCCAGGCCGAGCTCGCCAAGGCCAATATCAACATTCCGATCGTCTTCATGACCGGGCATGGCGATATTCCGATGACCGTGCGGGCGATGAAGGCCGGCGCGATCGAGTTTCTGCCCAAGCCGTTTCGCGATCAGGACATGCTGGATGCGGTGCAAACCGGCCTTGAGCGCGATCGCGACCGGCGCAAGAGCGCCGGCGATACCGCGAAGCTGAAAGCGCACTTCGCGACGCTGACCGCGCGCGAACAGGAAATCATGGGCCACGTCACGGCCGGCCTGATGAACAAACAGATCGCCGGGCAGATCGGCGTCAGCGAGATCACCGTCAAGGTTCACCGCGGCAGCGTGATGCGCAAAATGGGAGCAAAATCGCTTGCCGATCTGGTGCGGATGGCCGACGCCTTGGGCATCCGCCGCAAGCCTGAGTGAGGACCCTATACACAAGTATAGTTCCGTAGCCCTATCCGATGCCCGAACCTTTGCCCATGTACAGTAGCGGAACGTCGTCCGTTGCGACTAAAACGCGCTGAATAGGCAATGAAATTGGCAAACCAGCGCGTGATCTCCATCATCGACGACGACGCATCGGTGCGCGAGGCCACCGCGAGGCTCATCCGCTCTTTGGGCTACCGCGCCGCGGTATTCACCTCGGCCGAGGAATATTTGCGGTCGGAGCGGTTGCACGATTCGGCCTGTCTGATCACCGATCTCAATATGCCCGGCATGAATGGCGCCGACCTGCAGGATCGGCTGATCGCCGAAGGCCACCGCACGCCGATGATCTTCATGACCGCCTATTTCGAGGAGAAGGTCCGCGACCGGCTGCTCCACGCCGGAGCCTCGGGACTGTTGCGCAAGCCGTTCGACGAAACGAGCTTGATCGCCTGCCTCGACAAGGCGCTCCAGCAGTCTCCCGCCGGCGGCCGCGGCTGACGCCCGGCGGCAGTCTCCAGGCGCGCGCCCGTTCCCCCTATACCAGCGTATATGGCCCCCTTCCCTTCCGACACTAGCCATTACCCAACGTAGAATGGAGCCACGGCGCCGAAGAATTCTAGGTTCCCTCGCGCAGGGGGCAGCGCCATGCAGTACAATCCAGCGATTTCCGCGGCCGCGTCGAGCCGGTTATCGTCGATCAAGGCAACGTCCGATCAGACGCTGATCGGACTGATTGCGAAGGGCGACAAAGACGCCATGCGGCTTCTGTTCGCCCGCCACCATTTGCGGGTGTTCCGTTTCCTCACCCGCATCGTCAAAAGCGAGGAAACCGCCGAGGATTTGCTCAACGAAGTGTTTCTCGACGTCTGGCGCGGCGCCCGCGGCTTCGAGGCCCGCTCGCAAGTCACGACCTGGATTCTCGGCATCGCCCGCTACAAGGCGTTGAGCGCGTTACGCCAGCGCTCGTACACACCGCTCGACGACGACGTCGCCGAAAGCCTTGAAGACACGGCCGACGATCCGGAAGTCAGCATGCAAAAAACCGATCGCAGCGCCGTGCTGCAGGCCTGCCTGCGCCAATTGTCGAGCGCGCATCGCCAGGTCATCGATCTCGTCTATTATCACGAGCAGTCGATCGAGGAGATCGCCCGCGTCATCGGCGTGCTGGCGAACACGGTGAAGACCCGGGTCTTTCACGCGCGCAAGCGCATCGCCGAACTGATGGCCGCCAGCGGCATCGAGCGGGCCGCCTTGTAGCGCACGCTCCGCCTGCCATCATCAGGCCGACCGCAATCGCGGAATAACGTCGGCGCCAAACAGTCCGTGCGCCTGGACTTCGTCGATCGGCGCTCACAAGTCCCGGCCGATTTCTTCCGCGACAATCTGCGCCGTGCGCCGCAAAGCTTCGCGAAACTCGCCGTCCCGCTCGGGCGTAAAGCGCGCGGTCGGCACCGCCAGATTGATGGCGCCCTGGAACTTCGATCCGCAGCGCACGGCAGTGGCGATGGCTGTAATCCCCAACGTGAATTCGTCGCGGGAATAGGCGAAACCTGTCGCTCTGACTTTCTGAAGCTCCTTGCTCAACCGGCTTTTGGAGCGAATGGTGTGGAGCGTCACCGGCGCGAACCTCGCGCGCGCCAGATATCGCCTTAAATCCTCCGCCCGCAGCTCCGACAGCACGATCTTGCCGGCGGAAACCGCATAGAGCGGCGCGGTCATGCCGACTTTCATGGTGTAGCTCAGCGCCCGCGTGCTGATCGCGGAAGCGACCACCTCGACCGCGTCCCCGGTCTGGACATAGAAGCCGCAGGTTTCGCTGACCTCGACGCTGAGCTGGTGCAGAAGCGGCGCGACCCGATCGCGCAGCGACGGCTTCCGTACCTTCCTTGCAATCGCGACGATCTCCCCGCCAAGGCGGTAGCGCTCGGTCGCCGGGTCGCGCTCTAAAAAATTCCGCGACAGCAAATTGGTGAGCAGATGAAACAGGCTGCTGCGCGGAATGCGCAAGCTTCCGAGCAATTGCGAGAACGACGGCGGCTCGGAGCAGCCGGCCACGTATTCGAGAATGTCGAGGCCGCGGTCGAGCGACTTGACAGCGGCGGTCTGGCTTAGTTTCATATCTTGGATAAGTTCAACATATTGAACTTCAATAGCGAACCCGGCCCACGTTGGCAAGCGGGCAAAGACACCGTTTCACGTCGGCGGCGTCCATTCGCGCCAATGGCGTCAAGGAGATCTCTGATGGCCGGGGTTAAATGCGAGGACGCTATCGCGGTTAAAGGGCGGCCGTTCACGGGGGCGGAATATCTCGAAAGTCTGCGCGACGGCCGCGAGGTCTATGTCTATGGCGAACGCGTTGCCGACGTCACCGCGCATCCGGCGTTTCGCAACTCCGCGCGCTCGATCGCGCGCCTTTACGACGCCTTGCATGGCGATAAGACCAAAAGCCTTTTGACTTGTCCGACCGATACCGGCTCCGGCGGGTTCACGCACAAATTCTTCCGGGTCGCGCGCTCGCGCGAAGACATCGTCGCCCAGCGCGACGCCATCGCCGCCTGGGCGCGCATGACCTATGGCTGGATGGGCCGCTCGCCGGACTACAAGGCCGCCCTGATGAACACGCTCGGCGCCAATCATTCATTCTACGAAAAATTCTCCGACAATGCGAAAGCCTGGCACCGGCGCGCGCAGGAGCACGTGCTGTTCATGAACCACGCCATCGTCAATCCGCCGGTCGACCGCGCCCGATCCGCCGATCAGGTCAAGGACGTGTTCATCACCATTCAAAAGGAGACCGATGCGGGTGTTTACGTGTCCGGGGCCAAGGTGGTCGCCACCAATTCGGCGCTCACGCACTACAATTTCCTCGGTCAGGGTTCGGCGGCGGCTCCGACGACCGACTCTGATCTTGCGATCATCTTCATCGCGCCGATGAACGCGCCGGGCATAAAACTGATCTGCCGTCCCTCCTATGAGATGATGGCGAACGTCATGGGTTCGCCATTCGACTATCCCTTGTCCTCGCGCTTTGACGAGAACGACGCCATCTTCGTTTTCGACAACGTCCTGATCCCCTGGGAGGACGTCCTCCTGCATCGCGACGTGGAGAAACTGAAAGTCTTCTTTCCGCGATCGGGATTCTTGCAGGGCTATCAGCTGCAGGGCTGCACCCGGCTTGCGGTGAAGCTCGATTTTCTCGTCGGCATCATCACCAAAGCGCTGCGCGCGGCGGGCTCCGACGAGTTCCGCGGCAATCAGGCGCTGCTCGGCGAGATCATCGCTTGGCGCAATCTGTTCTGGGGCCTGACCGACGCCATGGCCCACAACCCCACCCCCTGGATTGACGGCGCCATGCTGCCGAACGCGCAATCCGGCGCGAGCTACCGCGTTCTTGCCGGCGACGCTTACCGCCGCGTGCGGGAGATCGTGGAAAAGATCGTGGCGTCTTCGCTGATCTATCTGCCCTCCTCGACCAAGGATTTTTCCAACCCGGCCATCGATCCCTATCTCGCCAAATACGTCCGCGGCTCCTACGGCACCGGTTACAAGGAGCGGATCAAGATCATGAAGCTCCTTTGGGACGCGGTCGGCACCGAATTTGGCGGCCGCCATGGTCTCTACGAAACGAATTATGCCGGCAACCACGAGGACATCCGCATCCAGGCCTTGTGGCATGCACGCGGCTCGGGAACTCTGGACAGCATGGTGGCACTCGCCGACCAGTGCCTCGCCGATTACGACGAGAACGGCTGGCGCGATCCGGCATGGCGTGATCCGGGAGATGTCGCCTACCCCGGTCTGCCCGGCGCACGCTCCGCGACATAGCCGCGAACAGCACGTTCGTGCTGCCGTCCTCAGGGAATCTGCAGAACCAGAAAACCGGCGCGGCGCTCGACCCGCGGTTCAGATTGTGTTCATCGCGCACCGGATATTTTAGCAAGGTTGCCGGCCACGAAATGGGAATGGCGGCAATGGGGATGGCTTTCGCTCCCGCCCGCGGCTTTTACGACATACCCGGCGGCAGGGAGCCTAAAAACGTGCCCATCTATCGGCTTTTGCAGCAATCGGCTTTTGGTCCGGAAGAGATCGACCGCTTGGCCGCGGCGTTTGAGGAGTCGCTGCGGGCGCTGCAGCTGCAAGATCGTTCGGATCCTCTCAGCGAAACCATCGCCAAAAAGCTGATTGAGATCGCCCAGACCGGCGAGCGCGATCCGCGGCTTTTAAGAAAGCGCGCGTTCGAGGCGCTCGATCTTCCGACTGCTGATTAGCTCCGCCGACTTGCCTTGCCCCCGCTCGGAGCGATCGTGTTATTGCGCCGGAACCTCACGGGGCTGTCGGTACTTAAAGTGATGCTTGCGTAGCGGCGGGACGCGCCCGTCGCGCTAAATGGCAGGGAGACCGTCTGATCGCCGCTTTGCGGCGGAGGCGGTCTCCCTTCTTATCCATCAGCCTGCCGGCTTGCTTGCCGCATAGGCCGGAACCCGCGCGGCGAAGTTATCGAGCCAGGCGACGAGCCGCGGATGATCGCTGCGCCAATCGCCGGCGAAGCGGAAGTCGCGATAGCCGAGGACGCAGGCGAGCGTGAT
The DNA here is from genome assembly GCA_035515455.1 of Xanthobacteraceae bacterium. Taxonomy (GTDB): domain Bacteria; phylum Pseudomonadota; class Alphaproteobacteria; order Rhizobiales; family Xanthobacteraceae; genus BOG-931. The sequence continues at coordinate 20,951 of DATJBH010000177.1, forward strand.
CTGGCCGACATGAGGCAGGCCGCCATCAAGCGCCGGCGGCGCGGCTTCGAGCGCGGCAAACGCGCGGGCGACTTTGCCGGCCTGGTGTTCGAGCCACTTCGGTTCGCGTATTTCCGCCTTGCGCCAGCGCGCTTCATAAATGATCAGGATCGACGCATCGAGAATGCCGTCGCACAGCGCCTGCAGGCGCAGTGCCGCAAGCCGCTGCTTCGAGTCGCGCGGCACGATCTTGCCGCCGCCGGCGCGGTCGTCGAGATAATCGAGGATGACCCGCGAGTCGTAATAGGCGACGCCGTCCTCGGCGATCAACACCGGAATCTTACCCAACGGATTTTGCGCGCGCACGCTGTCGTTAACGTCGGTGGTGTCGGCCGGTTCGATCTTGACGTCGCCGTCCAAGCCGAGCAGCGACACGGCGATCCGCACCTTGCGGGCGAAAGGCGAGGACGGCGAAGAACGAAGGATCATCATTGCGGCACCTTGATTGGGATGGGGTGAAATGGCGAAGGGGGAGGAAATAAAGCACGTCCCGCAGAAAAAAGCCCTACTGCGAAAAAAGCACGAACGCACGGACGGCGGCTCTGCCGTCCGCTTTCCAAGAGATGCGGCGTAGTGCGCGCCGCCGCGACGTCGTCTTAGCCGGTGACGACGAGATTAACGGCCTTTGGGCCCTTACCCTTCTTGTCGGGTTCGACGTCGAAGCTGATCCGCTGCCCCTCTACCAGCGATTTCAACCCCGCGCGTTCAACAGCGGTGATATGCACGAACACATCGCGGCCACCGTCGTCCGGCTTGATGAAGCCATAGCCGCGTTCGCCGTTGAAAAATTTGACCGTACCGGTCATTGCCATCGAGACACTCCTTCCCCCGTAGTTCTTTCGCCGCCACCCCCACGGCGCGACGGCCAGCCAGACATCCACGCGAGCAAAGAGTTTTGAGTCCCAGACGGCCTCAGTCACTCCGCCGGCCCCCCACAGGAGGCGGAACGTCCAAGTCAGCACCGATTCAAATAGACCAATTTCCACGTGTGGAAAAGTGGCAAGCGGCCGTTTTGCTCGGCCGGGCGCGCGCGCGGGCTACGCTTTCGCTACCCTTCGGCGAAAACTGTGCGGCGCTTCGCCGGCGAGCCAGTCGAGCCGCTGCGTGCCATCCGGCGAAAATACCCGTATAAGTACGGGGAGCAGAATTTGTAGGTCACCCGCCAAGGTGTGGGGCGGATTGACCACGATGAGCCCCGAACCGGCGAGTCCAGCGCCGGGGCGTGTTGCCGCAAGCGTTATTTCGGAGCGCAGCACCTTGGTCACGCCAAGCCGGCGCAAGCGCCGTGCCAGGGCGTCCGGCGCCGCGCGTTCTTTGATCGGGTACCACAGCATGTAGATGCCGGTCGGCCATTTGCGATGCGCTTCGCCAAGCGCGTCGGTCAGCCGGATGAAATCGTGAGCATCCTCATAGGGCGGATCGATCAGCATAAGGCCGCGGCGCTCCTTGGGCGGCACATTGGCTTTGACCGCGATCCAGCCATCGATCGTCAGCGTCTTGATGCGGGGATCGCCGCGCAGCGAGGCTTTCAGCGAAGCAGCGGCGCGCGGCTCGAGTTCGCAGGCCACGAGGCGGTCCTGCGGCCTTAAGCGCGCCTTGGCGATCAGCGGCGAGCCCGGATAGACGCGCAGCGCGCCGGACAGATTTTGCGCCGCGACGATATCGAGGTACGGCTTGAGCAAGGCGTAGGCGGAGCCCCGCAGATCCGGCGCGGCGGCGACGAGGCGAGCAATTCCGTCGCGCCATTCCGGCGATCGCGCCGCCTCAGGTCCAGTGAGATCGTAGCGCCCCACACCGGCATGGCTGTCGATCACGCGAAACGGCGCCGGCTTCCTCCGCAAATAGTCGAGCACGAGCGTGAGCACCACGTGCTTGTGCACGTCGGCGAAATTGCCGGCATGAAAGGCGTGCTGATAGTTCATCGCCGCTCTCTAGAGCATGCCGCGCGAAGTTGGAAACCGGATTTGCGAAACGGACATGCTGAAACAAGCAGCCAGAGCGAATGCCGGTGCCTGACGCGCCGGGCCCGGCCGCAATCGTCTAACCGCCGCGAACCGGCGGCATCGTCACGCGGTCGCGCCGGCAGCTCCGTTTGACGACCGCGGGGCAGTCGTGGAACAGCGCCGCTCCGGAAGCGCCGGAAAAATCCTTGGCCAAACACACGCGCAGCTCGGTCAGCCGGTTGTCGTTGCATTCGACCGCGATCGCTTTGGCGGACAGACCGGGATTGGCCTTGATGAAGGCGTCGGCGACGGCGACAGGCGCGACGGCGAGCGGCGCTTTGAGCGCGGCGTAATCCGGCGGGATTTTTACCGAAGCGCGCGCTTGGCGCACGGCGTCGAAATAGGCGCGCGGGGAGAGCCCCGCGCAGGTGCCGTGCTTGTCCCATTCGTTGTAGATGAGATGCCGTGCCGGCATCAGATCGAGCATTGACGAAACAATGTCGCGATCGAGCCGCGGGGCCGGCTTCTGGCAATAGTCCGGAAAGCCCTTGTCGTATTGGGGCCACAGGCCGTGGACGACGAAAGAATAGGGCCGCGCCCCACACTGCAGCGACCGCATGGCGCCGCCATGACGCTCGGCCGCCTCGGCACAGAACGACGGCGACCACGACAGCGACAGCACATAGAAGTCGAACTGGCCGGGCGCATTGGCAGGCGCGGCCGTAGCGCCACGTTGCACGGTGGCCGGCAGAGGGGCGAGCAACAACGCAACCAAAGCCACGCGAAACACAGACTTGACCATGAACGCCCCTCTGACCGGACATTCCACATTAGAGCGGATTCCAGAACAAATCAAGAACACGCTGTGGATAATGGCGACAGTGATGCAGTTTTACGGCTTTGTGACGAAGAATGGCGACCGTTTTCGTGGATGTGCTGGAATGGACGAGATGTCCGGCTTAGCTCTGGCTTGCCTCGGCGGAACTGCATTCTAGCCGGAGGGAAGGCATGGCCGTCCATCGATTGTTCCAGAATGAACCGTTCGAGCCGGAAGCGATCTCGACCATGACGCGCACTTATGCGGACGTGTGCCGGATGCTCGGGGTCAGGGATCGAAGTGACTTCGAGACGGTAGCCAAAACCGTGATCGAATTCGCGCAGCGCGGCGCGCGCGATCCGGCGCAGTTGCGCGCCTGCGTCTTGCAGGCGTTGCGGGCGTAGTAAGCGCCTATTTAAGGCTGCGCGGCCCGGCAGGCCGGACCATAAGCCAGGTCGCGGTCGAGGCCGACGACGCAGAAATTCACGCCCCAGTCGATCCCGATCATGCCGGTATCTTCGCCGATCGAATAATAGATCGAATGCTTGCTGGAGTCGCTGATCACGGCCGTCCCGCCGCAAAAGCGGCGCGGGATCGATTGTGCCGCCCACGGCATGGTGTCGATCTCATGGATGTTCTCGAAGCCGACTATCCGCAGTTCGGAATTCCAGAAGCGGATTTCCTTGGCGTGGAAATCGCGGATGATGCGGTCGAGCGCCGCATGGTACTCGCATTGCGGCAGATCGCGGCTGTAGTCCGGGCCGGGCATCCAGAAATTCTTCTCGAAGATGGTCGCAGCGCGCGTCGGCGCCACAGCCAGACCACCTGCTAGAACGCCGAACGCAACGGCGAGTGCGGCGCACGCCCAAAGACCCACCCGTTTCGATCGCACCATGTTGCCTTCCCCGATCCCCGCGCGAAACGGCCTTCAGCGTGCCGCGCCCCTGATCGCCGGTCAAGGGTCCCCGCAAGTCACAGATCGGCGGCGGCGAAACATGCGCTGATTTGAGGGATTCTAGTGGATTCCACCTATGGCAGTGCTACGAAGTTTCAATTGTCGCATGTGATTCGTTTGTCGGCGTGCTCGCAAGAGCAAAGCCGCGATTTTGCGGCGCCCTGTTCAATCTGCGTGAGCTGGAACGTGCCGGGGGTTCCGCCGCAATGCGGCGGAAATGGCAAAGGCTTGGGGGAGAACGACCATGGGCGACGTGCATCGGCTCATGCAGCCGCCGCCGTCATTCGGATTGCACGCGGCGGGGCGGTTGATGACCCAAGTTTTTCCGCCCTGGGTACAGGACTTGGCCTTGCTGGTCGAGAGCGTCGAGCCGGTTCGCCCGCAGGGTGCGCCGGCCGATTGGCAACCGGGGGCGACCGTCCGATTGCCGTTCTCGAAGAAGATTTGCTCGGACGGCGTGGCGGTATGCAGCCAGGCGCTGATGGCGCTCGCCGACACTGCCATGGTCATCGCCTGCTCGGCGGCCTGGAACGGCTATCGGCCGATGAGCACCATCGATCAGACCACCCACTTCCTCCGCCCGGTCAATTTCGACATCGTCGCCGACGCTCGCGTCGTGCGCATCGGCCGCAACACCAGTTTCGGCCGCGTCATGCTGCTCCATGCCGCCGACCGCCGCCCGGTCGGCATGGTGGCGAGCGCCTATTCGATGATGTGAATTGTGCTTGCGGTGCCCGCCGACACATCGCAAGCGCTTTCCATCCGCCGCGCGGGGAATTAAGCTTCGCCAGCCCTGATTGGGTATGGGAGGCTCGCCCGATGGTTCGTAAGCTCGTGATTGCGTTTGGGGCGGCGGCGCTATTCGCGGCAGCTGCGACGACCGGCGCCCTGGGATTCGGCTCCGACTTCGCCGGGCCCGGTCCGGGGATCACCGGCAATAATACCGGCGGCATCTTCCCCTACCGCCCCGCCCTGCCCGGCGAATACCAGGAGATCGCGGAAAGCTTCTGCGCGCGCTATGGCCGGCTTGGCAAGGTCACCAGCATTCATCGCAGCTATGGCGACTATGTCAGCTTCGTCTGTTACGATCGGCCGGGCCGCATTCATTAGGCGCCGCCTAACATCAACCTCATCTCCAGTCGCCGAGCGCCGTCTGCACCACGGCAAGCGCCGCCACCGCCGCGGTATCCGCGCGCAGGATGCGCGGGCCGAGCGCAAGCCGTACCACATTGGGCTGTTTGAGAAGCGCCGCGCGCTCATCGTCGGCAAAGCCGCCTTCCGGGCCGACCAGAACTGCGATTCCGTTTTGCGCGGTGGCCGTGGCGAACGCCGCCGCCGGATTGGCGACCTCGGCGTCTTCGTCGCAAAACACCATCAAACGCGCCGGGTCGCGTTCGGCGAGATAGCGTGACAGCGCGACCGGCTCCGAAATCCCGGGCAGCGCGAGGATGCCGCATTGCTCGGC
>DATJBH010000178.1:0-7063 GCA_035515455.1 Xanthobacteraceae bacterium
CTTCACGACTTCAAAAGCCATCGGTAGACTCGTTATCGTCGCAGCTCGCTGTGACATGGGGGGTGCTCCGTTGTGTGCTTGGCAGCCACAGTTGGAGTACCCCCCTTCCTCGCCTGACACAGAACCCCTTACGTCACCCGAGACGCAGCCCTCCTTGACGCAAATTTAAATTGTCCGTATTCTTACAAGCAAGAACGTTATTCGCATTTTCCATCAAAAGCTGAGCGTGCCTTTTCCCTGAATTTCCATCGCGGGAGGCAAGTCCGATGCTCAAGACAATTGCTCCGATAATCGTCTTGGTTTCGTTGCTGGTCGACACATCCGCGGCTCTGAGCAACCCGCGCATACCGTAATGGTACCACTGTCAGCGGTCGAAAAGCCGATGCCAGTTAACTTGCGTCGACACGAGGACAGGAAAAATCATATACGTTCGAGTTTGTTAGGAACGAGGGCGTTTTTCTCAGCTGCGACGCGAGGAGCGCATAGCGCGGCGCGGCGGAGCGACCATGACGCTTTGATGCGCAGGAGACTCTGACCGGGGACACACCAGCAATCCAGGCCGGCGCGAGGGGCGACAAGGCCTGCAGAGATGGAGACCTCAATGGCTGCGTTCTATATCCAGAATCCCTGGACCGGACTCGTCATCGACATCGGAGAAAATGCCCAGAAGCCGTCGCCCGGCACGCTGCTTCGCGCCAATACCAAGATGACGAGCGCTCCTGGAAATTGGTACCAGCTGTGGACGTTCAGCAGCCCATTCTTCCCGACGCCGGGTAGCATTCCCTATTACTGGCTCCAGAACGCGAACGGAAACCTCACGAAATCGCCACTCGTTATCGACATCGAGGAATCGGGCAATTTGATATCGGTGCCTGGCCGCCCAGACACGCTAAAACAAGGATCGCCGCTAGATGCCTGGACCCAGAAGAACCCTCAGGGGCACGACCTGAATGCCGGGAAAACGGGGGCCTCGAACCAGTTATGGTCTTTCGCGCAAGACAAGGCGTCAGGCTATTACTACATTTCGAATCACCTGACCGGCTTCGTTATCGATATCGCGGAAGGGCCAAGCGGAAAACAACCCACGGCCGGCGTCTATCTCGACGCGTGGACGTTGAAAGGGAGTTCCCCAGAAAATAACAATCAGCTCTGGCAGTTCGTCGATGTGAACGGCGCAACGGTGCCCGCCCCTTCTGAGACTCCGGTCGATTCAGGCACCGTGAAGCCGGGCGGCGTGCAGCTATAGGACGCCCAGAGGTAGGTAGGGCAAAGCGAAACCTGCGCTAAGCTTGCGGATTACACGCTGGTCTGCGCCATGCCCGCCCGGAACTTGAGCGCCTCCTTGGCGCCGTCCTTGAACGCGACGTCGGGCGGTAGCACCACCGAGCAGGAGCGGATTTTCTGGTGCTCGGGATCGATGCCGGGCGGCGCCACGCCCTTGTCGGCCAACGCTTTGGCGGCGCGCATCAGACGATGGCGCGCCATGATGATGCCGTTGTCGGTCGAGACCAGGTTTTCTTTGGTGCGGTCGCAGATCGGGCCCATGCTCTCCTGCAGCGACGCGTCCTGCATGGCGAAGCCGGCGACGCCGCTAAAGGTCTTGCCGGCCCGCTGCGCGGCGCGGTCGATCAGATAGTCGTTGTCCTTGTTGGCGAGCGGCCGGAACGTGCCGGGCACGTATTTGCAGTGGATGCCCTGGCCGTCCTTCATGGCGTCGACCTCGGTCCTGGTCAGCGCCCGCACCGGATGGAAGTCGTAAGACCAGGCCCAGCAATTCTCATCGTCGATCGGCACCCAGAAGTGACCGTGCACCGGATGGTCGCCGCGCGGCGGGATCATAGTGAAGCACGGCATCACCCACGGCGTGATGCGCCAATAGTACTTGCCGTTCTCGGCATTGCGGCGCGCGCCGATGAACAGGCCGCCCGGCATCTCGACCACTTCGAAATGCGGCTGCATGTCGGAGAGATTGTATTGGTTGCCCTTGGCGCCCTTGAACAGCGGATCGGTTCCCAAATCGCCGCGATGCAAGAACGAGACGTGGCTCGAATCGATGCCGCCTTCCATGGCTTGGAGCCAGTTGCACTCCTGGATCCGCTTGGAGGCAAAGGTTTGCTCCGCCGGCACCATGGCGAATTCCCATTCGGGCAGCGGCGGCTTCTTGTCGGGCGGGCCCATATAGGCCCACAGCACCGGGCCGACCTTCACCAGGGGATAGGACGTGAGCTTGACCTTCTTGCAGAAGCCGCTCTCGGCCGGCTCGGACGGAACCTCGATGCACTGGCCGGTATGGTCGTATTTCCAGCCGTGATAGGGGCAGCGTAGTCCGCCCTCCTCGTTGCGCCCGAACCACAGCGACACGCCGCGATGGGCGCAGAACTCGTCGATCAGACCGTAGCGCCCCTCCGAATCGCGGAACGCCAGCAGGCGCTCGGACAGAAGTTTCACCCGAACCGGCGGGCAATCGTTGTCCGGCAGTTCGTCGGCCAGCAGCGCCGGCAACCAATAAGAGCGGAACAGCGCCCCCATCTGCGTGCCGGGGCCGGTTTGGGTCAACAGCTCGTTTTGTTCTTTTCTGAGCATCGCGCGGGTCCGTAAGGTATTGCGCTGTCTTGCGCTATCTTGCCTAAACAGTAGGGATTCGCCGCGCTCGCGGCAAGCCGCGCCGGCGCAGTCCAGGCGCGAGAAAACCGCACGTTATCGCCGCCGCAGCGGTTGCTCCGCCGCCGCGATTACGCTAAGTCCGCGCCAACTTTCGGCAAGGATTTCGGAGGATTGCGATGGCCGACCACAGCGAGCTGCAGTACGCCACTGCGACCGGCAACGATTACCCGGCGCACGAACAGACGTATCGGTCGTTCGTGAAGCTGGTGAAGGTCGGCATCGCCGTCGTCGCGATTATCGTCATCTTGATGGCGTACTTCCTGGTCTAGGGCGGGCAGCGTCGGCCGAATTCCGTTTCGGCCGCTCGCCGGGCATTCGGGCGCCCGGGCGACTTATTTTTTGCAGCCGGCAGCGCAGGCGCCGGTCCGCGGAGGAGATATGAAGGTTGCGGTTGTTGCCGAGACGGGCGCCGAGCCGCGGGCCGCTGCGACGCCCGACACCGTCAAGCGAATGATCGCCCTCGGCGCCGAAGTCGCGGTCGAGCCCGGCGCCGGCCAAAAATCCGGCATTCGCGATTCCGACTTCGCAGCAGCCGGCGCCACGGTGTCGCCTGACGCGCTCAATGGCGCCGACATCGTGCTCATGGTGCGGCGGCCGGAGCGCGCGACGCTTGCGCGCTGCAAGAAGGGCGCACTCGTCATCGCCATGATGGATCCGTATGGCAACGATGATGCGTTGCGCGCCATGGCGGAAGCCGGCGTCACCGCCTTCGCCATGGAATTGCTGCCGCGCATCACCCGCGCCCAGGGCATGGACGTGCTGTCGAGCCAGGCCAATCTCGCCGGCTACCGCGCCGTGATCGATGCCGCCGCGGAATTCGGCCGCGCGCTGCCGATGATGATGACGGCAGCCGGCACCGTGCCGGCCGCCAAGGTTTTTGTCATGGGCGCCGGCGTCGCCGGCCTGCAGGCGATCGCCACCGCGCGCCGGCTCGGCGCCATCGTCACCGCGACCGACGTGCGGCCGGCAGCGAAAGAGCAGGTCGAAAGCCTCGGCGCCAAGTTCGTCGCGGTCGAGGACGAGGAGTTCAAGGCCGCGGAGACCGCCGCCGGCTACGCCAAGGAAATGTCTAAGGAGTATCAGGCCAAGCAGGCGGCGCTCGTTGCCGAGCACATCAAGAAGCAGGACATCGTCATCACCACCGCGCTCATTCCCGGCCGGCCGGCGCCGCGCCTGATCTCGAGCGACATGGTGGCGTCGATGCGGCCCGGCTCGGTGCTGGTCGATCTCGCGGTCGAGCGCGGCGGCAATATCGAAGGCGTCAAGGCCGACGAGGTGACCGAGACCGGCGGTGTGAAAATCATCGGCTATCGCAACGTGCCGGGCCGGCTCGCCGCCACGGCTTCGAGCCTCTACGCCAAAAATCTTTATGCCTTTGTCGAGCTCTTGATCGACAAGAAAACCAAGGCGCTCGCGGTGAACTGGGACGACGACATCATCAAGGCGACGGCGCTGACGCGCGACGGCGCCATCGTCCATCCGAGCTTCCGGCCGAAGGACGCGGCGTAATTTAGGAGACCTCTCATGGTCGTTCTCTCCATCCTCGCCCAGGCAGCGGCGCTGCCCGACGTGACACAAGCAGTCACCGAGACGGTCAATCCGTTCGTATTCCGGCTGTCGATCTTCGTGCTCGCGGTGTTCGTCGGCTACTACGTCGTGTGGTCGGTGACGCCGGCGCTGCATACGCCGCTGATGTCGGTAACCAACGCCATCTCCTCGGTGATCGTGGTCGGCGCACTGCTTGCGGTCGGCGTGGCGCTGGTGTCGAACGACACCGGCCCGATCTATGCGCGCGCGTTCGGCCTCGTCGCGCTCACCTTCGCCTCGGTCAACATTTTCGGCGGCTTCCTGGTGACGCGGCGCATGCTCGGCATGTTCCACAGGAAAGACAAGCAATGAACGCTGACGTCACCGCGCTCTGCTATCTCGCCGCCGGCGTCCTGTTCATCCTGGCGCTGCGCGGGCTGTCGAACCCGGAAACCAGCCGGCGCGGCAATCTCCTCGGCATGATCGGCATGGCGATTGCCATTGCCACCACGCTCGCGTCACATCCGCCGGTCGGCTTCGGCGCTTGGGTCCTGGTCGTGGTCGGCATGTCGCTCGGCGGCGGCGCCGGCGCGGTGATCGCGCGGCGGGTGCCGATGACCTCGATGCCGGAATTGGTCGCCGCCTTTCACTCGCTGGTCGGCATGGCGGCTGTGCTGGTCGCCGCCGGCGCGCTGTACGCGCCCGCCGCGTTCGGCATCGGCACCGAGGGCGCCATCCACCGCCAGAGCCTGATCGAAATGTCGCTCGGCGCCGCCATCGGCGCCGTCACCTTCACCGGCTCGATCATCGCGTTTCTGAAGCTGTCCGGTCGCATGAGCGGCAAGCCGATCGTTCTGCCGGGCCGCCACGTCATCAACATCGCGCTCGCGCTCGGCCTCATCGCGCTCATCGTCTGGTTCTTCGAGACGCAGAACCATATCGGGTTCTGGGCGATCGCCGGCGTGTCGTTCCTGCTCGGCATCCTGATCATCATTCCGATCGGCGGCGCCGACATGCCGGTCGTGATCTCGATGCTCAACTCCTATTCGGGCTGGGCCGCCGCCGGCATCGGCTTCACCTTGGAAAATACCGCGCTGATCATCACCGGCGCGCTGGTCGGCTCATCGGGCGCGATCCTGTCCTACATCATGTGCAAGGGCATGAACCGCTCGTTCATTTCGGTGATCCTCGGCGGTTTTGGCGGCGAGGTGGCGGGCCCCGCCGGCGGCGCCGAGCAGAAGCCGGTGAAACTCGGCTCGGCCGAGGACGCCGCCTACATCCTGAAAAACTCCTCCAAGGTCATCATCGTGCCGGGCTACGGCATGGCGGTGGCGCAGGCGCAACACGCGTTGCGCGAGATGGCCGACAAGCTCAAGCAAGAAGGCGTCGAGGTCAAATACGCCATTCATCCGGTGGCCGGACGCATGCCGGGTCACATGAACGTGCTGCTGGCCGAGGCCAACGTGCCCTACGACGAGGTGTTCGAGCTGGAAGACATCAATTCCGAGTTCGCCCAGGCCGACGTCGCCTACGTGATCGGCGCCAACGACGTGACCAATCCGGCCGCCGAAGAGGACAAGACTTCGCCGATCTACGGCATGCCGGTGCTGCAAGTATGGAAGGCCGGCACCGTGATGTTCAACAAGCGCTCGCTCGCTTCGGGCTATGCCGGCATCGACAATCCGCTGTTCTACCGCGACAACACCATGATGCTGCTCGGCGACGCCAAGAAGATGACGGAACAGATCGCCAAGGACGTTTAAGGACGGTGGCGGATGAGCGAGAACAATAGTCCGCCAAATGCTCCGTCCCCGCGCCGCGTCTCGCGTTGGACTGCTCCGCAAGGTTCGCCGAACAACCCATATCGCTTCGTCTTTCGGCTGGTCGGCATTCCGATCATCGCCGTCGCCGCAGTGTTGCTCTATCGTGGAGTCCACGCGCGTTTCTTTCTGCCGGAATGCGATTCCGACACCGCAAAGCAGACGCTGGCGCAGGTCCTCAAGGAGCTCAAGCTCGAGCCGGTGCGTTACGCGCCGATCAAGACGGTGTCGACAAGCAAGACCGAGGTGGTGTGCAATGCGGTGATGCCGCTGCCGGGCGGCGGCAACGTCGTGGCTGATTACAGTTTTTATTGGCAAGGCAGCAAAGCCAACATGCGCTATTCTATTCACCGCGAGCCGGCGCAGAGTTCATAAGCGACCGTCATTTACCTGAGAGGGCGTTTTGATGTCCGCGGCTGAAGAACTTGAGAAAACCATCGATGCGGCATTCGAGCAGCGCGAGACCGTCGGGCCGTCCACCAAGGGCGCGGTGCGCGAGGCGGTCGAGGCGGCGCTCGACCTGCTCGACCGCGGCGCGGCGCGGGTCGCCGAGCGCGGCGCCGACGGCGCCTGGCGGGTCAATCAGTGGCTCAAGAAGGCCGTGCTGCTGTCGTTTCGTTTGAACGACATGAGCGTCATTCCGGGCGGGCCCGGCACGGCGGTGTGGTGGGACAAGGTCGCATCGAAATTCGACGGCTGGGGCGACAATAAGTTTCGCAGCGCCGGCTTTCGCGCCGTGCCGGGCTGCGTGGTGCGCCGCTCCGCCTATGTCGCGCCGGGCGTGGTGCTGATGCCCTCGTTCGTCAATCTCGGCGCCTATGTGGATACCGGTACGATGATCGACACCTGGTCGACCGTCGGCTCGTGCGCGCAGATCGGCAAGAACTGCCATATCTCCGGCGGCGTCGGCATCGGCGGCGTGCTCGAGCCGCTGCAAGCGGGACCCGTGGTGATCGAGGACAACTGCTTCATCGGCGCACGCTCGGAAGTCGTCGAAGGCGTCATCGTGCGCGAAGGCTCGGTGCTCGGCATGGGGGTCTATATCGGGCTTT
>DATJBH010000179.1:0-84450 GCA_035515455.1 Xanthobacteraceae bacterium
GCAAACCGGGCGTCGTCGCCGGCCTGCCGCTGGTCGAGGCCACCTCCCGGCGGCTTTCGCCCGGCATCGCCATCGAGCCGCACAGCCGCGACGGCACGGCGATCGGCGCCGGCGCAAAGCTGATGACCATCGCCGGCAACGCCCGCGCAATTCTTGCCGCCGAGCGCAGCGCCCTCAATTACATCGGTCACCTGTCCGGCATCGCCACCGCGACCGCCGCCTTGGTGGCGTGCGTCGCCCACACCGGGACGCGCGTCATCTGCACGCGCAAGACCACGCCCGGCCTGCGGGCGCTGGAGAAATACGCGGTGCGTTGCGGCGGCGGTTTCAATCACCGCTTCGGCCTCGACGACGCGATGCTGATCAAGGACAACCACATCGCGGTGGCCGGCGGCATCGCCGCGGTGCTTGAGCGTGCCAAGGCCGCGGCGGGGCATCTGGTGAAGATTGAAATCGAGGTGGATTCGCTCGATCAGCTCAAGGAAGTGCTCGATGTCGGGCTTGCCGACGTCGTGCTGATCGACAATTTCGATCTCGACGCGATGCGCAAGGCGGTCGCGCTGGTCGCCGGACGGCTCGTCATCGAAGCCTCCGGCGGCATCACGCTGGAGAGTGCGGCGGCGATCGCCGAAACGGGCGTCGATTATCTGTCGTCGGGTGCGCTCACGCATTCGGTGACCAATCTCGACGTCGGACTGGATATCGAGATGTGACTTTGCATTCCGGCGCCCGAGCTGACAGGTCTGGGGAATGCGCGCGGCGCTACAGTTTAGCCGTCTGCGTGCTCGTCGCGGCGGCAGGCGTAGCCGCGGCCTGCGGCGCCTTGGCAGTGGCGTCCTGACCGGGTACGGCGGGTGGCGCTGCAGCGCTCGTGGCGGCGGCTTTCGGTTTCTCCGCCTTCATCTCGTCCTTGACCTCAGCCGGACTCCACGTCGGCTCGTCGTCGCCCCAGGCGCGCGGCCGATAGAAGGTGTGCACGCCGAGCCGATATAATCTGACCATTTCGTGCACCCAGCTCGGATGCACCCAGTAAGCGTGGTAATGGGTGGCGTGGCCGATATCGGCGAGCCAGATCTTGCCGTCGAGTTCGTCCTTGGCGATCTTCTTGGCTTGTTCCCACATGTCGGGCTCTTCGATGCGGCTCAGATCCTTGCCTTCGCACGCGAAGGTGAACTGACAGGCGAGATGCCGGTTCTTGTTCTGAAACACGACGCCGCACACGTCGTGCGGATAATAGCCGGAAAATACGCGATTCATCACCACCTGGGCCACGGCTTCCTGGCCCTTATAAGGTTCGCCCCGCGCCTCGAAATAAATGGCCTCGCTTAGACACTTCTCGGCATGCGTACGCGCCTCGCCTTCGAGGCCGAGCCGCCGCGCCGGGCTTTCCAGCCGGCTGGCATCGTCTTTGCCGGCGACCGACTCACCACCCTCGCCGGCCGAGTAATCGGCACCTTCGAGCGCCGAGAGCTTTATGCCGGAATCTTCGGATGGCGGCATCAGGATGGGCGCCGCTCCAGGCGCCCATCTCTGCAACCCTTCGCGCGCGCCCAAGACGCCGGTGCCGAAATAGATCGCCGCGCTGTGGTCGGCGGCGTCGTTGCCGAGGAACGACAATTCCTCCGGCGAAGATTCGTTTTCATCGTCGGCGAAAGCCGCGGCGCCGTCGGGCGCACGATCGCGCACGATCAGATCGTCATCGCCATAGTCGGCCGCGGGCGCCATCGCGGTTGAGACGTCGCGGTGGATATCGGTTTGCACGACGAGCGGCGCGGCGGCGCTTTCGTCTGCATGCTGCTCGCTTTTGATGGGCCGCGGCACCGCCGGCGGCGGCTGCGCTGCCGGCGTTGCAGGCGTCACGGCCGGAGCGCCGACCGGCTGCAGTTGCCGCAGGTTCGCCGGGCCGACGGGCGCCGGCGCGGCATTGCTCATCGGCAAGCGGTCGCCCTTATGCGCGCGATTGACGCTCGGATATTCGATCTGCCGCGCGCGCTGGATAGTGATCGGCTCGTCGATCTTCCAGGCGTAACCTTCCAGCGTCCGTGGTTCGAAATTGACGTTGATCAGACCCGCCGGTTCGCCGATCGTCGTTCCGATCGGCCGCGTGTAATTGAAGGTGGCGGCTTGCACGGTGCCGAGCGGCGAAGCGATCAAATGCCAGCTCGTCGAGACGCCGTGCGCGCGAGCGATCAAGGAGGCGAGATCCTGGTACCCGATCGAGGTCGGCATCAAGGCGATGCAGCACGCGGCGAACCAGAAGCGCGCCGAACACGACGCGCCCAAGGCACTCCCCAAGACCCCGCTGAAGACACGGCTACGCGACACCCCGACACGCGACGCCACAGAAACCCCTAACGCCAACACGCGCAACGCAACGCGTACACGATTATGGAAAAGCCACCGCAGTGGCTCGAATGCGACGGGTTTATTTATTGTCGGGTTAACGTTGCGAAGGCGTTAATCGCGCGCATGGGCGCGGGATTCGCGGCGCCGTGTCGCAATCATCGTTACGCCAAACATGCGCGAGTTCCACGCGCGCGGCAATCGCCCGCAAAATTTTTCAATTTCATTAACTACGATCGACGGCCGTCCAACGGAACTTCGCGCGCTGGAGCTTCCTGGCGCTTTGCGGCCGGCGGGCGAAGACAGAATTTAAGCTTCGCCTGCCGCGCCCTTGCCGAGCGCGGCTTGCGCGGCGGCGAGCCGCGCGATCGGCACACGGAACGGCGAGCACGACACGTAGTCGAGCTTCACCTCGTGGCAGAACGCCACCGACGCCGGATCGCCGCCGTGTTCGCCGCAAATGCCGAGCTTCAATTTCGGCCGCGTTTTGCGGCCGCGTTCGGCGGCAATGCGGATCAGTTCGCCGACGCCATCGCGGTCGAGCGACACGAAGGGATCGGCGGGCAGAATGCCTTTCGCCGTGTAAATCCCCAAGAAACTCGCGGCGTCGTCGCGGCTGATGCCGAAGGTCGTCTGGGTCAGGTCGTTGGTGCCGAACGAAAAGAATTGCGCCGTTTCGGCGATCTCGTCCGCCCTGAGCGCGGCGCGCGGCAACTCGATCATGGTGCCGACCTGATAATGGAATTTGTGTTTGGTTTCGTCGCCGACCATTTTCGCCGTGGCGTCGATGCGCTCTTTGATCAGATCGAGTTCCACCTTGGTGGCAATAAGCGGCACCATGATTTCCGGCGCCACCGGCTTGCCGGTCTCGCGCTCCGCTTCGACCGCGGCCTCGAAAATCGCGCGCGCCTGCATCTCCGCGATTTCCGGGTAGGCGATGGCGAGCCGGCAGCCGCGGAAACCGAGCATCGGATTGAACTCGGAGAGCTCCCGCGCGCGATCGGCAAGCTTCTGCGGATCGGCGCCCATGGCCGCCGCCACTTCGGCGATTTCTTGCTCGCTGTGCGGCAGGAATTCATGGAGCGGCGGATCGAGGAGTCGGATGGTCACCGGCAAGTCGCCCATGATCTTGAACAATTCGACGAAATCGGCGCGCTGCATCGGCAGAAGCTTCGCCAGCGCCGCGCGGCGCGCTTTCTCGTCGCCGGCGAGGATCATCTCGCGCACGGCGCGGATACGGTCCTCGTCGAAGAACATGTGCTCGGTGCGGCACAGCCCGATGCCCTCGGCGCCGAATCTGATCGCGGCGCGGGCGTCGGCCGGCGTGTCGGCATTGGCGCGCACTTTGAGTTTGCGAACGCCGTCGGCCCATTGCATGACGGTGCCGAACTCGCCGGCGAGCGCCGGCTCGAGCATCGCGACTTTGCCGGCCAGCACTTGGCCGGTCGAGCCGTCGATGGTGAGCGTGTCGCCTTTCTTCAGGGTCGTGCCGCCCGCCGTCACGGTTTGCGCGCGATAATCGACGCGAAGCGAGCCGGCGCCGGAGACGCAGGGCTTGCCCATGCCGCGCGCCACCACCGCGGCATGCGAGGTCATGCCGCCGCGCGTCGTCAAAATCCCTTGGGCGGCGTGCATGCCGTGGATGTCTTCCGGCGAGGTCTCGATGCGCACCAGAATGACCTTGTGGCCCTGGCTCTTGAGGAGCTCGGCGTCTTCGGAAGAAAACACGATCTCGCCCGTCGCCGCGCCGGGTGAAGCCGGCAGCCCGGTGGCGAGGATTTTGCGCTCGGCTTTCGGATCGATGGTCGGGTGCAGGAGTTGATCGAGCGAAGCGGGATCGACCCGCGCCACCGCTTCCTCTTTGGTGATCAGTTTCTCTTGCGCCAGCTCGACGGCAATGCGCAAAGCCGCCTGGCCGGTGCGCTTGCCGCTGCGCGTCTGCAGCATCCACAGCTTGCCCTGCTCGACGGTGAATTCGAGATCCTGCATGTCGCGGTAATGTTTTTCGAGCTTGGCGTAGATGCGTCGCAGCTCGGCAAAAGCCTCCGGCAGCGCCGCCTCCATCGACGGCTTGTCGGAGTGCGCCTCCTTGCGCGCGGCCTCGGTGATCTCCTGCGGCGTGCGGATGCCGGCGACCACGTCCTCGCCCTGGGCGTTGATCAGAAACTCGCCGTAGAGCTTTTTCTCGCCGGTCGACGGATTGCGGGTGAAGGCGACACCGGTTGCCGAGCTCTCGCCCATATTGCCGAACACCATGGCCTGGACGTTGACCGCGGTGCCCCAGCTTTCCGGAATATTGTGCAGGCGGCGATAGGTGATGGCGCGCTGGTTCATCCACGAGCCGAACACCGCGCCGATGGCGCCCCACAATTGCGCGTGCGGGTCCTGCGGAAACGGCTTTCCGGTCTCCTCCTCGACGCGCTCCTTGTAACGGGCGATGACTTCCGACCAGTCCTGGGCATTGAGGTCGGTGTCGAGCGCGTAGCCGTTGCGATCCTTATGGTCGTCGAGGATCTCCTCGAAATGATGATGGCCGATGCCGAGCACCACGTCGGAATACATGGTGATGAAGCGCCGGTAGCTGTCCTGCGCGAAGCGCCGGTCGCCGGATTTCTCCGCCAGCGCATTCACCGTGACGTCGTTGAGTCCGAGATTGAGCACGGTATCCATCATGCCCGGCATCGAGGCGCGCGCGCCGGAGCGCACCGACACGAGCAGCGGATTTTCGGCGTCGCCAAACCGCTTGCCGGTGATGCGGCCGACTTGGGCGAGTGCGGTCTCGACCTGGGCTTTCAGCGTCTTCGGATAGGTTTTGCCGTGCTGGTAGAAATAGGTGCAGACCTCGGTGGTGATGGTGAAGCCGGGCGGCACTGGCAAGCTCAGATGCGCCATTTCGGCCAGCCCCGCGCCCTTGCCGCCGAGAAGATCGCGCATATTGGCGCGGCCTTCGGCCTTGCCGCCGCCGAACGCGTAGACCCACTTGCCGTGCATCCCGGACGCTTGCGTCGGCGCTTTCGCCGACGCCGATTTGCGCGGCGGCTTACGAGCGGATTTGCCCTTGCCGGCGGCCGATTTTTTTAGCGGGCGGCGGGACAGCTTTGAGCGCGATTTGGCCATGACATCATGCGATTGGTGGAATCCGGTCAGGTGTGATTGCAAGTCCCGGCGCGCGTTGCAAGCCGCAACGCGGCTCAGTGGATGAAGTGGTGGATGGCATTGAGCCCGAGCAGGCCGACGACGATGAGATAGATGGCGACGATGAAGTTGAGAAGCCGCGGCATGATCAGGATGAGGATGCCGGCGATGAGCGCGACGATCGGCGACAGTTCAGTGGCGGTGATGACCATGGAGATTGCCTCGGTTTTTGAATGGATTGTGGGAAGAAGCGGCGGGGGCCGAATAATACACAGACGCTAAACGCACAAGCGGCCATTCGGTTCTAGCATGGCGGAGCAGCATAGGAACCGTCATGCCCCGGCCTGTCCCGGCCATCCACGTCTTTCCGGCGCGTGGTGGAGAAAGACGTGGATGCCCGGCACAAGGCCGGGCATGACGCATCCAGAGGCAGCGCTAACCCTCGATCTTGGAGAAATCGGCCACCGCGCGGGTGGCGGCGCGGATTTCGTTAAGCAGCTTCAGGCGGTTTTCGCGGAGCGCCTTATCCTCCACATTCACTGTAACTTTATCGAAGAAGGCATCGACGCTGGGGCGAAGCTTCGCCATGGCGCGCATGGCGGCCTCGAAATCTTCCTCGGCGACGGCGCGGGCGGCCTCCGACTTGGCGGTATCTATGGCCTTGGCCAAGGCCTTCTCTTCATCCTGCTTGTAAAGCTTCGGGTCGGGAGCCGCGGTATAGTCGCGCTTATCTTTCTTCTCCTCGATGCGGATGATATTGGTCGCGCGCTTGAAGCCGGCGAGCAGGTTCTTGCCGTCTTCGGTGTCGAGGAATTTTCCTAAAGCCTCGACGCGGCGAATTAACGAAACGATATCCTTGGGTATTTCGACAAATACGACGGCATGAACAAGATCGTGGCGTGCGCCCCTGGCACGAAGGAGAACAATGAGTCGTTCGCCGAAATTCATCATTGATTCGTTTGAAACTTCCGCCGCCCAAATTTCCACGATCTCCTGAAATCGACCATGCTCTAGGCGAAGTCCAAAGTTCTCGTCCGCCCTCTCGTCCTCAGACGAGTATCTCTGCACGAGCGTAGCGACAAAAGCTTCGTCCCAATTTGCTCGGTTGAACGCGAGATCCACATATCGATTTGCGAGAACCGATCGAATATCCAAATGTATACTGTTTGCCTCCAAGAGCCGCACGATCCCCATCTCAGCTCGTCTCAAACCGAACGGATCGCGTGAACCAGTGGGAATTTCATCTACGGACAAAAACGCAGTTAGCGTATCGATCTTATCCGCCAACGCCACGGCAACGGCCACCGGATCGCTCGGCACCAGATCGTCCGGCCCCTTCGGCCGGTAATGATCCTCGATGGCGTGGGCGACCGCTTCGTCCTCGCCTTGCGCCTCGGCGTAATAGCGACCCATCGTGCCTTGCAGTTCGGGGAATTCGCCGACCACTTCCGTGAGCAGATCGGCCTTGCACAGCCGCGCCGCACGTTTTGCTTTAACCGGGTCGGCGCCGACGAGCGGCGCCAGTTCGGCGGCCAATCGCTCAATGCGTTCAATGCGCTCGGCCTGGGTGCCGAGCTTCTCGTGAAACACGATGTCCTTGAACTTTGCCAGCCGATCTTCGAGCCGCGTCTTTAAATCGGTTTCGTAGAAAAACTTGGCATCCGACAAGCGCGCGCGGATGACGCGCTCGTTGCCGGCGACGATCGCCGCACCGCCGTCCGCAGCGTCCAGGTTCGAGACCAGAATGAACTTGTCGACCAGCTTGGCGTGCGCCGTGTCGCGCAGCACGAAGCATTTCTGGTTGGCGCGGATGGTGGCGCGGATCACCTCCTCGGGAACGCGCAGGAAGGCCTCATCGAACGAGCCCATCAGCACCACCGGCCACTCGACGAGGCCCGCGACCTCGTCGAGCAGGTCTTCGTCCTCGACCAATTCCAGACCCTGCGCGAAGGCGAGCTGTTTCGCTTCGGTGAGGATGATCTGCTTGCGCCGCTCGGCGTCGGGCACGACCTTGGCCCTATCGAGCTTCGCCAGGTAATCGTCGAGGCGCCGTACCGTGAACGGCTCCGGCGCCATGAAGCGATGGCCGCGCGTGACGTTGCCGGCGGCAATGCCGTCAATTCTGAACGGCACGATGTCGGGCTCCTCGGTCTCCGGCCCGAAGGTGGCGACGATCGAATGCAGCGGCCGCACCCAGGTCAGCGCTCCGGGCTCCGCCGACCGCGCGCCCCAGCGCATCGACTTCGGCCAGGGAAAGCTTTTGATCACTTCGAGCAGAATTTCGCCGATCACCTCGAGCGCGGCGCGGCCCGGCTTCTCGATCACCGCGACGTAAAAGTCGCCCTTCTTGTCAGGCTGCACCTTGGCTTCCGCAATCGACTTCAGTCCGGCGGCTTTGAGAAACCCGGCGATGGCCTGCTCCGGCGCGCCGACGCGCGGTCCTTTCTTCTCCTCGCGGATGTCGGGCTGCCGCACCGGCACGCCATGCACGGCAAGCGCCAGCCGCCGCGGCGTCATGAAGGCCTTGGCGCCCTCATAGACGAGCCCGGCCGCGACCAGCCGGTCGGTCACCGCTTTGCGCAAATCCTCGCCCGCCCGCGCCTGCATCCGCGCCGGAATTTCCTCGGAGAACAGTTCGAGCAGGAGATCGGGCATTACGCAGGCAACTGTTTATGACTGCCGTCGCACATCGGCTTTTTGCCGGAGCGCTTGCAGGCGCAGAACCAGGCCTCTTCGTTCGCCGCCGGCTTGTATTCGACCGGCGAGAACGATGAGCCTTTGTGCGAGCCGTCGCAGAACGGCTGCGACTTCGAACGTCCGCAGGCGCACCACCAATAGGACTTGCCGGCTTCGACATTGACCGGGATTGGCCGCCGGCCGCCGACCTGTGGCATTTCGCTCATTGCCGCTCTCCATTCATGAATCTCTGCCGCCGCCTGCGGTGGCGAGCCAGGCCGCGCCACAGGCCTTGGCGAGCTCGCGTACCCGCAAAATGTAGCTCTGCCGCTCGGTCACCGAAATCACCCCGCGGGCGTCAAGCAGATTGAACACGTGGCTAGCCTTGATGCACTGGTCGTAGGCCGGCAGCGCCATCAGATGTTTGCCGCGATTGCTCCGCTCGCCGCCGTCGGCCTGCCAGCCGGCTTCGAGGTATTTGTTGCACGCCGCCTCCGCCATACGGAATTGTTCGAACAGCATGTCGGTGTCGGCATATTCGAAATTGTGCCGGGAATATTCCTGCTCGGCTTGCAGAAACACGTCGCCGTAACTGACCCGTTGTGCGCCGTCGCGGCCGTTGAAATTAAGCTCGAACACGTTCTCGACGCCCTGCACATACATCGCCAGCCGTTCGAGACCGTAGGTCAATTCGCCGGAGACCGGCGCGCATTCGAAACCGGCGACTTGCTGAAAATAAGTGAACTGCGAAACCTCCATGCCGTCGCACCAGCATTCCCAGCCGAGCCCCCAGGCGCCGAGCGTGGGACTTTCCCAGTCGTCCTCGACGAAGCGGATGTCGTGGATCTTGGGATCGATGCCGATGGCATAGAGCGACTTGAGATAAAGCTCCTGCAGATCGTCGGGCGAGGGTTTGAGGATCACCTGCAGTTGATAATAGTGCTGCAGCCGGTTCGGGTTCTCGCCGTAACGGCCGTCCTTGGGCCGGCGCGACGGCTGCACGTAGGCCGCGTTCCAGGGTTTTGGCCCGAGCGCGCGCAACGTGGTCGCCGGATGGAAGGTGCCGGCGCCGACCTCCATGTCGTAGGGCTGCAAAATGACGCAGCCCCAGTCGGCCCAGTAACGCTGCAGGGCGAGGATGAGCCCCTGAAACGAGCGTTCGGGGCGCATATAGGGCGGCAAATCTGCGTTCATGAGCCGTTGTTGGTGGAAGGTCCGGCAGAGGTCAAGTCTGTGGCTCGCATGATCGGACCGGCGGTGACGATTCGCGTCGCGGCCGCTATGCTAGCACCGCAAAAACACGGATCGGCGCTCAGGGGAGGAAATTGTGCGGATTATTCGAAGCATCATCATTGGGCTGGCCGCGATATCGGCGCTGGCCGCATCGCCTTTCGCCAAGGCGCAGGATTTTCCGACCCGACCGGTGCGCATCGTGGTGGGATTTCCACCCGGCGGGCCGACCGATTTCGTCGGCCGCATTGTCGCCGACAAGATGACACAACTCCTCGGCCAGCGCGTCTATATCGACAATAAGGCCGGCGCCAACGGCACGCTCGGCGGCGCCGACGTCGCCAAATCCGATCCCGACGGTTATTCGCTGTTCCTCACCACCTCCGGCGCGGTGACGGTGTCGCCGCACATCATGCCGAAAATGCCGTTCGATACGTTCCGCGATTTCGCCCCGGTCGCACTGGTGACGACGGTGCATGAGGTGCTGGTGGTGTCGCCGCAGCTTGGCGTCAAAAACGTCAAGGAGCTGGTGGCGCTGGCCAAGAAAAAGCCGGGCGGCGTCACCTTTGCGTCGACCGGCGTCGGCTCGCCGCCGCATCTCGCGCAGTTGCTGCTCGATGCGGCGGCCGGCGTGAAATTCCTGCACGTGCCCTATCGCGGCGCGGCTCCAGCGCTGACCGACTTGCTGGGCGGCCAGGTCCAAGTCGTGGCGTTGGATATTCCGGTGTTGATTGCGCAAATAAAGGCCGGCAAGGTCGTTCCGATCGGCATAGCCGGCGACAAGCGGGACGCCGTTCTTCCCGACGTGCCGACGCTGGCCGAACAGGGTTACCCGAACACCGACGCGTCGAACTGGTATGCGCTGCTGGCGCCGGCCAAGACGCCGCCGGCGGTGATCGCCAAGCTCAACAAAGCCGTCAATGAAGCGCTCAACGATCCCGCCATCCACGACAAGCTCGTCAACACCGGCGCGACCCCGGCTGGCGGCACGCCGGAAGCGCTCGGCACATTCATGAAGGCCCAGTACGACAAATGGGGCCGCACCATCAAAGAGAACGACATCAAGCCGGAGTGAGATTCAGCCCGGCCGATATTCACCGGTCTTCGGATCCGGCTTTAATTTTGGCAGCGTCGAGCGGTCGAGCGGCTCGACGGAGGCCTTGGCGCGCACCTCGTCGAGCTCGGTGTTGACGCGCTGCACCTCGCGGGCGCACCAGCGCACCACCACGGCCGCTCCCATCACTCCAAGTGCGAAGACGATGAGCGGCGGCATGGCTGTTCTCCCGTAGCCCAGGCCCGGTCAGAGGCCATAACGCGCCCAAATGGCGCGCGCTTCAAGCGCCGAAATCAGGTCTTCGGCGAGCCCCGGGCCCCTGCCCGCCGCCGTGATGTCGGCGACGCCGAGAATGCGACGGCCCAGGAAACCGCGTTCGGCGCTGATCAGGGGTGTAACCACCTTCTCTCCGAATCGTTCGCGCAAGGTCCCGCGCAAATCGCCGATGCCATCGACCAGCCCGAGTTCCACGGCCTTTCGTCCGGTCCAATATTCGCCAGAAAATAAGTCATTTTCCGGACCCTGAAGCTTGGCGCCGCGCCGCGACTTGACGAGCGCGATGAAGTCTTCGTGGATTTGTCGCTGCAATTTCTTCAGCCGTTCGACGTCGTCGGGATTTTCCGGCAGGAACGGATCCAGGCTCGCCTTGTGCTCGCCCGACGTATACAGCCGGCGCTCAATGCCGATTTTCGCGATCAGCTTGTCGAAGCCGAACGAGCCGCCGACGACGCCGATCGAGCCGACGATCGAATGCGGATCGGCGATGATTTCGTCGCCGGCGCAGGCGATCATGTAGCCGCCGGAGGCGCCGGCATCCTCGACGAACGCGAGCACCGGTCGCTTGTGCTCGGCCGCAAGCTCGCGGATGCGGCGGAAGATGAGGTGCGACTGTACCGGCGAGCCGCCCGGCGAATTGATGGCGAGTGCGACCGCCGCGGCGCGGCGGGTACTAAAAGCGCGATCGAGCGTGCGCGCGATACCGGCAAGGGAAAGACCGGGCCGTAACGGCGTCGAAAACCCGATGACGCCGGTCAGCCGAACCACAGGCACGACCGGCCGGCCGGGGCGAAAGCGCGCCGGAAGCAGCGGACTGATCGCGCCAAACACGCGGCCACACAGATTTCGCACGCGCTCTCCAGTCCATGGTTCGGTCATAAAGCTCAAATAAGAAGGATCGCGTTAAGCCTCAAGTAACCGTTTGTTAATCGGTGGAACGCTTCTTGCTTGAAGCATGGATGTCGGGAATAGAGGCGGAGGTCAAGCAGTGGGCAAGATCGAATTTCTCTTGATGCTTATCAGCGTATTTGTTGCTCTTTCCTATATTCCGGTCCGCGCCGAGGCGAAGAAAGCCGTGCAAGGCCGCCCGCTCCGCATCCAGCGTGATGCCTAACGGCTGAGCAGTCTGTTTGTGCCCGAGTCGATTTCGGGCGTTAACATTTTCTGACGTTCAGCTTTCCGGAAACGGCAGGACGGCGCCGTCGCGCAATACGGCTTCGGCATCTGCGCTGGGCCTGCCGTCGGCATCGGCAAGCACGAAGCCCGGCAACAATGATACGGGACCGCCACTGCCTTTTTTGGCGCGCGCCAGCACCCGGATGGCGGCAATTCCCGGCTTCGGATGGATCGGCAACAGCGAAATCGCACCGAAATCGGCAGCCAGCGCCGTAAGCACGTCGGCAAGACCGTCGGCGCGCCAAATAAACGTCACCACGCCCGAAGAGCGCAACAGCCACGCCGCCGCGCGCAGCCAAGCGGAAAGCGTTTCATCCGATGCGGTTCGCGCCATGCGGCGGCCGCGATCGGGCGACGCATTTTGCGGCGGATTGAATGGCGGATTCATCAGGACCTGATCCGCCGACCCCGGCAAAAGTCCTGCGGCCACATAGGCACTCAGGGGCACGGCTACATCGAGACAGACCGAGCGCACCCGCGCAGCCAGCCCGTTGCGCTTGGCATTTTCCTGCGACAGGGCCGTCAGGGCCGGATCGATCTCAACCAGTGACACGTCAAGTCCAGCGACGCGCCACGCCAGCGCCAAGCCCGCGGCACCGACGCCGGCGCCGAGTTCGACCGCCCGCTCGCCAGCCTGCGCCGGCGTTGCTGCGGCGAGCAGGATCGCGTCATGGCCAAAACGATGGCCGCGCAACGGCTGGCCCAGCGTCAGCCTGCCGCCAAGGATGGCATCCTCGCTGATCCCGGGATGCCGAGCAGCAATCTTGGTCGAAGTTTCAGTCACTATGAGGCCGCAGCTCGTTACCGAAACCGGCGTCCTGCAACAGCCGACGCGCCGCCTGGATTTGATCCTCACCGACCAGAATGCGGCGCGGGAAGATGCCGATCGAGCCTTCCAGAACGCTCATGTTCTGGTCGACCACCATATGCGCGATGTGCGCGCCGTTGAGCAGCGCTTCGATCGCGGAAATCAGCACGGCATCGTTGGTGCGGACGAGTTCGCGCAATTTCAGCTCCGCCGCCGTTCCTCGCCCGGCGCGCGCAGCGCGAGATAGGCGATCAGCTTTGCTTCGCGCCGCCCGCGCGTTACGGTATCGAGAATAAGCCCGCATGCGATCGAGAGAAACGCCAGCACCATCAAGCCGGTCGACAGCACCGCGGTCGGCAGGCGCGGCACGATGCCCTCCTGCACGTAGGTGATGACGATGGGAATGGCGAGCCCGACCGACATGATGATCAGCGCAATGCCGAAGGCGCCGAACAGCGACAACGGCCGCTCGGCGCGGTATAGCCGCAACACCGTCCACAGGATGCGGAAACCGTCCTGCCAGGTCGAGAGCTTCGACACCGAGCCGGCCGGACGCGAATAATACGGCGTCGCCAATTCGCCGACCGGCAGTTCCAGCTCGAGCGCATGCACGGTCAATTCGGTCTCGATCTCAAAGCCGCCGGACAGAATCGGAAAGGATTTCACGAAGCGGCGCGAGAACACCCGATAGCCGGACAGGATATCGGTGAAAGCGCGGCCGAATATGTGAGCCACGAACCCGCTCAACAGCCGGTTGCCGGCGCGATGGCCGGGGCGATAGGCCGCCTCCTCGCGGTCGGCGCGCATCGCCACCACCATGTCGAGCCGCTCGGCGATGAGCTTTTCGATCATGACCGGCGCGCTCGGCGCGTCATAGGTCGCATCGCCGTCGACCAGCACGTAAACGTCGGCTTCGATGTCGTTGAACATGCGCCGCACCACATAACCCTTGCCCTGATGGGTCTCGCGGCGGACGACGGCGCCGGCCGCCTTGGCTGCGGCTATGGTGCCGTCCGTGGAATTGTTGTCATAAACGTAGACGGTCGCCGCCGGCAGCGCGGCGAGGAAGTCGGCAACCACTTTGGCGATCGCGTGTTCTTCGTTATAGCAAGGGACCAGCACCGCCACCTCCAATTGTGTGGTGCCGTAGCGGTTTATACCTATGTGATTCCCGGCGAGTTCGTTGGTCGACATGCCGATTTCTTGCCGTTTTGGTATTCGCGGGCAGACTTGCCGCGTGACCATAGCGTTTCTATGCTCCCGCGTCGCGTCCGGAGAATGCTTGCCTGGAGAACGCCGTAGTGGCCGTCATTGTCCCCTTCGAAAGCCCGCGTGAGCCGTCGATCGACCCTTTGGTCGACCTGGTCGCCGCCGACATGGAGCGCGTCAACGCGACGATCATCGCGCGCACCGGCTCCGAAGTGACGATGATCCCGGAGGTCGCCAAGCACCTCATCAATTCCGGCGGTAAGCGGCTACGGCCGATGCTGACGCTGGCCTTGGCGCGGCTCGCCGGCTATGGCGGCGACGGCCATATCAAGCTTGCCGCCGCGGTCGAGTTCATGCACACCGCGACGCTCCTGCACGATGACGTGGTCGACGAGAGCGAGCTGCGGCGCGGGCGCCTCGCGGCGCGCATGCTGTGGGGCAACGAGGCGAGCGTGCTGGTCGGCGACTTCCTGCTCGGCCAAGCCTTCAAGATGATGGTCGAGGTCGGCAGCCTCAAAGCGCTGGAAATTCTTTCGGCCGCCGCCGCCGTGATCGCCGAGGGCGAGGTCATGCAGCTCGCCGCGGCCAAGAATACGGCGACGACCGAGGATGAATATATCGCGGTGATCCGCGCCAAGACCGCCGAACTGTTTGCCGCGGCTTGCGAAGTCGGCCCCGCGCTGTCGGCACGGCAGAAGGCAGAAGCCGCCGCGAGCCGCTCGTTCGGCATGAATCTCGGCATCACCTTCCAGCTGATCGATGACGTGCTCGACTATGGCGGCGCTGCGGCGCGGCTCGGCAAGAACATCGGCGACGACTTCCGCGAGGGCAAGATCACGCTGCCGGTGGTCCTCGCCTTCCGCCGCGGCAGCGACGACGAGCGCGAATTCTGGCGGCGTACGCTGGAACGTGGCGAGACCGAAGACACCGATCTCGATCACGCTATCGGCTTGATGGTCAAGCACCGCGCGCTGGAAGACACCATCGGTCGCGCCCACCACTATGGCGCCATCGCCCGCGACGCGCTGGCACTGTTCCCGGATTCGACGATGAAAGCCGCATTGGTCGAGACCGTGGACTTTTGCATCGCGCGGACGCACTAGGCATCTCTGCCTATTCTGCTGAGACTTGAAAGGGTTATCCAGGACGGCACGGGAACTCGTGCGCCTTGCGGAGCGTTATGTCGCGAGACAAGCAATTGGCGTGAGCCGATCCATGGAATCTCGCGACCCGGCCGGGAATGAAATTCGAGATTCACATCCCGCCGCTGCGCCTCCTCCCGGGCCGGAAAATCCCGACACGCTCGCGATCGACACCCTGCCTGCCTCACTCCTGATAAAAGCGCTTGCCCGACGCGCAAGACAACTCGCACGCGAGCACATGCTCCATATCGCCGGCGGCGTCTCGCGCCTGCGCGCTGCAAGGGTGCTGCATCGTGGGCGCCGCAGCGCGCCGGCGGTCGCGGGCACGCCGACATTTCGTCCTCGGGCCGGTATTGCCGTGGTTGCTCTCATCGTGGCGGTGCCAATAGCTTACGTCGCCTATTGCCTTGTCACGATTCCATTCGCCGGCGGTACGCCGCTTCAGTCGGCGCCAAGCGCATTGGTGTTCGACGGGGATGACGGCCAGCCCTTTGCGACCCGCGGCGTCGTCAAAGGCCAAGCCATCACGGCGGACCATTTGCCGCCGCTTCTCTCCAAGGCCGTGGTGGCAATCGAGGATCGGCGATTCTACGAACACGGCGGGATCGATCCGCGCGCCATCCTTCGCGCCGCCTGGAACGACGCGACCGGACACAATCTGCAGGGTGCGAGCACGATCACGCAGCAATTGGCGCGCCGGCTTTATCTGACGCCCGACCGTACCCTCAAGCGCAAGGTGCAGGAGGCCGCGCTCGCGGAGTGGCTCGAGCTGCGCTATTCGAAAAACCAGATCCTCGCGCGTTATCTCAACACCGCATATTTCGGCGACAGCGCCTACGGCGCCAACTCGGCTGCGCAACGCTATTTCGGCCGGACCGCGCAGCAACTCTCCGTCGCCGAGGCGGCCATGCTTGCCGGCCTGATCAAGGCGCCGTCGCAGCTCGAGCCCGACCGCAATCCGGCCGGGGCGAAAGATCGGGCGGCAGCGGTTCTCGATGCGATGGTGCAATCCGGAGCGATCACCCGGCAACAGGCCGATGCAACGCGCGACCAGCCCGCGACCATTCACGACGCGGCGGCGACGCCGCCGGCCGCCAACTATTTTCTCGACAGCGCCGCCGCGGACGTCAAGGCGAAGCTCGGCCAAACCACCGACGATTTGACCGTTGCGACAACGCTCGATCCGCGATTACAGCACATCGCCGAGAGCGTCGTCGCCAGACATCTCGCAGTCTCGGGCAAGGCGAAAAACATCCATCAAGCCGCGCTTGTCGCTTTGCGGCCTGATGGCGCAATCCTCGCCATGCTCGGCGGCCGCGACTACGATCAGAGCCAATTCAACCGGGTGACCCAGGCGCGGCGGCAACCCGGCTCGCTATTCAAGGCCTTCGTCTATTTGACCGCCTTGCGGAAAGGCTACACGCCGGATTCCGTGATCGTCGATCAACCGGTTCGTATCGGCAATTGGGAGCCGGACAATTACGGCAATCGCTACATGGGGCCGGTCACGCTGCGCACCGCCTTTGCGCACTCGCTCAACAGCGTGGCGGTACAGCTCGGCCAGGCGGTCGGCATTCAATCCGTGATCGACACCGCCAGGCAGTTCGGCATCCGATCCGAAATACCCGTGGTGCCGAGCGTGGCGCTGGGCTCGGGCGCGGTCACGCCGCTCGAAATGACGCGCGCCTTCGCCGCCATCGCCACAAACACCGCCGGTCTCGACAGCTACGCGGTGCGTTCGATCAGCGAAGGCGGCAAAGTCGTGTACACGACGCCGGCTGAGGCAAAAGGCGCAATCGATAATCCGACGATTCACGCCGAGATGCTTGATTTGCTCTCCAGCGTGGTGCGCGGCGGGACCGGAACGGCAGCGCGACTAGACCGACCGGTCGGCGGCAAAACGGGAACGTCCGAAGATTATCGCGACGCCTGGTTCGTCGGCTTCACATCCGATCTGGTTGTCGGCGTGTGGGTCGGCAATGATGACAACTCACCCATGAACGGCGTCGTCGGCGGCAGCGTGCCGGCGGCGATCTGGCGCGACTTCGTCGGCGCCGCGGAACCGCTGCTTCGCGGAAGCGACATTCCGCCGGCGGCGACGATCAGTTTCGATACCGCGGCAGAGGCAGGCGGCGATCGCGAAACGTCCAGCCGCTACGACTATGGCCGCTATCCATTTGGCGGACGGCGGCCATTCCGCCTGTTCTGGTTCAGGTTCTAAATCTTCCCTCTTCGGCAGGCGCGCCAAGCCGGCATGGCTGCACCCACCAACGCGGAAATTTGCCGGGCAGCGCCAGCGCCGCCGTGCGCGCCGTGTCCGGCGAATCGAAAATGCCAAAGCATGTGGCGCCCGAACCGGACATGCGCGCGAGCCGGCAGCCAGGAAGTGCAAGCAGCGCCGCGATCGCCTCGGCGACGACCGGCGCGAGCTTGCGCGCCGGTTGCTCAAGATCATTCCCATCCCGCGCCAGCAATTCGAGCAGACCCGCTTCGCCTTGAATCCCCTCCACGTCCGCGATGTCGAGCGGCAGAGCCGCCTTGGCGTCTTTTGTCCAGTTGGCAAAAACATCCTTGGTCGCAAGCGCGACGCCGGGATTGACCAGGACCGCGGAGAGCGGCGGCAGATCGAGCGCTGGCGAGAGTCTTTCGCCGATGCCCCACATCAGCCGCGGCCGCGACTCGATGCAGACCGGCACGTCGGCACCGGTGGCGCGCGCCGCCTCGTATAGGCGCGGATCGCCGGAAGAAAGATTGTTGGCCCGCGCCAAAAGCCGCAGCGCCGCAGCTGCGTCGGCGGAACCGCCGCCGATTCCAGCCGCGATCGGCAGTTCCTTGTCGAGATGAAATGCGCCCGGGATGAGTCCGGGAACGCGCGCGGCCAGTGCACGCGCGGCTTTGAGCACGAGATTGTCGGCCTCGGCACCGACGTCGCGCGCACGCGGGCCCCCGACGGTCAAGACGAGCGAATCCCCGGGCTCCAAGCTCAGGCGGTCGCCGCAATCGGCGAATGCGACCAGACTCGAAATCTCGTGATAGCCGTCGGCGCGGCGACCGATCACCCGCAGCGTCAGATTGACCTTGGCCGGCGCGGCCTCAACAAGCGGAACGGGCAAGAAGACGCCTCACCCGCCGTTTCCGGTCTTCTTCTTTTCGACGTCGGCCGCCGAATCCGGCTTGTCGGCATCGCCGGCCGCGGCCGGCTTGCTGGCATCGGCCGCCGACGAGGTGTCAGACGGCAGACCGTTTTTCAGCTTGGCCTCGATCTTGGGCAGATCTTCCGGATCGGGCTTGAGGTCGATCGCCTGCGACCATTGGAAGTGCGCTTCCAAGGTGCGTCCGACCCGCCAATAGGCATCGCCGAGATGGTCGTTGATGGTCGGGTCTTCAGGCTTGAGCTCCACGGCGCGTTCCAAATTCTTGACCGCCTCGTCGTAATTGCCGGTGCGGAAATACGCCCAGCCCAGCGAATCGACGATGTAGCCGTCGTCCGGCCGCTGCTCGACGGCCTTGCGGATCATGTCCATGCCCTGATCGAGATGCACGCCCTTATCGACCCACGAATAACCGAGGTAATTGAGCACCAGCGGCTGATCGGGATAGAGCTGCAACGCCTTCTTCATGTCGGCTTCGGCGAGCGGCCACTGATGCGAGCGCTCGTAGCAGATGCCGCGGAAGTAATACGTCACCCAATTCGACTTGTCGGGGGTTTGCAGCGTGTCGATGGCCTTGCTGTAGGTCTTGGCGCAATCGGCGAAATCCTTGTGGCCGCGCTGGACATTGCCGAGCTCGATGATTGCCTGGAGGTCCTTGGGATGGTCGGCGATCACCTTGTCGAGAAGCTTCTTGGCATCGTCGCTGCGACCGAGCGTGTCGAGATCGACCGCCATCTGAATTTGCGCGTTGCGCGACAGCGGCGAACTCGCCGGCACGCGCTCATAGGCTTTGATGGCCAGCTCGGGCTTCTTGAGGTCTTCGTAGAGATCGCCCAGCGACAACAGCGCCATGGCGTGGTTCGGCTCGAGATAGAGCGCAAGCTGCAGATAGATCAGCGCGAGATCCTCGCCGCCGCGGCGCCCGATCGAGGCGCCGAGCCCGTAAAGCGCCTCCGCGGCGCCGGCCTGGGGGGTATCGACAAGCGACGGCAGCTTCTCGCCGTCGGCGATCCGCTTCGTCTCTTCGTCGATCAATGGATGATTGGGCAGTTCCTTGGCGAAATCCGCATAGACCTTGAGCGCGTCAGCCTTGTTGCCGTTGCGCGACAGCCAGCGGCCATAGGCTTCCACGGTACGCAAGGCGGTGGGATCCGCCTTGTAGGCGCTGGCATAGCGCTTGCCGGCCGCCTTGTTCTCCTTGGCGAAGTCGAGAATAAACCCGGCATGGAGATCCTTGAATATCCCGTACCAGTCCGGTCCCGACAGCTTGTCCAAGGTGTCGATGGCCAGGTGCGTTTCGCCTTGCCCGGCGAGCGCCCAGGCCGAGAGCAGCGTCGCAGTGAGGTCGGTCACCGGGCCGCGCACCGACTGCGTGAAATCTTCGCGGGCCGCCGCGTAATGCTTTTTCTTCAGCTCCCGAATGCCGACGACCAGCCGCGAAATACGATCGCTGTGATCGATCGCGAGCAACCGGTCGGCAAGCTTGCTTGCCGCATCGATGTCGCCGTCGCTTAGCTCCGACAGAAAGGCGCGGCTGAGCAGGTCGCTGTTGTGCGGATCGAGCTTGAGGACGTCGAGATAATAAGATGCGGCGGCCCCTTCGTCGCGCTCCGCTGACGCGTGCCTGGCGGCCAGATAGCTGCCGAAGGCGTTCTCGGGCGAAAGCGGCTGTTGCGCCGGCGTTTCGGCGGCAAGCGCTGACGAAAGGCTGAAAGCTAGAGCGATGCCGACAAGCGCGGCATGCCGGGGCAGCAAATGAGTCACGAGATCTCCATTGGCAAACTGGTTCGGCTGACGAACTCGTTCGGCGAGGCGGGAATCGAGCGCCCGATGCCTCTTAATAGCTGCGCGAGAATGATCCTTTTGCCGCGCGCCCGCAAGGACACAAACCCAGCCACCCGCCGCGCTACTTTCCCCCGTCACATCAACCATTAGGCCTCAACGGCGGCGAAATCGCGGCAGTAGAATCACGGACCGGGGGCGCGGTCCGCCGCCTGCTGACGCTCGGCGCGCGGGCGGGTCAAACGTCGTCGATCACATGTTCGGATAATTCGGCCCGCCGCCGCCTTCGGGCGGCACCCAGGTAATGTTTTGGTTCGGGTCCTTGATGTCGCAGGTTTTGCAATGGACGCAGTTTTGCGCGTTGATCACGAACTTTTCCTGCGCGCCTTCCTCGACCCATTCGTAGACGCCGGCCGGGCAATAGCGCGCCGACGGTCCGGCATAGACGTCGTGCTCCGATGACTTCTGCAAAGCCATGTCGCGCACCAGAAGATGAACCGGCTGGTCTTCCTCGTGATTGGTGTTCGACAGATAAACCGAGGACAACCGGTCGAAGGTCAGTTTGCCATCCGGCTTGGCATAAAGGATGCGCCGGCATTTCGCCGCAGGCTGCAGCGTCGCATAATCCGGCTTGCCATGCTTGAGCGTGCCGAACAGTGAAAAGCCGAGCGTGTTGGTCCACATATCGAGCCCGCCGAGCGCGATACCGAGCGCGGTGCCGAATTTCGACCACAGGGGCTTGGCGTTGCGCACCCGCCACAGATCGCTCCCCACTGGAGAGGAGCGCCAAGCGCTTTCGTAGCCGGTAAGTTCGTCATTGCCGCGCCCCGCGGCGAGCGCGGCGGCGACGTGCTCGGCCGCGAGCATGCCTGACAGCATGGCGTTGTGGCTGCCCTTGATGCGCGGGACGTTGACGAAGCCCGCGGCGCACCCGATCAGTGCGCCGCCGGGAAAGACCAGCTTCGGCACCGATTGCCAGCCGCCTTCGGTGATGGCGCGCGCGCCGTAGCAAATGCGTTTTCCGCCGGCGAAAGTGTCGCGAATGAGCGGATGGGTTTTGAAGCGCTGAAATTCCTCGAAGGGCGACAGATAGGGATTGCGGTAGTTGAGGTGGACGACAAAGCCGACGGAAACCAGATTGTCGTCGTAATGATAAAGAAACGAGCCGCCGCCGGTGCCATTGTCGAGCGGCCAGCCGAGCGTGTGCTGGACCAGCCCCTTGCGGAATTTTTCCGGCGCGACTTGCCACAGCTCTTTCAGTCCGATGCCAAATTTTTGCGGCTGCCGATCATGCGACAATCCAAAACGCTCGATCAGGACCTTCGATAGACTGCCGCGCGCGCCCTCGGCCAGCAAAGTATATTTGCCGCGCAACTCCATGCCGCGGGCGTAGCCTGGTTTGTGATGGCCGTCCTTGGCGATTCCCATGTCACCGGTGACGATGCCGGCGACCGCATCGTTTTCGAACAGCACTTCGGCGGCGGCAAAGCCCGGGTAAATCTCGACGCCAAGCGCTTCGGCCTTCGTAGCCAGATAGCGGCAGACGTCGCCGAGCGAGACGATGAAATTGCCGTGATTGCTCATCAGCGAGGGCATCAGCGAAAGCGGCAACCGCAGCGCGCCGGACGCGCCCAGTGCATAGAAACGGTCGGCAGTGACCTCGGTCTTGATCGGCGTATCTTCGCCGCGCCATTGCGGAATGAGACTGTCGAGGCCGATCGGATCGATCACGGCGCCGGACAGGATGTGGGCGCCGACCTCGGAACCCTTCTCGACCACGACGACGGATTTATCCGGCGCCAGTTGCTTGAGCCGGATGGCGGCGGCAAGGCCGGCCGGCCCGGCGCCGACGATCACGGTATCGAATTCCATCGCTTCCCGGGGCGGAAGCTCCGGTGTATTCATGGCATGCTCCGTATCCCGGACGATTGCTGATGATTTTTCACGAAATGAGTGCCAATACAATCGACAAAGACAGACATCGGAATCTGGCTTTGACACCGCAATCCAAGGACGCGCGGGAACTCCTCGCCTTCTACCTCGATGCCGGCGTTGACGCGCTCATCGGCGAGGCTCCGGTCGACCGCATGGCAGACCTGCCTCCGGCCGAAATTGAGAGCCCGCCCGCCGCGGTCAGCCGCGGCAGCGCAGATGCGGCGGTTCGGGGTCCGGCTCGTAACCCCTCGCCGGACCGCCGATCCGGCTCTGTCCCGTCAGCGGAAGGAAAACTTCGTGCCGGCATGACTGCGCCGCCCTCACCGGAAGCTGCCGCGATGGCGGCACGCGAGGCCGCGCGAACCGCGCAGACGCTGGACGAGTTGCGCGCGCTGCTCGAATCGTTCGAAGGCTGCGCGCTACGCGCCACGGCGACGCAACTCGTGTTCGCCGACGGCAACCCGCAAAGCCGCGTGATATTCGTCGGCGAGGCCCCGGGTTATGACGAGGACATCGTCGGCCGTCCGTTTATCGGCCGCTCCGGCAAGCTGCTCGATCTGATGATGGCGGCGATCGGGCTCGATCGCACGTCCGCCTATATCGCCAATGTCGTACCCTGGCGGCCGCCCGGCAACCGCACACCGACCCCGCAGGAGACGGCGATCTGCCTGCCATTCATCCGCCGCCAGATCGAATTGGCCAATCCCGATTTCATGGTCTGCCTCGGCGGCCCGGCGATGCAAACCCTACTGTCGGTCAAGGACGGCATTACGCGAACCCGCGGGCGCTGGTTTGCCTTTGACACCGGCACGCGCGAGATCCGCGCGCTGGCGACCTTCCATCCCGCCTTCCTCTTACGCAGTCCGCTGCAGAAGCGCTTCGCGTGGCGCGATTTTCTGGCGCTGAAGAAGGCGCTCGGAGCATGATCCGGAAAAGTGGATACTGGTTTTCCGAAAAGATCATGCTCCAGCGAATAATCCTAGAGCATGATCCGATTCAACCTGATCGGATCATGCCCTGGGGCGCCCGCTACCTGACCTTCATGTAATCGGGCAGCCCGCCGCTCAGAAAATCCTCGCGCGGCGGCGCGAACACGTCGATCACTTCGGTGTCCTCCGGGAAGAAGGCTTCATGCTCGACGCCGCCCGGGATCACCACGACGTCGCCCGGCCCGCAACTGCGGCGCTCATCGCCGAGCCGGAATTCCATCCTGCCCTTGAGCATATAGGCGATCTGCTCGTGCGGATGCTTGTGCGCGTTGGCATGCGCGCCCGCTTTCATGCTCCACCACGCGATCATCTCCCGCTCGCCGGCGGCGATCTTGCGGGTGATCTTGTCGGAGATCCGCTCCTCCGGCAGCGCGGCAAGCGAAGCAAAACCTGACAGCTTTGGCATTCCGATCTCCTTTTGGCCGCCGGCAAATCAGCCGACGGCGAATTTGAGGGCGAAAATAGCCGCCAGCACCAGCACCGCTGGTGTCGTGTCGGCGAATTTGCCGGCAATCAGCTTGCACAACGCATAAGTGATGAAGCCGAGCCCGATGCCGGTGGCGATCGAATAAGTGAGCGGCATAGTGACGGCGGCGATGACGGCGGGCGCCGCTTCGGTGATGTCGTCCCAAGCGATCTCGGCAAGCCCGCGCGCCATGATGCAGGCGACATAAAGCAGCGCCGCCGACGTGGCATAGGCCGGCACCATGCCGGCGAGCGGCGCGAAGAAAAGCGCCGCCAGGAAGAAGATCGCGACGAAGAAAGCCGTGAGCCCGGTGCGCCCGCCCGCGGACACGCCCGACGCGCTCTCGATGTAGCTCGTCGTCGTCGAGGTGCCGATCAGCGAGCCGAACATGGCGGCAAAACTGTCGGCGATCAGCGCCTGTTTCATGCGCGGCAGGTTGCCATCTTTGTCGGTCAAGCCGGCGCGATGCGTGACGCCGATCAGCGTGCCGGCGTTGTCGAAAACGTCGACGAACAGGAAGCTGAAAATCACGATCAGAAACGAGCCTTCCGTGATGCGCGAGAAATCGAGCTGCAGAAAGGTCGGCGCCAGCGACGGCGGCGCCGAGACCACGCCGCCGAACTTGGCCAGCCCGAACGGAATGCCGATCATGGTGACGATCAGGATGCCGAGCAGCGTGCCGCCGATGATGCGGCGGTAGTTCAGCGCCGTGATCAGCACCAGGCCAAGAAGACACAGGATCGCCGCCGGATTGCGCAAGTCCCCGAGCGTGACCAGCGTCGCCGGCGACGCCACCACGATCTTGGCCTCTTCGAGCGCGATGATGCCGAGGAACAGGCCGACACCGGCGGATATGGCGAGCTTCAGATTTTTCGGAATCGAATTGATGATGTATTCGCGGATGCGGAAGATCGAGATCAGAAAGAAGACCACACCCGAGCAGAATACCGCGGCCAGCGCCTGCTGCCAGGTGTATTTCATGGTCAGGACCACGGTGAAGGCGAAGAAGGCATTAAGCCCCATGCCGGGCGCCAGCGCGATCGGATAATTGGCATAGAGCGCCATCACCAGGGTGGACACCGCCGCGGCGATGCAGGTGGCGACGAACACTGCGCCCTTGTCCATGCCGGTATTGCCGAGAATCTGCGGATTGACGAAGACGATGTAGACCATCGTCAGGAACGTGGTCAGGCCGGCGATGAATTCGGTACGGGCGTTGCTGCCCGCCTGTTCCAGGCCGAACCAACGATCGAGTACGGATTGCGGCTTTTGCGCGCGGCTGGCGCTGACGTCGTCCATGGTCTTCCCCCTTCGCCCGACTCCGCCCATATTATAGAGCGATTCACGACCGCGGGTGACGGAGTTGCATCATGCACCTCGATCCGGTTCTGCTGGCGCGGTTGCAATTTGCCTTTACCGTCTCGTTTCACATCATTTTCCCGACCTTCACGATCGGGATCGCGATCTATCTGGCGACGCTCGAAGTGCTTTGGGGCTGGACCGGCGCCGAGCGCTATAAGCGGCTGGCGGCGTTCTGGACCAAGATATTCGCGGTGTCTTTTGGGATGGGTGTCGTGTCCGGCGTCGTGCTGTCCTATCAGTTCGGCACCAATTGGAGCCACTTCTCGGCGGTGGTCGGCAATGTGGTCGGTCCGGTGCTTGGCTATGAAGTTTTGGGCGCGTTTTTTCTGGAATCGACCTTCCTCGGCATAATGCTGTTCGGCGGCGAACGGGTACCGCGCTGGCTGCATGTCTTCTCGGCCTTGATGGTCGCGTTCGGCACCACGATGTCGGCATTCTGGATTCTTTCGGCCAACAGCTGGATGCAGACGCCGGTCGGCTACACGATGCAAGGCGGCATCGCCTATCCGGCGGACTGGTGGGCGATCATCTTCAATCCGAGCTTTCCCTACCGGCTCGCCCACATGCTCAATGCGTCGCTGCTCACCGGCGGCTTCGTCGGCATCGCGGTCGGCGCGCGCTATCTGTTGGCGGGCCGTCATCCCGAGGAAGCGCGCACCATGCTGCGCATGGCGATCGGGCTCACCGCGCTGCTGGCGCCGCTGCAACTCGTCATCGGCGATCTGCACGCCGAGAACACGCTCAAATATCAGCCGACCAAGATCGCCGCCATGGAGGCGCATTGGGACGGCAGTCAGCCGGCGCCCTTCGAAATCTTCGCCTGGCCGGATGAACGCACGGAGAGCAACCTTTATTCGCTGGCGCTGCCGCACATCGGTTCGCTGCTGGTCACGCGGCAATGGAACGGCCTGTTCCCCGGCTTGAAGGACGTGCCGGCGCCGGATCGGCCGCCCTTGCCGAACGTGTTCTTCGGCTTCCGCATTATGGTGGCAATCGGTCTCTACATGATCGCCGCGGCCTGGCTCGGGCTTTGGCTGTTGTGGCGCGGACGGCTGTTCGAGACCCGCTGGTACCTGCAAGTCGTGGCGCAGACCTGGTGGGTCGGCTTTGTCGCCGTCATTGCCGGCTGGGTCGTCACCGAAAGCGGCCGCCAGCCGTGGATCGTGCAGGGCATCTTGCGCACGGCGGACGCGGTATCGCCGGTGCCCGGCGAAAGCGTAGCGACCACGCTTATTCTCTTCGTGCTGGTCTATCTCACGGTGTTCTCGTTCGGCATCTATTTCATCAACCGCCTGATCGCCCGAGGCATCCAGGACATGAAGCTGCCGGAAAGAACGCCACACCTCGCCGCCGGGCATCCGACCTTTGAGACCGAGGGCTCCCCGTGACCCGCACATTGGACATCGCGCCATGGCTTCCTTGGATCTGGGCCGCGCTGATCGGCGCCGCGGTGGCGTTTTATGTCATCCTCGACGGTTTCGATCTCGGCATCGGCATATTGTTTCCATTCGCCAAGAGCGAGGCCGAGCGTGACCGCATGCTGGCGTCGATCGCGCCGTTCTGGGACGGCAATGAAACCTGGCTGGTGCTCGGCGGCGGCGGTCTCTTCGTCGCTTTCCCGCGCGCTTATTCGATCATCATGCCGGCCTTTTATCTTCCGTTGATCGTCATGTTGCTCGCCCTGGTATTCCGCGGCATCACCTTCGAATTCCGCAGTCTCGCCCAGCGCAAGCCGTTTTGGAACGCGGTGTTCGCCGGCGGCTCGACGCTGGCTGGATTTTGCCAGGGCTTGGTTCTCGGCGGACTGGTGCAAGGCGTGAAGATCGAGAACGGCGTCTATGCCGGCGGCCCGCTCGATTGGGCAACGCCGTTCGGCCTGTTGTGCGGGTTCGGCGTGGTCGTCGGCTATGCGCTGCTTGGCGCATGCTGGCTGATCCTCAAGACCGATGGCGACATGGCCGTTCGCGCGGCGGCAAAAGCCAAAGTGCTGCTCGTCGCCGTGCTCGTCTTCATGGCCGCCGTCAGTCTCTATACGCCGCTGACCATTCCGCGCATCGCGCAGCGCTGGTTCACGATGCCGAATCTGCTTTATCTGGCTCCGTTGCCGATCGTAACCGCACTCATCGCATTAGCGGTGTGGCGCTCCATCGAGGCGAGGCGTGAAGCGGCGCCATTTCTGGCCAGCATCGCCCTGTTCCTGCTCGGCTATGCTGGCCTCGTCATCTCGACCGTTCCTTATATCGTGCCGCCGACCCTGACGATCCCAGACGCGGCTGCCGCACCGTCGAGCCAGCTCTTCATGCTGATCGGCACGCTCGTCCTGCTGCCGCTGATACTGGGCTACACCGCGATGACCTATTGGCTGTTCCGCGGCAAAGTCCGCGAAAGCGCGGCCTATCACTGATCCCCGCCGGTGAGCAAGCGGAGGCGCGCAACGGGCTCAGCGCGCCGCGGCTTTGACGCTGCCCGGCCTGATCACGCCCCAGCCTATCCATAGCGTCGGCAGCCGGCCTTCAACCGGCCGGCTGAATGCGCGCGGCACTTCCGCGACGAGATCGGGGAAATACGCTTTGATGTCGGGCGGCGGCGCCGGCGTGGTGTCGTGAGCGAGCCAGACCACCACCGCGCCCTTGTTGCGGATGTCGTCGGCAGTGACCCAGGGCGAGCGCGCCGGATTGGCATCGTCGAATACGCTCGGCCGGCTCGGCGCGGCAAGCCCGACTAACGCGGCAAGCCGCGGGTCGCCGGTGACGATG
The DNA here is from genome assembly GCA_035515455.1 of Xanthobacteraceae bacterium. Taxonomy (GTDB): domain Bacteria; phylum Pseudomonadota; class Alphaproteobacteria; order Rhizobiales; family Xanthobacteraceae; genus BOG-931. Next base: position 27,492 of record DATJBH010000179.1, read on the forward strand.
GCGAGCGGCTGTCCGGTTCGTCGCTCGAAGCTGTCGGCAAAGAAACGGCCCATTGCGGCGGCCGGCTGCGCGACTTTCAGATCCATGCCGGCCGCCCACGGCAACGCTACGATCAGGATCGGCACGAACATCGCCGGGACGATCAGCAGCCCGGCCCAGGCGAAGCCGAGAATGCGTTGATGATAAAGCGCAATGCTGTCGCCGGCGGCAATGATCAGCGCGAGCCCGGAGAGCACGACGAGCGGCGCAGCGCCACCGATCGGCAGCGAACGTCCGAGCACGATGGCGCCGCTCGTCGCCAGCAAGCCGGGAAGAATTGCAAACACCTTCACGTAGGTCAGAGCGAATGTGTCGACAGGTGCGCGGGCAAGCGGCGGCGAAGGATTGGCGCGCACGCGCGGCCAGCCTGCTCCCAGTACCAGAAGGATGGCGAGCCCGGCATGCGCGAGAATGAGGACCGCAAGGAGCCGCAGCCACAATATCGTATTCGCGCGGGCGAGCACGGCGTCACGCAACGACGCAAGTGTTGCGATAAGCGCATTATCGGAAGCCGCCGGCAACATGCCGGCCAGCCACACGAGATGCAGAAAAAGAAAAGGAAGCAGTGCCAGCGCGACGATCCATGCTTCGATCACGTTGCCGGCGGCACGACCGCGATCGGTGACCGTCGTGAACACGATGAGCGCGCCGAGAAGCAGCAGCGCCGCGTCGCTGGAAAGAAGGAGCAGCGCCGCCGCGACGCCGAGCGCATACCAGGATCGCCTTGCACCCTGAATCACCGCGCGCCAATAATGCAGCAGCACGGCGGCCCACAGCGCCATGGCCACGATCGGCGGCCCGAAATCCGGCGACGGCACCGTGAACAGCGAAATGCCCACCATGAGCAGCACGGCCATCACCGCATGGGTCGGCCCGACGATGGCGCGGCCCAGCGCGAACACGCACCAATAGGTCGCGACCACGCAAACTTGAGCCAGCGCATAGACGCCAAACAGGCCGCCGGCACGGAACGCGATTTCGGCAAGCCAATAGGCGAGCGGCGGGCCGACGCCGGCATCGAAACGAAATTCGTGCCCTACGGCGAGAAGCTGCGCCAGGCCTTCGGGCGGAGCCGAATAGAACAGCATCGGCACCGCGATCCAGATCGCGGCCTGCAACAAGACCGCCGGCCAAAACACCAGCATTGGGCGCGAACGCAGCAATTCGACGTAGAGCGGGACGTAGAACATCGGCAAATAGCATCAGGCTCGGCAGAAACCCGCGGCAGCATAGCCGAGCGGCGGTTTGGCCATCATGATTGGCTGCCTATAAGGCGGCAGGATTGCCGAGACAAGCTAACGGTTAAAGTCGAACCGCTAGAGCGGCAAGACGCTGGCGATCGCCTCGTCAGCATCCTCAACCGTGAGGCCGAGCGCGCCGGCGACTGGCGAGAACGAGCGGCGATGGTGGATCGTCGGACCGAGCCGGTCGAGCGCCGCGAAATGCTCGGGCACGCTGTAGCCCATGTGACGCTCGAATCCATAGCCGGGATGCGCGGCGCCGAGGCACGCCATCAGCCGGTCGCGCGTGACCTTGGCTACAATGGAGGCGGCGGCAATCGAGGCGACGAGCCCGTCGCCGCCGATCACGGCCTGGCAGTCGCAGCCCGCGGCAATGCGGTCGCGGCCATCGACGAAAACGAGCTGCGGCTTGACCGGCAGCGCCGCAACCGCGCGCGCCAGCGCCCACAATGAAGCGCGCAATATGTTGTCGCGGTCGATGCGGGCGGGCGGCGCCATTGCCACCGCGACCTGCGCCCTGGCGCAGATGCGCTCGTAGAGCACCTCGCGCCGCTCCGGCGTCAGTCGTTTTGAATCGTCCAGCCCGCGCGGGATGTTGTCCGGATCGAGGATGACGGCGGCCGCCACCACAGGCCCGGCAAGCGGTCCGCGTCCGGCCTCGTCACAGCCGGCAATCGGCCATACCCCGCGCTTGAGCGCCGCGCGCTCGCGGCGAAAGGTCGGACGGAGCACGATCTCTTCGGCAAGCGGCAGCCGCTCCGGCGGCGCTTGCTTCTTGCCGGCGTCCTTGCGGTCGGATCTAGCGGGACTCATGCGGCATCATGAGCACGCCGGAGCGCTGTTCGCAACGTCGGTATAAATCCCAAGAGATATCGAAGAACAGATCGAGCTGCTTGGCCGCCGGCCGTGGCGGCCGGAAATGCTCAGTCGTGGTCTTCACGCTGGTCGAATTGAAGCCGAACCGCTCGCAGGCGACCTCGAAACGGCGGCCGATCATCCAGGCGATCGGGCCAGAGCCGGTCATGCGCTTGCCGAAGGTGGAATCGTAATCCTTGCCGCCGCGAGTGTCGCGGACGAGCTTGAACACGTGCTCGACCCGGTCGGGAAAATTCTCGGTCAGCCATTCACGGAACAGGTCGCGAATTTCCAGCGGCAGCCGAAGCAGGACGTAGCCGGCATGGCGCACGCCGGCTTGCGCCACCGCTTCGAGAATGCGTTCCAGCTCGGCGTCGTTGATCGCGGGGATCACCGGGGCGACCAGTGTCGAGGTCGGCACTCCCGCCTTGACCAATTGCCGCAAGGCGTCGAGGCGGCGCGGCGGCGTCGAGGCGCGAGGCTCCATGACGCGCGCCAATTTCGTGTCGAGCGTAGTGACCGAGATCGCCACCTTGACCAGATCGCGCTTGGCCATGCGCGTCAGAATATCGAGATCGCGCAGTATCAGCGCGGATTTGGTCACGATGCCGACCGGATTGCCGGCGCGTTCCAGAACTTCGAGGATGCGGCGCGTGATCTGATAATGGCGCTCGATCGGCTGATAGGGATCGGTATTGGAGCCGAGCGCGATGACCTTCGGCACGTAATTCGGCGCGGACAATTCGCGTTCGAGCAATTCCGGCGCATGCGGCTTCATCAGCAACTTGGATTCGAAATCGAGCCCGGGAGAGAATCCGAGATAGGCGTGGCTTGGCCGCGCGTAGCAATAAACGCAGCCGTGCTCGCAGCCGCGATAGGGATTGATCGATTGATCGAATGAAATGTCGGGCGAATCGTTCCGCGCGATGATCTTGCGGGTCGAATCGACCGTCACAGTGGTCTTGAACGCCGGCAGTTCTTCGATGCTCTGCCAGCCGTCGTCAAAAGCGACGCGGGCCAGCGGTTCGAAACGTCCCGACGCATTGGACGCCGTGCCGCGACCGCGTCGACGCTCGCGGTCGACGGCGCTTGCCAGTTCGCCCGCCGGCGCGGAGGGCAGCAATGCCGGCGGGCGACGCAACGCGGATGAACGACTCATGGCGAACTCCTGACATGAAGCTAGCGTGCCATTGAGAACAAAGCAAGAACAATTTGAATACCGGCCAGAGCCAGGCCGCAACGGGCCTTGGAGCCGCTTCGTTGAGAGCCTATTCAGCAGAGGGAAACGGATATTTCGGAAGGCCAAATCGGGGACATGCTTAGCGTCATCATTCCGACGCGGAATTCGGAACGCGCGCTCGTGCCGACGCTGGCAGCCCTCGTCCCCGGCGCGACGGCCGGCCTGATTGCCGAAGTCCTGATCGCCGACGGCGGATCGCAGGACGACACCGCGGCTGTCGCCGATATCGCCGGCTGCAATTTTCTGACCACTGAAGGGCAGTTCGCCGTTCGGCTCAAGACGGCCGCAGCGGGCGCGCGCATGCCATGGCTGATGTTCTTGCGGCCCGGCATCGTACTCGACGCGCCTTGGACCGGCGAAGTCGCGCGCTTGCTGCAGCAGGACCACCGGCATGTTCGGGCGGCGGTGTTTCGGCGAGGTTCGGCGGAGACGGGATTACGCGAATTGCTGTCGAGGTCCGTTGCGGCGCTCGGAGCCTCCCCTCGCCCGGAGCAGGGTCTCCTTATTGCTCGAGATTTTTACCAGGCTCTCGGCGGTCACTCCGAAGCGTCAGGCGATCCCGAGCACGAGTTCCTGCGCCGTATTGGCCGCCGCCGCATCGCCAAGCTCTCGACCCAAGCCTTTGCCGGCGGCTAGCCGGTTTCAACACCGGATACTTGACTTAGTCAACTATCTGTCGGATGCTGAGCCATGCTTGGCACCGCAAAACCCCATGCCTCCGGCACTGCCGCACCCGACCGCATCGCCACGGTGCGCAGCTTCAACCGCTTCTACACGCGGCAGATCGGCGTGCTGCGCAAGACTTTCCTCGACAGCCCCTATTCGCTGGGCGAGGCGCGCGTGCTTTACGAGATCGCGCGCGGCAATGGTTCGACGACGGCAACCGACGTCGGCCACGCCCTCGATCTCGATGCCGGTTATCTCTCGCGCGTGCTGCGCAATTTCGAAAAGCGCGGGCTGATCCGCCGCACGGCTTCAGCGAGCGATGCGCGGCAAAGCCATCTGACGCTGACGCCGCGGGGCCGCAAGGATTTCGCGCCGCTCGAGCGACGGTCGCAGGATGACATCGGAGCGATGCTCGGCAGACTCAAATCCGACGATCAGTTGCGGCTGATCGCGGCGATGAGCACGATCCAGAGTCTGCTCGGCGGATCGCCCGACGCCGTTCCGGCGCCGGAACGAAGCTACACTTTGCGCGCGCCGCGGCCCGGAGACTTCGGCTGGATCGTCAAGCGTCATGCCGAGCTTTATGCGCAGGAATACGGCTGGACCGAGCCGTTCGAGGGTGTGTGCGCGCAAATCGTCGCCGATTTCGCCAGCAACAGCGATCCACAGCGCGAACGCTGTTGGATCGCGGAAATGGACGGCGAGAATGTCGGCTGTGTCTTTCTCGCCGCCGATTCCGAAACGGTGGCGCGCATCCGGCTCCTTCTGGTCGATCCGAAAGCGCGCGGCCTTAAGCTCGGCACGCGGCTTGTCGACGAATGCATCGCGCTCGCCCGGCGCGCCGGCTACAAGCGAGTTACGCTGTGGACCCACAGCGTGCTCACCGCGGCGCGGCACATCTATCAGCAGGCCGGATTCACGCTCACGAGCAGCGAGGAGCGCGTAAGCTTCGGCAAGCCCGTCGTCAGCGAATACTGGGATTTGCAGCTATGAAGGCGGCAGCAAGCGCCGGCACGCCGCCGCCTCTGGCGTAGACTTTCGTCGCCAATTTCCTCCGATGCGCCGCTTTTACTTCTGGATTTCTAAATTGATTAACCATCTCGGCGAACAAGCCGCCTAGCCTGTTTAACGTGACCGGAAACGAGAAAAAGCAGGAGCCAAATCTTAACTCGGACAAGACAGGAACCAATGTCGCGCTGCTGAAGGGCCGGTCGCATCAGCAAATCGAGCCAAGCTTTGTCACGAGTGGAATGAGGGCTCCACGCCGATGACCTCCTCCTCCGAAACATTATCCGCGCGGGGCGGCGTCGGCCTGGCGCGTCCGGTGGAGCTTATTTGCTGTGCGCTCATCGTCGCGAATGCAGCGCTTATCGGCCACACCTATCTGCAGGAGCTGATGGCGACAGCCGGCGCCGGCAGCGTCTATGACTTTGTCACCACCTGGTCTGCGGGTCATATGGCGCTCACAGGACACGCCGCCGCAGCTTATGACTGGCCGGCATTGAAGCTCGCTGACGAGAGGACGCTTGGCCATCCGTTCGACGGCTATTTGGGCTGGCCTTACCCGCCGACATTCTTATTCGTTGCCGCCGCTCTGTCGCTATTTCCCTATGCGATCGCGTTCGCCGTGTGGGTCGCCAGTACGTTCCTGGCGTATTCCATCGCAATTCGCGCCATCATTGGCGACCGTATCGGGTATCTCCTCGCCGGCGCATTTCCGGCCGTCGTTGCCAACGCCGTTGTTGGTCAGAACGGTTTCCTTTCGGCCGCGCTGATCGGCGGCGCGCTGACATTGATGGAGGATTGCCCGATCTGCGCCGGCGCGCTGCTCGGATTGCTGACCTACAAGCCCCACCTTGGAATATTGTTTCCGCTCGCGCTCTTGGCGAGCGGCCGCTGGCGCGCGTTCGTCAGCGCCGGTGTCGTGGCGGCGCTGATGGCGGCCGCATCCGCGATGGTTTTCGGCGTTGCAAGCTGGCAAGCATTTGTTTCGAGCATCGGCTACACGTTTTATGCCAACGGCATGGCCGACTGGGGCAAGTTGCAGTCGCTGTTCGGCGTCACTCTCGCGCTCGGCGGCAGTGATACGCTGGCCTGGACCGCGCAAACCGCCGTGGCGCTTATCAGCGCGGTGGCGATCGCCGTACTCTGGCGCAGCCGCGCCGCCTTCGAACTCAAGGCCGCCGCGCTCGGCGTCGCGACCTTGCTGGTGGCGCCGCATCTCTTCGCTTACGACTTGGTGATACTGGCGGTGCCGCTTGCCTTTCTCGTTCGGCTCGGCAGGACGAGCGGTTTTCTCACGCATGAAATTGACGGCATCGGTCTCGCGTGCCTGTTGATCTTGATGCTGCCCGCCACAAGAGCGCCGGTCGGTTTTGCTGCCATTGCCGTGGTGGCGGCGCTGGTCATCAGGCGGGCGCTGGCGGCAGGCAGTGTTGCGGTGCGTCTGCCGGAGACTGCTCCCGCGCAGCTTGGCTAGACCGTCGCGCCTTTGGCTTTGGGCCGGCGCAGATGCTCGTCCAGCCGCGGCATGATCTCGACGAAATTGCACGGCCCATAGCGGTAATCGAGCTGGTGCACCAAAATCTCGTCCCAGGCGTCCTTGCAGGCACCCGGCGAGCCCGGCAGGCAGAAGATGTAGGTCGAGCCGGAGACGCCGGCGGTGGCGCGCGACTGGATCGCCGAGGTGCCGATTTTCGGAAAGCTGATCACCAGGAACAGCGCCGAGAAGCCGTCCATCTTCTTGTCGAACAAGGGTTCGATCGCTTCCGGCGTGACGTCGCGGCCGGTAAAGCCGGTGCCGCCCGTGGTGATGATGACATCGATCATCGGATCGGCGATCCAAGCCTTGACCCGCGCGCGGATCGCCTCGACGTCGTCCGGGACGAGGCTGCGCTCGGAGACAAAGTGGCCCGCTGAAACGATGCGCTGCACGAGCAGTGCGCCCGATTTGTCGTCCTTCAAGGACCGCGTATCGGAGATCGTCAGCACCGCGATCTTGAGCGGCACGAACTGCTTGGTCTCGTCGATCCCTGGCATCGGTAAGCCTTGACGCAACAACTCTTCGTCCGTTCCTAAGAAGCGGAGGACGGCGCAAAATTACGCTAGTCTCTTAATAGCTTAGGCCTGTCCGGGCGTCCTGCCAAGCGCGGTCATAGCGAGCTGGCCGACATCGTATCGCAGGCCGAAAGCTGGCCGGAATTAAAGCCGTTTGAGAACCAGCGCTTGCGCTGCGCCGATGTCCCGTGGGTGAAGCTGTCCGGCACGACATAGCCCTGCATCTCCTTTTGCAGGCGGTCGTCGCCAATGGCCGAAGCGGTCTGCAAGGCCTGATCGACGTCGCCGGGGTCGAGGAAGCTGTGCTTCTTTTGCGCGCGGTTGGCCCAGATTCCGGCATAGCAGTCCGCTTGCAGTTCGACGCGAACCTGCAGCGCATTAACCTGCGTTTTGGTCGACGCTGCCTGTTGCGCCGCCCTCACATGCGGCAAGGTGCCGAGCTCGTCCTGCACGTGATGGCCGACCTCGTGCGCGATCACGTAAGCTTCGGAGAAGCGGCATGCCTTGTCGCTGGCGCAGGCGTCGAATTTGTTTTGCAGATCGTGGAAGAACGACATGTCCAAGTAGATGTCCTTATCCTGCGGACAGTAGAACGGCCCCATGGCCGATTGCGCCATGCCGCAGCCGCCGTCGATCGCGCCGTCGAAGAGGCGCAGCCGCACCGGATGATAAGTGCGCCCCATATCCGCAAAAATGTCGCTCCAGCGGTCCTCGGTATCGCCAAGCGCCGCCGCGATAAAATCCTTGGTCTGAGCGGTTTGCGCATCGTCGGCGGGCGGCGGGCCGCTTTGCTGCACGACCGTATCGCCGCCGGAGAGAATCTCCGCGCCGTTGATCAGCACGCTCGGATCGATCCCGAGCGCCCAGCCGACCAAGCCAAGAATGATGATGGTGCCGATGCCGAGGCCATGCGCGCCACCCGGCATGCCGAAGCCACCACCCATGCTCGCGCCGCGATCGTCCTCGACATTGCTGGAGCGGCGGAATTCATCCCAGCGCATTTGTTTGCTCCCAATCAAGGCCCGGCACGGCGTTCATCAAAACGCAACTATTGACTCCGCACCGGCCGGAATAGCCAAGCATTTCCCGGCATTTATTGCCTAGCGACAATCTCGTTTCAGTAACACGTTTTTTACCTTGGGACGGCATGATCCTTTTTGTCGGTTGTAGGTCCCGCGTCGCCGGCCAGCGTCGCCTGAGTCAGAGTTCTGAGTCATGGTTGTGTCGCGTCGCGGGGCGTCCGTAAGGGCGCCCCGCGTGAGTTTTGAGTCCCAAAAATCCGCCTCTGCGCGCATCGTCGTCGGCGATTGCGTTGCCGAGACGACAAAGCTGCCCGCGCAGTCCGTCGATCTCGTGTTTGCCGATCCGCCCTATAATCTGCAGCTCCAAGGCGACCTCAAGCGTCCCGACGATTCCAAGGTCGATGCCGTCGACGACGATTGGGACAAGTTCTCGAGCTTTGCGGCTTACGACGACTTCACCCGCGCCTGGCTCGCCGCTGCCCGCCGGGTGATGAAGCCGTCCGCCACGCTGTGGGTGATCGGCTCCTATCATAACATCTTCCGCGTCGGCGCCGTGCTCCAGGACATGGGCTTCTGGATCCTCAACGACATCGTCTGGCGCAAATCCAATCCGATGCCGAATTTCCGCGGCCGCCGCTTCACCAATGCGCATGAGACCTTGATCTGGGCGGCGCGCGATGTCGAGAAGCGCAATTATACGTTCAACTACGAGGCGCTGAAAGCCGGCAACGACGACATCCAGATGCGCTCGGACTGGTTCATTCCGCTGTGCACCGGCGAGGAGCGGCTGAAGGGAAGCGACGGCAAGAAGCTGCATCCGACGCAAAAGCCGGAAGCGCTGCTGGCCCGCGTCATCCTCGCCGCATCGCGCCCTGATGACTTAGTGCTCGACCCGTTCTGCGGCACCGGCACAACCGGCGCGGTGGCGCAGCGCTTGCGCCGGCGCTTCATCGGCATCGAGCGCGAGAGCGCTTATGCCGAGGCGGCGCGGGCGCGGATCGAAGCCGTCGAACCGATGCCGGAACCGTCGCTTGCCTCGTTCATGACGGCCCGCGAGGCGCCGCGCGTGCCGTTTTCCGCCCTGCTCGAGCGCGGCATGATTTCGCCCGGCATCAAACTCGTCGACGCCAAAAGGCGGCATCGTGCGCTGGTGCGCGCCGACGGCGCGCTGGCCTTGGGCGAAGCGGTTGGCTCCATCCACCGCATCGGCGCGCTGGCGCAAGGGCTTGAGGCCTGCAACGGCTGGACCTTCTGGCACGTCGAGACGACGAAGGGGCTGACGCTGATCGACGAATTCCGCGCCATTGTGCGGTCTGAAATGGCGCAGGCCGCGGAGTAGAATTCTCCGCCTAAGTCATCGGTATCGCTTCGATTAGCAGTTCCAGCGCGCGCTTGGCGAAAGCGTCCATATTGGCAAGCCGCTCGGCGCTGCCGGTGCGCAGCATAACGGCGCGCTCGATCGGACCGGCAGCGGCGATGCAGGTGTGGCCGGCCGGATCGCCGTAGCGGTTGCCGGTCGGCCCGGTGGCGCCGCTCTCGCCGACGCCCCAGACCGCACCGTGCCGCTCGCGGACGCGCTTGGCGATAAAGAGTGCATAGAGTTCGGTCGCCGCGCGCATGCTCCCCATCTCGGCGTCGCCAAAGCCGAGCAACGCGCCTCGCGCCGACTTCGTATAGACCACGGCGCCGCCAAGGAAATAGGCCGAGGCGCCGGGCACCGCGAGCAACGCGGCGGCGATCAATCCCCCGGTCGAGGACTCGGCGACGGCGATCGTCTCGCGGCGCGCGATCAGGCGCTGCGCGATCGTCTCCGCCAATGGCAACAGCGTTTTCATAAATCGCCTCGTCCGATCTGGCACAATACGCCAAAGACGCTGACGGCGGCGTTCGGAAACTGCTTCGCCAAGCCAGCGGCAACGGCCTCAGCGTCCTTCTGATAAAGCGTATCCACCATCAGCGCCCCGGCAATCTTCTTGTCGCCGCCGCGCAGTTTTTCTTCCATCGACACCGGCATGCCGGCCGGATCGAGCGCGATCCAGATTTCGCCGCCGGCGACCGCCGTATCGCGGGTAAGTTCCTCCAGCGCTTCGGTCATCGCCGTAGCGTCTACCTTCTGTTCGAACCGCGCGACAACGGCAAAGGCGCCGCGAAAACTCCCCCGCCGGGCGACGCGCCGGCAGACGGTGCGGTTCATGTTGACGAAGACTTCCGACATGATCGTGTGCGTCAGCGGCGTCGGGTGGTCGAGCCGTTCGAGATAGGCCTTCGAGGTAAGCACCGCGGGACTTTCGACCATGTAGAAATTGAAATAGCCCGGCGAGCCGGACAGCGCCTTGTGCCGCCGGCCGAACAGAAAGCCAGGCACCGAGAGCCGCTCGACCAGATGCTCGCCCTGGAACCAGGCTTCGAATTCGGTCTCGCGGCCGGCGCGGCAGTCGTTGAAGATCGCAAGAATCCCGGGCTCGAGACTCATCGCGCAGCGACGACCATGATCTCGACCTTGTAATCGGGCGAAGCGAGCTTGGCCTCGACGGTGGCACGCGCCGGCGCGTTGCCGGACGACACCCAGGCGTCCCACACCGCGTTCATCTCGGCGAAATTTGCCATGTCGGTGATCCAGATATTGGCCGAGAGGAGCTTGCTTTTGTCGGTGCCGGCCTTGGCAAGAAAGCCGTCGATCTGGGAGAGGATGCTCTTGGTCTGCTCGGCCATGCTTTTGCCCTTCGGCGCATCGGCAATGATGCCGGCAAGATAGACAGTGTCGCCATGGACGACGGCCTTGCTCATCCGCGGCCCGCTGTCGTGACGTTCGATTTTCATGAGTGACCCTTTCCCAGCTGGTTTGTCGCTATTCGATCTGAAGTCAGCGCATGCGCCAAGACCTTGCGCATGAGGCTCGGCAGAGCCTCTCCGGCAAGCTCCGCAATTGCAATCCATCGCGTGTCGCCGGGCGCGGCCGTGCGCGCCGGAACCTCGGCGGCATAGACGGCGAGCTCAAGCGGGAAATGCGTGAAGACGTGGCGGACGGTTCCGGCAATTCGGCGCCACTTGAGCGACGGGTTTGAAGAAAATCGCGGCGCGCTTCCTGCCGCGACGCTTTCGTCGAAATCCTTGGTCCATTCTGTCGTCGGCACTTCGGTCATGCCGCCGAGCAGACCTTTCGCCGGCCGCGTGCGCAGCAGAACGAAGCCGTCGGCGCGGCGCGCGACAAAAGCCGCGCCGCGACGTGGTTCCCCCTCGCGCTTCGGCACGCGTCGCGGAAAGGCTTCGGCGTCGCCCCGCGAATGCGCCGCACAGCTTTCGTTCCACGGACAGAGCGCACAAGCCGGCCGCTTTGGCGTACAGATGGTGGCGCCGAGATCCATCATCGCCTGGGCGAAATCGCCGGCGCGGCGCGGCGGCGTGAGCGCCTGCGCCAAGCGAGAAATTTCCAGCTTCGCCGCCGGCAGCGGCGTGTCCAGCGCATAGAGCCGAGCAATGACGCGCTCGATATTGCCGTCGACCGGCGTCGTGGGTGCACCGAACGCAATCGCGGCAATCGCGGCAGCGGTATAGGCGCCGATGCCCGGCAATGCGCTCAACCCGGACTCGCTCGCCGGAAAGGTCCCATCATGCCGCTCCACCACGGCGCGGGCGCACGCGTGCAAATTGCGGGCGCGGGCGTAATAGCCGAGCCCGGCCCAAGCCTTAAGCACCTCCTCGAGCGGCGCCGCCGCGAGCGCCTCGACAACGGGCCAGCGCTGGAGAAAGCGAACATAATACGGCACGACCGCCCGCACCGTGGTTTGCTGCAGCATGATTTCGGAGAGCCAGACCCGGTAGGGATCGGCGTGCTCCCCCGGAAGCGCCCGCCACGGCAGCTTGCGGCGGTGACGGTCGTACCAGGCCAGAAGATCGGTGGGTTGTGGTGATGAAGGCGCCGCCCTTGGTTTGGCGCGCTGTCGCCGGTCCGTCGTCGCTGCTACCATCATCGCGCCTGAGATGACAGAGGCAGAGTGTCGGAACAAGACCTGTCCAAGACCTGTGGTCCAAGACCTGTCCATGAGCAAGCCCGCGCGTCCCTTCGCCAAGCCGCTGCGCGATCTCGTTCCCAAGATCGTCGGCGAGACCTTTACCCGGCAAGGTTTTGCCTCGGCCGAACTGGTCACGCGATGGGCGGAGATCGCCGGCGCGGAAGTTGCCGCCCATAGCGAGCCGATGAAAATTCAATGGACGCGCCCCGCCGACGGCGAAGAACGCGAGCCGGGCACATTGGTGCTGCGGGTCGAGGGGCCCGCGGCGATCGAGGTCCAGCACCTGGCCGACGTTATCTGCGAGCGGGTCAACCGCTTTCTCGGCTGGCGGGCGGTGGCACGCCTTGCTCTGCGCCAAGCGCCGCTGCGCCGCGGCGAACGCAAAAGTCGCCGCAGCCTCGATCCAGCCACCGCGGCGCGGGTCGTCCAGACGCTGTCAGATATCCGCGATGACGATTTGAAGAACGCGCTGGCGCGCCTCGGCGCGGCGATCAAACGGCCGTGACGCACCTGCCACAGGGGCTTGGCTGTCAGGCGCGCTAATGCCACATTCTTGATCGAAGAATTCTCGAATTCCTGCTCGAAGGAGCCTCCCCGTGACGCGTAATCGTCGTGAATTGCTGATGGCCGGCGCGGCTTTCACCCTTATCGGGGGCGCAACCGCCGCCACTCTACCGCTCTCCGGCCCGGCCAGAGCGGACGACACCTCGGTTTCGCCGGCCGATCTGGCCGATGCCGGTCCGAACGGCGACGTATGGCTCGGTTCCGCCAAGGCGCCGGTGACGGTCATCGAATATGCCTCGATGACCTGTCCGCATTGCGCGCATTTCGAGGAAACCACGCTTCCGGAATTGAAGAAGCGCTACATCGACACCGGCAAGGTCCGCTACACGCTGCGCACTTTCCCGCTCGACCAGCTCGCCGCGGCGGGTTTCATGATCGCGATCTGCGGCGGCAAGGACAAATATATGCCGATCGTCGAGACCCTGTTCGCCAAGCAGGACCAATGGATCGTCAAGGACCCGGTGCCGCCGCTCGAGGAGATTGCCAAGCAATTCGGCTTCACCGATGACCAATTCAAACAGTGCCTGGCGAATCAGAAAGTACTCGATAACATTCAGGCGGTGCGCGATCACGCCGTCCAGAAGCTTGGAGTCAATTCGACGCCGACATTCTTCGTGAACGGCAAGAAGCTGGTCGGCGACGTTTCGATCGATCAGATGGCCAAGGAGATCGACCCCTATCTCAAGACAGGATAAGGGTTTTTTGTCCCGGACCGAGTCCGGCCGAAAGCTTGCCGGCGGTCCTGCGGCCGGTGTGGCGACGCGAAGGTCTGGATAATTCGGCGGCACGTGTTGCGCTCGGAGTCGCGACGATTCATTCTCCGCACCGATGCGGCACATCTCCCGCGCCGAAGGCGGATCGGCTTTCGGCGTGAGCATTCAATGATTCCCTGCACCGCCGCGGCATGGGAGAGGGACGTGCCAAGCGAATGAAGCTCACGCGGCTGCGCCTGATCGGCTTCAAATCCTTTGTCGAACCGACCGATTTCGAGATTGAACCGGGACTGACCGGGGTCGTCGGCCCGAATGGCTGCGGCAAGTCCAATCTCGTCGAGGCCGTGCGCTGGGTCATGGGCGAGGCTTCCTACAAGGCCATGCGCGCCGCCGAGATGGACGACGTCATCTTTTCCGGCAATGCCGGCCGGCCGGCGCGCAATCATGCCGAGGTCTCGGTGTTTATCGACAACAGCGACCGCAAGGCGCCGGCGTCCTTCAACGAGTTCGACGCGCTGGAAGTCTCGCGCCGGATCGTGCGCGAACATGGCTCGACCTTCCGGGTCAACGGCCGCGAAGTGCGCGCCCGCGACGTCGGTGTCCTGTTCGCCGACGCCTCGACCGGCTCGCGCTCGCCGGCTTTGGTGCATCAGGGCCGCATCGGCGAGATCATCCAGGCCCGGCCGGAGCAGCGCCGCCGCGTGCTCGAAGAGGCTGCCGGCATTTCCGGCCTGCACGCGCGCCGCCACGAGGCCGAGCTCCGGCTCAAGGCGGCCGAGCAGAACCTGGCGCGGGTCGAGGACGTCATCGGGCAGCTCGCCGCCCAAGTCGCGGCGTTAAAGACCCAGGCCCGGCAGGCGGTGCGTTATCGCAACATTTCGGGCCAAGTCCGTCGCACCGAGGCGCTGCTCTATCACCTGCGCTGGGTCACGGCGCAGAGCGAGGTCGGCGAAACCGGCCATGCCAAGGACGAGGCCGTCCGCGTCGTCGCGGCGCGCACCGGCGAGCAGGCGCAAGCCTCGACCCGCCAAGCGCACATTGCCGCCGGGCTGCCGGCGCTGCGCGAGGCGGAGGCGCGCGCCGCGGCCGGGCTACAACGCCTCGTCGTCGCACGCGAAACGCTCGAGCGCGAGGAAGCCCGCGCCAAGGAGCGTATCGGCGAACTCGACCGTCGCATCGCGCAGTTCGCTGCCGACCTACAGCGGGAGCGGGCGCTCGCCGCGGACGCCGCGGCGGCGCTGCAGCGACTCGATGCCGAGGAACAGGCACTTACCGCCGTGGCCCAGGAGACCGGCGGACGGCTCGCCGACGCCAACGCGCGCGTTTCGGCGGCGGACGCGACGCTCGCCGGCTCGGAAAAATCCTTCACCGAGCTGACCGGCGCGCTTGCCGACCTCACCGCTCACCGCAATCAATTACAGGCCGCCTTGCGCGAGCACCAAGAACGGGCCGCTCGGCTCGAGGCTGAATTCGCCAATATCGACGCCGGCCTTGCTGCGAGCGATTCCGGTGCACCGGATCTGCCGGCGCTTGCCGCCGCGGTCGCCGACGCGCAAGCGGCGCTCGCCGAAGCCGAAACGGCGGCGCATGGCGCGGAGGCTGCGCATCGCCGCGCCCGCGAAGACATCGACGCGGCGCGGGCGCCGCTCGCCACCGCCGAAAAGAGCATGCAGCGGCTCGAGACCGAAGCCAGGACCATCCGCAAGCTGCTTGCGGTCGAGAGCAAGAATCTGTGGCCGCCGGTGATGGACGCTATCGCCGTGACCGAAGGCTACGAAAAAGCGCTCGGCGCCGCGTTGGGCGACGATCTCGATGCACCGGTAGGCTCATCGGCGCCGATGCACTGGGCCGGCGCCGTGCTCGATCCATCCGACCCGCGGCTCCCGGATGGGGTCGCGGCGCTGTCCGAGTATGTGAAGGCGCCGGAGGAACTCCAACGCCGCCTCGCCCAGATCGGCGTAGTCGAGCGCGCCGACGGTCCCCGGCTCGCCGGCGTGCTCAAGCCCGGCCAGCGGCTGGTCTCGCGCGAAGGCGATTTCTGGCGTTGGGATGGATTTGCGGTCGCCGCCCATGCGCCGACCGGCGCGGCACGCCGGCTGGCCGAACGCGGCCGCCTGCAAGCGATCGAAAGCGAGCTTGCCGCCGCGCACGCCGACGTCGAAGCCAAGCGCGGCATCGTCGATACCGCCGAAGCGGCGCTTACTGCAGCCGCCGCGGCTGAGACCGAAGCCCGGGCGCATTGGCGCGAGGCTCAGCACCGCATCGATGCCGCACGGGAGCAACATGCCGCCGCCGAGCGCGAGATCAGCCGCAACGCGGCGCGCATTTCGGCGCTGCAGGAAGCGCGGCAGCGCATCGGCGCGGCGCGCGACGAGACCGCGCTCGCCCGCGCCGAGACGGAAACCGCGCTCGCCGCCCTTCCCGACGCCGCCGAAATCGAAAGCAAGCTCGCCGACATCAATGCCGCGATCGTGCGCGAGCGCGGTGCCTGCGCCGAACAGCGCGGTGAAGCGCAGGCGATCGCGCGCGAATCCGAGCTTGCCAATCACCGGCTGCGCGCCATCGCCGCCGAACGGCAGGAATGGAACGACCGCAACGACAATGCCGCGGCGCAGATTGCCACGCTTGCCCAGCGCACCGACGAGGCGGCCAACGAACGCGCCGAATTGATCGACGCACCGCAAAAGTTCGAAAGCCAGCGCCAGGCGCTGATCGGCGAGATCGAAGCCGCGACCGGTGAACGCCGCGCCGCCGCCGACGCGCTCGCGGCGGCCGAGAGCGAGCTTGGCGAAGCCGACAAGGCGGCACGCCTCGCCTTGGAGGCCGTCGGTGAGGCACGTGCGGAAGCCGCGCGCTGCGAGGAGCGTTACGACGGCGCCCGGCGCCGGCTCGCCGATATCGAGCACGAAATCCGCGAAATCCTGCAAGTCGAGCCGGCGAGCGCCGCTGAAGTCGCCGAATTGAAGCCTGATGCGGAAACACCCTCGATCGCCGAGGTCGAGGCCAAGATCGATCGCATCAAGCAGGAGCGCGAACGGCTCGGCTCGGTCAATCTGTTGGCCGAGCAGGAATTGCACGAAGTCGAAGGCCAGCACCAGAAGCTGATCGGCGAGCGCGACGACCTGGTGGAGGCGATCCGGCGGCTGCGCCAGGGCATTCACAGCCTCAATCACGAGGCGCGCGAGCGGCTGCTTGCCTCGTTCCAGACCGTGCACGAGAATTTCAAGAAGCTGTTCACCGAACTGTTCGGCGGCGGCACTGCCGAACTGCAACTGATCGAGAGCGAAGACCCGCTGGAAGCCGGGCTTGAAATCATGGCCAAGCCGCCCGGCAAGAAGCCGGCGACATTGTCGCTTCTCTCCGGCGGCGAACAGGCGCTCACCGCCTTGGCCTTGATCTTCGCGGTGTTCTTGACCAATCCGGCGCCGATCTGCGTACTCGACGAGGTCGACGCACCGCTCGATGACTACAATGTCGAGCGCTTCTGCACGTTGCTCGACGAGATGACGCGGTCCACCGACACCCGCTTCATCATCATTACCCACAACCCGATCACCATGGCGCGCATGAACCGCCTCTACGGCGTCACGATGGCCGAGCGCGGCGTATCGCAGCTCGTCTCGGTCAACCTCGAAGGCGCCGTGAAGCTCAGAGAGGCTAGCTAGACTGCCTCGTTGCGGGACGCTCAATCTCATTGCTGGCTGTATCGGCAAGGACTTGGCGCCTTTGATCAATTTCCTGTTGTCGCCCCCGCTACTTCCGGTGCCCAAAGTTGGACCTCATCCCAACAGCAACTTATGCGCTAGTAGGCAAGGTTGCCATGGTGTAGGCTCGGTCGCGCGGACAAGCGAGGTCTTGCGACAAGCGAGGTCCTGCCATGGCAACGCCCGACAATTCGCCGGCTATTTCCACTGCGCCAAATACCGGCGCGCCGAATTCGGCCACTCCGATCCTCGATGCGTTCGACGCGATTGCGAGCAAAGGTGGCGCCCCGAAGACCGTAGCCGGAGCGCAGTTCCAGTTCATCATGGGACAGATTGAAGGCAATGCGCTTCCTTTCTTCAAGGAACTGCGCGATAGCCGACCGATCCTGCAAAGTCCCATGGCGACGCTGGTAGCGCAATTTCGCGACGTGGAGGAAATCCTCTATCGCGAGAAAATCTTTTCTGTGAGCCCGTATCTGCCGCGGATGATGGGCGTGATCGGTCCATTCGTTCTGAGCCAGGACGTCACGCCGCGCTACGATCACGATATCTCCGTCATGCGTCTCGCAGTGCGACAGGAGGACCTGGCGCGAGTAAAGGATATCGTCTCGCGTCGCGCCGCCGAAATCGTCACACAACTGTTCCGCGGAACAGGGCCGGTGGAGATCGTCCAGACGCTCACCCGGAAGGTACCGGTGCGATTGGCGGATGAGTATTACGGGTTTTCCGGCCAGAACGATGAGCAGATGAGGCCTGGGCGCGGTTCTGCTTTCGCGAGTTCTTCATCAATCTTTTGGACGATCCGCAGGTGCGAGCGCCGGCGGTCACAGCCGGCGCCGAGATGCGCCAGCGTCTCGACGTACTGCTTGCGGCGCGCCGCGCCAGAGGCATCGACGACGATGACGACGTCATGAGCCGCTTGTTGCGTCTGCAGCGTGCAGGCGACGTCACAGGGATCGACGAGGACCTCGTGCGCCGGACCTTGATGGGGTTGGTGATCGGCATGATAGAGACAACCTCTCAGGCGGCGGTCCAGGCGCTGTTGGTGCTGTTCTCCGTACCCGATGCTTTGGCTCGGGCTGCGGCCGCAGCCGATGCCGATGACGATGATACGCTCGCTGACCTGGTCTTCGAGGCGCTCCGCTTCCGCCCCATCAATCCAATGGTCGCCCGGGTCGCCAACGAGGACTACTACCTCGCCGCCGGCCAACCGCATGCAACGATGATACGAAAAGGCACAACTGTTTTTGCGCTGACCTGGTCAGCCATGTTCGATCCGCGCGTGATAGACGCGCCGGAGGAGTTCCGCTCCGATCGACCAGACTATGACTATCTGCACTTCGCCACCGGGCTGCATGCCTGCTTCGGCAGATACATCAGCCGGATTCAAATCCCGCAGATACTCAAGCCGTTGCTGAAGCTGAAGCAGCTTCGGCCGGTCGGCACCCCGGAATATGACGGTACGTTTCCCAACACGCTCAACGTCGCGGCCGACGTCTAACGAGCCGACAAGTGGCGTCCTCCGTCGCGGGTTCGCCTGATGGTGAAAAGACAGTCCTGCACTGAAGGAAAGGGAACGATATGTATAAGCTGTTAGCTGTACTCGTCGGTCTGGTGATTTGCTCGGCTGCACAGGCACAAACCATCACAGACCCGGATAGCATCGTTCAGCAGTTGAAGCTTTGGAATCAAGGCGATCCTGATCCGGTCTACTACGGTGAAATGACAGATGAACGCGGCATCCACATGGCCTGCCTGGAGCTCGCTTTCATCAAGTACGAAGACCACGTCTTGCACTACATTCACAAGATGTGGGCAAAGCACAACGATAGCTGCGAGTACACTGATCAGACGACCCACAAAGTCGACAACAGTCCCCTTTGTGTCGTTGATTCTAACAAGCCGAGTCCTCTGGCAAACACGACGACGCTCTTGACCAAGCAGAACATCGACCTGGCTCACAGCGTATTCCGCGAGATGGATTTCTCAAATCGCAGGGCCGGCCAACTTTCTCCGTGCCAGGGACAGACCATGCAGCAGGCGAAGCAGCTGGGATATCTGGGTTCCGCGGGCATCGTGTCGGTGAAAATCGAAAGTGGTCAATTCAAAATGCAGTCGACGGCGAAACGGATTTACCGCGTTCGCTTGCAACCGATGGATCCCCGACACCCGCCGACGGACAAAGTTTTCTGAGACGCCGCGGCGATGATAACTTAGCGCGCCGCCCGACGCCCTCAAAGCGTGCTGGCGATCTCCGTCCGGACAGTGAGGCGCCCGTCCGCCGCCGTCAGTAGGTCTTGAGGTATTCCAGAAGGGCCATGCGGTCGGATTCGCTCAAATCCGTACCCCAAAGGTGGCCGCCGTTTCCGTCGCCGGTCCGTGTGGTATCGACGAGACAGTCCTGTTGGCTGCAAGTTGCGGCAACGATGAAGCCGAGCCGGACCGGGTCATATTCGCGCAGCCCGAGCGCAAATGTCTTGGGCCGCTGGGCCGGAGGCAGCAGCAGATCATAGAGGGTCGGAACCGACCCGTTGTGCAGATAGGGCGCCGCGGCCCAGACTCCATAGAGCGGCCTCGCCGCGTATGGGCCGTAGGGCGGCTGCGTATCAAGCAGCGTATCGCGCCAGGCGACGGCACCGCGCTGGCCGACATCCTCCATGATCTGCTGCTGCGCCGCATCGATTCCGGCCGCCGCATAAGCCTTTTTCTTGATGCCGTCGACCGCTGCTTTAACGGTGCTGGCAAACGAACTGCCGCTGAATGCCGTTCCAGCTTTGACGCCGGCGCAATCCTTCAGGAGCTGCGAGTCCGCCACGTTGTAAGACTTGGGCGGGATGACGAGCGGGCCGGTGTCGGGAATAGGACAGGAAATCCGGAGCGCCGCTGTGGCATCTGTCCCGACATCCTCCGGACTCATTCCGCGCAGGTTGATGAGGCCGGTTTGGGTGCGCCGATCATCGCCATACTCGTGGCAACTGGCGCACCGGGCCTGGAATATCGAACGGCCCGTCGCCGCCAGATCGGGCTTGATCTCGCCGAAGACCGCCGTCGGCCACCGCGGTGGATCGATGTAATAGGCCAGCCATTCGAGATCATGCATGTTCTCGATCGGAATGGAGCTCTCGAAGAGTGACGCTGCCGCCGGATCCAGCACGACGGTCGCCCCGGCACCGAGAGTCTCGGTGATATTGCGCTCCATCACCGTGTTGGTATCGATCGTCCATTCCACCCAATCGTAATCCTTGAAGCCCCAGACGCGCGGGAAATGTTGAGGCTGCGCGCGGTAGGCCGCGACCGGTTCCAGCGGCTGTGCTTTGCGCGACCATAGCGGCGGAAACTTAACCGCCGCATCGAGCTTGACCATGTTCGCCTTGTTGACCGCGAAAGCCCCGCTGGTGTCGGCCTTGCGCAGCCGCGTGAAGATGAAATTGCGCGTCCCGTCGAATGCGTCCAAGCGGCCGAAGCCGGAGGTTGGGTGCTGGGGATCCCGTTGCTCCTTGGCGGCGGTGATGACAGCGAGCAGTTCGAGCCGCGCATTAAGCCTATCGCGATGGAGCAGCACGTCGGCGCCGTAATAAACGAGAGTCGCGGGGCGGACGAATGGCGCTGCAATCGAGTAACGCCCGTAATCCTGCCTTCCCATTCGCTTGAGCGCCCGCCACAGCTTGCCTCGATCGCTCGTCGCCGCCATGACCGCGTCGATCGCGTCCGAATAGAACAGCTGCAGATTGAACATGTTGGGAGCGCCATCGACCCGCACGGCTTTGCCGTTGTGATGCAGCTCACCCACATGGCAAGCCGCACAGGTGATGCCGACGAAATCCATGCCGAACGTGAAAGGATTGGACGCCACGGTCAGACCGACAGGAAGCCCGTCATTGCGCCCCGGGTCGGGCAATAGGCCGTAGCGCTTGAGATTCTCGACGAATGGCTTGGAGGAGCCAGGGGCGGCGACGTCGACCGCGGTCAGCACGAACCACGGCAGGATCTCGGCGCCTTGCGAGAGATGGTAGTAGCTCTCCTTCTGCGCCGCTGTCAGCCCGTTGCTATAGTCCGCGACAATCGACGGATCGGGTCGGTCAAATTTGACCTCCATCGAGTCGTCGAACAGACCGCTGAGCATCGGAATGGCGTAGAGGACGGCGGCGAGCAGATAGAGGCCGGCGATGGCCGCGAGCACATAAAGCAACAGGCGAACGAGCTTCATGGCGGTTTCCTCCCACGACGCCGGGACTGGCGCCCATCACTGACAGAGAAATACCCTCAACGCACCGAACAGCGCTCTCGGATCGTACTGGCCCTGATAAACGCAAGGCGGGCGCGGGCCGCGCTTGATCAGGGTTCGAATAGCCTCCCACGCCGTGCGCGTGGAGTACTCGATGGTGAATGCCACCTCCCGCGGGACTTCCACGTACTGACCGATAAGTCCCAGGTTGGTAGCGCCCTCTGGGACCGGGCGAGGCCTGTCGGTACGCGTGCGTGGCATCCAGACGTTGTTGACGTAAGGCAAGTCGCAGGGGATGCAGATCGTTGACGCCATGATTGCATCCATTTGCTTGTCGAACCGCAATTGCCGCAGCACCTCCAGCAGGATCTCAGCGCCCGTACATTCATACATTCGCTTCGGCACGTATTCGCCGCAACGTTCTGGAAACAAGCCGTAACCCCATATTAGGTTTGTGCCGGACGACTGATCGAGGACTTCCGGATAGTGGAGAATCGACAGCGACAGCACCCACGGCGCGTCCTTCAAGGTCAAGAGGCCGCCGGTCCCCGGCTCGCACTTTGTCAGCGCGCACAATGGCTGAAGGAATTCATCACCCTTCATGGTGATTGTGAAGCTGACCCAGCGTGACTGTGGTATCCGGGGCGCGCCGAAGAACACGTCCGGATTGCCGAGACCCGTGCGTGTTTCCGCCAAGCGTTGCCACAGTGCATAAGATCGTCCGCCGTCCCGCGGTTTTGGCGCCTCTGTCATCGATCCTATCGAGAGATCGGCGGCCTCCGACCCGGTGGTCACCAGCACGATTTCGTCCGGCGCGATCGGGACCGAGGTCGGCACGCCATCACGGTCGTAGTCGAGTCGATCGATGGTGATGCGGCCGGGCACCGGCGCAAGCCCGATGTCGCGGACGAAGGCGCCGGTCAGGAGGTGCACGCCGCGCGCACGCAGCCATGCGACCAGCGGTTCAATGAACGCTTGGTACTGGTTGAGCTGCGTGCGGAGGATCCCAGTCATGTCCGACAGATCTGGGAACAGGAGCAAAGCGCGGTTGATATAGCGCCTAAACTCCGTCGCGCTGTGTTGCGGCAGCGACCCCATGATTGTCGACCAGAGCAGCCAAAACTCGGTCGAGAAAAACGTCGGCGAAAAGAACTCTTCGATGCGCCGTCCGTCCAGCAGCGCCTCGGGGGTCAGCGACAGCCGCGCAAGCTCAAAGCCGTCGCGCAGGCCCAGACCGAAGTGCCGGCTGTGCGAAATTGGGCCGTCGTGGCCCATGATGTGCACCCGGTCATGGAACGGGTTGTCCTTATTGAACTTGAAGAATTCCTTTTTGACCGAAATGGCGGGGTCTCTTGTCGAGGGAATCGCATCAAGCAAGTCGAACGTGCAGCGGAATTCCGAATCGAAGACTGCCCCGCATGGCAAGATGTAGCCGCTCTGCGTGTTTCCGCCGAGCGAGAACGAGCCGCCCATCCGCTCATCGGCTTCGTAAATCGTGATGTCCTGACCGGAGACCCCCGCGTTGCGAATGAGGAGCGCGGCCGCCGCCAGTCCGCCAAATCCGCCACCGACGATATGCGCCTTCATCGGTCCCTCCACCGATTACGGGCTTGTCTCAGGTCATCAACTCTACCCTAAATTGTTCTCACCTGTAATGGCCTTTTTTTGACGAACATGGCCATGAATGGATTTGCGCCGGGGATAGTGCCTTTGTGCCCGCACTACCCAGTTACCGAACCGGTTAAGTGCTCACGCTTGATGGCGCGATCATTCATTTCCCAGCTTGAACAAGCGCCGTGCGTTGCCGCGCCCGATCTTGAAACGGTCGTTCTCGCTGATCGGGCAGACGTCGAACCAGTTGGCGGCGTGATCGATGTTCTCGAATGGCCAGTCGGTCGAGAACATGATGCGGTCGGCGCCGATCTCCAACATCGCGTTCATCAGCGCTTGGGTGCGGAAATTGCCCGAGGTGGTGAGGAAAAAGTTGGACGAGAAATATTCGCCCAGCCGCTTCTTCGCCGGCCACTTGTTGCGGTTCGGAATCCAGGCATTGGAATTGTCGACGCGCCAGATGCCATAAGGGAGGTTCTCGCCCATATGACCGAGAATGATATTGAGCCGCGGATGGGCGTCGAACAGCCCCGACGCCATCAGGCGGAGCGCATGCACCGCGGTCTCCTGGCCGAACGCCCAGATCGGCCCCAATAGCCAAGGGTGGCCGTCGTAAATGCGCGCGTCGCGCGGCACCGGATTGCGCGGGTGCAGATAGAACGGCACGTCGAGCCGTTCCACCGTCGCCCAGAACGGCCGGTATTGCGGCAGGTCGTAATAGAGCACGGTGTCAGCGTTACCGGTCTGCGAAAAGCCGTTGACCAGCGCGCCGCGGAAGCCGAGGTCCTTGACGCAGCGCTCCAATTCGCGCGCGGCGATATCGGGATCCTGCATGGCGAGCGCGGCAAAGCCCTGAAATCGGTCTGGACGCTTCTGCACCTGTTCGGCGAGAAAGTCGTTGGCCTTGCGCGCGACGGCGGCGGCGCGCGTCGTGTCGGGGATCGCCTGCACCGCCGGCGCATTGAGCGAGAGGATCATCATCTCGATGCCGTGCTCGTCCATCAGGGCAAGCCGCCGGCCGTGGATGTCCGCATTGCGCGCCCTCACCTCGCTCTCCACGGCTTGCGGAAAATAGCCCATCGAATCTTCGGCCGTTTCCGGAATGGCGAAATGTTCTTCGAGTGCGATCTTGCCCTGCATGGTCCTCCCCAAGCCCGTTTAAGCTCACGTCCGTTTTGAGCCGGCGCCTGCCGGCCGATTAATCTTAACACGTTAGGGAACGCGCGCGTCCGCACGATCCCCGCATGGCAGCGCCGCTGGCACGGTTCTGGCGAGACATCGGCACAAGCGTCCGCGCTGTCCCATTCCGGGGCGGCGGCGGGGTGCGTTCGTCCAAAAACACAACAGCGAAGCGGCGCGCTGATGAACGTTCAACCCAGCTACACCCTGGCGTCCCCGCCCGAAACGAGCCGGATTCTGCGCGCCTGGGCGTCGCTGTCGCGGGGCACCTTTTCCATCGGCATCTTCACCATCGATGTCGCGCTCATCGTGGCGACCTCTGCCATTACCGGGATTATCTATTACCGCATCGCCTACGGCGATATCGATGAAATCTCACGCTGCGTCCAAGTCGGGCTGTTGGCCGCGAGCATATTCACCATCTCGAATGTGTTTCGCGGTGAATACCGGATGCCGAACTTCTTCGCATTCAAGCCGCATGCCCGCCGCACCATCCAATTGTGGAATGTCACGCTGATCTGCCTGCTCATGCTCGGCTTCCTGGCGCAGGTCACCATCCATTACTCGCGCGGGTGGATTGTGCTGTTCTACTTCGCGACACTGACTGCTCTCGTCGTCTCGCGCTTTGCCATCGTACGCATTACCGCGCTGGCGCGCGCCGCAGGGCTCGTTTCGGCGCAGCGCATCTGCCTGATCGGCACCGGTGCGCATATCGGGGCCTTCGTCCAGCATTACGAGCCGTGGACGCTGGGACTTGCCATCGTCGGCTGCCGTTTTCTCACCCCGGTGCCGGCCACCGCTTCGGCCGAGACCCGGCGCGACGCGCTCGACCGCGACCTCGCCGAGGCGGTCGCCAGCGTACGCAGCCTGGAGCCCGACGCGATTTATCTTTTGCTGCCGTGGTCGGCGACGGAGGCCATCGACCGCTGCGCCAAGACCTTTCTGGCGCTGCCGGTCGAGATCCATCTCGGCCCCGAGCAGGTTCTGCACAAATTCGATGAGGTCGAACTTGCCA
Source organism: Xanthobacteraceae bacterium (assembly GCA_035515455.1). Classification (GTDB taxonomy): domain Bacteria; phylum Pseudomonadota; class Alphaproteobacteria; order Rhizobiales; family Xanthobacteraceae; genus BOG-931. The sequence goes on from DATJBH010000179.1 coordinate 52,636, forward strand.
AAGTCGGGCCGCTGGCGAGCCTGCAACTGACCCGCTTGCCGCTGTCGCGCGCCGAGGTAGTGCAGAAACGCGTCTTCGATCTCGTCTTGGCTTCGCTGGCGCTGATCGCGTTGACGCCGCTGCTCGTCATCGTCGCGATACTGATCAAGCTCGACAGCCCAGGCCCGATCTTCTTCGTGCAGCGCCGCTACGGCTTCAACCAGCAGCCGTTCCGCATCATCAAATTTCGCACCATGCGCGCCTTCGAGGACGGCGCCGTTGTGCACCAGACCACGCGCGACGATCCGCGCCTGACCCGAATCGGACGCTGGCTGCGACGCTGAAACATTGACGAGATTCCGCAGCTGTTCAACGTGCTCGCAGGCGACATGTCGCTCGTCGGCCCGCGGCCGCACGCGCTGTCGCACGATCATGACTACGAGCGTCGCATTTCGCTCTATGCCCGCCGCCACAACGTCAAGCCAGGGATCACCGGCTGGGCGCAGATCAACGGTTATCGCGGCGAGATCGACAGCGACGAGAAAATCCGCAAGCGCGTCGAGTACGACCTGTTCTACATCGACAATTGGTCGCTTTGGCTCGACCTGAAAATCATCGCTCGCACGCTGTTGTCGCGCGAGGCCTATTGGAACGCCTATTGATCGCAGGCGACGTCAGCCGGCAAGCGTGGCGATCGCGGCAATGGCGCCGGCGGCAACGAGCGCGGTCGACAACCACAAAATGCCGATGAGAAGCCATAGCGGCCGCGGCTTTTTGAGCGCCGCCGGCTTGGTCCAGGACTGCAAGCCCGGTTCGCCCAGACGGAGCGCGGCGCTGGCGCGCTCGATATCGGCGAATTCGCGGGCCAGCTGTTCCTGCTCAAATCGCGTCAGTGCCGCGGCGTCCGGGCCGATTCTATCGGTGGCGCGGCGGCGGGGCTGATCGACGCTGCGAGGGACCGGCGATACCGCATCGCCGTTCCTGTGATTTGGCAGTCCGGTATCGACGACATGTTCGGACATCTGCATTCACCTGTCTGAAGTGAATGCTTAACCGACACGCGCCAGCGAAGGCGACGCCGATCGGGGGCTAACCTTAATGGCGCGACGGGCGGCCATCGGAGGCCTTGCAGAGCGCCATATTTTGAACTTAAGGGCGCTCGCAACCGTCATAGATTATGACTATTTATCGGGCGCCGGCCTTACACCGGCCGCATCGCAACCGCCTATGTCCTATCCGTTCGCAGGAGCCCCTAATGTCCACCTCGGCCATCATCGTGCTTGCCGTGATTGTCGTCGTCGTCTTGTGGGCGATCAGCGTCTACAATGGGCTGGTCTCGATGCGGCAGCGGGTCAACGAAGCCTTCGCCGACATCGACGTGCAGTTGCGGCAGCGGCACGACCTCATCCCCAACCTGGTCGAGACGGTCAAGGGCTACGCCGCCCATGAGCGCGGCACGCTCGACGAAGTCGTCAAGGCGCGCAATGCGGCGGTGTCAGCTCAGGGCCCGGCGCAGCAGGCCGCGGCTGAAAACATGCTCTCCGGCGCGCTGCGCCAGATTTTCGCGCTGTCCGAAGCCTATCCGAACCTCAAGGCGAATGAGAATTTCCAGCAATTGCAGGCGGAGCTGACAGACCTCGAAAGCAAGATCGCCGCGTCGCGGCGCTTTTTCAACAATGCGGTGCAGGAATACAACGCCGCCATTCAGCGCTTTCCGGCTGCTTTGTTCGCCGCCTCGTTCGGCTTTGCGCAGAAGGATTATTTCGATCTCGGCGCCGACCGCCAGGCCGAAACCGCGGCACCCGCGGTCAAGTTCTAACCACCAGGCGCGCACGGTCTGAGCCATGGCCGCCTACGGTCTCTACAGTCATATCCAGTCGAACCGCCGGCGTTCGATCCTCCTGCTCGCCGGACTGTTCTTTCTCGTCTATGTGCTGGTCTATGCCGGCGCGCTGGTGGCCGAGGGGCTGTCGGTCAACGCCGACATCGACACGCTTTTGCAACTCGCCTGGACCGATTTCCTCAAGGCGGCGCCGTTTGCGACGGTGGGCGCGGCAGCGTGGATCGTCATTGCCTATTACTTTCATCAGGACATGATCGATGCCCTGACCGGCGGCCGCGAAGTGGGGCGTCGCGACGAGCCGCGGCTCTATAATATTCTGGAGAATCTCTGCATTTCGCGCGGGATTCCGACGCCGAAATTGAAGATCATGGATTCGGACGCGCTCAATGCCTTCGCCACCGGCATGAGCCCCAAGCAATATTCCGTCACCGTGACGACGGGACTTCTCAACACGCTCGACGATGCCGAGATCGAGGCCGTGCTCGGCCACGAGCTTACTCATATCCGCAATGGCGACGTCCGCATGATGGTCATCGCCGTCATTATTGCGGGTGTGGTGTCTTTCGTCGCCGAGCTGGTGTTTCGGCTGTGGTTTTACAACGGCTTCAGTTTCGGCGGCTCGCGTTCGGAGCGTCGTGGCGGCAATGGCGCGGGATTGGCGATCCTCATCGCCGTCGGCCTCCTGGTGGTCGCCTATGCGCTATCCTTCGTCATTCGGCTCGCGCTGTCGCGCTCGCGGGAGTACCTGGCCGATGCCGGCTCGGTCGAGCTGACGCATAATCCGGATGCCATGATCTCGGCGCTGCGCAAGATCGAAGGCCGCGGCGAACTCAAGCGCGCGACCTCGGCCGTGATGGAAATGTGCATCGACAACCCGCGCGAAGGCTTCGGCGAGCTGTTTGACACCCATCCAACCGTGGAAAACCGCGTCGCAGCGCTGGTCAAATTCGCCGGCGGCCACGATCCGGGGCCGCTGGCATTGCCGCCAACGGCGGCGTCCGAGGATCGATCCGTCCTCGCCGCGCCGTCAGCCGAGCCATCCGGTACGCCGCAAGGCCCTTGGGCCCCCGAAAATACGCCCGACGAGGCTTCCGGCAGCCCCGGACCGTGGTCGGACGCTCCGACAGGAGCGCCGCCGCAACCGGGCTCGGCACCCTCCGCCGACTCGGCGCCGGGCCCCTGGGGATCGCACCGCAGCAACTAGCCGGCGCCGCGCATTAACCTTAACAAATTACAAATAAGCGCAAAACCGCATCCTTGGGGCCCGGCGAGAGGATAACACTTCCAAACCGCCGCGCGGCTGTGTAGAAGCGAAAGTCGAGGATGGAGGACGCGACTCAGGGCGCGTCAGTGAGGGTTCGTCATGGCTAAACCAGCTCTGATTTTGGTCGGTGCCGACAAGGGCGGCGTAGGCAAGACCACGGTCGCCCGGACGCTGCTCGACTATTTTACCGCACACCACATCCCGACCCGTGCGTTCGATTCCGAAGCGCCTAAGGGCACGCTCAAACGCTTCCATCCGGAAGTGAGCGACATCGTCGATGCCACCCAAGTGGCCGACCAGATGCGGATCATCGATACGCTGTCGACCACTGAGGCCACCGTGACCGTGGTTGATGTGCGCGCCGGCCTGCTGTCGCCGACGCTGCGCGCCCTGCGCGATATCGGCTTCCTCGATGCGGTGAAGAAGGGCCAGATCACTTTCATCGTCTTCCATATCCTCGGGTCGTCGATCGCCTCGTTGAACGAGATCGAGGAAACCGCCCCCTTCACCGCCGACGCCAAATATTTCCTGGTCAAGAACTTCATCAACAACACCAACTTCTTCGAATGGGATCAGGCCACGCATGCCTCCTACTTCAAGAAGCTGAAGGACGCGGTGACCATCAATATTCCGAAGCTCAACGAGATGGCCTATGAGCAGGTCGAGCTGGCTTCGGTCCCGTTCCTCACCTTCGTCGCCAATAAGAACCCGAAGGGCGACACCGCCAATTACTCGTTCGTGCTGCGCGGCTATGTGCGGCATTGGCTTGGCAATGTCTGGGGCGAGTACGACCGGGTGAAGCTGCTGGACCTGTTCGACACCTCCGGCAGCACGGTTTCGGCGACCCGCGCTCAGGGCGGCAATCGGTCCTAAGGGCGGTCGATCCCCGCCTGCGGCCGGTTTTCCACGCGGTTCTCGGCGCCGCACTAGGCCCTGTTGTGATTTCGTCATAGTCTCGATCCAGTTGGATTGGACCCGTCGCGGGAATGCCGCAGCACACGCCGCTTTACATCGTTGCCTCGCAACACCCGCGCGTGGGCAAGACGCTGATTTCCCGGCTGTTGATCGAGTTCTTCCGCTTAAATGGGCGAGCTTCGCTGGTCGGCTACGACCTGGACCCCCGTGAGCCGGCGCTGGCGCCCTACTTTCCCAACCTGGTCTGGACCGTCGACATTGCCGATACGCCCGGCCAGATGGCGCTGTTCGACAGGCTGGTCACCGATCAATGGCGGACCACGGTGATCGATCTGGGCTACGCGATGTTCGAGCAATTCTTCTCGGTCATGGCCGAGATCGGCTTCGAGCAGGAGGCGCGGCGGCGCGGCATAGATCCGGTGGTGCTGTTCGTGACCGATTCGGCGCCAGCCACTGCGAAAACCTATGCCGAATTGCGGCGCCGCCTGCCGCGAACCACGTTCGTGCCGGTGCACAACGAAGCCGCCTCGTTCATGTTCGTGCCGCAGGATTTTCCCCCTTCCCGTCCCGACTACGGCGTCATCCGCATCCCGCGCCTGTCGCCGATCGTCCGCGGCGTCATCGACCGGCCGGGCTTCTCGTTCTCGGGCTACATGGCGCGCCAGCCCGGCGGCCCGACGGAAGTGCACAGCTGGATCGCCGGCATTTTCGCGCAATTTCGCGATCTCGAGCTGCGGCTGCTGATCGGCGAGCTCGAATCCTCGCTGCGCGGCATAAAAGAGCCGCTGCGCCGGGCCCGCTAGCGAAACCGGACCAATAGGAGTTAATGCCCCTCGAAGCTGACGAGCGTGTGCACCGACACGCCGAGCTTACGGATTTTATCGGCGCCGCCGAGTTCCGGCAGATCAATGATAAAGCAGGCGGCGGCGACCTCGGCGCCGACCTGCTGCAACAGCTTCACCGCCGCCTCCGCGGTACCCCCAGTGGCGATGAGATCGTCGACCAAGATGACGCGTTCGCCCTTCACCAGCGCATCCTCGTGCATCTCCATCTCGTCGATGCCGTATTCGAGCGAGTAGCCGATGCTCACGCGCTTGAACGGCAGTTTGCCCTTCTTGCGGATCGGCACGAATCCGCATGAGACTTGATGCGCGACGGCGCCGCCGAGGATAAATCCGCGCGCTTCGATGCCGGCAACCTTGTCGATCTTGCCGCCCGCCCAGGGCTGCACCAGCTCGTCCACGGCGCGGCGGAATGCCCGCGCATTGCCAAGCAGAGTCGTGATGTCGCGGAACATGATTCCCGGCTTGGGATAATCCGGGATAGTGCGGATCGCGGCCTTGAGGTCGTTCTCGAGTGCAGCGCTGGCCATGATCGGGATTCCGCGGCCGTCCGCGACGTTCAGCTCTTATATTCGCTCGGCGCGCGCGGCTTCTCCAGCTCCGGATCATGCAGCACGGCGTACCAGATCTTCTTCTTGCTGAAGTACAGAAGCCCGGTGAACACGATCAGGAAGATCATCACCTGGAAGCCGAGCCGCTTGCGGGCATCGAGATTTGGTTCGGCCGCCCACATCAGAAAGGCGGCGACGTCGCGGCCATATTGATCGACCGTCGTCGGCGTCCCGTCGGTATATTCGACTTGGCCGTCGCTGAGCGGCTTCGGCATGCCGATGGCGTGCCCCGGGAAGTATTTATTGTATTGCCCGCCGGGCGGCAGCACGAAGCCGGGCGGTGGATCGGTGTAGCCGTTCAGAATGGCATGGATGTAGTCCGGCCCGTCCTCCTGGTACATCGTGAAAGCATCGAGGACGAACCAGGGGAAGCCCCACTCGTAGCTGCGGGCCTTGGCGAGATCGGACATGTCCGGCGGCAGCTTGCCGCCGAGCGCGGCGCGGGCGGCCTGATCGTTGGGGAACGGCGGCGGAAAGGCATCGGAAATCTTGCCTGGCCGCTGAAACATCTGCCCCTGATCGTTCGGTCCGTCGGTGACCTGAAACGTGGCGGCAATCGCCGCGGCCTGCGCCTCGGTGAAGGCCGGACCGTCGGGATCGGCCAGATTGCGGAACGACAGGAGTTTCAGGCTGTGACAGTTCGAGCAGACCTCGCGGTAGATCTTGAACCCGCGCTGCAGTTGCTCTGGATCGTAGGTGCCGAACGGACCGGAGAACGACCAATGCAGGCGCGGTGGCGCATCCGCCTCCTGCGCCGATGCCACAGTGGCGAACCCGCCGAGCGAAACCGCCAACGCGAAGGCCAGGACGATGCTGTGATGAGATTTCATTGCTCGGCCTCCTTAAGCGCGCGCGCCGGGCGGCGGCGGGGCCGACGCACCGGCCGGCAGGCCTTCGCGTAGCACCGATTCCGAAATCGAATTCGGCAGCGGTTTGGTCGTTTCGAACAGGCCCAACAGCGGCAATATGATGAAGAAGAAAGCAAAATAATACGCAGTGAGAATTCGCGCCGCTATCACATAACCGCCGACCGGCTCCTGCGAGCCCAGATAGCCGAGCCCGATGACGGAAGCGAAGAAGATGAACAGGAACTGCCGGTACAGCGGCCGGTAATTCGCCGAGCGCACACGCGACGTGTCGAGCCACGGCATGAAGGCGAGGATCAGGATCGACGTGGCAAGCGCGGTAACGCCGAGAAGTTTGCTCGGGATCGCGCGCAGGATGGCGTAGAACGGCAGATAATACCATTCCGGAACGATGTGGGTGGGTGTCTGGCTTGGATTAGCCGGGATGTAATTGTCGGAATGACCGAGATAGTTCGGGATGTAAAAGATGAAATACGCAAACACGATGCAGAACAGGCCGATGAAGAAGGCGTCTTTCACCGTGGCATAAGGCGTGAAAGCGACGGTGTCCTTCTCGCTCGCCGGCTCGACGCCGGTCGGATTGTTCTGCCCGACCATATGCAGAGCCCAGATGTGCAGCACCACCACGCCGGCGATCACGAACGGCAACAGGTAGTGCAGCGAATAGAAGCGATTGAGCGTCGGATTGCCGACCGCGAAGCCGCCCCACAGCCAAGTGACGATGGCGTGGCCGACGCCCGGAATAGCCGAGAACAGGTTGGTGATGACGGTCGCCGCCCAGAAGCTCATTTGGCCCCACGGCAGCACGTAGCCCATGAAGCCGGTCGCCACCATGAGCAGGAACAGGATGACGCCGAGGATCCACAAGACCTCGCGCGGCTCCTTGTAGGATCCGTAATACATGCCGCGAGCGATGTGGACATAGACGGCGAAGAAGAAAAACGAGGCCCCGTTGGCGTGGATGTACCGCAACAGCCAGCCATAATTCACGTCGCGCATGATGCCTTCGACCGAATTGAAGGCGTAATCGACGTGGGGCGTGTAATGCATCGCCAGCACGATGCCGGTGATGATTTGCACGCCCAGCATGAAGGTGAGAATGCCGCCGAAGGTCCACCAATAGTTCAGGTTGCGTGGCGTCGGATAGGTGACGAACGAGGAATAGACAAGGCTCGCGATCGGCAGCCGCCGTTCCAACCATTGCATGAAGGGGCTCTGCGGCTGGTAGGTCGAATGTCCGCTCATAGTCGAACCTTATCTGCTTGATTGCGCGATGTTGGGCCGATACGCCACGGTGCCGGCTGCAGTCGAAGTGGCATGGAAATCCCGGCGTATTCGTCTCGCCGTTGCGATTGCTGTCACCGCCTCGACCCTCTTACGTCTGGCCGGCTGCCCCGTCCGCGCTGCAAACCGCCCCCGGTAGGCCCCGTGCGGCGGCGGAAGGACCGGTCGCCTCCGGCCTTGGGAAGGTCCGAAGCGACGCATTCCGGCGGCGGTTTATTGGCACCCTTGCCGCCATAGTGCAAGTGTGGCCGTAACGACACCCACAGTGCATCTTATCGGCCCTATTCGCCGCCCGATCCGTAATCCTACGGACCGCGGCCGCAGTTCGCCGGGCGCCATGACATGCCGCTACGAATCGCGTTGTACGAGCCGGATATCCCGCAGAACACCGGAACGGTCTTGCGGCTGTGCGCCTGTCTCGGGGTCGAAGCCCATTTGATCGAACCGGCCGGCTTTCCGGCATCGGACCGCGCCTTCCGCCGGGCCGGCATGGATTATCTCGACGCCGTCGCGCTCACGCGGCACCGCTCATGGCGGGATTTTGACGCATGGCGCCGCCGGGAAGGCAATCGCGTCGTCTTGTTCACGACCGCGGCGACGGCGTCCTACCTCGATTACCGCTTTGCGCCGGAGGACATCCTATTGTTAGGCCGCGAATCGGCGGGAGTGCCGCAAGAGGTGCATGCCTCGGCCGACGCCCGGCTGTTGATCCCGACGCGTCCGCACCTGCGCTCGCTGAACGTCGCGATCGCCGCAGCCATGGCCACCGGCGAGGCGCTGCGGCAGATCGGCAGGATGCCTTAGGCCTCCACCACACCAGGGCGGCCGCTCTCGACCACGTAACTCTTCAATGTCTCGATAGTGGCCTGCGGATCGTGCGCGTCGGAGACCGCCCGCATGCGCACTTCCATCTTGTCCCGCTGCAGGTCGACCATGACATAGCCGCGCCGCCTGCTCTCAAAGAAATGGATATGCGGATTGTCGGGCAAGGCGTGCGCGATCGGATCGTAGGGCGGCCCGTAGGATGAGATTGAGGTGCCGACGAATTCGGTCGCCACGATCGGCGACTTCGCATCATCGAAATCGAGCTTGAGGTCGTTAGCGAAGAACGAATGGATGTCGCCCGAGGCGACCACTGGGTTGGCGACCTTGCTGTCATGGATGTGCCGCAACAGCCGCGCCCGATTGGCCGGATAGCCGTCCCAATCGTCGGTCCAGAACGCGTCGACGCCATCCTGCTTTTCCCGCAATTGCGCCATCAGCACGTCCTGGGCGATCAAATTCCATTGCGCCTTGGAATGGGCGAGCGCCGAATAAAGCCACGCCTCCTGATCGAAACCGATCATGGTGCGGCCGGGTTCGAGCCGCTCCGGGCATTTGCCGCTGGTTTCGAGATGCCCGCCGCCCTTGTTCGGCGGGCCATAACATGCCTCGCGCGAGCGATATTGCCGGCCGTCGAGCAGCGAAATCTCCACGAGATCGCCAAACACAAAACGATCGTAGACCCGCATCCGCGGCCCTTCGGGATGCGAGACGATCGGCCGCACCGGCATGTGCTCATAGAATGCCTGATAGGCCGCGGCCCGCCGCAGCAGGAATTGCGCCGGGTCGTCGAAATATTCCGACCATTTGTCGGCGTAGTCGTTCTGCACCTCGTGATCGTCCCAGGTGACGATCGCCGGCACCTGGGCATGCAGCCGCGCCAGGTCGGAATCGAGCCGGTACTGCGCATAGCGGTTGCGATAGGTGGGCAGCGTGGAAGCTTCGATACCATCCGAATGGCGGCGCACGATCGGGCGATTTTCCTCGATGGTCTCGTAGATGTAGTCGCCCAGGAACAGCACGAATTCCGGGTTCTCGTCGGTGAGATGCCGGTAGCCGGAAAAATAGCCGTGCTCGTAGTTGGAGCAGGAGACATAGCCGTAGCGCAGTTTGTCGAGCGCCGTGCCCGCCGCCGGCAGCGTGCTCGCGCGACCGATCGGGCTCTGCGCATCGCCACTCGAGAAACGGTACCAGTATGGCCGGCCCGGCTCGAGGCCAGCCACGTCGAGATGCACGGAATAGGCGAATGTGCGCTCGGCAGTCGTCTCCCCGCGACGGACCACTTTGGCCATGGCGTCGTCGGTGGCGATTTCATAACGCAGCGCCGCGTCGCCACCGCTCATGCCGCCGGGCGTTTCCGGGTCGTCCGACAGCGGCTCAGGGGCGAGCCGCGTCCACAGGACAAAACCGTCCGCACGCGGCGTTCCGGACGCGACGCCGAGACGGAACGGGTTGCCGCCGCGCCAGCTTTCCGCCCGCGCGGCGCGGATCACCGTTGGCGCCGCAATCAGAGCAAGACTGGCGCGGGCCGCGCCGCCGATCAGGCGCCGCCGGGACAGGGGACTGCGAAAAATTCGGTGCGACATGGCATCTCGGCTGTCGTTGCGATGAATCAACATTTTCGCGCGCTAATATGACATTCTCACGCAGACGCAGCGGAAGAGCCGAATTTTTGAGCCGCCATGGATATTGAACATTGTAAAGAACGCGCAGCGGCTTGGTTCTCGAGCTTGCGCGATAGCATCATCATAGAATTCGAAAGGCTGGAAGACGCCCTGCCCGCCGGCTCGCCCATGTCGGACCGCCCTGCCGGGCGATTTGCGCGCACGCCATGGAACCGCACCGATCACACCGGCGCTCCGGGCGGCGGCGGTGTCATGGCGATGATGAAAGGCCGCGTCTTCGAGAAAGTCGGCGTCCACGTCTCGGCCGTTTTCGGCGAATTCGCCCCCGAGTTCCGCAAGGACATTCCCGGCGCCGCCGACGATCCGAGATTCTACGCTACCGGCATTTCACTCATCGCGCATATGCACAATCCGCATGTACCGGCCGTCCACATGAATACCCGCTATGTCGTCACCACCAAATCCTGGTTCGGCGGCGGCGCTGATTTGACGCCGGTGCTGGAGCCGCGGCGTCGCCAGGACGATCCCGACGCCATCGCGTTTCACGCCGCAATGAGGGCCGCGTGCGACGCCCATAGCCGCGTCGCGCCCTATGACAAATTCAAGACGTGGTGCGACGAATATTTCCATCTCAAGCATCGCGGCGAGATGCGCGGCATCGGCGGCATTTTCTACGATTGGCTCGACAGCGGCGATTTCGAGGCCGACTTTGCCTTCACGCAGGACGTTGGCCGCGCCTTCTTGAAAATCTATCCCGAATTGGTGCGGCGGAACTTTGCCAAGGCTTGGACCGAGGCCGAACGCGAGGAGCAGCTCATTCGCCGCGGCCGTTATGTCGAGTTCAACCTGCTCTACGATCGCGGCACGATTTTTGGCTTGCGCACCGGCGGCAATGTCGAATCGATCTTGTCCTCCATGCCGCCAGTTGTGAAGTGGCCATAAGTTCCGCCGGCAGTCTCACGAACGAAATCGGAGATTTGCGAATTTGCGGCCGGCGACAGTCGCGTGACGAACAATCGTCACAAGCGCACTCTACCCTTTACTCGCCCAATCATCGAACAGAGGAGGCGATCATGGCATTCGCACCCGGCGACGTCGTCACGCTCAAATCCGGCGGTCATTCCATGACGGTGGTATCGGTCGACGAGGAGGATATCGACTGCTTGTGGGTCGGCGACGACGGCGAATTGTTTCGGCAAGCGATCCCGGCGGTCGCGCTCACAGCCATCGAGCTCAGCGACGACGAAGACGAGGCGGAGGAAGAAGAAGGGGATAAGGAGGACGGAGAAGAAGACGAGGAAGACGCAGAAGAAGAGGAAGAGGACGACGAGGAATAATCGGCGCGGCATATCGCAGCGCCAGCAGCGTTGAACGTCTTGTAGCCGTCCCGCACGTGAAATGCGCCAAAGTGCCGCCCGCGGCCATAACGCGGAACGGCTCGGCGCATCACGGCCGCAGCGTGCTCGAAATCATGACCGCGCCGCCGACGATCACCACGGCATCGAGCAGGGCGGTATGGACGTGGATCGGCATGCGCTCGACGATGAGCTTGGCCAGAAACGTGCAGGGAAAGGCGACAGCACTGATCAACAGCGCGATCACCAGCACTTTCGGCGTGAGCACGCCGGCAGCGCCGAATACCGAAATCTTGATGACGCCCATGGCGATCGAAATGGCCGCATCGGTGGCAATCACGGCGGCACCTTCCAATCCACTCGCCATCAGTAGCGACAGCAGGATCACGCCGGCTCCAGTGCTGCCGCCAACCACGACGCCCCAACCGGCTGACGCGACCGCAAAACCCTTTTCGCCGAGCCGGTGTCCGCGCCGTTTGAGGAGCCGACGCAGCGGCACCGTCGCGATCAGGCTGGTGCCGATCACCAAGGCGGCGCCGCGCCCGGAGAGCAGCGTATAGAGCCAGGCGCCGAGCACGCAGGTCGGCAGCGCGCAGATGGCGGCGATCACAGCGCGCCGCAGATCGAGCAGGCGGCGGAACGCCAGCACCCGCGCGCTGTTGGTGAACATCGCCGAAATGGCGATGATCGGCACCACCGGCGCGGCGCCGACCATCGGCACCAAAATGAGCGGCATCAGCGCGCCGGTGCCATAGCCGGCCACCCCGCCGGTGACAGCCGAGAAGGCCGCCAAGGCGACGATAATTGCGAGTTCGGCAGGCGATGCGTCCGGAAGAAAAGGCATGTCCCAAGTGACCGATAGCGGATTCAACCGTTGACTCAAGCACGTCCAGTTACGAGAACTGGCGCGCGATAAAAGCCGCGACAGGGAGCGCCTAGGGATGGACCTTGGAATTGCCGGCCGCAAGGCGATCGTCTGCGCCTCGAGCCGCGGGCTCGGTTTCGCCTGCGCCAAGGCGCTGGCCGAGGCCGGTTGCGAGGTGGTGATCAACGGCCGCAATGAGACGCAGCTTGCCGCGGCGGCCGCCGCGCTCAAAAAGACCGCTGCCAAGGTGACCCCGGTTGCCGCCGACGTCGCCTCGCCCGACGGCCAGAAGGCCCTGTTCGCCGCCTGTCCCGAGCCCGACATTCTGGTCAACAACAATGCCGGGCCGCCGTTTCGCGACTTCCGCGAGCTCGACCGGCCGAAGATGCTCGACGGCGTTACCGGCAACATGATCGTGGCAATCGAGCTTATTCAGAAAGCGATCGATCCGATGGTGGCCAGAAAATTCGGGCGCATCGTCAACATCACATCAGGCTCGGTCAAAATGCCGCTGGTCGGCCTTGACCTGTCCTCCGGCGCGCGCGCCGGCCTGACCGCGTTCCTCGCCGGTGTCGCGCGTTCCGTTGCCGCCTCCAACGTCACCATCAATTTCGTACTGCCCGGCACGTTCGAGACCGATCGTTTGCGCTCCAACATGGAAATGACGGCGAAGAAAAAGAACATCAGCGTCGAAGCCGCCAGCGCCGAGCGCATGGCCTCGGTGCCGGCAAAGCGCTTCGGCCAGCCGGATGAACTCGGCGCCGCCTGCGCCTTTCTCTGCTCGGCGCAAGCCGGCTATATCACCGGTCAGAATTTGCTCATCGATGGCGGCGTGTTTCCCGGCGCATTCTAAAGCGATTTAGCAAAACCGTTCCCAAGGAGTTGAGACATGAAACTTGTTCGTTACGGCGCACCGGGCCGCGAAAAGCCCGGCATGATCGATAAAGAGGGCAAGCTCCGCGATCTGTCCAAGATCGTCCCGGATATCGCCGGCGACGTGCTGTCCTCAAAGGGGTTGAACAAGCTGCGCAAGCTCAAGCCGGAAAAGCTGCCGCTGGTGAAGGGCAAGCCGCGGATCGGACCTTGCGTCGGCGGCGTCGGCAATTTCATCGCCATCGGGCTCAATTATTCCGATCATGCGGCCGAGGCCGGCATGCAGATTCCGAAGGAGCCGATCATCTTCAACAAGGCACCGTCCTGCATTTGCGGCCCGAACGACGACACCATGATCCCGAAGGATTCCACCAAGCTCGACTGGGAGGTCGAGCTCGGTATCGTCATCGGGGAGCGTGCGCGCTATCTCTCCAAGAACAACGCGCTCGACGTTGTCGCCGGCTATTGCCTCGCCAACGACGTTTCCGAGCGCGTGTTCCAGATCGAGCGTGCCGGACAGTGGACCAAGGGCAAGGGCTGCGAGACCTTCGGCCCGCTCGGGCCGTGGCTCGTCACCAAAGACGAGCTCAAGGACCCGCAAAATCTCGAAATGTGGCTCGACGTCAACGGCGAAAAACGCCAGCGCGGCAATACCAAGACCATGATCTTCGATTGCCGGCACATCGTCTGGGCCTGCTCGCAATATTTCGTCATGGAGCCCGGCGATGTCATCATCACCGGCACGCCGCCCGGCGTCGGCCTTGGCATGAAGCCGGAGCCGAAATTCTTGAAAGCGGGCGACGTGGTCACGCTCGGCATCGACGGCTTGGGCGAGCAGCGGCAGAGGGTGGTGAAGTTCAAGATGTGACGTTCGCCGCCCCCCCACGCTGGGAGGGGCCGCCGATCCGCAAAGATACCTATCGATCCTGTTCCGCGCAGCACGAGATTTTCAATCTTTGTGCGCTCCAATGGCGGCCATCCATATTTCCGTGGATGTGCCGCCAAGCGGATAATGCATGCCGTCGAAAGCCAAGGTCCAAGAGTGCGCCCGGCGCGCCAGAACGGAAAACGACAACGGCGAGAAATTGAATGCGCTCGCCGACGCGATCCACGAATTCGTTGAATTCGTCGAGGTGGTTGAGCACCAGATCCGTCACATCGAATTGCGCCTGCGACGGATGGAGATGTGACGGCGATCCGGTGACAATCATCACGGGGCGCCAGGTCTCGTGAAATTCGGCCGCCCGCGCACGGGCCGGCTCCTACACCAGGCCGCACGCCGCGATGCTCCCGTCACCGCCCGGCCAATCCCTAGAATAATGCCGCGACATCAAGTCGTTACCCCGAATGCCGGGCCGCGTTGTCAACGGCTTGCAAGACCTGCGTTTTTCGGACACTAGGTGGGCAGGGTTTACTGTCACGAAATCCGAGGAGTGGGAGAGCCTGATGGGAGCGAATTTCGGCATTGCCGGTATGGATTGGCAGCAGCGCGTCAATTGGGACCGCTTACGCAAATACCGGACCGAGCGGGCCCGCGCGATGATGAAGAAGCACGGCCTCGGCGCGATGCTGTGCATGTATGACGAGAACGTCCGCTATCTCACCGGCACGCTGACCCCGGGGTGGAACCGGCTCAAGCCGGGCCTGCGCTACGCCATGCTGTGCGGCGACGGCGCGCCGATCCTGTTCGAGCAAGGCGACCTGGGTTTCCAGATCGAGCGCCATTCGCCGTGGATTCCGAAGGAAAACGTCCGTCATTCGTTCGCCTGGATCAAAGGCGCGGCCGGACCGGCTTCGACCCAGCAGGTCAACAAATTCGTCAAGGCGGCGAAAGAAGCGATGCGCGAGCATGGCGTCGCCGGGCAAAAGCTCGGCGTCGACTTCATCGACATCAACATGATCAACATTTTTAAAGAGAACAACGTCGAATGGACCGACGGCATGAGCGCGATGATGGAAGCGCGCGCCGTCAAGAACGAAGACGAGCAGGAATGTTTCCGCATCGTCGGCGCCATCGGCGACGCGACGCATTGGGAATGCATGAAGTTCCTGCGTCCCGGCATCACCGAGAACCAAGTGACCGCGCATCTGATGCAATATCTCTACAATATTCCCGGCATGGAGGACGTCGAGGACGTCATCGTCTCGTCCGGGCCGAACACCTGGCCGAACTGGCGCAATTTCTCCGACCGCATCATCCAGCCCGGCGACATCGTGTTCATGGATTTGGCGGCGCTGACCTGGAACGGCTACAAATCCTGCTATTACCGCACCTATTGCGTCGGCAAGGAGCCGAGCCAGGAGCAGAAAGATACCTACAATACCGCGCTGAAATGGCTTTACGACTCGATCGGCGCGGTCAAAGTCGGCGCCACCACCCGCGACATCGCGCTCAAATGGCCGTCGGCGATGGAGACCTGGGGTTACGAGGACGAGGATCAGGCTGCCGCCAATTTGTGGGGCCACGGCCTCGGCCTTGCGCAATACGATCCGCCGGTCATCTCGCGCATCTGGTCGCTCGATCACCCGATCGAGATCAAGGAAGGCATGACGTTCGCGCTCGAGACGCAGCACGGCAAGCGCTTCCATTACGGCGTCCGTATCGAGGAAATGCTGATCGTGAAACAGGACGGGATCGAAATCGTCTCCAATTTCCCGGTCAAACAGATCACCGTCGTCGATCCGCTGCCCGGCTACGGCGATCACGTGCGCTGACGGGCTTGTCGTGTCCCGGGCGCAGCGCAGCACGAAGCGCAGCGTAGTGTGCGCTGCAGGACCGGGACCGTTTCAGGCTCGGAGATCGGAACGATCCCGGATGCGGTGCACCGCTTCGCGCTGCACCGCGCCCGGGAAACAGGTCGTAGTATGACACGATTCATCCACCCCCTCTCCTCTCCCGCCGCGATGGATCCCCAGCGCGTCGGGCCGAAGGCGGCAAATCTTGCGGCGCTGACCAAAGCGGGGCTGCCGACGCCGGGCGGCTTCTGCATCGCCGCCGATGCCTATCATCGCCAGGTGCAGCATCTCGGACTCGGCGAGATGATCGGCGCCTATGCCGAGGCGGATCAACCGACGCAGCGGCGGCTCGCGGTCGAGATCCGGCTCAAGCTCTATCAAAGCGATCTTGCGCCCGACGTGCTGGCCGACGTGCTCGCCGCTTGGTGGGACGCCGACAAGCCGGCGGCGGTGCGTTCGTCGTCGCTGATCGAGGATCGCCCGGAATCGAATTTCGCCGGCCAGTTCGAGAGCTTTCTTGGCGTGCGCGACGACGCCGAATTCCTCACGAGCTTGCGGGCCTGCTGGGCGGCGTTGTGGACCACGACGGCGCGGCGATCCATGGCGCAGCACGGCCAAAATCCCGCCGACACCGCGATGGCGGTGCTGGTACAGCCGCTGGTCGCCGCGCGTGCCTCCGGCGGCGGCTTAAGCGAAACCGCCGACGGCCAGATGCTGATTTCCGCGACATGGGGACTGGGCTCGGCGATCGCGCAGGGCGAAGTGGTGCCCGACCGTGTGGTTCTCACCCGCCACGGGTTCGTTCGCTCGAACGAAGCCGGCCGCAAGGACCATCGCGAGGCCTGCCTTCATGGCGCCGGCACATCGGCGCAAAAGGTGCCGGAAGCGCTGGTTCGCGCGCCCTGCCTCGAAGCCGGCCAAGCCACCACGCTGGGACGCTTGATGCGCAAATGCGAGGACGTACTCGGCATGGCGGTCGAAATCGAATGGGCACTGGACGAAGCCGGCTTCAAGCTGTTGCAGGCGCGGCCGCTGCACGTCGCACCGGCGCAGGTGCCCGACGAGATCTGGCTCAAGCATCCCGGGCTCAACGGCCATCCCGCCGGCATCGGCTGGGGCTCGGGCCGCGCCGTGGTGGTCAATTGCGAATGCGAATTGAGCCGCGTCGCCCCGGGGGACATTCTGGTCACGCGCGTCGCCGGGCCGGCCTTGAGCCACATTCTGCCGCGGGTCGGCGGTGTGGTCGCCGAGCTTGGCGGCTCGACCTCGCATCTCGCTTCGCTGGCGCGCGAGCGCGGCATCCCGATGGTGCTCGGCGTGCTCGACGCAACGCGGCGCATTCCCGATGGCGCCCAGGTCGCGGTCGACGGCGTCGCCGGCGTGGTGCGGTGGCTTTCCTGATGGCCAAAAATTCCGCTCATCCGCGCGTTTTCGTGACCCAGCCTGTGGCCGAAGCGGCGCTCAAGCGTCTGCGTGCGACGGCGCGGGTGACGTTGTTCGCCGATTCAAGCCGCATCATCCCCAAACGGACCTTGATCGGCGCCGTGCGCAAGGCGGACATCCTGTTCTGCCTGTTGCACGACAAGATCGACCACGACGTGATCATGGCGAATCCGAATCTGCGCATGATCGCTGCGCAATCGATCACGCCCTCCAATATCGACGTCGAGACGGCAACGGCGCGGCGCATTCCCGTCACCGTGACGGCGCCGATCACCACCGAAGCGACCGCCGATCTTACTTTCGGCCTGATGCTTGCGGCAGCGCGGCGGATGATCGAAGGCGATCGCATGGTGCGCGCCGGAAAATTTCCCGGCAGCCAGTCGGCGCATCTGATGGGCTCGTTCGTCTGGGGCAAAACGCTGGGCTTGATCGGCGGCGGCGGGCTGATCGGCAAGGCGGTGGCCAAGCGCGCTCACGGCTTCTCCATGCGCGTTCTGTACTGGACGCCGCGAAGAAAGCCGGAACACGAGGAGCGCGAGGCCGGCCTTACTTATGTGCCGCTCGACGAGCTTCTACGCCAATCCGATTTCGTTTCGCTGCATTCGCCGCTGACCAAGGAGACGCGGCATCAGATCGGCCCGCGTGAGCTCCGGCTGATGAAAAAGAGCGCCTTTCTCATCAACACCGCGCGCGGTCCGATCATCGACGAGGCCGCCTTGGTACGCGCGTTGCAGAAAAAACAGATCGCCGGCGCCGGCCTCGACGTCTTCGAACACGAGCCCAAAATCGACAAGGCGCTCGCCAAAATGTCGAATGTCGTGCTCACCCCGCATCTCGGCAGCGCGACGCCCGAGGTGCGCTTGGCGATGGCCAATATCGTGGTCGATAATATCTTGGCATTCCTCGGCGGCCATAAATTGCCGAACTGCGTCAATCCGCAGGTGTTCGCATTATGACCCATGTCACCCTCCGCGGAGGCGGAGCATCCGGTATTCGCGGGACTTGATAATGTTCTTCCCCATTTGCGATTACTGGATCGTCCGCCTCCGCGGACGATGACATTCTAGAGAAGCGTCCATGCCCAGCACCCTGATCGCCATCACCGACAGCCCGTTCCCGTCGCTCGATCCCGCCAAGGCGGCCCTGGCGCGGCTCGATCCGGAATACCGCATGGCAAAAAGCCCGGCCGCCGACGATATTCTCGCCGTAGCACGCGACGCCGATGCCGTGCTCGTCACCTATGCCAAGCTGCCGCGCCCGCTGTTGGCGGAGCTGAAGAAATGCAAGGCGATCGGCCGTTTCGGCCTCGGCGTCGACAATATCGATCTGCCGGCGGCAAAAGAGTTCGGCATCGCCGTCAATTACGTGCCGGATTATTGCCTGCGCGAAGTCTCCGACCATGCGATGGCGCTTTTGCTGGCGCTCGCCCGCAAAGTGCCGTTTGCCAACAAGCTGGTGCAGTCCGGCCGCTGGGAAGTGCCGCCGATCGTGCCGCTACACCGCCTCGAAGGCCAAGTGCTCGGGCTTATCGGCTTCGGCAACATTCCCCGCGCGCTCGCCCCCAAGGCCAAGGCGTTCGGCTTGACGGTTCTCACTTACGATCCCTACGTGAGGGAGGATGCGCTCGCCTCGAGTGGCGTCCAAAGTGTCGGCTTCGACGATCTGCTGGCCCGCTCCGACTTCATCTCGGTGCACGCGCCGCTGCAACCGGCAACGCGCGGGCTGATGAATGCCAAGGCCTTCGCCATGATGAAAAAGGGCGCGTATCTGATCAACACCGCGCGCGGCCCCCTGGTCGATGAGACCGCGCTTGTCGCCGCGCTCGATTCCGGCCATCTCGGCGGCGCGGCGCTCGACGTGGTGACGACCGAGCCGCTGCCCAAGGATTCGCCGCTTCTCGGCCGCGACAACGTGATCCTCACGCCGCATACCGCGTTCTATTCCGTCGAGGCGCTCGAGGAATTGCAGACCAAATGCGCAACCGACGTGGCGCGCGTGCTGTCCGGCGAAAAAGCGGTCTATCCGATCAGCGCTTGAGTGCGCCCTACCAGCGCCTGCCCCAGCGCCGGTAGCCCCAGCGGCCGCCTCCCACCAGGCGAAGAATGAACAACAGCACGACGGCGCCGATAAAGGCGTTGACGATCAGCGCGATAATGCCGGTGCCCAGATGAATGCCGAGCTGCGGCAACAGCCAGTCGCCGATGAACGCGCCGATCAGTCCGACGATCAGGTCGCCGATCAGCCCGAAGCCGCCGCCCTCCATGACGCGCCCGGCCAGCCATCCGGCGACGATGCCGACGATAATGATGACAAGAAGGCTCTGATTGGAAAGATACATGACAGTCTCCCCTCGCAATGACGGTCAGTCCTAATGCGGCGCAGCCGCAAGAGTTCCTGGTAGACGGCGTTCTTCACTGGTTTTTCTCGCGCTCCCACACCACGATCACCCGCACCGTCTTGTCGTTGATATTCGGATGTGGCAGCGGCGGGCTCTCGATGTAGAGCCGGTCGCCGTCGAAGCGGATATTGCGCACCTGCTCGCCGCCGACCCAGGCTTCGTTCCAGGCCGCTTCGACCTTGGTGATGACCTGGCCGCGTTCGACACGATAGCGGCCGGTATAGGCGATCATGGTCTTGAGCGCCTGCGCGCGGTCCGCATCGGTCTGCGGAATGGTGCGGCCATCGGCGCTCATCAGAGCAAGCCAGCGGCCCTCCGGCGTCGCGATCTGGATGCCCTTGGGATGCTCGCCATAGACCGGCGTGCGCTCCTTGCTGGCGTGGTCTTCATAGTGCACCGAGACCAGCTTCCAAGTGCCGACGATGTGGCGGCGCAATTCGGCGTCATCCATCGCGATCACTCCGCGGTCCAGCCACCGTCGAGCATCAGTGCCGAACCGGTCATCAGCGACGATGCGTCGGAGGCGAGGAAGACGATGGCGCCAGTCAGCTCCTCCAACTGGCCGAGCCGCCCGAGCTTGATCTTCGACAAGACCTCGTCGCGGAACGCTTTGTTCTCGAAGAACGGCTTGGTCATCGGCGTTTCCAGAAAGGTCGGGCCGAGCGAATTGACCCGGATGTTATGCGGCGCCAGCTCGATCGCCATGGCTTTGGTGAAACCCTCCACGGCGTGCTTGGAAGCGCAATAGACCGTGCGGCGCGCGGCGCCGACATGACCCATTTGCGACGAAATGTTGATGATCGAGCCGGGCAGCTTCGCTTCGATCAATTTCAAGGTCACCGCCTGCGCCATGAAGAAGGCGGCGCGCACATTCAGCCCCATGATCGTGTCGAAATCGTCGACGGTGACCTCGGGGAGCATCTTCGGCCGGTTCATGCCGGCATTGTTGACCAGGATCTGAAACGGCGCAGCCACAGCGATCGCACCCCGCACCGCCGCGACGTCGGTAACATCCAATACGAGCGCTTCGGCGCTGTCGCCCCGCGCGCAAATCGCCGCTGCCGCGTCTTCGATCTCGCTCTTGGTGCGGGCCGCCACCGTCACATGCGCGCCGGCGGCTGCCAAAGCCGAGGCCGCGGTCAGCCCGATGCCGCGCCCGCCGCCGGTGACCAGCGCACGGCGGCCGTCGAGCCGAAAGGAAGCGGTTTTGGTGAGATCAGGTACTGTCATTACCGTCGCCGCTGCAGCTCCGGCTCCCCGCGCGCGGGGAGAAGTGAAAATTATTCCGCCGCCTCGCCATAGGGCACGTTGCGGCCACCATAGCGGCGCACGCGTACATTGGCCTGCTCGGCATGGGCGACAAAGCCCTCGAGCATGCATAGCCGCGAGCACGCTTCGCCGATCTTGGCGCTCGCTTCATCCGTCAGCACCTTCTGATAGGTGCAAGTCTTGAGAAACTTTCCGACCCACAGCCCGCCCGTGTAACGCGCCGCCTTCTTGGTCGGCAGCGTGTGATTGGTGCCGATCACCTTGTCGCCATAGGCGACATTGGTGCGCGGACCGAGAAACAGCGAGCCGTAATTCTTCATATTGACGAGAAAGTAATCCGGATCGCGCGTCATCACCTGCACGTGCTCGGAGGCGATGCGGTCGGCCTCGCGCACCATTTCCGCGTCATCATCGCAGACGATGACCTCACCGAGATCGGCCCAGGCCTTGCCGGCGATCTCCGCGGTCGGCAGGATTTTCAGGAGCCGCTCGACCTCTTTCATCGTGTCGCGCGCGAGCTTCTCGGACGTGGTGAGCAGGATTGCCGGCGAGGTCGGACCGTGCTCGGCCTGGCCCAGGAGATCGGTGGCGCAGATTTCGCCGTCGACCGTATCGTCGGCGATGATCAGCGTCTCGGTCGGCCCGGCGAGGAGATCGATGCCGACGCGGCCGAACAATTGCCGCTTGGCTTCGGCGACATAGGCATTGCCGGGCCCGACGATCATGTCGACCGGCGCGATGGTCTCGGTACCGAGCGCCATCGCGGCCACCGCCTGCACGCCGCCGAGCACGAAGATCTCGTCGGCGCCGCCGAAATGCATCGCCGCCACGATCGCCGGATGCGGCCCGCCGTGAAATGGCGGCGCGCAAGCGATGATGTGCTTCACGCCGGCGACCCGCGCGGTGACGATCGACATGTGCGCGGAAGCCACCATCGGATAGCGGCCGCCGGGCACGTAGCAGCCGATCGAATTGACCGGGATGTGGCGGTGGCCGAGCACGACGCCGGGCAGCGTCTCGACGTCGAGGTCGCGCAGCGTGTCTTTCTGTTTCTGCGCGAAATTGCGCACCTGGGCCTGGGCGAATTTGATGTCGTCGAGATCGCGCTTCTTGACCCGACCGATGGCCCGCTCGATCTCGTCCGGCTTGAGCTTGAACGACGGCGGCGACCAGGCGTCGAACTTTTGCGATAATTCGCGCACGGCCAAGTCCTTGCGCGCGTCGATCTCGGCAAGGATTTGCTCGACCGTCTCGCGCACTTTGGCGTCGGCCGCCTTGATAGCGCTCGCATCCATTCCGCGCTTGAGATAGCGGGGCATGAAACTCTCCGTGTATTTCCGGCGTCCTTCCCCTTTCAGGGGGCGGAAAAGCCTTATTTGATGGCCTGCGGATTGATCGGCGAACCGGTGCCGCCGGAAATGATCAGCGGCGGGCCGCAGAAGAAGAACTCATAGATGCCGTCTTCGTCGCAATCTTGCGCAAGCTCCTTGAGATAGAAGATCTCGCCCATGCACAGCCCCATGGCCGGGATAACCACCCAGTGCCACGGTTGGTTCGCTTCGGTGGTCTCGTTCGGCCGCACCTCGACGCCCCAGGTGTCGGTGCAGATCGCGGCAATCTCCTTGTCCTGGCACCAGTAGCAATTCTCGAATTTCACGCCGGGCGCGTCACCGCCGGCGTAGCCGCCCCATTCCTTCTCGGCCATGCAGCGCTCCATCTGGCCGGTGCGGATGAGCACGAAATCGCCACGGCCGATCGAGACGTTCTGCTCCTTGGCGCATTTGTCGAGCTCGTCATTGGAAATGCTTTCGCCGTCCTTCATCCATGGCACGCCGCGAAAGCGCGCAATGTCGAGCAGCACGCCGCGGCCGACCATCTTGTTCTTGGAATGCTCGATGCCGAGCACGTTCAATCCCTTGGAATCGATCAGCTTGGCGTCGTGGCCGTTATAGGCCTTGTCCTCGTAGAACACGTGGCCGAGCGCGTCCCAGTGAGTGGCGCCCTGTACGCAAAGCATCAGCGTGTCGTCGGCATAACGGATCTTGTTCCAGTCCTGCTGACCGGCGATAGCATCGGTGCCGGTCGCCAGCATCTGATGGATCGGATTGAAGCGGCCGCCGAACAGGCCAGTCTGCGGGCCGTTGCGGTCGAGCGGGATGCCCAGTGCAAAGACCTTGCCGGTACGGATCAGGCTCGCCGCCTTGACGATATCCTCCGGACGGACTTGGTTCAGCGTGCCGATATGATCGTCCTTGCCCCAGCGGCCCCAATTCTTCAGCTTCTCCGTCGCCTCGGCGATCGCTTTTTTGCCGACCTTGATGTCCATGGCAATATTCCCGTTTCCTCTGGTGTTTATGTCCCGTCGCGGTCAGAGGGCCGCTCGGAGGTACAGCGTCAGTTTGACACAATCCGCTGCGGCGTGCGTAGAATAATCTGCCTTGCACGCGACAAATCAACGGCTCGGGAGAGGAAAGACAATGACAACCAGACGCGCAATAGTGACGAGCATCGCGCTTGTACTCGCGGCCTTAGTCTCGCTGGCGGCCGCGCCGGCCAGTGCACAAACCGTCATCGACAATTGGGCCGACATCAAAGCCCCACCGCCGCCGGAGTTGAAACCCGTCACCGTCGATCCGAAGACGACTGCGCTGCTGATGCTCGACTTCGTGCATCCGATTTGCGATCCGCAGAAGAAGCCGCGCTGCGTTGCTTCGCTGCCGGCGATGAAGAAACTATTGGGCGAGGCCCGGGCCAATCACGTCATGGTGGTGTTCAGCACGGCGGGGTCCATGACCGCGAAGGACATCTGGGCCGACGTCGCGCCGCTGCCCGGCGAACCCGTCGTCAATTCCCATCCCGACAAATTCCAGGGCACCGACCTCGAGAAAATTCTAAAGGACAAGGGCATCAAGACGCTCATCGTCACCGGCGTGAATGCAAACGGCGCCGTGCTCTTTACCGCGAACGACGCCGCCCTGCACGGATACAAAATCATCGATCCGATCGACGGCAGCTCGGCGGAAAACGAATATATCGAGCAATATGTCGTCTATCATTTCGCGCACGCGCCAGGTGTCGCCGGTGTCGTCACGCTGACCCGATCCGACATGATCAAGTTCTAGTTACGCCGCCGAAGATAGCCGCAATTCGGCCGCCGGCAGCGCCGCGGCGGCAAGCACATCGTCGCGACACGCCGCAATCACGCGATTGCAGCCGGCAAGTTTCGCCTCGTAGAGCGCACGGTCGGCCGTTTCGACCAGTAACACGCCAGCCACGGCCGGCGTTTTGTCGGCAGACGCATCGCGCGCCTGCGCGCCGGCCGATCGCGGCAAGTCGTCGATGCAGGCGATGCCGACGCTTATGGTGACGAACGGCGCGACCGCCGAGCCGACGTGGGGTATCTGTTGTTCGCGCACCGCCTGACACATCAACTCGCCGAGGCGGCGCGCCGCGGCAATGTCGGTATGCGGCAACAGCACTGCGAATTCCTCGCCGCCGTAGCGCGCCGCCACTTCGCCGGCACGGCGCGCGAGCTTCGCCAAGGTTTGCGCTACCCTCTGCAGGCATTGATCGCCGGCGACGTGGCCGTAGCCGTCGTTAAAGCGCTTGAAATAGTCGACGTCGATCATCAGCAGGGAAAGCGCCGTATGGTGCCGCAGCGTGCGCCGCCACTCCTGATCCAGCGCCTCCTCGAAGGCGCGGCGATTGGCAATTCCCGTCAGGGCATCGACCGCCGTGAGCCGCCGCAATTCGTCGGCCTTGGCCCGATCGCTTTTTTGCAATTCGAGGAGCGCGGCATAGAGCCCGCTGTTCTGCATCAGCAAGACGATGAGAATGAAGCTTGCCGCCAATAGCCCATAGATCCGGCCAACATAAAAGCCGAGATCATACCTGCCGGCATCCAAACCGGCGCTCAACGCAATGTCGAACAACCACGCGCACATGGTCACGCAGAGCCACAAATCGAGGACGGACAACCGCCGGCGGCGCAGCAACGCCAGAAGCGCCAGCAAACTGAGCAACCATACGCTCCACACCACGAGATTCATGGCCGGCGAATGCTGATCGCCTTGCATGATCTTCGGCAATGCCGACTGCAGGCGGGTGGCGAGCATGGCGCAGCCGAAGGCCGCAGCGAAAACAACAGACATCACGCGCGCAATATCGCGCCGCTTTGGCGGCGGCGGGTCAACGGATGCCTGCCACACATAGCCAATGACAAACAGCGGGAAGCCGCCGTGCCAAAACATGTAAAGCCAGGCCGTGGTCTGCGGGCCGGCGCCGAGTAGTCCGGCCGGGGCGAATAGGCCGGGAAATGTCAAGGCGTGCACGATGCACATCACCGCAGTGAACAAATATCCGCCCGCAAGGACGGTCAGCGCATTAGCCTGGGAAATCTGGCGTTGGCCGAGCAGGAAGACGACCGTAATCAGATCGTTGATCACAAGCGCCGACTGATAAACCGGGATGAATTCTGGCGCCGGCGGCAATTGCACCTGGGCGAACGGCGCCAGAATCAGAAAGCCGCCGGTGGAGCCGGCAATGACGGCGAGCGCCAGCCGCCGTTCAACCGGACCGGCCGACAGATTTGACAGCAGCATGGGTTCGCGGTCTGAAAAAGCAGTCATCGCGTTCGCTCGCTCGTGGCGCAGGCCGCCAGGAACTCGACTTCCAAGCCGGCCCCTGCCTGCAACAACGATGCCGCCCGGGGCGCAGTTGCGCATGGCGCGAATCTTATTCGCCGCCGCAATAAATTCTTCAGCTTATCGGAACGTCAACGCCGGGGATGCGCTACTTCTGATCTTTGTTTTCGAAGGCCGTGACGTGGGGCGCCGGAACGATTTCGCCGCAGCAGAGGCAGCGCCATTTCCGCACCAGATAGCCGAAGGCGTTCTTGTGCAGATCGGGCCGGTCGCCGCGGCTGCGCTTTTTTTCCATGTCGGCGCCGTCGGCAACGAGCTTGGGGCCGCCGGCCGACTCGGCGAGTAATTGGACCCGGCAGGCCTTTTCCAGCTTGATCGCGGTCCATACCGCTTCCTCGATGCTGCCGCCCGTGGCGACAATGCCGTGATTGCGCAGGATCAGGGCCGGATGCGGACCGAGACAGCGCGCCACCGCTTTGCCCCGCTCCTGGCTGATGATGAGATCGGTGGTCTCGGAAAATATCGGCAGCCGGCCATTGGCAAAGTAGCCGCCGTCATTGCCCACCGCCACAAGCTCCTTGCCGAGCGAGGAGAATGCCACGGCATGAATCGGATGGCTGTGGATGACGCATTGCACGTCATCGCGCATGCGCAACACTTCCGAATGAATATAGACCTCGTTATGCCGCGGCATGGTGCCGCCCACTCTGTCCCCTTCGATATCGACTGTGATGATGTTGTCGGGCCGCATCTCCTCGATGCCGATGCCCGCCGGCTTCATCAGGAAGCGGTCCGGATCGCCGGACAGCCGTACCGAAATGTGACCGGCGACGTAGTCGCCGTGGCCTTCCATCGCCAGCACGCGCCCGGCATCGGCGAGCGTTTCGCGTAACTGATCGGTCATTGCCTTCCCCGTCCGTCTTGTTCTCGATGGCGCGGACATTACACTGCGGCGCCGCTGCAAAACAGGCGAGCTGCTGCGGCACGCAAGGGGGGTTCAATGAATCTGTCGAGTTTTATCGCCGCTGGCAAAGCATGCTTCGGTGCGGTGCGCGGCGATAGCGTGGTCACACTCAATGACAAGGTCGGCCAGCCGGATTTGCGCGCCGCGCTTGCAGCCGGCGCTTTAGACGCGATCCGCCAGGCCGCGAACGAGGCCGAGCCCGACCACAAGCTCGGCGACATCACGTTCTTGCCGGTGATCCCACGCCCGAACAAGGTTCTCTGCGCCGGCGTCAATTACCGGGCGCACGCCGCCGAAGTCGGGCGGGAGCTGCCGAAGCAGCCAAGCATGTTCATCCGCTTCGCCGACACGCTCCTTGGCCACGGCGGCGAGATGATCCGGCCTTCGGTGTCCGACAATTTCGATTTCGAGGGCGAGCTCGCGCTCGTCATCGGCACGGGTGGGCGCCACATCAAGCCCGAGCAGGCGCTCGACCACGTCGCCGGCTACACCTGCTTCGTCGACGGCAGCGTGCGCGACTATCAGAAATTCTCCGTCACCTCGGGCAAGAATTTTCCCGGCACCGGGCCGCTCGGCCCCTGGCTCGTCACCGCCGACGAGATTCCCGATCCGAGCAAGCTGACGCTGACCACGCGGCTCAACGGCAAAGAGGTGCAACACGCGACCACCGATCAACTGATCTATGCGATCCCGCAGATCATCGCCTTCTGCTCCGACTTCACCGCGCTGTCGCCGGGCGACGTCATCGCCACCGGCACACCCGAAGGCGTCGGCCATGGCCGCAAGCCGCCGCTATGGATGAAGCCGGGCGACGTGCTCGAGGTCGAGATCACCGGCATCGGCACGCTGCGGACGCGCATCATCGACGAGCGGTGAGCCCTTCCGATCGATGCTTCGCGCTGCCGCCGAGCGCAATCACGACGGCGGCGGCCCCAAGCAGCAGTGCCGAGATGAGCCGCGCGGTATGAAGGCCGGATATGAAGGCATGCGCCTGCCCGATGTTCGGTTCCATCGCGCGCGTCATTGGCTGCGCATCGCGAAACTGCCGAAAGTTCGGGGCGAAAGCTCGCATGGCTGGCCATCCTCTTGCTGTGGCTCCAGCCGTGGATATGGGATCGTGGATGGATTGACCCACCCGTTTTCTGCAACGCCGGAGCCGCAACGAAAGTTGAGCTTCGCGGGAACTTCTTGGCGGAGGAATTTACGCCGCCAGCCCGAACAGCTTTACGGCGTTGCCGAAGTAAATCTTCTCCCGCTCCGGGTTCGACAGCGGCAGCGAATTGAGCACCTTGAGCGTATCGCGGATGTAGCCCGGGCCCTTCTCCTTATCGAACGGGCAATCGGACGCGAACAGCACATGATCGGCGCCGAAGAAATCGAGTCCGCAGATCGTCGCCGCGCGCGCGCCTTCGACCGCGGTGTCGCCGTAGAAATCCTTGAAATAGTCGAACGGCCGTTTCTTCAGCGATTTGAGGATCGCGCCATAATCCTCATCCGAGGTGCGCACGCCGAGCTGATCGAAGGAATGGCCGACGCGGCCTTCGAGATAGGGCACCACGCCGCCGAGATGATGCGCGATGACTTTCAGATCGGGAAAACGGTCCATAATGCCGGAGAAAATCAGCCGCGCCAACGTCACGCCGGTCTCATAGGGCCAGCCGAGCACGCTGCAGATCTCGTACTTGGAATATTTCTCGGTCGGATAATCCGGCATGTCGCGGGTGCGCGCGGGATGCAGGAGGATCGGCTTGCCGGATTTGGCGATCACCTCAAAGATCGGCAGGAATTGCGGCGCGTCGAGCGGTACGCCGTTGGCGTTGGTGCCGAGCTGCACGGCATTGGCGCCGTTTTGCAAGGCGCGCGCGGCTTCCTTGGCCGCGGCTTCCGGCGCATTCATCGGCAGCAGCGCCGACCAGCCGACGAAGTGCTTCGGATGTTTGGCGACCACCTCGGCAAGCCCATCATTGGCGATTTTCGCCATCTCCGGCGATTTCTCAGGCCCCCACAACCGCTCCATCGGCGGCAGGCCGTGGGAGAGAACCTGCGTGTAATCATCGAACGACTCGACGATCGAGATTCGCAAATCGATATCGGACAGCGCCGGAATGCCGCGCACGCGCTTGCCGAGATCCTTGGCGCCGGCCGGCGTTTCGAGCAAGGCATCGTAATAGCGCTTTGGGAAAAAATGATTGAAGGCGTCGATCGTGCGCATGCGTTTTATTTTCCTGATCGAGAGCGATTGCTTTAGCGCGCCGGGGTGAGCGCAGAGACAAGCCATGAGGCGATGGCGAAGGCGTCGGCGTCGCGGTCGAAAAAGCCGATGACCTGCAGGCCGAGCGGCATGGCGTTGACTTGGAACAAGGGCAGCGACAGCGTCGGCACGCCGAGGAGCGAGGCCGGCACCGCGAATTCCGGATTGCCCGTCGAGCCGAGGCCCTCCGGCGCATTGCTCGGCGCCGCGAGCGTGATGCAGGCGTCGCAATTCGCCGCAAGCTCGGCATGGACCGCGCGCACCCGCGCGCGTTCTTTCAGATCGGCACGATGGTCGGCGAGCGTCATATCCTCGTATCGGCGCGCCCGGTCCACGACGTTGCCGCTCAGCTTGGCGGCATCGCGGTCGCGCATGGAGCGGAAGAACCAGCGCGTCTCCCAGCCGTTGCAGCGGTGCGACAGTTCGGCGGCGTTGAGAAGATCGGTCTCCAGTGCCGCGACCTTGTCGTCATTCTGCCGCGTGCGGATTTCGACCCCGGCCGCCCGCAGCCGCATGATGGCCTCGCTGAGCTGCTGCTTGGCGGCGACAGAGGCGCCATCCCAGCCGGCGGTTTCGAGCATGGCGAGACGGCGCGGCTTTTGTGCCGGCGGCAATGCGTCCGGCCCCTGCAGGCCGGGCGTCCCGGCATCGCCGCCGACGCGCGCGACGATTTCGTACGCCACCTGCCAGGTGTCCGGAAGCGAAGCGCCAAGCACGCCGGTGCAGCTCTGGCTCTGATAATCGTGGCTGCCCTCGCGATTGAGCGCGTTGACGCTAGGCTTGAAGCCGATGCAGCCGCAAAAGCTCGCCGGCCGGATGGTCGAGCCGATCACCTGGGTGCCGAGCGCCGCGCTGAGGATGCCGGCGCCGACCGCGGCGGCCGAGCCGCTCGATGAGCCTCCAGGAGTATGCGCGGTGTTCCAGGGATTACGGGTGCCTCGCGGCTCCGACGCGGCGAACTCCGTCGTCACCGTCTTGCCGAGGATCACCGCGCCGGCATCGCGCAGCGCGCGCACGCTGGCGGCGTCCTTCTCCGAGCGCCAGCCGTCGAATAGCGGCGAACCCATCTGGGTGGGCATATCGACCGTTTCGATGATGTCCTTGATGCCGACCGGCATGCCGTCGATCGGAGAGCGCGGCCTCCCCGCGCGCCAGCGCTCGTCGGAACGGTCCGCCGCGGCGCGCGCCGCCGGCAGGGCGGTTGTGACGAAGGCGCCGATTTGCGGCTCCCAATAGTCGAGCAATTCGAGCGAGCGTTCGAGAAATTGCCGTGGTGTCTGCCGGCCCGACGCGAAATCCGGGCGCGCCGCGAGATACGATCGCGTGGCGGGCTTGGTTTGGTCGGATGCGGGCACGGCCATTGCTCACGTCACTTCTTGCTCTCATCGTAATAATGAATTTCATAGAGCATGCAGCCGCGCTCGGACTTGAACGGGCCATGATAGACGCCCGGCGGCCGGCAGGCATAGGTCGGCGCCTCGAACGGTTCGCCGCCGTGGCCCTTGTCGTCGTTGCCGACAACGAGATCGCCCGAAAGCAGATAGACCTCTTCCCAATGGTCGTGCACGAAGGGCGCGGTAGTGTAGACGCCCGGTGCAAAGCGCAGAAGCCGCGTGCGGCTTCCCATCTTGCGGGTCTCGTCGAGATCGCTCGCCAGGATTTTTTGCTGGATGCCGGAGGGGTAGCCGGGCGGCGTGACCCAGCCTTTGTTCATGTCGACCTTGTGGAACTCGAGATGCGGCTTGTTCATCGGCATGGCGTCTTTTCCTTCATCCGAGCACCGGCAGAGTCTGCACCCGGTATTGATGACGAATCGTTCGGTTGAGCACCGGGTCTCGCAGCTCGAACTCGAAAGTGTCCGAAGGTCGGATGCCGCCGCGCGCGGTCAGCGTGCCGCAGAACATCAGCGTTCCTTCCTCCAACCCGTTTTTGCCGGCGAATTTCTCGATCAGCGTCTTTGGATCGAGCATCGCCGTCACCGGGCCTTCCTGATAGAGCACGCGCCCGCCGTTCTCGGCAATATGCGCGCGCAGAACGAGCTGGTCCCAATGCGGCGCAATTTCTTCATAATCCCAGAACTCGGGCGCGATCGGCTTGTCGCACATCTCCTTCGACACTGAGACGCCGTATTTCTCGACCTCGCGGTCGGTATGATCGGAGCCGGCGCCCACCCACAGCCGTTCGCCGTGGCGCAACAGAACGAATTCCGCCTCCCCGCTCGAGGCTTCGCCGAGCACCTCGATGCTATCGTCGGTGATGAGCCGCGTCGTCGAGGCGCGATAGAAGATCGGCACGCTCGCCGGACGCTTGACGCCGAGCGCTTCGAGTTCGGCGATGTGTTTCTCCAGCGCCGCCCGGTCGCGGCCGGTCCAGCCGGCGATCACCAGACGATCGACTTCCACGTTGCGCCGCACGGGTCCGGATTTGCCATGCAGAACGAGCGACAGGACACGCGCCGGCACTTAAAACCTCCAACAGACGCAACGACTTGCGGGTATTGCCATCGCATTGCAATCGATCGGGGCGCATTGTACATGGGGTGAAAGCCTAGGCAATCGAGCGATAGCGCAACGCTGCCGGCGCAGACCTGCCGCGGCTGGCGCTGACTATCGCTTCCGGAGGACGTCCCATGCACGAGATCGCCGGCCAGGTTCACTGGCACGAACCGACCGGGTTCAAGCGCGCCGGCTTCGGCAAGTTCGGACGGCCGAAGACGCCCTACGACCTGTTCATGGAATCCGACGACATCCCGATCTATCGCGACATCGGCGTGAGCAAGGTGCAGAACTTGCCGCTGGCGCCTTGGCCACGGATGGGCGGCCGCGGCAGCTATATCCAGCTGCACGGCACCGAGGGCAAATGGGGCTCCTACGTCGTCGAGGTGCCGGGCGCCGGCGCGCTCAATCCCGAGAAGCACCTCTACGAGGAAATCTACCTCGTCGTCGAAGGCCGCGGCTCGACCGAAGT
>DATJBH010000180.1:0-10123 GCA_035515455.1 Xanthobacteraceae bacterium
TATTGCAAGGAGACGCATTTCGTCAATTTCGCGCAGCCGCGCATCGCCGACTACATCAAGGCGAATTTCGAGGTCACCCAGCTCAACATCATCGGATCGCTCGAGGTGACCGACTTCGATGGCGCGGTGCTCCGGGAGAAGGATTTGGCGGCGAAATACAACGTGCGTTATACGCCGACTTTCCAGTTCTTCCGCGAAAGCGCGGCCACGTTGAAAACGTTGCCGCCACCGCAGCGCGAGGTGGCGCGCGCGCAAGGCTATCTCAGGCCCGACGATTTTCTCGCCATGTTCCGCTTCGTCCGCGACAAGGCCTACGAGAACGGCAGCTTCCGCGATTTCCTCAGGGCGCAGCCGAGCTAAGTCTCGCACGCCGACGAGCGGGCTTTGCTAACCACGTCGTTTCGCCTATGACTGCGCCCGGATCGTTCGCAAACCGGGGCACTCATGGCCAGGCTCAATCTTTCCGTCGCCGTCCGCGACTATGACCGCACGCGGCCGCTGACCGACGGTCAGGTCGCGATCGACGGCGTCGATCCGGTGTTCATGGCGCTCGATCCGGAGGAAATCTTCTTCCGCGCCTTCCGGCACGCCGAATTCGACATTTGCGAATTGTCGATGTCGAGCTTCACGGTCAAGACCGCGCAGGGCAATTGTCCCTATGTCGGCGTGCCAGCTTTCGTGTCGCGCGCCTTCCGCCACACCTCGATCTATGTGCGCACCGACCGCATCAAGAAGCCGGCCGACCTCAAGGGCAGACGCGTCGGCGTGCCGGAATATCAGTTGACGGCCAATGTCTGGGCGCGCGCGATTCTGGAAGACGACCACGGCGTCAAGCCGGCCGACCTGCATTGGATTCGCGGCGGGCTAGAAGAAGCGGGGCGGGTGGAGAAGATCGCCATCACGCTGCCAAAGGATGTGACGCTCGAAAACGCGCCGGAAGGCCGCACGCTGTCGAGCATGCTGGAATCCGGCGAAATCGACGCCTTCATCGGACCGCGCGTGCCGGCGCCGTTCGAACGCGGGCATCCCAACATCGGCTGGCTGTTCGCCGACCCGGTGGCGGCGGCCAAGGATTATTTCAAGCGCACCGGCATATTCCCGATCATGCATCTGATCGGCGTGCGCCGCGAACTGGCCGAGGCGCATCCTTGGCTGCCGGGGGCGGTGCTTAAAGCGTTCGAGCGCGCCAAGACGATCGCGCTGGAAAAGCTGTCCGACACTTCATCGACCAAGGTCACGCTACCTTTCGTCGAGGAGCGGTTGATGGAGGCGCGCGCCCTGATGGGCCGCGACTTCTGGCCCTACGGTCTCGACGTCAACCGCAAGACGCTGGAGACTTTCCTGCGTCACCACCACGCGCAGGGTCTGTCGTCGCGGCTGTTGAAGCCCGAGGAGCTCTTTCACGCGGGCACGCACGAGACGTACAAGCTCTGACCTCAGACCGGGACGTGCCGATGAAGGGCTTAGTGGGATTGACCGCACTATCTGCCGCCATGGTGACCAGCATGTCCGTATCAGCCGCCGAAATTCACGTGATGAGCGGGGGTGCGCCGAAGGAAGTCTTCGCGCTGCTCACGCCGAAATTCGAGCAACAGACCGGTAACAAGGTGAAGTTCACCTATGCGGTCATCACCGCGTTGCGCGAGAAACTCGCGGCCGGAGAAAAGGCCGACGTGCTGGTGCTGCCGGTGTCGGTGCTCGACGGCCTCGCCAAAGACGGCAAGGTGCGCGCCGACGCCCGCGCCACTTTCGGTATCGTCGGGATCAGCGTGGTCGTGAAAGCCGGCGCGCCGCGCCCGGATATATCGAGCAAGGAAAAATTCCGCGCCGCCATGCTTGCCGCCCGCTCGGTGGTTCACGCCACGCCGGGAAAAACACCGAGTGGCACCCATATGGGCAAGGTGATGGAGCAACTCGGCATCGCCGATGCCATGGCCAAAAAGATCATTCACAAGCCGGCGCTCGACGGCGGCGTGCAATTGGTCGCGGGCGGCGAGGCCGAGATCGGCATCTACCCGGCGAGCGAAGTCGCGAGCGTTAAGGGATTGACCATCGTCGGCTCGCTGCCGGCCGGGATCGACTTCGAGATCGTCTATGGCGGGGCGGCAGTCGCCGGCAGCGCGGTGCCGGACGCGGCGGCGGCATTCGTCAAATTCATGGCCGCCCCGGAAAATCGCGCAGTCTGGAAAGAGGCAGGCTTCGATCCGCCGAAGTGAGCGCGCCGGTTAATTGCGTTTAATGCTGTCGAGCCCGCCCAGGCGGCCAACCAACGCGTTGGCGCCGATCGCCAGCACGAACAGCACGATCAGCATGGCGTACATGCGCGGCATGTCGAACACCGAATAGGCGTTGATGATCAAAAATCCGATGCCCTTGTTCGACAGCTTGGTTTCCGCCAGCAGCGTGCCGATCAGCGCTACGCCGAGGCCGAGGCGGATGCCGTTGATGATGGGATGGCGCATGGCCGGCAGATAGATTTTCACCACCATCTGCCAGTGGTTGGCGCGAAAGCTGTTGCCGACGCGGATCAGCACCTTGTCGATTCCGCGCATGCCGGCCGCGACCGACAAAGCGACCGGAAAGAAGCAGGACAGCGTGCCGAGCGCGACCTTGGATTCGGGACCGACGCCGAACCACATGATCATCACCGGGAAGAAGATGATCTTGGGCGTGGGCCCCAGGTAGTAGACATAGGATTCGAACGCCTTCGACAGGAACGGGTTGGCGCCCAGGATAATGCCCGCCGCAAGGCCGCATAAGCCGCCGATCAACAGCGCGGCGCCGATCTCGCCAGTGGTGACGCCCAGATTCAAATAGTAATTCGGGCTGCCGAGCAGCGCGATCAGCGCGCGGGCGACGGCGATGAGCGAGGGCACCACATCGCGATAGAGCAGGCCGGAATGGGACAGGAACTCCCACACCGCCAGCACGGCAAGGATGATCGCCGCGCGCAGCAGCGTCACAGGACTGACGTGCGGCGCCGACGCCGTGCGTCTCAATCGACCGGTCTCAGCCATCGCTCGATCTTTTCCAGCATCATGAAGAACACGACGCTCACCAGAATGACGAAGCAGATCGCCGCATAGGTGCCGGCGAGGTCGTAGCGCTCGGCCAAATCCTCGATGAGTTGGCCGAGGCCGCCATAATTGATCAGGAATTCGACGCCGACGATGTTGATTAGCGCGAAGATCAGCCCCAAGCGCAAGCCGACAAAAATGGTCGGCAACGCCGCCGGAAGCAGGATCTTCCAGAACTGCTGGGTGGGCGTGAGTTTAAAGCTGCGCCCGACATTGACCAGCACCTTGCGCGTCCCGGCGATGCCCTCGATCGTTTTCAGGATCACCGGCGGCAGCGCGGCGATGAAGCCGATCATGATGATGGTCCAGGCGTTGCGGCCGAAAATCACCATGAACAGCGGATAGCACAGCACCACCGGGGCCGATGCCATGGCGGCGACCCAGGTTTCGCAGGCTTGCTGCAGCAGCTTGAAGCGGTGCATCAGCACGCCGCCGGCGATGCCGAACACCGTGATCATCGCGCCGGCGGTGAGGCATTCGGCGGCGGTGAGCAGGAAGCGGCCCGCCACATGCTCCTCGGTGACGATGCGGTAGAAGCTGCCGATGATCTCCGAGGGCGGCGGCACGATGAAGCGGCTGATGACGCCTTTGCGGATGAGGATTTCGGCGACGAGCAACAACGCGGCGAGCCCGGCAAAGCCGACCGCCTTGGCGGCGAGATTGCCCGTCCGCGCGCTCGTTGCCGGGTTGGCGGCGGTCACGAGGCGCCGTCTTCGTGCAGCACGTGCGATTCCTCGTCCTTCATGCCGCGACTTGCCTCCTCGCGCAGGTCGTTCCAGATCGCCGCGACGTAGTGGCCGAAGGCGTCGCTGGAGACGATCTCCGAGGTGCGCGGGCGCGGCAGCTCGATATCGACGATGCGCTTGGTCTTGCCGGGCCGGTAGGTCATCACCAGAATGCGGTCGGACATCTGCACCGCTTCGGTGATGTTGTGGGTGATCAGCAGCGTCGTTTGCTTGAGCTGCTGCTGGATCTGCAACACCTTGTCGCCGAGCAAGAGCCGCGTCTGCTCGTCGAGCGCGGCGAAGGGCTCGTCCATCAACAGAATCTTCGGCTCGGAGGCGAGGGTGCGGGCGAGCGACACGCGCTGGCGCATGCCGCCGGACAACTCGCCCGGATAGCGGTTCTCGAAGCCGTCGAGCCCGACCATCTTGATGAAATGCCGCGCGCGCTCGGCCCGTTGCACGCGTGCCATGCCGATGAGCTCAAGCGGGAAGGCGACATTGTCGATGACCGTGCGCCAGGGAAAGGTCGATTCTTCCTGGAACACCATGCCGATCGACTGGTGCGGACCGGAAATGGTCTCGCCGGCGACGCTGACCACGCCCTGGTGATGGCTGAGCAGCCCGCCAATCACATTGAACAGCGTCGACTTACCGCAGCCGGAGGGGCCGATCACCGAGAGGAATTCGCCCGGTCGTACCTTAAACGACACATTGTCGACCGCGGTGATCGGGCCTTCCGGCGTCTCGTAACGTACGACGATGTCATCCACCGTGAGGATGGCGTCGCCGCCCTTGGGTGCGCCGGTCGTCATCGTCAGTCGGCTTTGCGCGTCATCGCCGCGGTGACGGCGGCGGTATAGCCGGGCTCGACCCAGACATCGACCACCGCCACTTGGCCGGCTTCGACCGCAGCGATGGCCTTGGCAAACGTTGGCCCGAGATCGCCGGCTGATTTCACCGGCCCGAAGCCTTGCGCGCCTTGCGCGCGGCCGATGCCGGCAAGGTCGATGTCGGGCTCGGAAATGCGCTGACCGACCCAACGGTTCTCGACCGGGCGGTTACGCATGCGGGCGACGCGCTCCTGATGCAGTTCGTCGTTGAAGAACGAGCGATTGTTGGCAACCACCACCAATAGCGGGATCTTGTAGTGCACGGCGGTCCAGAGCGCGGTGCAGCCCATCATGAAGTCGCCGTCGCCGCAGACTGCGACCGGCAGCCGGCCGGAGCCCTTGAGCGCCAGCGCCGCGCCGACCGAAATGCCGGGGCCGCCGCCGACGCCGCCGCCGCCGTCGGAGCCGAGATAATCGAGCGGATGGCGGAACGGCCAGCTGGCGCCGTTCCACGACAGCGGCAGATGTGTGAGCGAGGTGGGGCGGTCGCCGACCGCGCGGCGCAGGCTGTCTGCGAGATGATCGACCGTGAGCTTGCCGTCGGCGAGTTTGGGGAATTCGTGCGTGCGCGCGGCGACGGCGCGCGGACCGCCGGGACCGAGCGCCTCCAGCAAGGCCGGCACCGCGGCGTCCGGCTCGCAAGCGACCAACACATCGACCGGGGGCAGGCCCTGATAGTCCATGCTCCAGCCATTGTGCAGGCGATGATCGACCGAGACTTGCACCACCTTGGCGCCGATATTGCCGCCGGCGCCCTTGAAACTGCCGGCGATGTCCACCCAATCGAGACTGAGAATGACGTCGGCGGCGCGGATGAACTCGGCGGTCTCCGGCGTCGGCACGATGCCGCCCGGCGCGCCCGCATGCAGTGGGTGATCGGTGGGGAAGGCGGCGCAGACCTTAAGATCGGTGATCACGCGCGCGTGCAGCCGTTCGGCGAGCGCGATGCGCTGGTTCCAGGCATCGAGGTCGCGCGACACGCGGCCGGCAAGGATGACCGGATGTTTGGCGGCGCGCAGCAGGTCAGCCGCCTTGTTAATGGAGTCAGGCGAGGGCGCGCTTTCGACCCCCGGCATGTAACGCTGGGCGTCGATCGGCGGCACCGGCTCGGCAAGGGGAGCCTCTTGCATGCCGGCGTCAAGATTGACGTAAGTCGGCCCGCGCGGCGCGGTGTTGGCGATCCAGCCGGCGCGCAGCACCGCTTCGCGCGCGGCGGCGGGCGAGGCCGGCTGGTCGTCCCATTTGGTATAGCCGCGCACCAGCGCGCCCTGATCGCGCGCGGTGTGGATCCAGTCGATCCATGGCCGCCGCTTGACGGCGTCGACCGGGCCGGTGGCGCCGAGCACGACCATCGGCATGCGGTCGCACCAGGCGTTGAAGAAGGCCATGGTGGCGTGCATCAGCCCGACATTGGAATGCACCGCCGCCGCCATCGCCTTGCCGGTGACTTTTGCATATCCGTGCGCGATGGCGAGCGCACTTTCCTCATGCAGGCAGAGCAGCATCTGCGGCCGCTCGTTGCCGAGGTAATTCACCATGCTGTCGTGCAGGCCGCGATAGCTGGCGCCGGGATTGAGCGCGATATAGGGGATGTCGAGCGCGCGCAGCGCGTCGGCGACGACATCGCTGCCAAAGCCGGGGGCGTTGACGCCGGCTGGAACCGGGCGGTCGACCGCGACGATAGCGGCATCGGTTACGGGCTGTCTTTTGAGGTTATCGCGGGGGGCGTTCGACAAGGGCTCGTTCCTGTACTCAGCCGCGCCATTGCGGGTGGCGCATTTGAAGCGGATCACGAGCCCTGACGCAACCGGGCCAGTACCTTGAGGCCGGCATAGCCGTCGGCCGGCTCCATGCCGACCTTGCGCTCAAAGGCGAGAATGGCCTTGATCGTATCCGAGCCGGTGCGGCCGTCGATGCCGTCGGTCTTGAAGCCCCGTTCGTTGAGGCGACGCTGGATTTCCTTCACCTCGTCGATCGTCGGCACGCGCTCGCCGCCAGGGAACTGCTGCACGAAGGGCGGGTCGCCGCGGATCAGGTCACCGAGATGGCAGAGCGCCAGCGTGTAGCTGGTCGAGGGATTGTAAGAGTGAACGGCGTAAAAATTCTGCCCAACGAGAAAGGCCGGGCCGCCGGGGACCGGCACCCATAATTTGGCACGATCGCCGGGACGCGCGAAGGCTTTGCCGTCGGCGCGGTTTATGCCGAGGGCGTGCCATTGCTCGTAGCTGCGCCAGCCGCCCGGCTTGCGGCCGCCGAGCCTGACCTCGCAGCCCCAGGCTTCGCCGCGCCGGTAGTGGCCGCGTTCGACGAGAAAATGCGCGGTGCCGGCCAGCGAATCGTCCGGGCGTCCGAACGGCGTGATGCGGCCATTGCCGTCGTAGTCGACGCCCATGTGCAGCCAGACCTCCGGCATCCATTGGGTGTGGCCCATGGCGCCGGCCCAGGAGCCGATCATCTGCGCCGGCTGCGCCCAGCCGCGATCGACGATGGTGAGCGCGTTGATGAGTTCGGCTTCCCAATAAGCGCGCCGGCGCGGCTCGCCCCAGGCGAGCGCAGCGAGCGCCGGGATCACCGGCCGCATGTATTTCGGATTGACGATGACGTCGCCGAAGGACGACTCCATGCCCCACAGGCCGAGCATGATAGTGCGGTCGACGCCGTAGTCCTTCTCGATACGCGCCAAGAGATCGGCGTATTCCTTGGCGCGTTCTTTGCCGGTGATGACGCGCCAGTCCGAGCAGCGGCGGTTGATATACTGCCAGACCTGCTCGGTAAATTCGGGCTGCGCGCGATATTCGGCGAGCACGCTGCTATCGGGCGTGACCGCGTCCATCACGCGGTCATAGGTTGCCGCCGAGACGCCGCGGCCTAGTGCGCGGGCGCGGAATCCCGCGACCCAGCGGGCGAAGGCGGGCGGCTGCGCGGCAAGCGACGGGAGATTCAGCGAAATGCTGGCCGTTGCGCTGAGTGCGAGGGATAGACAGCGGCGGCGGGAGATCGGTGCGATCGGTATGCGGGAAGAGATTCGCGGCATGGCGCATTGTAAGCCTCGCGACCGCCGGTCCATAGTCCGGCGGAATTAGCCGATGGAACCCGCGTCAGTTCCGCGCCTCGTGCCGGCGCCGGTGGCCGATATGGTGGAAATGCCGGCGCCGATGCGGCCTGGCGAGCTCGACCGACGCTTCACGCACCTTACGGGCCGGTTCCTGCGCCGCCACGCCGGCTTCACCCGCCGGCATCGGCTGCTGGACCACCGGCAGCTTCACCGGAACCGGCGGCGCCGGCTGGCCCGGTTCGATCTCGGTGCCGCGTCCGCCGATCAGCCGTTCGTAAGCCGCGACCAGCGTCATGTAGGGATTGACCCAGACCCAGCCGATCGAGGTGAACACCTGGATGTTGAAATGAATGTGGTACGACGTGCCGCTTTCGAAGTCGCCCCAGGTCGCCACCTTGCCGATGATCTCGCCTTCGCTCACCTGCCGGCCGTTGAGCAGGCCGTCGGCATCCATGAATTTCGGATTCATGTGCAGATAGCGGAAGCGAACGTGCTCATCCGCGGTGTTGACGACGAGATAAGCGCTGAGATTGCCGCGCATGCGCCGGATCGTGCCGTCCTGCACGGCGGCGACGTAGTCCTGGTAGGGCAGGCAGCGGTCGGCCTCCGCGTTCTTGAGCACGCATCGCCCAGGGCGAATGTCCTCGCCCTGATGGCCGTAGCCGCCGGGGCATTGGCCGACCAGGAAGTCGCGCTGTTCGCAGAAATTGTCGCGCCAGGGATAGGTGAAGTTCACCGCCGCCGATTCATCGAACACCAGCGGCAGGCCGTTGACCCGGCATTCATAGGGCGCGCCTTTGCGCCCCACGCTGCCGATCCTGCCGGTGCGGTAGCAGTCGCCCCACGGCATGAACGACTGCGATTTGACGTAAGCGGGCGCGAAGGCGATGGGGAACCGCATGCGGGCATAGACGTGATAGTCGGCGCGGCCGGGCATCTTGTGCCAGCCGGTGTTCTCGATCAGGTCGCCGGGCGCGTAATAGGTGAAGTCCGACTTCGCCGCCGGCCGGCTGAGGTCGATCGCCGGCTCTTTCGCTTTCGCCGCCATGCCGCCGGCGAGGCGCAATTGGCGCAGGAAGGCGAGCGCGATGGGTTCGGCTTCGTTGCACGAGAGCCGCCAGCGCCGCCCCGGCTGGTCGTAGCACTGAATGGACACGACATAAGGCACACCAAAGCGTTCGAATGCGTAGCGCAGATGCGCTTCGCTCAAGATGCGGCGGACGCCGGGAAACGCTTCGAGCACGTCCTTCGGCGGCGGCAATTCTTTTTCGATGTGGCTCGGTCCGTCGAGCGCATAGACGAAAGCCGCGCCGGTGATTTCGATCACGACCGGCCTGCTGAAATGGGTGTCGAAGCCGTCGGTCGTGAAGGTCGCGTCATAGCCGGCAGGACCCGGCAGGAAGAATTTGGTCGGATGGAACGGCCCGAAATATTTGTCCGAGCCGACGGCCTCCGCCTTGCTGTCGGCGAAGTCCTTGCGGAAGGCGTCGACGTCGAACGGCAGCAACACCGGGACGCTGCTCTTGGCAATGCCCGGGAAACGCGTTTCGGTGAGCGCATTGAGGCGAGCGAAGGCCTCCGCGGGCTTTGCCGCGCGGCCGACAAGGCTCGCCGCCGCGGCGTGCCAATCGACCTCGCTCAGCGTGACGATGGGGCTTTCCAACTCGCGGGCGGCGAGCGGGCCGCAGACGAGCGACGCCAGAATTACGACAACGGCACGTTTCAACAAGCGTCCCTCATCCGGCCCACGCCCGGGTGTAAGGTCGGTTTGCTGGAGTAAACGGCATCGCTCGGCGGCATACAAGGGTCGGGCGCTGGTATAAGCTGTTGCGATTCAAATGGGGCGGCAAAGTCCGGGAGACACGCGCGATATGACCGTTAACGAAGCCAGCAGGATTGCGGCGAACCCCGACCGCGAGCCGGAAATCATCGAGAGCAGCGGCACGGCCCGGCTGCATTTGACGCTCGCCACCACCGATTACGACCATGTACGCGACCTGATGAACGGCGTTGTGCGCGCCGAGGGTATCGTGCTCACGGGTTTCGTGCTGCCGGTCGAGGAAATCTTCTTCCGCTTCATCAAGAACCGCGAGTGGGACGTGTCGGAAATGTCGTTCGGCAAGTTCATCGGCTATGCCTCGCAGGGCAACTCGCCGTTCATCGGCATTCCGGTGTTTCCCTCGCGCGTATTCCGACATTCGGCGTTCTATGTGCGCGCCGACCGCGGCATCACGTCGCCCAAGGATCTCGAAGGCAAGACCGTCGGCATTCCGGAATGGGCGCAGACCGCCGGCATCTTCGCGCGCGGTTTCCTGAGCGAGACGGCCGGTGTCGATCTGACCAAGATCAAATGGGTGCAGGCCGGCATGAACGAGG
>DATJBH010000181.1:0-40212 GCA_035515455.1 Xanthobacteraceae bacterium
CAATCCTGGCCAGCCTGGCACTGTGCTCACCATCCGTCTGCGGCTCAAACTGATCGCGGACGCCGGAATCATCGGGCTGCCCAATGCCGGCAAGTCGACCTTTCTTGCCGCGGTCAGCGCCGCCAAGCCGAAGATCGCCGATTATCCCTTCACGACGCTGCATCCCCAGCTCGGTGTCGTGAACGCCGACGGCCGCGAATTCGTGCTGGCGGATATTCCCGGCCTGATCGAGGGCGCCCACCAAGGCGTCGGCCTCGGCGATCGTTTCCTGGGCCATGTCGAGCGCTGCCGCGTGTTGTTGCACTTGGTCGATGCAACGGCCGCTGACGTGGGCGCAGCGTATAGCACGGTTCGTGCCGAACTTGCCGCCTACGGCCAAGGTCTTGCCGACAAGCCGGAGATTGTCGCGCTCAACAAGGCCGATGCGCTCACGCCAGATGAGATCAAGCGGCAAGCAGCCGCCTTGCGCCGTGTGATCAAGAAAAATCCCTTGGTGATTTCCGCGGTCAGCGGCGACGGCGTGGTGGAGGTGTTGCGGGCGCTGCTCAAGGTCATCGATGCGGCGCGGCATGCGGCGTCCGCGCCGAGCACCCAGGATACTGCCTGGCATCCCTTATAGGATCAGGTTCACGCGCCGCAGAAAAACTTCAAAGAGCCGTCGCGTTCGATGCGCGGCAGCAGATCCGTTTCCCAAGCCAAATATTCGGCCATGGCCGCTCTGGTATCGCCGCCGCGTTCATAGGGCTTGCGCCATTGGTCGACGATGTCGTCGGCCATGTGGCCTTCGGTGGAAAATGCGTTGCCGGCGGCCTGCCATGCCGCGTTGCCGCCCTCAAGGAAACGCACGGGACGGTCTACCAGACCGGCCGCCTCGGCGACCGCGAGCTTTGCCAATGCGCCATCCTCCGAGGTCAGCACCACCGTGCCATGGAGCGGTATGTTTTCGAGCGCGCGAGCGAGCCGGGTCCTGATGGCGAACCAGGCGCCCGGAATATGCCGCGCCAGATAATTCCGACTCAGCGAAACGTCGATGACCGTTGCGCCGTTGCGCGACAGAAGCTCGCTGAGCTCCTTCACGCTCATTGAGGCACCGGATACCGTTTCGACCTCGAGTACAGGCGCGGTGGGCCAGCCAGCCTCGGTCCCCTTCTCCGTCAGGATGGTTACGTCCCGCCATCCCATTTGCCGCAACCACGATGCCGTCATCGCGGCGCGCACTTCCGCGTCGTCGACAAGCACGATCCGCGCGCCCAGCGTGCCGACATATTGGTCGGTCGCCTGCACGAGCTGGCCGCCCGGCGCCGAGATTGCGCCGGGAAGGTGGCCCGCTTCATATTCGGCCGGGTCGCGCACGTCGAAGACATAGAGCGTGCGATCGGCATCGGCGCGCCATGCATCGAGCGTTTTGCGATCGATGCGCGCGACGCCGCAGCCTTGCGCGACGCGCCATGCCGCGCCGCGCGCCCAATCGATTGTCGCCGCCGAAACGGCGGGCGCGCGCCGGTTCTTGCCGCTGTCGCAGGCGAAGCCGGCCAGGCTCCAGCCCATGGTTCCATTGCGCAGCGCCATGACCTTGTTCGGCAGTCCGGCATTGATCAGTGACTGTGCGCCGATGATGCTGCGGGTGCGGCCGGCGCAATTGACGACCACGGTGGTTCGGGGGGAGGGTGCGATTTCGCGCGCACGCAGCACCAGTTCCGCGCCGGGCACATTCGTTGCGGTCGGGATCGAGACGCGCACATATTCGTCGAACGGCCGGCTGTCGAGCACCACCAGATCGACGCCCTCGCGCAGCAATTTTTCAAGCTCGGCAGCGCCGATATTCGGCGTGCCCCTGGCATGTTCGACATATTCACCGAACGCCTTGCTCGGGACGTTGACACCCGAAAACAGCTCGAAGCCCGCCGCCGCCCACGCGTCCACGCCGCCGGCGAGAATGCGTATGTCGGTATAGCCGTTGCGCGAGAGGATCGATGCGGCCCGCTCGGCGAGCCCGTCGCCGTCGTCGCACAGCACGATGGGCGTCGTGCGGCGCGGCACCAATTGCGCGAACTTCAGCTCGAT
This sequence comes from Xanthobacteraceae bacterium, assembly GCA_035515455.1. Lineage (GTDB taxonomy): Bacteria > Pseudomonadota > Alphaproteobacteria > Rhizobiales > Xanthobacteraceae > BOG-931. The sequence goes on from DATJBH010000181.1 coordinate 2,065, forward strand.
GCGGCTTAGCGGCACGGAACGCGCCAGCAGCAAATGACGTTGCGAAAAAATAAGCTCTTCACGCACGTCGACAAGCGCGAGTTCGCCGCCGTCGCCGAGCGCCTCCCGCAGAGCGGCCGGGCTGACGCGCGCGGTCACGTCGCCTGCTGCGGCGACATGCGTTTGACTTCGCCGGTTTTCAGATCAAAGCGCACGCGGTGAATCTGATCGAGATTGGTTCCGGTGACGCGCACAAAACGCGAGTTGTCCGGATAATCGATCGAATGGATTTTGCCGTCTTGATAGATGCCGGCATGGCCCGGCGTCAGGCGATATTTCTTGGCGACTTTTAGTTTGGCGTGGTCCGGATCGGCGCCGTTGTCTTCGCGCTCCCATTCGGTCATGTCCGTGTAAAGCGTCGCCTGGCCGTAGATCGCCCAGGACTCGCCATGATCGTGCGGCGGCGAAACGCGGCCCTTATCGTTGTTATGCGCCAGGATCTGAAAGCCCAGCTCACGGTCTTCGTAAAGCACTTGCAAGCCCTGCGGCGCTTCTTCGCAATGTTCGCGGATGAAGGCGGGATTTTGCAGGAGCTGCTCGAGGCGCGAGCGCACGTCCTCGCGGCCTTTCGGTCCGGGGTCGCGCGAGAGGATGGAACGGCAATCCGATATGAATTGATCGAGTTGATACGCCATTGTTTTTCTCCCATGGCTGGATCGATGGCTGGATCGATTTGCGTTAATGTCGCGCATCCACGCGGTCGGCGCCAGGGGGTCTGGCCGGCGTTTGGATATGGTTCTGCCAACCGCTACATTGCCCGCCATGTTTGGTCTGCCACGGACTTACGAGCGTCCACGCAACGTGCGGCTCGACACCCTGATCCGTCTGCGGTGGCTTGCGGTTTTGGGCCAGCTCGCTGCGGTACTGGTCGTGCATTTCGGCCTCGAATTCGAGGTGCCGATCTGGCCCTGCCTCGCCGTCATTGCGATTGCGGCTTTGCTCAATGTGGCTCTGCGCGTCGGTTTCCATCAGACGCAGTGGCTCGAGCCCGATCGGGCGGCTTGGCTTCTTACCTTCGACATCGCGGAACTCGCGGCATTGCTCTATCTCACGGGCGGCCTGGAAAATCCATTTGCATTCCTGCTTCTCGGCCCGGTGCTGATATCGGCCACCGCGCTGCCGCCGCGAATGACATTGCTGATCGGCACGTTCGCTATGTTTTGCGCGACCGTGCTGGTCTTTTTGCATTACGATTTGCCGTGGGACGCCGAAAATCCGCTCGAACTGCCGGAAATCTATATGGTCGGCGTCTGGCTCTCGATCCTGCTCGCGATCGGCTATATCGGCGTTTACACTTGGCAAGTGGCGGAAGAGGCACGACAGCTGTCCGATGCGCTGGCGGCCACCGAACTCGTGCTGGCCCGCGAGCAGCATCTGTCGCAGCTCGACGGCCTCGCTGCCGCCGCGGCGCACGAGCTTGGCACGCCGCTCGCCACGATCACGGTCGTGATACGCGAAATCGAGCGCGCGCTGGAAGCCAATTCTCCTTACGCCGACGACGTCAAGCTGTTGCGCGAGCAGGCGCAGCGCTGCCGCGAGATTCTGGCGAAAATCACCGAACTTCCCACCGGCGAGCCGTTCGATCGCATTCCGCTGTCCGCGCTCGTCGAAGAGGCGGTGGCGCCGCACCGCAACTTCGGTGTCTCGATCGGTGTCGCCTATCCCGCCAATCGCGCCAGCGAGCCCGCCGGCGCGCGCAATCCGGCGATCCGCTACGGCCTCGGCAATCTGATCGAGAATGCCGTCGATTTCGCCCACAGTCGGGTCGAAATATCCGCAAAATGGACCAACGACGAAGTCAGCATTTCCATCAGCGATGACGGGCCCGGCTTCGCGCCCGAGGTCATCGATCGCATTGGCGCGCCTTACGTGACGCATCGGCGGACCGGCGGCCGTGGTCCGGACGGCGACGAGGACGTGGTGTTCGGCCTGGGACTGGGCTTTTTCATCGCCAAGACGCTGTTGGAGCGTTCCGGCGCCAGACTCGCCCTGATTAACCAGGCGCCGCCCCTGCACGGCGCCACCGTGACAGTGACCTGGAGCCGCGCCGATTTCGAACGCCCGCTCGTTTCGCCGCCACTTGAGGCGGCGGCCCGGGCTTCTTAACTGCTCAGGACGATCCAATTGACGCTGCTTGTTGATTCGGCGTGACTTTTGAGATCAGCCCCTCCAGATTGCGCGCGTGATCGGCTATAAAGATGCCGTAGAGGGGCGGGTTCGAGCGATCGTCTTCAAGCGCAATAAAGTCGCTTTGACGGGAGTGAAATTGCCATGTCTAACGCCGCGATTAATGCCGCCGCCGGTCCCCTTCCGCCAGAGCGCACGCTTCTGATCGTCGAGGACGATAAATCCTTCCTGCAACGCCTTGCCCGCGCCATGGAAGGCCGCGGTTTTGCGGTAACTACCGCTGAATCCGTCGCCGACGGCCTGCTGCAGGTCGAGAGAGCCGCCCCAGCCTTCGCCGTCGTCGATATGCGGCTTGGGGACGGCAATGGTCTCGACGTCATTTCAGCAATGAAGAAGCGCCGGCCGGAAGCGCGCGCGATCATTTTGACCGGCTATGGCAACATCGCGACCGCCGTCAACGCGGTCAAACTCGGCGCCGTCGACTATCTTGCCAAACCGGTCGATGCCGACGACGTGGCCGCTGCCCTGCTTGCTCTCGATAACCGGAAAATCGAACCGCCGGAAAACCCGATGTCGGCCGATCGCGTCCGATGGGAGCATATCCAGCGCATCTACGAATTGTGCGGTCGCAATGTCTCGGAAACCGCGCGTCGGCTCAATATGCATCGCCGCACGCTGCAGCGCATCCTGGCGAAGCGCGCTCCCAAATAAAAGTCGCCGAATATTCGGCTGCATTTACGCGCGGATAACCGCAGCCCTTGGATTGCATCAGGGTAGCCGAGATGCGGACAATTTTAGGCAATTTATTAGGTCAAATTTTGTGTCGGCGCGCTACCAAGCAGCAAGCTCGAACTATGATCACCGCGGGACTCGCATGCGCGAAGAATCGGATCCGTTCGATTTGGCCGGAGGCGGATCAGCCGCCGCGGATGCCGGCAAAACCGCGCCGCGGCTTCTCGTCATCGATGACGACAGTCTCCATCGCATGGTCATCTGCCGCGCTGCGGCCAAGGCCGGCTATCTCCCCGCCGGAGCGGCCGGCTACGACGAAGCTGTGAGGCTGACGCGAGAGACCGTGTTCGATTGCATCACCTTGGATTTGGGACTTGGCGATCACGCCGGCAATGAAATGTTGCACCATCTGGCGAAAATCGGCTGCACTGCGCCGATCATCGTCGTCAGCGGATGCGACGCCGTGACCTGCAAGGAAGCCGCGAGGATCGCCGGATCGCTTAAGCTGGATGTCTGGGAATGCATCTCAAAACCGGTGGATTTGGCGATGCTGCGCAGCGTTCTCGATCGTCTTCGAGACAGGCGGCTCGCCGCTTAGCGCTTTCACGCTCAAATCTGCCGGGCGAACGGTCCCTGCGGATCGACCAATGCCTGCAAGCGATGCGCCGCGGCATGGGCAAAGCGCAGCATCACCGCCTTGCGGGTCGCCGCCGGAATCCGGTGCTCGGGCGCTTCGCTTAAGATCGCCGCGCCGAAGGCATCCGCAACGATCAGACCGGCATCCGGCGGAAAAATCGCGCCGGGCACGTCGGCGATGGTGGCGAAGAACAGCCGGTCGCAATGCAGCCGATACTCCATCCATTTCTGGTCGGCGCGAAAATCGGCCACCGAAGATTTGATTTCGACGATGATGATCTCGCCGTCGCCGCCAAGCGCGACCAGATCGGCGCGGCGGCCCGACGGCAGCGGCAATTCCGACACGACGCAGTAGCCGAGCGCGTGCAGATAACGCGCCGTGCCCCGGGCAACGGCCAGAGCGGTTTGCGATTGCCGGCCGTCGACCGGCGACGACGACGCAAGCGAGGCGATACTCATGGCCAGAATCCCGGGTAGCGGCAGGTTCGATAGCGGACGGCACGCAAGCTTACGCACGCCACGCACTCCGACTGATCAGGCTCTTCGGCTTTCGCTCCCCCGCCGGCCGCGGAGGAAATGGCGGCCGTCATTGTGCCGCGCCGGCGCGGTCCGGGAAAGCCCCCGCCAAGCCACTACGCGATGCGGCGATCACCCCCCGCTCGGTGATCAAGCCGGTCACCAATCGGGCCGGCGTCACGTCGAAAGCGTAATTTGCCACCGGCGAATGTTCGGGAACGACGCGCACGGTTTCGATGCGACCGTCCGCGGCGCGGCCAGTCATGGTGGCAACTTCATCAGCGTCGCGTTGTTCGATCGGAATATCGGCGACGCCATTGGCCACCGAGAAGTCGATCGTCGGCGACGGCAGCGCAACATAAAACGGGACATTATTGTCGCGCGCGGCAAGCGCCTTCAAATAAGTGCCGATCTTGTTGCACACGTCGCCATTGGCGGCGACGCGATCGGTGCCGACGATCACGATGTCGACCAGCCCATGCTGCATCAGATGGCCGCCGGTATTGTCGGCGATGACCGTGTGCGGCACGCCATGCTCGCCGAGTTCCCACGCGGTCAGTGAAGCGCCTTGATTGCGCGGCCGGGTTTCGTCGGCATAGACGTGGACGGCAACGCCGTTGTCGTGGGCCAGATAGATCGGCGCCGTTGCGGTGCCGACGTCGACTGCCGCGAGCCAGCCGGCGTTGCAATGGGTCAGCACATTTACCCGCTCGCCGGGCTTCTTGTGCTGCGCGATGGCTTCGATCAGCGGCAGACCGTTGCGGCCGATCGCGGTATTGATGGCGATATCTTCTTCGCAAATCTCGGCGGCGCGGCGGTAAGCGGCGGCGGATCGCTCGCCGCGCGGGCGGTTGCGCACCGCCGCCAGCATTTCATCGAGCGCCCAGCGCAGATTGATTGCGGTCGGGCGCGTGGCCAGCAAGGTCGCATAGGCGCGATCGAGCGCTTCGTCGGAGGCATCGGCGCGCAGCGCCAGACACATCCCGTAAGCCGCAGTGGCGCCGATCAGCGGTGCACCGCGGATCAGCATGGCGCGGATGGCGTGCGCGACGTGATCCAGCGTGGTGAGGCGGGCGGTGACGAGGCGATGCGGCAAGGCCGTCTGATCGATCACGCGGACCGACCAGCCGTCCGGCTCGAGCCAGATGCTGCGCATTGCCTTGCCGCCGACTTTCATAGGGTTCCACTAGCAGATTTCGCCGCGCTGTCGATGCCGCGGCAACTTGCCAGCCCGCGCGGCATGCAGCAAATTCGCTTTCCCGCCAGGAGACGCCGGTGGCCGATATCGACTACGAAGCCGAATACAACAACCGGGCCCGGGTTCCGGAACATCCGGAAATCTTCGCCCGCTGGGCACGTGACGCGGAGCTGTTCCGCGCCGAAGCGCTTAAGGGCGGCCGCGCCGAGCTCGGTATGTCCTATGGCGATACGCCGCGTCAATATTTCGATCTGTTTCTGCCGGCGGCCGGCGAGGCGGCGCCGTTGGCGGTTTTCATTCACGGCGGCTGGTGGCGGTCGCTCGACCCGTCGTTCTACAGCCATGTGGCGCGCGGCCCGAATGCGCGAGGCATAAGCGTCGCGGTCGTGGGCTACGATCTTTGCCCAAACGTCTCGCTCGCGGAGATCGTTGAGCAGATGCGGCGCGCCTGTGCCTTCTTATGGCAGCGCTTCGGCCGCCGCATGCTGGTCTACGGTCACTCCGCCGGCGGTCATCTCGCGGCGGCGATGGTCGGCACCGACTGGACTTCGCTCTATCCCAAGGCCCCGGCCGATCTCATCCCGGCCGGCTATTCCGTCTCCGGCATATTCGATCTTGCGCCATTGGTTGGCATCAGCGTGAACCAGGATTTGCGGCTCGATGCCACGACGGCGCGCGATCTGTCACCTGTGTTCTGGCCGGTTCGATCCGGCCAAACGTTCGATGCCGTCGTTGGCGGTCTCGAATCGAGCGAGTTCAAGCGGCAGAGCCGGCTGATCGCGGAGACCTGGCAGCGGGCCGGCGCGCGGACGCGCTATGAAGAGGTCGCGGGCACCAACCACTTCACCGTCATTGAATTGCTGGCCGATCCACAAAGCGCGATGGCCGCGCGCGTCGCGGAATTGGCGCAGCAAATCAGGCGTTAGACCTTTCCGCTCGCGGACGGGCGAGCAGCACACAGGCGGACGCGGTAAAGATCAGCGCGAAGCCGATCAGATCGGCCGCGGTGGGCCGTTCGCCGAGGATCAGCATTGAGGCGACGACGCCGATTGCCGGACTGCCAAGAACGCCGAGCGACGCCGTCATGGCCGGCAGACGGCGCACGATCGCGAACCACAGGCCATAGGCGACGCCGTTGGCGAGGAAGCCGGTCGACGCGGTGCACAGCAGCGCGAGCGGGCTCGCGTGCGCGAAATGCAGGTGACCTTCGAATATCAGCATGAATGCGGCGGTGACGACGAAGGCGATTGTCACTTGCCAGCTGGCGATCGCCATCGGATCGGCTTTGATCCGCGCCCACTTCAGATAAACCGTGCCGGCGGCCCAGCACACGCCGGTCAAGAGCGCCAGCCAGATCCCCGGCGGAATTTTCGTCTCCGCCAATGGATAAATCAGAATGGCGAGACCGGCGGCGCACAACAGCAGCGCGATCGCTTGCATGCGATTCGGCCATTCGCGCAGCAACAGCCAAGCGAACAAGACCGACCAAATGGGCATCGTATAGGCAAGGATGGTGACGCGCGACGTTGCGGCGGTGAGCTGGGCGAAGGAGCCGAAGACGGTAAAGGCGACGATATTGAGGAGCGACGCGATGGTCAGATGCAGCCAATCCCTCGCGGTCGCGACGCGCAAGCTGCGGCCTTGCGCGCGGCAGGCCAGATAAAGCGTCAATGAGCCGAGCGCCGCCGTGACCGTCCGCATGCTTAAGGGAGGAATCTCGTACAGCGCTATCCGCATGATCGGCCACGTCGCGCCCCAGATGATGCACAGCAAGACGAGCATCAGCCGCGCGCCGACGTCGGTGTGGCCCGCAACCTCGGGCGCGCGGTCGGATTCTCTCACTGGCTTGTCACGGAGGCGATAATCACGGCGCCTTCGGCCCGGCGCCGAGAAACCAGTCGGCGATCTGCGCGCCGGTCCAGAACAGCACGTCGGGCTTTTTACGAATGACCTCGAAGACGCGGCGCAGGTATTTCACGCGGTGCGGTGCACCCATGATGTAGGGATGCACCGCCAGCGCCATGATGCGCGCCGAATCCGCCGCATCGGCGTAAATCTGCTCGAACTGGTCGAGCGTGCGGTCGCAATATTCGGAAGCCTTGTGATGCTGGATCAGCATCATGGCGACGTCATTGCATTCTTGGGTATAGGGCAAATTGAGGATCGGTTTGCTGCGGGTTTTCAGCCACGCCGGCTGATCGTCGAGCACCCAATCGGCGACATAGTCGTAGCCTTCCTCGACCAGCACGTCCGGCGTCTGCCAGGTTTCGGTAAGGCCGGGACCAAGCCAGCCGCGCGGCGGCGTTCCGGTGGCCTTGGCGATGGTGTCACGCACCTTGCGGATATCGGCGCGCTCGTTCGCCACCTTTTGCAGATTGCGCTGCGTAAAACCGTGGCCGATGAATTCCCATTTGCGCTCGACCGCGGCCTGCACGATGGCCGGATAGGCGGCCAAGGCCGAGCCGTTGATGGCGATCACCGCCGGTATGGCGAACTCATCGAACACTTTGACAAACCGCCAGAAGCCGACGCGATTGCCGTATTCATGCCAGGCCCAATTCGGCACGTCGGGCATCGGCGAGCCCCCGGCCGGCGGCGTGAGAACCGTGCGCGGCATCGGCTGCGTCGAATCCCAGTCCTCGACATTGATGACGACCCATACCGCCACGCGGGCGCCACCAGGCAAGCGAAGCGGTGCGCGCTCGGTGATCGCCGAAAAGGGAATGCGGTCGGGCGGCAGCATCGGCTGCTTGGCGGAAGCTTCTTTCCGGGCGGATTTTTTCGGTCGCGTGGTCATTTGCGGAATCATGCCTTTCGGCGGCAGCGATAGCATGGACGGATCGGCGGTCCACTCAACTGCCGGTGGCGGGCGGATAACGCGTCGCTATTGTACCAAACACAGTCAGTGTCACCGCACAAACGCTCAATGGCACGAACGCCGTCCATGGCCGGCCCGTTGCGTCCCACAGCGCGCCACTGATCGTCGGAATGATAATTGCCGTGGCGTAGCTCACCGTGAACATGCCGGCGGATGTGCGCGCGAGATCGCCGGGCGAACTCAGAAGCGGCGGCAAAGCCAGCGTCGCCGTCAGCGTAATCGCCGTGGTGAAGCCGACCAGCGCGGCGCAAACGAGAATGACCACAGCGGAATGCGAAAAAATCAGTCCGAGGAAAGCCGCCAAGAGAACCGGACCGAACAGCAAGAACGGCCAGGCACGTCCTTGCAGGCGATTTGCCATGAAGAGCAGAACGATCGGGGCGACGATCTGCGCACCATTGAGCCAACCCAGCGCCGCGCCAAGGAGGTCCGCCTTGCCCTGGCTGGCGAGGTAATCGCCGAGAAACGCGTTGGTGCCGAAGAACGGGCTGTTGTTGCTGCCGAAGGTAAGGCCCAGGAGCCAAACCAGCGGATCCTTGAAATTCGGCCACCACAGTGCGCCGATCTTGTTGCCGATCCTGGACGCATCATCGGTTGTTGGGCTGAGCATCAAAAACACCGGCGCGATGAGAAGCGCCGGCACCGCCCACACCAACAGATCGAGCCGCCAGGAGCCGCCGACCAGCGGCAAGACCAGGGGAATGGTCAGGCCGGTCGCGAACAGCGTGCCCATCAGCATGCCGCTGGTGTAGGCGATGGTGCCGAGCGCGATACGGCTGGGCAGCCATTCGCGGACCAGTGTCGGCATTCCCGGTTGCATGATGGCGACGCCGAAGCCGGTCGCGATGGCGGCCGCGTACAGCGTCCACACGTCAACTGCGGCACTGCGCGCGGCGCCGGCGAGCGCTGCAATGATCATCCCGATGACGGCGGCGGCCCGCGTGCCGACTCGTGCGATGAGCAGCGATCCCGGAATGGCGGCAATGGCGAAAAGCGCCAGCGGCAGCCCGATCAACAGCCCGACTTGCGTCTCGGACATGTCCAGTTCGCGATGTATCAGCGGAATGACCGGCGGCATGGCGAGAATCGTCATGCGCATCGCCACTCCGGCAAGCCAAAGCAGCGACATGAGCTTGATCAAACGGCCGACGGGGGAGCCGTTCGGGCTTGCGGGAAATGTCATGGAATACCCGGCGTGGCCCACTACCGTGCATGACGGGCGAAGGCTGCGCAAGAAAGGCCGGTGCGCTCCCGAGCGAACATCAACCTTGCCCCAGTGCTAGAACAAATATAGAACGCTTGTCGGAGGCTTGATCATGTTCGATCTCGCGGCGGCGCAGCGCCTACTGCGCACGACGTTCGGCTTTGAGGCTTTTCGCCCCGGCCAGGCCGAGATCGTCGCCGCCGTCCTCGCCGGTCGCGACGTGCTGGCAGTAATGCCGACCGGCAGCGGCAAGTCGCTGTGCTATCAGCTTCCGGCCTTGCTGCGCGAAGGCCTCACCGTCGTGGTGTCGCCCTTAATAGCGCTGATGCGCAACCAGGTCGCGCAATTGCGCGGTTACGGTATCGCCGCCGCGGCGTTAAACTCGGCCAACGATCAAAGCGAAAACCGCGCCGTGTTCGAGAATATCGCGCGCGGCGAACTGCGGCTCGTTTATGTTGCTCCGGAGCGGCTGGTCAGGCCCGACACGCTGGCTCTGCTCAAGCGCGCCAAGGTCACGCTGCTGGCGGTCGACGAGGCGCACTGCATCTCGCAATGGGGGCATGACTTCCGCCCTGAATATGCGGCGCTCGGCACGGTACAGGCGGCGCTCGGCGGCGTGCAGACGGTCGCCTTCACCGCAACCGCCGACGCGGCGACCCGCACGGATATCTTAGGCAAGCTGTTCAGCCGTCCGCCGGCCGTATTCGTGCACGGCTTCGATCGGCCCAATTTGCGGCTGGCGATGGCGGCCAAAGCGGGCGGGCGCAAGCAAATCGCCGATTTCGTCACGGCGCATCGCGGACAAAGCGGCATCGTCTACTGCAGTTCGCGTCGCAAGACCGAAGCGCTGGCTGAATTTCTGCGCGACGGCGGCGTCAAAGCGCTGGCTTATCACGCCGGCATGGAGCCGGCGGACCGTGCGCGCCATCAGGATGTCTTTCTGCAGGAAGACGGCATCGTCGTCGTGGCGACGGTGGCGTTCGGCATGGGCATCGACAAGCCCGATGTCCGCTTCGTATTGCACGCCGACATGCCGGCAAACATCGAGAGTTATTATCAGGAGATCGGCCGTGCCGGCCGCGACGGGCTGCCTGCCAACACCCTTACTCTTTATGGCATGGGCGATATCCGCTTGCGCCGCATGCAGATCGACGAATCCGACGCGACCGAGGAGCAGAAGCGGGTGGATCGGCAACGACTCAACGCGCTCGTGTCGCTTTGCGAATCGCCGCGCTGCCGGCGGCAAACTCTGCTGGCCTATTTCGCGGAATCCGCGGAGCCGTGCGGCCATTGCGATTTCTGCTGCGACGGCGCCGAAGTGATCGACGGCACCATCGCGGCGCAGAAGGCGCTCTCCGCCATCGTCCGCACCGGCCAGCGCTTTGGCACCGAGCATCTGGCAAATGTGCTGATCGGCGAACTGAGCGAAGCTGTGGAAAAATTCGGCCACGATCGTTTGCCGACGTTCGGCGTCGGCAAGGAGTACGGCAAGAAGGAGTGGCGCTCGATCTTCCGCCAACTTCACGGCGCCGGCGTCGTGGCGCTCGATATCGCCGGGCGCGGGACCTGGTCGGTGACCGAAGCTGGCCGCCGGGTGCTCAAAGGCCTCGACAAGCTCACGCTGCGCAAAGACACGCTCAAGCCTGCAACCCGCAAGGCGGCCCGCGCGGCGGCCAATGCGGCCGCCCTGATCGAGGGTGGCGCGGACAATACGGCCGTGTTCGAGGCGCTGCGCCAGCGCCGCTCCGAGCTGGCCAAGCAGCAGGGGGTGGCGGCCTATGTGGTTTTCGCGGACAAGTCCCTGATCGACATGGCTCGGCGCAAGCCGGCGACGATGGCGGAAATGGCCGGCGTGCACGGCATCGGCGAGAGCAAGCTTCGCCAATACGGGGCCATTTTCCTCGAAGTCGTTCGCGAACACGCCGCACGGGCGGCATAGCGGGGCAAAGCGGCGAGTCCACTATTTAGGCGCGTTTCGGGGCGGTTTCCCGTTGTTGCACCGCATTGCGCTCTATGTTAGCAAACCCGCGATTTACGCGGGATCGCGGGCTTTTTCGGCTGCACCCGCGCTATCCAAGTCCCGCTTGAATCCGAAGGGCTTGCACCGACCGTTCGCGCCGGGTGCGAGTCTTGCGGAAAAGCTCCAAAGAGCGCCCAGACGAGCACGCAAAAGTGGCAGGCGAAGCACCTCTCGTATCCGGAATGGCCGGCCGCTATGCGACCGCCCTGTTCGATCTCGCCCGCGAGACCAATGCGATCGACGCGGTGAAAGCCGATCTCGACCGGTTTGACACGCTCATTGGCGAAAGCGCCGATCTCATGCGCCTGGTGCGCAGCCCGGTATTTTCCGCCGATGAGCAAGGCCGCGCGCTCGGTGCCGTGCTCGACCGGGCTGCGATCGGGGGTCTTGCTGCGCGTTTCCTCAAGCTCGTCACCTCGAACCGCCGGCTGTTCGCGGTACGCGACATGATCCGGGCGTTCCGTGAACTGGTCGCCCAGCATAGGGGCGAAGCGACCGCTCAAGTCACCGTCGCGGAAAAGCTCAAGGACGAACACATCGAGGCATTGCGCGCCGCGCTCAAGGCCGTCAGCGGCAAGGACGTCGGCCTCGATATCAAGATCGATCCCGCCATCATCGGCGGGCTCGTGGTCAAGCTCGGTAGCCGCATGGTCGATACGTCGCTGCGCACCAAGCTCAACGCGATCAAGCACGCCATGAAAGAGGCTCGCTAATGGACATCCGCGCCGCGGAAATTTCCGCCATCCTCAAAGAGCAGATCAAAAACTTCGGCCAGGAAGCCGAAGTCTCGGAAGTCGGCCAGGTGCTATCGGTCGGCGACGGCATCGCTCGCGTCTACGGCCTCGACAACGTTCAGGCCGGCGAGATGGTCGAATTCGAAGGCGGCGTGCGCGGCATGACGCTCAACCTCGAAAACGACAACGTCGGCATCGTGATTTTCGGCTCCGACCGCGAGATCAAGGAAGGCCAGACCGTCAAACGCACTCGCGCCATCGTCGAGGTGCCGGTCGGCAAGGGTCTGCTTGGCCGCGTCGTCGACGCGCTCGGCGATCCGATCGACGGCAAGGGGCCGATCAAGGCCGATCGCAAGGCGCGAGTCGACGTGAAAGCGCCCGGCATCATCCCGCGCAAATCGGTGCATGAGCCGATGGCGACGGGACTGAAAGCCATCGACGCGCTGATCCCGATCGGCCGCGGCCAGCGCGAGCTGATCATCGGCGACCGCCAGACCGGCAAGACTGCGATCGCCCTCGATACCATCCTCAATCAGAAATCGCTCAACCAATCCGGGGACGAGAAGATCAAGCTCTATTGCGTCTATGTCGCGGTCGGGCAGAAGCGCTCCACCGTCGCGCAATTCGTCAAGGTCCTGGAGGAAAACGGCGCGCTCGATTACTCGATCGTGGTCGCGGCCACCGCGTCAGATGCGGCGCCGATGCAGTTTCTGGCGCCGTTCGCCGGTTGCGCCATGGGCGAATATTTCCGCGACAACGGCATGCACGCCGTGATCATCTATGACGACCTGTCCAAGCAGGCCGTTGCCTATCGCCAGATGTCGCTCTTGCTGCGCCGGCCGCCGGGCCGCGAGGCCTATCCGGGCGACGTCTTTTATCTGCATTCGCGCCTGCTCGAGCGCGCGGCGAAGATGAACGACGACCACAAGGCCGGCTCGCTCACCGCGCTGCCGGTCATCGAGACGCAGGCCAATGACGTGTCGGCCTATATTCCGACCAACGTCATCTCCATCACCGACGGCCAGATCTTCCTCGAGACCGATTTGTTCTATCAGGGCATCCGGCCGGCGGTGAATGTCGGCCTTTCGGTGTCGCGCGTCGGTTCCGCGGCGCAGACCAAGGCGATGAAGAAGGTCGCCGGCCGCATCAAAGGCGAACTCGCGCAATACCGCGAAATGGCGGCTTTCGCGCAGTTCGGCTCCGACCTCGACGCCACCACGCAGCGGCTACTCAATCGCGGCTCGCGGCTCACCGAACTGCTCAAGCAGCCGCAGTTCTCGCCGCTTTCCATGGAGGAGCAGGTCTGCACGATCTATGCCGGCGTCAACGGCTATCTCGATCCGCTGCCGGTCGATCGCATCCGCGCCTTCGAGGACGGTCTCCTGAGCCTGCTGCACACCAAGCACGGCGACGTTCTCAAGGCGATCCGCGACTCGCGCGATCTCGACGACGCGACCGCGGAAAAGCTCAAGAGCGTCGTCAACGATTACGCCAAGACGTTCGCGTGAGTGCACGAGAATAGATCGAGCTTCGGATGCCCTCGCTTAAAGACCTGCGCAATCGCATTGCCGCCACCAAGGCGACGCAGAAGATCACCAAGGCCATGCAGATGGTAGCGGCGTCGAAGCTGCGCCGCGCCCAAGCCGCGGCCGAAGCGGCGCGTCCCTATGCGAACCACATGGAAACCGTGCTCGGCAATATCGCGGCCTCGGTCGGGGACGTCGACACCGCGCCGCGGCTGTTGCGCGGCACCGGCGGCGAGCAGCGCCATCTCCTTCTGGTCTGCACCGCCGAACGCGGGCTGTGCGGTCCGTTCAATACCGCGATCGTGCGGCTGGCGCGCGAGCGCGCTGCGGCGCTGACGGCGGAGGGTAAGGAAGTCAAGTTCTTCTGCGTCGGCCGTAAAGGCTACGATCAATTGCGCCGGCTTTATGCCCGGCAGATTGTCGAACTGGTCGATCTGCGCTCGGTGCGCACGCTGCGTTTCGAAAACGCCGAGATGATTGCGGAAAAGATCATCGGGCTGTTCGACAAATTCGAGTTCGACGTCTGCACCTTGTTCTATTCGCGCTTCCGCTCGGTGATCGCCCAGATACCGACCGCGCAGCAGATCATCCCGCCGGTGTTCGAGGCGAACACGGCCGACGCCTTGGGCGGCGCGGCTTACGAATTCGAGCCGGACGCCGAGGATATTCTTCACGAGCTGTTGCCGCGCAATGTCGCCGTGCAAATATTCCGCGCGTTGCTGGAAAACGCCGCGTCCTTCTACGGCGCACAGATGTCGGCGATGGACAACGCGACCCGCAACGCCGGCGACATGATCCGCCGGCAAACGCTCACCTACAATCGCACGCGTCAGGCGATGATCACCAAGGAACTGATCGAAATTATCTCCGGAGCCGAAGCGCTGTGACGATTGGCGCGCGGCAACATCAGTAAGGACGACCTCATGGCTCAATCCGTCGGACGTATCACCCAGGTCATCGGCCCCGTGGTCGACGTGCATTTCGACGACCAGCTGCCGCCGATTCTCAATGCCTTGGAAACCACCAACCAGGGCCGCCGGCTTGTCCTCGAAGTTGCGCAGCAGCTCGGCGAAAATACCGTGCGCACCGTCGCCATGGATACGAGCGAAGGACTGGTGCGCGGCCAGGAGGTTACCGACACCGGAGCGCCGATTTCGGTTCCGGTCGGCCAGGGCTTGCTCGGACGCATTATCAATGTGATCGGCGATCCGGTGGACGAAGCCGGTCCGGTCAAGGGCGAGGCGCAGCGGGCGATTCACCAGGATGCGCCGGCTTATACCGATCAGTCGACCGAGGCCTCCATATTGGTTACCGGCATCAAGGTCGTCGATCTCTTGGCGCCCTATGCCAAGGGCGGCAAGATCGGATTGTTCGGCGGCGCCGGCGTCGGCAAGACCGTGCTGATCATGGAATTGATCAACAACGTCGCCAAGGCGCACGGCGGCTATTCGGTGTTCGCCGGCGTCGGCGAGCGTACCCGCGAGGGCAATGATCTCTATCACGAGATGATCGAATCCGGCGTCAACAAGGACCCGCAAAAAGGCTCGGTGGAGGGCTCGAAATGCGCGCTGGTCTATGGCCAGATGAATGAGCCGCCCGGCGCCCGCGCCCGCGTCGGACTGACCGGACTGACGGTCGCCGAGCATTTCCGCGATCAGGGTCAGGACGTGCTGTTCTTCGTCGACAATATCTTTCGCTTCACCCAGGCGGGTTCGGAAGTCTCCGCGCTGCTCGGTCGCATTCCTTCGGCGGTCGGCTATCAGCCGACGCTCGCGACCGATATGGGCGCCCTCCAAGAGCGCATCACCACCACCAACAAAGGCTCGGTGACCTCGGTGCAGGCCATTTACGTCCCGGCCGACGACCTCACCGATCCGGCGCCGGCCACCTCATTCGCGCATCTCGACGCGACCACCGTGCTGTCGCGCGATATCGCCGCGAAGGGCATCTATCCGGCGGTCGATCCGCTCGATTCGACCTCGCGCATGCTCTCCCCGATGATCGTCGGCGAGGAGCACTATACGGTCGCGCGACGGGTGCAGCAGGTTTTGCAGCGCTATAAAGCGCTGCAGGACATCATTGCCATTCTCGGCATGGACGAACTGTCGGAAGAGGACAAGCTCACGGTGGCGCGCGCCCGCAAGATCGAGCGCTTCCTGTCGCAGCCGTTCCATGTCGCCGAAGTGTTCACCGGCTCGCCGGGCAAGCTCGTCGACTTGCAGGACACGATCAAAGGCTTCCGCGATCTGGTCGAAGGCAAATACGACCACCTGCCCGAGGCGGCCTTCTACATGGTCGGCACCATCGAGGAGGCGGTCGAGAAGGGCAAGAAACTCGCCGCCGAAGCATAACCCCGAGGCAAGACCCATGGCCGGGCTTCATTTCGAATTTGTCTCGCCCGAGAGCGTGCTGTTTTCCGGCGACGTCGACCAGGTGGACTTGCCCGGTAGCGAAGGCGACATGGGCATTCTCCCCGGCCATGCGCCGCTGGTGACCACGTTGCGGCCGGGCATCGTGACCATCTTCCGCAATGGCCAGCGCGAACCGGTCGTCGTCATCGGCGGCTTCGCCGAGGTGAGCCCAAAAGGGCTGACTGTCCTTGCCGACAAGGCGATGGCCCGCGCCGATTTCGACAGCGCTCTTCTTGTCGACGAGATCCGGGATGCCGAGGAAGACGTCGCCGACAGCAAGGACGATGCGGCACGCGACAAGCTCGCTCGTCATCTCGACCAATTGAAGGCCCTGCAGGCGGCGTTGTCGTCGTAACTGGCGGGGCCGGCGCGTTGTCGCCGAATTTCTCCAGGTCCGTCTGGGGAGCGGTCGACTATTTCGCGAATTGCTGGAATTCTTTGGCGACGCGGTCATAGACCGCGCGCTTGAACGGCACCACAAGGTCCGGCACGTTCTGCAGGCGCTCCCAGCGCCAGGCGCTGAACTCCGCCTCGTGCCCGGCGGGATGCTCCACGTCGATCTCCCGCTCATCGCCGATAAAACGCATGGCGAACCACATTTGCCTCTGGCCGCGATATTTGCCCTTCCACGCTTGGCCGACGATTTCGCGCGGAATGTCGTATGTCAGCCATTCCGTGATTTCACCGAGGCGTTCCACCGAGCGGATATTGGTCTCTTCGCGCAGTTCGCGCACCGCCGCCGGCCACGGCTCCTCGCCGTCATCGATGCCGCCCTGCGGCATCTGCCAGGAATGGGTGAGGTCGATATGCTCGGGTCCGTCGATGCGGCGGCCGATGAACACCAAGCCGTCGCGGTTGAAGAGCGCGACGCCGACGCAGGGGCGATAGGGGAGGTCCTCGAAGCGCATTTTCAGGCTTATGCGGGCAGTGGCAAATAAAGGGCGGCGAAGAGAGAAATTGAATTTATCCGGCCGCGCGCGCGATTGCTATTCGCTTGCCGTCGACTGCTTGCCTTTGTTTGCCACCGCGGTGATCGGTACCAGCAGCAGGCCGCGGTTTGCCGCCGATTTCGCCCACTTGGCGATTTGCTCGATCGATACCGGGAGCGCGGACGCAATGCCGACCGCAATGCTGCGCTCGCGTGCCGCCATTTCCAGTCGGCCCAGCGCGCGGTCGATTTCGCCGGGCGTCGGCACTGCATCGATGACCACGTCGGCCCGCGCGAACGGCAAATTGTTGGCGCCCGCGATCTGGCCGGCCACGCTTCTGGGATTCGAGCCGTCGTCGACGAAGATCAGCCCGTGTTTGGCGGTTTCGCGCAGGATCGGAGCGAAGCTCGTCTCGGAGGCGGTGAAACGCGCGCCCATCGAATTGGCGAGCCCGACATAGCCTTGGAACTGGCTCATGACCCAGTGCAGGCGGTCGATGTTCTGCTCGGGGGTGAGCGAGGTGAGCAGTGTTTGCGGACCGGGATCGTTGTCCGGATAGTCGAACGGCTCCATCGGCACTTGCAGCAAGATCTCATGACCGGCGGCGCGCGCTTGGCCGGCCAGAGCAGCGACCTGGGCGCCATAAGGGACAAAGCCGAGCGTGACCGGACCCGGCAGCTTGGCGATCGCATCCGATGTCGCGCTTGCGCTCACTCCCAGGCCTTCAACGATCAGGGCGATGCGCGGCGCGTCGGGCTTGCCGGGCAAAGGCTGCACCGGCCGGGCAAAGGCGTCCATGGGCCGCGTGCCGTCGGCGGCGATCTTCGGGATGGCGCCATGCGGCGTCATCTCGACGAATTTCGCATCCACCGGCGCGGATTTTGGCGGCGCCGGGCCGTTGGCCGGGGCCGGAACCACGACCTCTTGCTTGGCGCCGGTCTTGCCGTCGATGATCGTGACCGTCGTGGTGTTAGGCGGCGCGCCGGGCACTGCCGGGGCCGGGCTGATGCTCTGACCATCATGCTGTTTGTTGACGGCGGCCGCGCCCGACTGCGGCAGAACATCGGACGTCTTGGTCGGAAGGCGCAGATTAGCCGACATAACGGCCATCGGTTCACCGCCGTAGGGATCGTCCGCGACGACCGCCCAAAGCACGAATAGGCCGAGGAACGCAGCCAGCGCGCCGACCACGATCTGGGGCACCGGGAGCTTAAATGCGCGCCGGCGTCGCTTTCGTTCGCGGCCAAGCGGTGCGGTCAGGTCATCCACAGCCATTGGCGGGCCCTTGAGGCATATGTCGCGCCTCGTTTGCGCGAATCATGCCCTCGCGAATCATGGCGGGAAGTCTATCACGCCCGGTTAAGGCGCCGGGCCGGACTGGGCGGCTGTGAGACCCGCCGAGAAGACCAAATAAAAATTGGGGCGGCCCGAGGCCGCCCCAAAACTCAACTCAGCCGTATGTGGATTCCCTTAATTGGGCACTGGAGCCTTGGGATTGGGTGGGAAAGCGGCGTTGCTTGCTGTTCCACGCAGCAGATCAAGCGCCATGTGCAGTGCCTTGTCGTCCTTCTCGTCCGGCGGCACGTAGGACTGCGACCCCGATTTCTCGGAGCCGGTTGCCGCGAGGTGGCCCCGCAGCGAGGCTTCGCCCTCGGAATCAGCCTCCCCCTTCAAACTGGCCGGCACGTCCTGCAGAACCTCGATATCGGGCTTGATGCCTTGCGCCTGGATCGAGCGGCCCGAGGGCGTGTAGTAGCGCGCCGTGGTCAGCCGCAATGCGCCGTTGCCGGCGCCGAGCGGGATGATGGTCTGCACCGACCCCTTGCCGAAGGAGCGCGTGCCAATGAGTGTCGCGCGCTTGTGGTCCTGCAGGGCGCCGGCGACGATCTCCGATGCCGAGGCCGACCCGCCATTGATCAGCACGATGACCGGTTTGCCGTGGGTCATGTCGCCCGGGCGCGCATTGAACCGCTGTGTTTCCTCGGGATTGCGGCCGCGCGTCGATACGATCTCGCCTTTGTCGAGGAAGGTATCGGCCACGGAAATCGCCTGATCGAGCAGGCCGCCGGGGTTGTTACGCAGATCGATGACGTAGCCCTTGACCTTGTCGGCGCCGAGCTGGCTGTTGAGATCGTTGATCGCCTGCTTGAGCCCGTCGGTGGTCTGCTCGTTGAACTGCGTGATGCGGATGTAGCCGACGTCGTCGCCCTCGGCATGCGAACGCACCGATTTCACCCGGATGATGTCGCGCACGATGGTCAGTTCGATCGGCTTGTCGGCACCCTTCCTTACGATCGTCAGCTTGATCTTGGAATTCACCGGGCCGCGCATCTTGTCGACGGCTTGATTGAGGGTAAGGCCTTGCACCGCCTCATCATCGAGCTTGGTGATGATATCGTTGGCCATCACGCCGGCCTTGGCCGCCGGCGTATCGTCGATCGGCGCAACCACCTTCACCAGGCCATCCTCCATCGTGACCTCGATGCCGAGACCGCCGAACTCGCCGCGCGTCTGCACCTGCATGTCGCGGAAGCTCTTCGGATCCATGTAGCTCGAATGCGGGTCGAGCCCGGACAGCATGCCGTTGATGGCCGATTCGACGAGTTTCTTGTCGTCGGGCTTCTCGACGTAATCGGCGCGGACGCGCTCGAAGACGTCGCCGAACAGGTTGAGCTGCTGGTAGGTGTCGGAGGCGGCGGCCCTCGCCGCCGAGCCAAGCAGCATGGCGTGTGGCTGAGTGACCAGCAGCGCTGCCGCGGCGCCGGCCACTGCGCCGAGGGCAACCAGATAAGTTTTGCGCATCATCCGCGAACCTTTTCGCCTTCGTTTGTCGCCCACCAAGGGCTGGGATCAATGGGAGTGCCGTCCTTGCGGAACTCCACGTAAAGTACGGGCCGTTTAGGCCCGCTCGTGACGGCTGCCGCCGCTTGCGATGCGTCGCCCATCATCGCTACCGGCTCGCCGGTCAACACGAACTGCCCGAGATCGACGGAAATCCGATCCATGCCCGCCAGGAGCACATGATACCCGCCGCCGGCATTCAGGATCAAGAGTTGCCCATAGCTGCGAAACGGTCCGGCGTAAACCACCCAACCATCGCATGGGGCGGTAATCTCCGCTCCGGCCTGGGTAGCGATGGAAACGCCCTTTTGCGTCCCGCCGACACCGTCGGAACCGCCAAAAGTGCGAATTGCGACTCCATTGACCGGCAGATGCATGTGTCCGCGCATGTCGGCAAAAGTAACCGCCGGCGTCAGCCGGCCGGGATCGCTTAAGGCCGCGAGTTGCGGCTGGGTCGCGTCCTTGGCAATGGCCTGACCAGCATCATGCGCCGCGCGCGTGGCGGGATCGAGGCTGGCTTCGAGCTTGGCGATAAGATCCTTGATCGAATCGACCTGGCGGGCCAGCACGGTGGCCCGCTGCCGCTCGGTGTTGAGTGCCTGTTCCGCAACCGCTTCGTTCTTCTGCCGTTGATTGACGAGCAGCGTCAGCCGAAGCTGCTCGCGTCCGAGCAGATCAAGCTCCCCGGTAAGACTGTGGCTTTCGTCATCGATTTGTTTGCGAACGCGCACCATGTCGGCCAGATCGCCCGCCAATGAATTGGCCTGGGCGCGCATTTCCGGCAGCACGGCGCCGAGCGTAATGGCCGTGCGCACCGCCTGCAGCGCATCTTCCGGCCGGACGATCAGCGCCGGCGGCGGCTGTCGGCCGATACGCTGCAAAGCCGCGAGAATTTCGACGATCACGTCGCGGCGTTCATTGAGCGACTTGCGCAGCTGTTTTTCCTGCTCGTCGAGCGGCACCAGACGCGCCCGCGTGACATCGATATTGGCTTCGACATCGCGGACGCGCGCCGCGGTGCCGATGAGATCCTGATTGAATTTGCGGCGGTCCTGAGCCAGAGCCTCGATCTCGATGCGAAGCTTGGCTTGGCTCTCGACCGACTCGCGTTGCCGGGCGAGCGCGGCATTGAGTTCCTGATCGTGTTGCCGGAGCGCATCCGCATTGCTCGTCGCGGATGAAGGGCTCGCCGGCGTGCCGCTCGGCGAAGCAGGCGCATTCTGCGCCGCTGCGGGAACCGGGGCCTGCGCCAATGCGGCGGAATTTGCGCCAAAACCGGCACTAAGCTCCGCGCCGAGCGGCAGCACAAAAGCCAACGCCGAGCCGAGCACAAGGTGCGGACCGGTGCGGCTCGACCGTGGGAGAATCATCGCTTTCAAGCGTAGGCGAGGGGTTCGGAAAGGCAAGACAAACCCCAAAAAACGGGCCGGCGTGAGACCGGATTAAGACGCCGCGGGCTTTAACCGCCACAATTTCGGTGATCCGACCCGGTCGAGCTTCGACGCCCCCTTGCCGCGCCGGTTAGGCCCGGTGATAGGGATGGCCGGCCAAGATCGTGCCGGCGCGGTAAAGCTGTTCCAGCAGCATGATGCGTACGAGCTGATGCGGCCACGTCGCCGTGCCGAAGGCGAGCGTGAGCTTGGCGCGGTCCCTGAGGCTTTGGGCAAGGCCATCGGCGCCGCCAATGACGAAGCAGATGGCTGTACGGTCCTCCTCGCGCCATCGCCGCAACGTCGCCGCCAGCGCCGCGCTGTCGAGGCTATCGCCGCGCTCGTCGAGGATGACGACGATTGCCCGTTCGGGAATCACATTGGCGATCGCGATGGATTCTTCGACCCGCCTGCGTTCGGCGTCGTGGGCCCGGCTTTCGCGGATTTCAACGATTTCGACTGCGCGAAGGCCGAATGCACGCCCGATCGCCTCGGCACGCTTGAGATAGCCGGCAGCGAGATCTCGCTCCGGACCTTGCTTCAATCGTCCGACGGCGACGACGAGGATACGCATGGTCGCTTATGGTAGCCTCAAGCCGCCTCCATGGTCAGCGGCATGTCGACGTAGATCTTGTAGCTTTGCGATTTTGCTTTTGTTTTGTCAGCTTCATTGAGATATTCGATGGAGCTTTTTCCCAGATAGGCGCGCGGCAGGACCATGACGCGAATAAACCGCGTCAAGCGATCCGCGCCTTGCGCAAACACCCCGTCCGGCCCGGTTTCGTACCATGCCCCTCCGGGCCCGTATGAGGTCGAGCGACCATGCGTGTCGATGCGAATTCCGCCCTCGATGACGCAGCGGATGCCAGGTCCTTGATGCCGATGCAAATAAGCGCAGCCGCCCGGCGGAAATGCGACGCTATCGCCGCGCAAAAGAAGCGCGCCTTTCGGCGCCGTCTCGAGCCGCGCCGCGAGCTTCTCGCGGCAGCGTACGCCCTCTCCGGCACCGGCGCTGGCGGTGGCGTCATCTTGCGTCAGCTCCCAACGCCACAGCGTCGCGCCGGCGCTGCCGGCCTTGGCCGCGACGGCATGTTCGCCGCCGAATGTGTCCTCGTCGCGCAGCACGCGATCGGCGATTGTGAGGGTGCCATGGACGACGAAAATCATGCGCGGCAGGGCCGGCCATGATGCCTCGGCGCCGTTTGCCAACACGTCTTCGTAGAGCCGCAGCATCGGATACATCTGTTTTCCTCCCCAAGCCGTCATGCGTCGAGCGAGTGTCTGTGCCAGGCGGCCCGCGCGCAATGGCATTTACACTCGCGCGCCGGCGTTGCTAAATCGATCTTACGTTGCCCACCCCGTGTTTGCCCACTGTGGTGTGCTTGGGCGGCAGCCATGGCGGAATCGATAGCCAGGCGTTTCCGCTATAAAAGAAACTGGGAGGAGAAATTCGATGCAACGAACCACGCCGCCGTTTCGCGCCGATCATGTGGGCAGTCTGTTGCGGCCCGCAGCATTAAAGGAAGCGCGCGCCAAGCGCGAACGCAACGAAATCTCCGCAGACGCCTTGCGGGAGGTCGAAGACCGCGAGATCGAAAAGGTCGTCAAAAAGCAGGAAGAGGTCGGGCTGAAGCTCGCCACCGATGGCGAATTCCGCCGCTCCTGGTGGCATTTCGATTTCTTCCGCGGCCTCAGTGGCGTCAGCTTCTATGAAATGGACGCCATTCAATTTCACGGCGTGCAGACCAAGGCGGAAGGCATCAAAATCACGGGCAAACTTGGCTTTTCCGGCCATCCGATGCTGGAGCACTTCAAGTTTCTAAAACGCCACGCGCGGGTCACGCCGAAGATGACGATCCCGGCGCCGAGCACGCTGCACTTCCGTCAGGGCCGCGCTCTGATCAGCAAAGAGGTCTACCCGACGCTCGATTCGTTCTTCGACGATCTCGCGGCGGCTTATCGCGCCGCGATCCGCGCCTTCTATGACGCCGGCTGCCGCTATCTGCAGCTGGACGACACTGCATGGTCGATGGTGTGCGATCCGAGCGAACGCGAGAAATCCAAAGGACGCGGTGACGACCCTGACACGCTGCCGAAGCGCTACGCGCGTCTCACCAATGCCACACTCGAAGGCAAGCCCGCCGACATGGCGATCACGATGCATTCGTGCCGCGGCAACTTCCGCTCGACGTTTATAGCCTCGGGCGGCTACGAATTTGTCGCCGAACAACTTCTCGGCCATACCGGCTTTGACGGCTATTTCCTCGAATACGATACCGATCGGGCCGGCGGCTTCGAACCGCTGCGTTTTTTCCCCAAGGGCAACAAGCAGATCGTGCTCGGCCTCGTCACCTCGAAAAGCGGCGCCTTGGAAAAGAAAGACGACATCAAGCGGCGTATCGACGAGGCGAGCAAATATGTCGCCCTCGATCAGCTCTGCCTGTCGCCGCAATGCGGCTTCGCCTCGACCGAAGAAGGCAACGTGCTGTCCGAGGACGAGCAATGGGCGAAGCTGCGCATGATCGTGGACATCGCCAATGAAGTGTGGGGTTGATAATGCAACGAACCAAACCGCCGTTCCGTGCCGATCACGTCGGCAGCCTGTTGCGCACGGCGCCGCTCAAGGCGGCGCGGGAAAAGCGCGCCCGTGGCGAGATCGGCGCCGAGGCGTTCAAGGAGATCGAGGACCGCGAAATCGAAGGCGTCATCAGGAAGCAGGAAGCCGTCGGGCTCAAATCGATCACCGACGGAGAATATCGGCGGATATCGTGGAACACCGATTTCCTCGAACAGCTCCATAACGTCGAATCTTATCCCGGCGAACGCAAGATAAGCTTCTCTTCCAGGGGGCCGCAGCCGCGGCCGCTGCTGTTGCGGATCACCGGCAAGCTCGGCGGCTACAAGCCGCATCCAATGATCGAGCATTTCAAGTTTCTCAAGGCGCATACCAAACAGACACCGAAGATGACGATCCCGTCGCCGTCGTCGCTGCATTTCCGCTACGGCCGCGACGCGGTGCCGGAATCGATCTATCCGGCCATGGAGGACTTTTACCGCGACCTCGGACAGTCCTATCGCAAGGTCGTGCGCGCCTTTGCCGACGCCGGCTGCCGCTATCTGCAGCTCGACGAGGTCAACCTGACTTATTTGTGCGACCCGTCGCTGCGCCAATTGATCGTCAATCGCGGTGAGAACCCGGACGCGCTGCCCGCCGCCTATGCCGGCATCATCAATGCCGCGATTTCCGACATTCCGCCCGATATGACGATCACCATGCATCTGTGTCGCGGCAATTTTCGCTCGAACTTCGTGGCGTCGGGCGGTTACGAGCCGGTGGCCGAGGTTCTCTTCAACGCCATCAACGTGCACGGCTATTTCATGGAATACGACACCGAACGCGCCGGCGGCTTCGAGCCGCTGCGCTTCGTGCCCAAGGGCAAGACCGTCGTGCTCGGGCTGGTCACCAGCAAGTCCGGCACGCTGGAAAAGAAGGATGCCATCAAACGGCGTATCGACGAGGCAGCGAAGTTCATCGCTATCGACCAGCTTTGCCTGTCGCCGCAATGCGGCTTCGCCTCGACCGAGGAAGGCAATGTCCTGGCCGAGGACGAGCAGTGGGCGAAGCTGCGGATGATCGTCGAAATCGCCAGCGAGGTTTGGGGATAAGGGATGAGTCAACGCACCAAGCCGCCGTTCCGCGCCGATCATGTCGGCAGTCTGTTGCGGCCGGCCGAGCTCAAAGTTGCGCGGGAGAAATTCGCCAAAGGCGAGATCGATGCTGCCGCGCTCAAGGCGGTGGAAGATCGCGCGATCGCCGATGTCATCAAGAAGCAGGAAGCGGTCGGGCTGCAATCGGTCACCGACGGCGAATTTCGCCGTTCCTGGTGGCATCTCGACTTCTTGTGGGGACTCGATGGCGTCGAGAAGCACGTCATGGATACCGGCATCGCCTTTGCCGCCGTCACCACGCGCAACGAGGGCGTCAAGGTCACCGGCAAGATCGGTTTCTCCGGCCATCCGATGCTGGAGCATTTCAAGTTTCTCAAGGCGCATACGACGCGAACGCCGAAAATGACCATTCCGGCGCCATCGGCGCTGTATGGCCGGCCGAGCCCGACGCCGATCGACAAAGCGGTCTATCCGACACTCGACAAGCTCTTTGCGGACCTCGGCGCGGCCTACGGAAAAGCGGTGCGCGCCTTTGCCGACGCCGGCTGCCGGTATCTGCAGCTCGACGAAGTGTTCATTGCGATGCTGTGCGATCCGCACTACCGCCAGCAGATGAAAGATCGCGGCGACGATCCGGAAGCGCTCGGCACGATCTATGGCGATCTCATCAACGCGGCGATTGCCGACATTCCGCCGGACATGACGGTGACGATGCATCTATGCCGCGGCAACTATAAATCGACCTTCATGGGAACCGGCGGCTATGACGCGATGCAGGAGGTGCTGTTCGACCGCATCAAGGTGCACGGCTATTTCATGGAATACGACACTGCGCGGGCCGGCGGCTTCGAGCCGCTGCGCCGTTTGCAGAAGGGCCGTGTCGCGGTGCTGGGCCTGGTGACTACCAAATCCGGCACGCTGGAATCGAAAGACGCGATCAAGCGGCGCATCGCGGAAGCCGCCAAATTCGCCGACCTCGACCAGCTTTGCCTGTCGCCGCAATGCGGTTTTGCCTCGACCGAGGAAGGCAATATCCTCGCCGAAGACGAACAATGGGCGAAGCTGAGGATGATCGGCGAGGTCGCGCGCGAGGTCTGGGGGGCTTAAGCGGCATGGCGAATATCGTCGCCGGCAAGGTCGCCATCGTCACCGGCGCGGGCCGCGGTATCGGGCGCGGGATTGCGCTCTTGATGGCGGCCGAGGGCGCCCGTGTCGTCGTCTGCGATATCGGTGCCAGCCTCGAGGGCGGCGGCAGCGACGCCGGCCCGGCGCAGAGCGTCGTCGATGAGATCAAGAAATCGGGCGGTGAAGCGGTCGCGTCGACGCTGTCGATCAGCACGCCGGGGAACGCCGATAAAATCGTCCAGGCTGCGCTCGATGCGTTCGGCCGCGTCGATATTCTCGTCAACAATGCAGGCATCTTGCGCGACCGCATCTTCCACCGCATGAGCTGGTCGGACTGGTCCGACGTCATCGACGTGCATCTGCACGGCAGCTTCGCCATGAGCCGCGCCTGCGCCACCCATTTCCGCGAGCAGAATTCCGGCAGCTTCGTGCATATGACGTCGACCTCTGGGCTTGTCGGCAATTTCGGCCAAGCCAATTACATGGCGGCCAAGATGGGCATCGTCGGCCTGTCGCGCGGCATCGCGCTCGACATGGCGCGCTTTCATGTGCGTTCGAACTGCGTGGCGCCCTTTGCCTGGACGCGGATGATCGACTCGATTCCCGCCGAGACCGAGGTGGAGAAGGCGCGGGTTGCGGCGTTCCGGCAGATGACGCCGGAAAAAATCGCTCCGCTCGTCGTCTATCTCGGTTCCGATCGCGCCGACGGCATCAGCGGACAGATTTTCTCGGTGCGCAACAACGAGATTTATCTGTTCAATCAGACCCGACCGATCCGCACGCTGCACCGCTCCGATGGCTGGACGCCGGAAAAGCTCGATGCGCAGCTCAAGGGCGCGTTCGCCGCGTCGTTCACGCCGCTCGACAGGTCGAGCGACGTGTTCTCCTGGGATCCGGTGTGATGGCGATCGTCTACGACAGGCTGATGGCGCTCGACATTCCGCCGCGGGAGCAGAGCTACGGCGCCAAAGACTGCATCCTCTACGCGCTCGGCGTTGGACTCGGTCACGATCCGATGAACGAGGACGAGCTGCCCTTCGTCTACGAAAAAAATCTCAAAGTGCTGCCGACCATGGGCACCGTGCTCGGCCACCCCGGCTTTTGGGCGCGCGACCGCGATACCGGCATCGACTGGGTCAAGGTCGTCAACGGCGAGCAGGGCATCACGCTGCACCGGCCGCTCGCCGGAGCGGGCACCGTGATCGGCCGGCAGCGTATCGTCGAGGTGATCGACAAGGGTGCCGGCAAAGGAGCGCTGGTTTTTTCCGAGCGCGACATTACCGACAAGACGACCGGCGAGCCGATAGCGACTGTCACGCACACCATGTTCTGCCGTGGCGACGGCGGGTTTGGCGGTCCGCGCCGCGAGGCGCCGGCGCCGCACGAGCTTCCGGCGCGCGCGCCGGATGCGGTCTGTGACCTCGCTACCCGGCCGGAAGCGGCGCTGATTTACCGGCTCAGCGGCGACCTCAATCCGATCCATTCCGAACCGGCCGTTGCCAAACAAGCCGGCTATCCGCGGCCGATCATGCACGGTCTTGGCAGCTTCGGCACGGCCGCGCACGCGATCCTGAAAACTTTCTGCGCCTACGACCCGAAGAAACTCGTGGCGTTCGCCGCGCGGTTCTCCGCGCCGGTCTATCCTGGCGAGACATTGCGCACCGAGATGTGGCGCGACGGCGAAGTCGTGAGCTTTCGCTCGCGCGTGGCGGAGCGCGACGTCATCGCCGTGAACAACGGCCGCGCCGAGGTGCGGCCGTGACCGAAAATGCGGATCTGGCGCCGATCCGCGAGGCCGTGCGGGCGTTGTGCGCCGATTTTCCCGGCGAGTATTGGCGCGCGCTCGATCGGGAGCGTGCTTACCCGGACAAGTTCGTTGCCGCTTTGACCAAAGCCGGCTTTCTCGCCGCGCTCATTCCCGAAGAGTTCGGCGGCAGCGGTCTCACGATGTCTGCCGCAGCCGCGATCATGGAGGAAATCCAGGCGTCGGGCTGCAACGGCGCCGCCTGCCATGCCCAGATGTACACGATGGGGACGCTGCTGCGGCACGGCAGCGCCGAGCAGAAAAACCGCTATCTGCCCGGCATCGCGCGCGGCGAGCTGCGGCTACAGGCCTTTGGCGTCACCGAGCCGACGTCCGGTACCGATACGTTGAGCTTGCGCACTACGGCAGTTCGCGAAGGCAACGATAGTTATGTCGTCAACGGCCAGAAAATCTGGACTTCGCGCGCCGAGCATTCGGACCTCATGCTGCTGTTGGCGCGTACCACCCCGCGCGAGCAGATCAAAAAACGCACCGAAGGGCTATCGGTCTTTTTGGTCGACATGCGTGAGGTCAAAGGCAAGGGCCTGACCATCCGTCCGATCCGCACCATGATGAATCACGCCACCACCGAAGTGTTCTTCGAGAACATGCGGGTGCCGGCGGACAATCTGATCGGCACCGAGGGCGAAGGCTTCCGCTATATCCTCTCCGGCATGAATGCCGAGCGCATCCTGATCGCCGCCGAATGCATTGGCGATGCCAAGTGGTTCATCGCGAAAGCGACGGCTTATGCCGGCGAGCGCGTCGTCTTCGGCCGGCCGATCGGCCAGAACCAGGGCGTCCAGTTTCCCATTGCGCGTGCCTATATCGGCATGCGCGCCGCCGAACTGATGGTGCGCGAAGCAGCCGCGCTTTATGAGGCCGGCAAGGACTGCGGCGCCGAGGCGAACATGGCCAAGCATCTTGCCGCCGAAGCATCGTGGGCCGCCGCCGACATGTGCCTGCAGACCCACGGCGGCTTCGGCTTTGCCGAAGAATTCGACATCGAGCGCAAATTCCGCGAGACGAGGCTCTATACCGTCGCGCCGATCTCAACCAATCTGGTGCTGTCCTACGTAGCCGAGCACGTCCTGGGATTGCCGAGGTCATATTGAGCGCGCCTCTTCCGTTATCCGATTTGCTGGTCGTGGCGCTCGAACAGGCGGTCGCGGCGCCGATGTGCACCTGTCGGCTGGCCGATGCCGGCGCGCGCGTCATCAAGATCGAACGTCCGGAAGGCGATTTCGCGCGCGGCTATGACGATCTCGTGCACGGCGAATGCAGCTACTTTGTCTGGCTCAATCGCGGCAAGCAATCTGTCGCTCTCGATCTTGGCAAACCTGACGACAGAGCGCTGTTCGCCGCCATACTCGCCCGCGCCGATGTGTTCGTGCAGAACTTGAAACCCGGTGCGGTCGGGAAGCTTGGCTTTCCCATAAACAAGCTGCGCCAGCAGCATCCGGGGCTGATTTGCTGCTCGATTTCCGGCTTCGGCGAAAGCGGGCCGCTCGCCAAGCGCAAGGCCTACGACATGTTGATCCAGGCCGAATCCGGCCTCGCCTCGATTACCGGCACGACGGAGCCGTCGCGCGTCGGCGTTTCGGTGGTCGACATCGCCTCCGGCATGAACGCCTACGAAGCGATCCTTGCGGCCCTCATCGCGCGCCAGCGAACCGGCGCAGGCGCCGCGCTGTCGATTTCGATGTTTGACGCCATGGCCGATTGGATGACCGTGCCGCTCCTGCAGTACGAGGCCGGCGTGCCGCCGCAACGCATCGGTCTCGCCCACACCTCGATCTCGCCCTATGGCGCCTTCAAGAGCCGCGACGGCGTCGACATTCTAATTTCCATCCAAAGCGACCGCGAATGGCGCGTCCTGGCCGAAAGGGTTTTGGACGATGCGCGGTTGGCAGCCGATCCGGCCTTTGCCACCAATGTCGAACGCGTCAAACGCCGCGCCGAAACCGACGGCAGGGTCGCAAAGACCTTTGCCGCACTCGATGCGGCGCCGCTCGAGCAAAAACTTGCCGCCGCCGATATCGCTTTCGCCCGCGTCAACAGTCCGGCCGACCTCGCCCGCCATCCGCATTTGCGCCGCATCATGGTTGGCACGCCGAGCGGTCCGGTGTCCTATCCGGCGCCGGCCGAACAAGGTTCGGCGTCGCGGCGCTATGGCCCGGTGCCCGCGCTGGGTGAACATACCGAGACGGTGCGCAAGGAATTTTCCGCGAATACCGTAAACGCGAAGTGACAGGGAGAACGTCCATGGACATCGGCTTCATCGGTCTCGGCAATATGGGGGCGCACATGGCGCGTCGTCTGATCGAGGCAGGACATAAGGTCATCGTCTATGACACGCGCCAGGAAGCGATCGGCAATCTTGCCGCGCTCGGCGGCGTGGCCGCGCGTTCGCCCAAGGAGGTCGCCGACGCCGCCGAGACCGTGATGGTGAGTCTGCCGACCCCCGATGTCGTGCTGAAAGTCGCGACGGGGCCCGACGGCGTCATCGAAGGCAAACGCGTGCGCCGTTTCGTCGATTTGTCGACCACCGGATCGGTGATGGCGCAGAAAATTTTCAAGCTGCTCGCGGCAAAGAACATTGTGCAGATCGACGCGCCGGTGAGCGGCGGCGTCAAAGGCGCGGAAAAGGGTACGGTTGCCGTGATGGCGTCGGGCCCGCGCGCCGAGGTCGACGCAGTCGAGCCGGCGCTCAAGGTCATCGGCAAATTCTTCTATATCGGCGAGCGGCCCGGCGCGGGCCAGACCATGAAGCTTTGCAATAACGTGTTGTCGGCGGCCGCGATGGCGGCGACGTCGGAATCGATGGTGGTCGGTGTGAAGGCCGGTCTCGATCCTCGCACCATGGTGGACGTCATCAACGCCAGTTCGGGTCGCAGCACGGCGAGCGAGCAGAAATTCCCCGACGTTGTCATCCCGCGGAAATTCAATCAGGGATTTACAGCCGGCCTGATGATGAAGGACGTGAACCTGTTCGTGTCCGAAGCCAAAGCGCTTGGCGTGCCGATCGAGGTGTGTGAGGCGGTGGCCGCCCTGCTCAAGCTGACTTGCGATGAGATCGGTCCGGAAAAGGACATCACCACGATCGTGCAGCCGATCGAGCATCGCGCGGGCGTCGAAGTGCGCGCGCCGAACTCCTGACCCTGTCCTTTCAAGGGGTTATGGGGATGCGGCTTTGTGTGACCCGCGTCACTTCGCGGGGCTCGGTTGACCGCTAAAAACAATCCTAGTTCGGGCGATATCGGTTCATCTCTCGGTCCCCAACCAACCCGATGAGCGGGTGTCGTCCAAGGGGTGGTACTGGTCCCCATACGCCCCGTTGGCCCTGGAACGGGCCAGACTGGCCCGCCCGGCGTCCGGGCGGGCTTTTCCTTAAGTCAATAATGCCCCATGCTCCGGCCGCCGGTCGGGAATTAACCCAATTATTGTGCGACGTCAGGCGTCATGTCACCGCCCCGTTCCAATCCGAGCCTGCTGACGGGACTGCCGGAATCGGCGAGCCTTTTCACCAGCGCGACGCCGGTGAAGCTCAATGCCGACGAGGTGCTGTTCCTGGCCGGCGACGCCGGCGACGGCTGCTATCGTGTCGACGAAGGCTTGCTCAAGGTCACTATGGTCTCGCGCGGCGGCAACGAGCGTATTCTCGCCTTCCTCGGTCCGGGCGCGATCGTCGGCGAGCTGTCGTTGATCGACGGCTTGCCGCGCTCGGCTTCGGTGGTGGCGGTGCGCGCCGCTGCGCTGAGCTTCCTCAGCCGCGCGGCGTTCGAGGATTTCGCCGCCAAGCGACCACAGATCTACAAATCGCTGGTGACGCTGATCGCAGCGCGCTTGCGCGAGACCGATGCGGCGCTCGCGGCCGGCAGCTTCCTGCCGTTGCGGGGCCGGGTGGCGTGTACGCTCCTCGAATTGGCGCAGGAATTCGGCCAAGACGTTGGCGCAGGCCGCATCGTAATCCGGCAGAAGATCGGGCAGAGCGACCTTGCCGCAATGGCGGGGATCGCCCGCGAAAACGTCAGCCGCATCCTCAATGATTGGAAGCGGCGCAAGCTGGTCAGCCGCCTGTCCGGGTATTATTGCCTCGAAAACAAGGCGCAGCTGCAGCAAGAGGCCGAATTGTAGGCCACCAGGTCCCTGCTACCGTCTTGGCCAAAGCCCCGCTAAAAGCCTTGTCATGAACAGGGCCATGGACACCGGGGACACGCCTCGGCTCGCCGACTTTCGCCGCATCGTCGTAAAGGTCGGTTCGTCGCTTCTGGTCGACGCCAAAGCCGGCCGGCTCAACGAAACGTGGCTCGCTTCGCTTGCTGCCGATCTGGCGGCGCTGCACGACGGCAAGCGCGACCTTCTGGTGGTCTCGTCCGGCGCCATCGCCCTTGGACGCACCGTGCTCAAACTACCGGCTGGGCCGCTCAAGCTCGAAGACAGCCAAGCGGCAGCCGCGGTCGGGCAGATCGCGCTGGCACGCACCTGGACCGAGGCGCTGTCGCGCCACGGCATTACCGCCGGCCAGGTTCTGGTGACGCTGGGCGACACCGAAGAGCGGCGGCGCTATCTCAATGCGCGCTCGACCATCGACAAGCTTTTGGAATGGCGGGCAATCCCGGTCATCAACGAGAACGATACGGTGGCGACCAGCGAAATCCGCTACGGCGACAATGATCGGCTGGCGGCGCGGGTCGCGACCATGGTGAGCGCGGATCTGGTGGTCTTGCTGTCGGACGTCGACGGGCTCTATGACGCGCCGCCGGGCACGACATCATCGGCGCGCCATATCGCGCGAGTGGACCGCATCACGCCGGAGATCGAGGCGATGGCGGGCGCCGCGGGCTCAGGCCTGTCGCGCGGCGGCATGCTGACCAAGATCGAAGCCGCCAAGATTGCGACCGGCGCCGGGACGCACATGGTCATCGCCTCAGGCCATGTCGAGCATCCGCTCGACGCCATTGATAAGGGTAGGGCCAAGGCCGGCGGCGCGCGGTGCACCTGGTTCCTTGCCGCGGGAAATCCGGTCACCGCCCGCAAGAAATGGATCGCGGGCTCGCTCGAGGCCAAAGGCACGCTCTTCATCGATGCCGGCGCCGTCGCCGCGCTGCGGCGGGGCAACAGTCTTTTGCCGGTAGGGGTGGCGCGGATCGAAGGCGATTTTGCGCGCGGCGACGCCGTCATCATCCGCGGACCGGACGGCTCGGAAATCGGCCGCGGCCTATCCGCCTACGATGCCGAAGATGCGCAAAAGATCAGAGGTCGCTCCTCCGCCGATATCGATACGATCCTCGGCTTTTCCGGACGGGCCGAAATGGTCCATCGCGACAATCTCGTCGTTGGCCGGGATTGAGCCTCACGTCATTCCCGCAGATCGACGCCGCTGAAAAGATGAACCCCGACCGCTAATGCGGCCGGGGCTCGACGCCGGGTGATTGAGGGTGAGGGGCTGGGGGGCTTCGCCCGGCGCCTGACTATCAACGGCGGCGCTGGCGGCTTGTTCCGGCTTGAATCATAATTTTTTTGGCCCGGCTGGCGGCGCTTTTCACCCTGCCGGAGGTTCCATTGCGGCTGGAGGTCCGGCGGCGCCGTGCCCCGGGCGAGATCGAACCGGCGAACTTGCCGCCGAAATCGTCCACGAGATTAATGCGTTGGCCGCCCGGCAGCACCACATAGCGCGAGAAGACGCGCAGCTCGCCATCTTCGCCGCCGTGACCTTCAACGACGTAGGTGGTTCCGACCGGGAACCGCTTCGGCAAACGACTTGGGTTGCGGCTAGGAGATAATTGCATGGCACCCTCTCAATTGCGGAATTGAATAACAAACGCCGACAATTTCGCTCACGTTCCTTGAACTCTGTGACGCCTCAAAGAATGCTGTGGATTGCTGTGGGCATCTAATCCCGCGGGTCGCCTTGCCGGCTACCTCGCCGGGGGTCGCCGAACATGGTAGAAGTTCCCGAATGCAAGACGGATCAATGCCATGAGGGCGATCATGAACGCCCCGCTCAAGGCCGTGAGCAGCCCTGAAAAGGCCGGAGCCACGCTGGCGGTCACAATGCGCGAGATCGGCCGCGACGCGCGCTTGGCCGCGCGCGCGCTGGCCTTGGCGCCGGCCGCCCAAAAGAATCGGGCCCTGGCAGCAATGGCGAAGGCCATCCGTCGTGCGCGGGACAGGATCCTTGCTGCCAACGCGGAGGATCAGGCCGAGACGAAGTCCAGCGGCGCCACGCCAGCCTTCCTCGATCGCCTTTCGCTCGACGCCGGCCGTGTCGATGCCATGGCCGCCGGGCTCGACGTGATCCGCAAGCTCAAGGATCCCGTCGGCACCGTGATGGCGGCGTGGCGTCGTCCCAACGGGATGCGCATCGAGCGCGTGCGGGTGCCGCTCGGCGTTATCGGCGTCATTTACGAGAGCCGGCCTAATGTCACCGCGGATGCCGGCGCGCTCTGCCTCAAGGCGGGCAATGCCGCCATCCTGCGCGGCGGGTCGGAGAGTTTCCGCTCATGCCGCGCGATCCACGCCGCGCTGGTCGAGGGGTTGGTCGAAGCCGGCCTGCCCGCCTCGGCTATCACCCTCGTTCCGACCCGCGACCGCGAGGCGGTCGGAATGATGCTCGCGGGGCTCGACGGCGCAATCGATGTAATCGTGCCGCGCGGCGGCAAAAATCTTGTCGGCCGGGTGCAGACCGAGGCCCGCGTGCCGGTGTTCGCCCACCTCGAAGGCGTCTGCCACGTCTATGTCGATGGCAAGGCCAGGTTGGGCATGGCCAAATCGATCGTGCTCAATGCCAAAATGCGCCGGACCGGGGTTTGCGGAGCGGCGGAGACTCTGCTGGTGGACCGCGCCGGAGTCGCGAAACTGCTCAAGCCGCTGGTGACCATGCTGCTTGACGCCGGTTGCGAAATTCGCGGCGATGCCGCCGTCCAGGCCGTCGACAACCGCGTGAAGCCTGCCCGCCATGCCGATTGGAGCACTGAGTATCTCGACGCCATACTAACCGCGGGCGTCGTCGACGGCGTCGATGCGGCGATCGCGCATATCGAGCGCTACGGGTCGCATCACACCGACGCGATCGTCACCGAAGACAGGAAAGCGGCGGAAAAATTTCTGCGCGAAGTGGATTCGGCGATCGTGCTGCACAATGCCTCGACGCAATTCGCCGACGGCGGCGAGTTCGGCTTTGGCGCCGAGATCGGTATCGCGACGGGCAGATTGCACGCACGCGGTCCGGTTGGCGTCGAACAACTGACGACATTCAAATACCGCATACGCGGCAGCGGACAAACGCGGCCATGATCGATCGCGGCCAATGCCGCCGACCGTGGCGGCTCAGGCGGCGGGCGGTGCGTGGGGAGGGGGACTGTTTCTGAAAGCCATGAACTGGGAACTCGTTCCTGCGCGCCAGGTTGCCGCAAGGCCCGGCCGCCGAGGCATTGTTCTGCCTCCCCACGGCCCGGGCATGCGCATCGGCCTGTTCGGTGGCACCTTCGATCCGCCGCATGCGGCGCACCGCGCGGCTTCGCTGTTGGCGCTGCGCCGGCTCAATCTCGATCGGCTATGGTGGCTGGTCACGCCGGGCAATCCGCTTAAGGACGTTCGCGGCCTGGCGCCGCTCGCGCGGCGAGTCGCTGCCGCGCGCAGCCTTGCCCATCACCCACGGATCGATGTCAGCGATTTCGAAGCCGATCTCGGCACCAACTACACTTATGGAACGATCAGTTATCTCGTGCGCAGCTGTCCCGGCGTGCGATTCGTCTGGATCATGGGGGCCGATAACCTCCGCCACTTCCATCGCTGGCAGCGCTGGCGCGACATTGCGGCGCTGGTTCCGATTGCGGTGATCGATCGACTGGGTCCGAGTCTTTATTCGACGGCGGGGGTAACGGGCCAGGCGCTGGGCTGGGCGCGTATCCCGGAAATGGCGGCGAAGACACTGCCGGGACGAAAGCCGCCATGCTGGATTTTCCTGCACGGCCTCAAATCGCCGCTCTCCTCGACAGCGCTGCGCGCGGCGCGCGCGCAGTACAAGCTCAAAAAGAAACCCGTTAAATGACAGTTCCTTGAAGGCAAGGCAGTTGAAACTGTTAACTGGCCGTGACTATCTTAACGTCGCCAGCCCCGGATTCGGTGACCAGGGCCGCCAACGAAGTTGTCGACAGAACTGCAATCGAGCAAACTTATCGAGCGAACTCGGAGTGAAAGGATAAGCAACCCTGTCCACAGTCGTAATCTCTCGGGCCGAACGTCGCGCGCCCGAAGCGGTCTCCAGAATGCGTCTTGACGCCGAGGAGATCCTCCGCATGGTCCTCGCCCGCCTCGACGACATGAAGGCGGAGGACACCCTCACCATCGATCTTCGAGATAAATCTTCAATCGGCGACTATATGGTCGTGTCCTCCGGCCGGTCGCAGCGCCATGTCGGATCGGTGGCCGACAGGATCGTCGAGGATCTGCACAAGGCCGGCATTCGTGCGCACGTCGAAGGCACGCCGCATTGCGACTGGGTGCTGATCGACGCCGGCGACGTTATCGTCCACGTCTTTCGCCCCGAAGTGCGGGACTTCTACGATATCGAAAAGATGTGGGTGGCTGGCCGATCGGCGCGCCGCGCGAGCTAAATTCGCTCGCGCGTTGCGGCAGACTATTAAGCGTCATTCCCGGCGAATGACGTCACGCGATCATACCGAAGCAGTGATCCACTGCTCGAGTTTTTGCTTGGGCTGCGCGCCGACCTGACGCGAAGCAAGCTGGCCGTTCTTGAACAGCATCAAAGTCGGGATCGACATGATGCCGTACTTTGCCGCGGTGCCGGGATTTTCGTCGACGTTGAGCTTGACGATTTTCACCTTGCCGTTCAGCGAATTCGAAATTTCTTCGAGCGCCGGCGCGATCATCCGGCATGGACCGCACCACTCGGCCCAGAAATCGACGACCACCGGCTCGCTGGCCTTGAGCACGTCCGTGTCGAACGTCGCATCGGTTGTTTTCTCGACCATAAAAATACCTCGTCTTTTCGGGGAATCGTCGGCCCGGGCCACGGAACCTATGAACGGGTCACGAGGGCGTCAAGCCACCTTCACCGCAGCGTGACGATCCTTGGCAAGCTCGGTGCGCAACGCTTCGTCCATGCTTGTGGCGGGCACCTCCCAAAACACCGGCCCGTTGGTGAAGATCAGCGCGGCGCGCACGATCTTATCCGGGTAAAGGCGACAAATGACCGCCCGGTAAAGAGCAAGCTGTCCGACATAAGCGAGCGGCACGTCCTCAATCCGTTGCGGCACGGCGCCGTCGGTCTTGTAATCGGCGATCAGCACGGCATTGCCGGCGATCGCCAGCCGGTCGACCTGACCGGCGACTGGCAGTGGTTCACCTTGCTGACGGCCAATAAGGCCGACAATCGGCACTTCGGCACGGCTGCCCGGAGCGAAAAGCTCGGCAAAGCCCGGCGTGTCAAGAATCCCGAACGCTTGCTGGGCCATTGCGCTGCGCTCGCCCGCGGAAAAATCCTTGGCGGCGGGGCCGGTCAAATAACGTTCCGCGGCTTCGTTGCGCCGTGGCGGCGGGATGTCGGGGAGCGATTGCAGCAGGCGGTGCACGATCCGGCCGCGCTCGAGCGCATGCCGGCGATCGACCGCCGTGGCGCCCGGTGCGGTGGCGCGGCTGATCTCCTCATCGAACGCTGACGAGGGAGCCAGCGGCGGGGCGCGCGGCGTTTCGGGCGCTGCCCTTTCCAGGAGCCAGGAGGGCAAGTCGTGCGGTTCCGGTTTTTGCGGGGCCGACTCGGGCGCCGTCTGTGCCGGTACAGCACCGGTCTTGCGATAACGAAAGACAGTCTCGCCGCCGTCCTGTTCCTCGACAAGTTCCGGCGCAAGCGGCTCACGCACCAGGTCGTACCAGCAGCCCTTCGGCCGGCCACGCACGCCTTCCGCGCCGCAGACAATCAACCGATCCGCGGCGCGCGTCATCGCGACATAAAGCAGGCGCCGGTATTCGTCTTCGGCGTCCCGCACCGCCTGACGCCGCGCCGCTTGCACCGGCGCGACATCGTCGGCTTGGCGTCTGACCCAGACCAGCGCATCACCGGTGAGTTTCAGAAGACGCGGCGGCCGTGGGCCGGCCGGCGGCGTGATGGTGTCGGCAAGAATGACGATCGGCGCTTCGAGGCCTTTGGCGCCATGCACCGTCATGACGCGAACCTCGTCGCGCTTGATCTCCATGTCGCGCTTTATCTCGGCGTGGGCCTCGCGCAACCACGCCAGGAAGCCTTGCAGCGAAGGCGCTTCATGCCGTTCGTAATCGAGCGCCAGATTGAGGAATTCGTCGAGC
>DATJBH010000182.1:0-22183 GCA_035515455.1 Xanthobacteraceae bacterium
CTTGTCCAGCTCAAACGAATAAAAGAATTGACCTTGCCCGACGCCCCGACGACCCATCATGCGCCGCCTCCGCGAATCATCGCTCATCGACGGAATCACGGGTCGTCGATCGTCTCAACAAGAGTTTTGCAACAGAATCCACTTAAAAACGGACATTTCGCCGGCACGAGAGCGGCAGGGTGTTGACCGGTTCAGCACGATCCTTTCCGAAAACCAGTGTCCAGCCTTTCGGGATCATGCTCTGGCACTGACGCGAGCAGTTGCGGATGGCGGTAGCCGCCTATCCGCCCTGCTGCGGCGGCACCCGCCGATCGATCTGGTCATAGGCGGCTTGCGCGATGCTATGCAGCTTGTCACGCTCCGGCGGCCCGGAGAGCACGTAAGCAAGGTCGCCGTCGACCCAGTAATAGGCCGCATTTTGCGGGCCGGTGGTGTAGCGCAACGCCGTGTCACGGTCGCCGGTCCGTCCGCAATAGAGCGTGAAGCGTTCGCCCGACGGCGTCTCGTACATGAAGAACGCGGTCGGTCCGGTCGGCCCCGGCAGGAGCCGGCCGCCGACGAGTTTCAGCCCCACTTTGTCGAGTTCGGGGGCGTGCAGCGGCGAGCCGACCCGCTTCGACAGCCAAGCGTCCAGATGCGGCCGCTGGTCGCCCGGCACTTCGACCGGGTGCCGCACCTCGACCACGTAAAGCCGGTAAGCGTCGAGCGCATCGCTGGTGAAGCGCGTCAGATCCGACGGCCGCGCGACTTCGACGCCGCGCGCCGTCCAGCCGAGCACGCCGCCGGCGACAAATGCGGCGATGACCGCGGCCGCCGCGGCAATCGCGCCGTAGCTGCGGCGCGTCAGCCGGTTGACGTTGAACCGTTGCGGCGGAATTTCGTCGGCGATGGCGCCGTAACGCGCCCGGATCAGTTCGGCCTGTTTGCGCCAGGCGGAGACTTTGGCCGCATCGTCCGGATGCGTCGCCAGCCAGGCTTCGACGGCAGCGCGCCGGTCGGCGGGCAATTCGCCGTCGACATAGGCGTTCAACTCGTCCTCACCGATAATTTGGTCTCGATCAATCATCGCTCGTTCTCTCTCGTCATTTCACGCGGCGCAACGTCGGACGTTCGCCGTCGAGATACGCTTTGATCTGGCTGCGTGCGCGCGCCAGCCGCGACATCACCGTGCCAATGGGTACGCCCTGAACTTCCGCCACTTCGCGATAGGTCAAGCCCTCGAGCACGACGAGCAGCAGCGCCGAGCGCTGGTCCTCCGCGAGCTCGTCGAGTGCGCGCGAGATATCGCGGCCGCCTGCCTCCGGTCCGCCGGTCGCCGCATCGCTGTCCTTGATCGGCGCCAGTGCCGGCCGCCGCGACAAGGTGCGAAGCCGGTTGCGGTTGAGGTTGGTCAGGATGGTGTAGAGCCATGCCCGCGTGTCCCCGCCGTGAAACAGGTGCTCGGATCGCAACGCGCGAACGAGCGTATCCTGAACGATGTCGTCGGCGGTTTCGGCGTCGCGGGTCAATGCCCGCGCGTAGCGCCGCAATGCCGGGATCGCCACCTTGATGTGCTCGTGGAACTCGCTCAAGGCTGTCACCTGTTAAAGCAGGGTTAAGAGCTGCGCCGACCGTCGCGGGCGGCGTCCGCCATTTTGAAAACACCAGCAACGCGTTGCTATTCCGCCGCGGCGCGGCCGCCGCCGCCACAGCTTGCTGGCCCACCGACCCTATGCCATAGGAGGCCGGGGGCTGAAAGCGCCGTATGGGGTCGAAAGAATGGCCGAAATCTCGGGCCTCATGCGCGGCAAACGCGGCTTGGTCATGGGGGTTGCGAACAATCGCTCGCTCGCTTGGGGCATCGCCAAAGCGTGCCACGGCCACGGCGCCGAGCTTGCTTTCACCTATCAGGGCGACTCGCTCAAGAAGCGCGTCGAGCCGCTGGCCGCGGAGGTCGGCGGCATCGTCGTCGGCCATTGCGACGTCACCGAACCGAAGACCATCGATGCGGCTTTCGCCGCCGTACAATCGGCCTGGGGCGGGATCGATTTTCTGGTCCACGCCATGGCGTACTCCGACAAGGATCAGCTCGACGGACGCTACGTCGACACCACCGAGGACAATTTCGTCAAGACGATGCTGGTGAGCTGCTATTCGTTCACCGCCATCGCGCAGCGCGCCGAGAAGATGATGCCGAACGGCGGCGCCATGCTCACGCTCACTTATTACGGCGCGGAGAAATGGATGCCGCATTACAACGTCATGGGCGTCGCCAAGGCGGCGCTGGAGGCGTCGGGGTGGTATCTCGCCGCCGATCTCGGCGTGAAGAACATCCGCGTCAATGCCATTTCGTCGGGGCCGATCAAGACGCTCGCCGCCGCCGGCATCCGCGATCTGCGCTACATCTTCCGATGGAACGAATACAATTCGCCGCTGCGCCGCAACGTGACCATCGAGGACGTCGGCGAGGCCGGCGCCTATCTGCTCTCCGACATGTCGCGCGGCGTCACCGGCGAGGTGCATCACGTCGACGCCGGCTATCACATCGTCGGCATGAAGCACCCCGACGCGCCGGACATCGCCGTCGGCAAGGAGTGACGCGGAGCGGCCGAACATCATGCCGGTCCTCTATTACGTCCGTCACGGCGAGACCGACTTCAACGTCGAGGCGCGGTTGCAGGGCCGCCGCGACACCGTGCTCAATGCCCGCGGCCGGCAACAGGCGGCCGATTGCGGAGAATTGCTGCGCGCTCTGTTCGCGCGCGACAATCGCGATGCAGCCGGCTTCGACTATGTCGCGAGTCCGCTGCAACGTGCGCGCGGCACCATGGAAGTCATGCGCGGCGCTCTCGGCCTGGACCCCCATTGCTACGCCGTCGACGACCGGCTGATGGAGATTTCCTACGGCGAATGGGAGGGATTGACGCTGCCGGAAATCGATGCCCGCATGCCCGACCTATTGGCGCAGCGCGAAGAGGACAAATGGGATTTTGCGCCGCCCGGCGGCGAGAGCTATCGCGCGCTGACCGCGCGCATCGGCGCATGGTACGGCGGGCTGACGCGCGACACGGTGGTCGCCGCCCATGGCGGCGGCGTACGCGCGCTCATTGCCTTGTTTGGCTTGCTGCCGCGCGATGAAGCAACGCACGCGCAGATCGCGCAAGGCGTGGTCTATGTCTTCGCCGACGGCAGGATGACGCGCTACGCGTGAAAGAGAATGTCTTCGTGAGAAAATCGACCGTTTCCTCGGTTCGGTCGGGACGCTTGATTCAAAATGTAAGCCGGCGGTTTTGCCTAAAACAAAAGCGACCGAACGCCGTTCGGTCGGGATATCTCATCAAAAAATAAAGCGGCCAAACAGCGTTTGGCCGCTTTTGCGAGATCGAGATCTCGCGAAATCCGAAATCGGTAGCGTTAGCCCCAATACGAGGCTTACAGCTTACGACTTGGTTTTCTTCTTGGCCTTCTTCTTCTTCGTAGCCATTGTGTGACCCCTTGGTGTGAGTGGTGAACCGACGGCAAGGCTGGTTCAGTCGCAGGCGTTGAGTTCTCGGTCCCTGATCCCTCGCCCCCCTTACCGCCACGAAGCATGCCATAGCGCGCCGGGGCTCGCAATCGAAAAACGCAAAAAATCTTTATTTTTCCGTAGCTTAACGGACGTTCAGGTTTTCATGAAGGGTCGTTCAGCGACATGAATGCGAAATGAACGCGCCTGCCACAATGCATAGGCCGGACTGCGTATTGCCGCGGCAAAAGTCGACGGCAAATTTCGCAACCGCGAAAGCGACGCCCGGATTTTTTCGCACCTGCGAATAGCGCGGGCATCACCATGTGCATTTGACCCGATGGGATACGCGGGCTACCAAGCCCGGAAAGCCAGAACAGCTCACATTGAGGCGTTCGGCGTCATCGGCGCGTCAATGTCATTCAATAGTTTTGGACACTTATTCCGGGTCACGACCTTCGGCGAAAGCCACGGGCCGGCGATCGGCTGCGTGGTCGATGGCTGTCCGCCGCGCATTCCGCTCACCGAGAGCGACATCCAGCCCTATCTCGACCGCCGCCGTCCCGGCCAGTCGCGCTACACCACGCAGCGCCAGGAGCCCGACGCGGTCAAAATCCTCTCCGGCGTGTTCGTCGACGAGGTAAGCGGCGCGCAGGTCACCACCGGCACGCCGATCGCGCTTCTCATCGAGAATGTCGATCAGCGCTCGAAGGATTATTCCGACATCAAGGACAAGTATCGCCCAGGTCACGCCGACTATACCTACGACGTCAAATACGGCCTGCGCGATTATCGCGGCGGCGGCCGGCAATCGGCGCGCGAGACCGCGATGCGCGTTGCCGCCGGCGCCATCGCGCGCAAGATCGTGCCCGCGCTGTCAGTGCGCGGCGCGCTCGTGCAGATGGGGCCGCACCGCGTCGATCGGGCGCGCTGGGACTGGGCCGAGGTCGAGCGCAATCCGTTCTTCTGTCCCGACGCCAAGCTCGCCGCCTCGCTCGGCGATTATCTCGACGGCTTGCGCAAGCGCGGCTCGTCCATCGGCGCGGTGATCGAGATCGTCGCCGACGGCGTTCCGGCCGGGCTCGGCGCGCCGATCTACGGCAAGCTCGACGGCGATCTCGCCGCCGCGCTGATGAGCATCAATGCCGTCAAGGGCGTCGAAATCGGCGCCGGCTTTGCCGCCGCCGAACTGAGCGGCGAGCAAAACGGCGACGAGATGCGCATGGGCAACGACGGCAAGCCGCTGTTTCTGTCCAACAATGCCGGCGGCATTCTCGGCGGCATATCGACGGGCCAGCCGGTGGTGGCCCGGTTTGCGGTGAAGCCGACATCCTCGATTCTCATCCCGCGCCGCACCGTCGACCGCTACGGCCAGGAGACCGAAATCTCGACCACCGGCCGGCATGATCCGTGCGTCGGCATCCGCGCGGTCCCGATCGGCGAAGCCATGGTGGCATGTGTCATCGCCGATCATTATTTACGCCAGCGCGGCCAGGTTGGCGAAACGCCGGCGTGGCCGTTTCCGGCACGGGCCCGCTGACGAAAGCGGCGCGGGGGCTGACACCACGATGAACGACGCGCACCAACGCATCCAATCCGTCATCGCCGCCTTCGCCCGCGGCGAGATCGTCATCGTCGCCGACGACGACGACCGCGAGAACGAGGGCGATCTCTTCGTGGCGGCAAGCCTGTGCACGCCCGAGAAGATGGCGTTCATCATCCGCAACACGTCCGGGATCGTCTGTGCGCCGCTGGCGCCGGAGGAAGCGCGACGGCTGCATCTCGACCCGATGGTGGCGCTCAACGACGCGCCGCTCGGCACAGCCTTTACCGTCTCGGTCGACGTGCGGCACGGGCTGACCACCGGGATTTCGGCGGAGGAGCGCAACAATACCGTGCGGGCGCTGGCCAACAGCAATAGCGGCGCGGCCGATTTCGTCCGCCCCGGCCATGTGTTCCCGCTGGTGGCGAAAGAGGGCGGCGTGCTGATGCGTTCGGGCCATACCGAGGCCTGCGTCGATCTCTGCCGGCTTGCCGGCTTGCCGCCGGTCGGCGTGCTCGCCGAACTCATGAACGACGACGGCACGGTGATGC
Organism: Xanthobacteraceae bacterium; assembly: GCA_035515455.1. Classification (GTDB taxonomy): domain Bacteria; phylum Pseudomonadota; class Alphaproteobacteria; order Rhizobiales; family Xanthobacteraceae; genus BOG-931. Next base: position 5,579 of record DATJBH010000182.1, read on the forward strand.
GCGGTCCGGATCTCGCCGCTTTGGCCGAACGCCACAAGCTGCAGCGCATCACCATCGCCGAGCTGATCGCCTATCGGCAGGCGCGCGACAAGCTGATCGAGCGGGTCGGCGAGTTTCCGGTCCAGTCCGAGATCGGCACCTTGACCGGCTATGCCTTCGTCACCCCGTTCGACGCCGTACATCACATGGCCTTCGTCTATGGCCGCATCGGCGACGGCAACAATGTGCTGACCAGGCTGCACCGCGCCGACATCATCGCCGACGTGTTCGGCGGCGCCAAAGCCATCCATCAGTCACTGGCGCGGTTCAAGGCCGAGGGCAGGGGCATTCTCATCTTGTTGCGCGACGGCACCGCGGGCGTGCCGGTGATTTCGATTCCGAAATCCGCCGACACCGCGTCCGGCGAGGCGCGCACCCGGCAATGGCGCGAGATCGGGCTCGGCGCGCAAATCCTCAAGGACCTTGGCGTCAGTTCGATCCGGCTCATCACCTCGTCGCGTCCGATGACCTATGTCGGCCTGTCCGGTTTCGGCATCGAAATCACCGGCACCGAGCCGGTCGACAGCTAAGGGCACCCTGTCTGGCGCCGGCGATCGGTCCCACAAATCGGCCTATAAAAGGTGTGCTACGCGGTGGCGGCGAGCGTCGCCATCCTGCGCACGCCGGAAACCAAAGGCCTCAATCTCGAAGATTGAGGTCGGCTCACTCTATCGGATGCCCGTTCGGAAATAATTGCGGCCGCAGTTTCGGATTGCAGCCGGCCATTTTCGGCGCGTACGCCGTCTCGGCGCCGAGTTCCTGCGCGGCGTGCCAGGCCCAGCGCGGATCCCACATTGCGCCGCGCGCCAGGCAAACCATGTCGGCCCTGCCGGACGCCACGATGTCCTCGGCCTGCCGGTAGCCGGCGATCAGGCCGACGCTCATGGTGGTCAGGCCGGTTTCCTGCTTCACCTTCTCGGAGAACGGCACCTGATAGCCGGGCGCCAGCGGAATCTTCTGCTTCGGATCGAGCCCGCCGCTCGACACGTCCATATAATCCAGGCCGCGCTTCTTCAGCTCTTTGGCCAACAGCACGGTCTCTTCCGGCGTCCAGCCGCCGTCGACCCAGTCGGTGGCGGAGACGCGCATGCCGATCGGCTTGTTTTGCGGCCACACCGCGCGCACCGCTTCGTACATTTCGATGGCAAAGCGCATGCGGTTTTCGGTCGAGCCGCCGTAGTCGTCGGTGCGCTGATTGGAAATTGGCGACAGGAATTGATGGGCGAGGTAGCCGTGCGCGCCGTGCAGCTCGATCAGGTCATAGCCGATGCGGTCGACGCGCTTGGCTGCGGCGGCGAATTCGCCGAGGCAGCGCTTGATGTCGTCCTTGGTCATGGCGTGCGGCACCGGCCAGCCGGCGTCGTAGGGAATGGCCGACGGCGCCTCCGGCGTCCACGCGTCCGGCCCTTCGAGGATCGGCTTGCCGCCCGCCGCTGGCGGCGTGGTCGGGCCCTTGCGGCCGGCATGCGCCAACTGCACGCCGAGCTTGGCGACGCCGTAGGTCCGGCAGAAATCGTGCACCCGCTTGAGCGCCGCCTCGTTCTCGTCCGACCACATGCCCGCGCATTTCGGCGTGATCCGCCCCTGCGGATTGACGTCGGTCATCTCGCACATCACGAGGCCGGCGCAGCCGAGCGACATGTTGCCGAGATGCATCAGATGCCAGTCGTTCGCCGAGCCGTTATCGGAATTGTATTGGCACATCGGCGAAACCACGACGCGGTTGGGCAGGGTAAGTCCGCGCAATGTGATCGGAGAAAACAGGACGCTAGCCATTGTCTGCAGATCCTTTGGTGCTGAGACGAAATCGACGGAGCCCTGCCATATCACGATTTCCGAGGTTGCGTACACGTTGCCCACGGAAGCGGTTCAATGAGTCGCAATCCCTCGGCTATCCGCGCGGCGAGTACATGGGCTAGTCTCGGGTCAAATTGCGTTCTGGGAGGAGCGGGGGACGGGACTTGTGGGTGCGCAGTTCTGGGTGATTCAGGCGTTTAACGGCATTTCCTATGGCGCCCTCCTGTTCCTGTTGGGCGCCGGGCTGTCGCTGATTTTCGGCGTCATGCGCATCGTCAACCTGTCGCATGGCGCTTATTTTTTGTGGGGCGGCTATATCGCGCTGTCGGTGATCTGGGCGACCGGCTCATGGGCGCTGTCATTGCCGCTTGCCGCGCTCGCGGTCGCCGTGATCGGGCTCCTCATGGAGCGCATCTTCCTCCGCCCGCTCGGCTTCGATCCGCTGCGTCAGGTCTTGCTGACGGTGGGCTTCGCCTATTTGTTCCAGCAGGGCGCGCTCGACATCTGGGGCGGCAACAATTTCGAAATCGATCCGCCGGACGCGCTGGAACACAGCCTCGCCGTTAGCGGCGTCTACTTCCCGCTCTATCGCGTCTTCATGATCGCGACGGCGCTCGTCATCGGCGTTGTGATCTGGCTGGCGATGGAAAAGACCCGTATCGGCGCCGCGGTGCGCGCCACGGTCGACGATGCGCAGATGGCGCGCGGCGTCGGTATCGATACCAACCGCATCTCGATGCTTATCTTCGCGCTCGGCGCGTTTCTGGCGGCGCTCGGCGGCGTCATCGGCGGCGGCTTTCTCGGCATCTATCCCGGCCTCGATTTCGAGGTTCTGCCGCTGGCTTTCGCGGTCGTCATCATCGGCGGCATGGGCTCGCTCGGCGGCGCCGCTATCGGCGCGATGATCGTCGGGCTCGCCGACAATTTCGGCAAGGCGCTGTTTCCCGAACTCTCTTATTTCACCTTGTACGCCCCCATGGTGCTGATCCTGGCGATCAGGCCGACCGGCTTGTTCGGACACGAGTAAGGGCCGACGATGAGCGAGCGCGCCAAAGTCATCGCCGTCGCCGCCGTTCTCCTGGCGCTCGCCTATATCGTGCCGCACTCCGGGTCGTACGTGATGCTGCTGGCGACGCGCGCACTGGTGTTTGCGATTTTGGCGATGAGCGTTGACATTCTGCTCGGCTTTGCCGGCATGGCGTCGCTTGGACAAGCCGCCTATTTCAGCATCGGCGCGTATTTCACCGCGATCCTCGCCACCAAGTATCAATTCGGCCTGGGGTGGGACTTCTGGCTGGTCGTGGTGCTGGCGATGCTGCTCGGTGCCGCTACCGCGGCGTTTTTCGGACTGTTCGCGGTCCGCGCCACCGGCGTCTATTTTCTGATGATCACGCTCGCCCTCGGGCAATGCGTTTGGGGGCTGGCCTATCGGTGGAACTCGCTGACCAACGGCGACAATGGCATCAACGTGATAACGAGGCCGAACTTCGGCTTCGACCTGAGCAACGAGCGGACCTTTTTCTTTCTTGTTCTCGTGTTCTTCTCCGCCACGCTTGCCGCGCTCTACGTGCTGGTGCGCTCGCCGTTCGGCCGCAGCCTGGAGGGCATCCGCGAGCGCGAACTGCGCATGAAGATTCTCGGCTATAACACCTGGCTGCACAAATACATCGCGTTCATCATTGCCGGCGCCATCGGTGGCCTGTCCGGCGTGCTTTGGGCCTTCACCAACGGTCTGGTCAGCCCCGATACCGTGGTGCTGACGACTTCGGTTGACGCGCTGCTGATGGTGGTGCTCGGCGGCACCGGCACGCTTGTCGGCGGCGCGCTCGGCTCGGCCATCGTGTTCGGTCTGCGCGAATATCTCTCGACGCTGGTGCCGTGGTGGCAATATGTGCTGGGCGGCGTCTACGTCCTGACGATCCTGTATTTGCCGATGGGTTTGATGGGAATTCCGGCGCGCCTGCGCCAGTGGCGTGCGTCGACGTCGGGCGATTCGGAGCTTGTGCCTGCTAAATCTTGAAATCGAAGAAGTCGAAACACTGAGGGAGGACAGTCATGATCAGAAATTTCGCGGTGCGAACCGGCGTGATGCTGGCGGGAGCCTGGCTCGCTTTGGCGGGCGGACTTGCGCCGGCTGCCGCGCAGCAGGAATTGCGCATCGGCTTCTTGACGCCGATCACCGGATTTCTGTCGCAGACCGGGCAGGACATGTTGCACGGCTTCCAGCTCTATCTGGAGCAGCACAACGGCATGCTCGGCGGCGCCAAAATCGATCTGGTGATCGAAGACACGACGGGCAAGCCTGACGTGGCCGTGACCAAAGCGAGGAAGCTCGTTTTGCAGGATCACGTCAACATGTTCATCGGCGGCGTGCTGGCGACCGAAGGCTACGCGCTCGCGCCGGTGTCGACGGAGCTCAAGACCGTCTACATCTCGTCGATCGCGGCGGCGGACGATCTGACGCAGCGGCAGCTCGGCAAATATCCCTATTTCATCCGCACCACGTGGACGAGCTCGCTGCCCAATCATCCGCTCGGTCAGTGGGCCTGCGACCAGGGTTACAAGAAGGCCGTGATCATCGCCACCGACTACGCGTTCGGCTACGAATCCGCCGGCGGCTTTCAGAAGGCCTTCGAGGATTGCGGCGGCAAGGTGATCCAGAAAATCTGGCCGCCGCTCGGCAACAAGGATTTCGGTCCGTACATTCCGACGATCAAGAGCGATGCCGACGTGATCTATTCGCTCCAAGTGGGTCCTGCGGCGCCGCAATTCCCCAAGCAATTGCGTGAGGCCGGCGTCAAGCTGCCGATCGTCGCCGGCGGCACCAGTTACGACGACTACAATCTTCCGATGGACAGCGACGTGGTGATCGGCGACGTCTCGGCCTTGATGTACAGCGCCGCGCTGCAAACGCCGAAGAGCGAAGCGTTCGTGAAGGGCTTTCGCTCCAAATACGGGCAGATTCCGGGCTACTACGCGGAAGCCAATTACACCACCGCGCAGATGATCGATGAAGCCATCGCCAAGAGCGGCGGCAAGTTTCCGGGTCCGGAACAGTTTCTCAAGAACATGTTGAGCCTGAAAATCGACGCGGCGCGCGGGCCGGTGTCCTTCGACGACATGCGCAACCCGGTCGAGAACGTCTATATCCGCAAAGTGGAGAAGACGACGCTGCTCGGCGATACCAAGCCGGCGCTGTGGAACGTCGTGATCAAGACCTATCCTAACGTCGGCCAGTTCTGGACCTACGGCAAGGACAAGTTCCTGCAGCAGCCGGTCTACAGCCGGGATTTCCCGCCCTGTAAATATTGCGAATAAGAGCGATTGCCGCCGGGCCCCGCGGGGGGCCCGGCGGGCCTTGCCATTGCGGATTTGCCAGCGTGAACAGTTCTCCCCGATCCAGCGGCGATGTGCCGGTGCTTGAACTCAAGGCCCTGTCGAAATCGTTTGGCGGGCTGCGGGCGGTGCGCGAGGTGTCGCTGAAAATCATGCCCGGCGACCGCAAGGCGATCATCGGTCCGAACGGCGCCGGCAAGACCACGCTGTTCAATCTGATCACCGGCATTTTTCCGGCAAGTTCCGGACAGGTCCTGTTGTTCGGCCGGGACGTCACAGCCTGGCCGAGCCATCGCCGCACCGGGCTCGGCATGGCGCGCACGTTTCAGGTGACGAGCCTGTTTCCGCGGCTCAGCGTGCTCGACAATGTCTTGCTGGCGATCAAGGGCCGGCGCGCCTCGAAATTCGTGATGTGGCGGTTCATGTCGTCCTATCGCGACGTCTATGCCAAGGCGATCGTGCTGCTGCAGCACGCCGCGTTCCTGGACCGCAAGGACGTCGAGGTGCGCTATCTTTCGCACGGCGAGCAGCGTCAGCTTGAAATCGTGGTCGGGCTCGCGAGCGATCCCGAAATCCTGTTGCTCGACGAGCCCGCGGCCGGCTTGTCGTCGGGCGAGACGGCCGAGATGGCGGCCTTCCTGCGCCGGCTCGATCCGGGATTGGCGATCCTTTTGATCGAGCACGACATGGACGTAGTGTTCGACGTCGCCTCGGAAATCTCCGTGCTGCATTTCGGCGAAGTGCTGGAAACCGGCACGCCGCAGCAGATTCACGCGAGCTCGCGCGTGCAGGAAGTCTATCTGGGGACGGGGTAGACCATGGCCATCCTGCAGGTCGAGGACGTCCATACCTATTACGGCAATGCCTATGTCCTGCAGGGCCTGTCGCTGCAGCTCGAGCAAGGCCAGATCCTCGGGCTCCTTGGCCGCAACGGCGTCGGCAAGACGACCTTGGTCAATTCGATCATCGGTTTCGTGCAGCCGCGGCGCGGCAAGGTCTTGTTCAAGGGCGCCGACATCACCGGCCATTCGTCGTTCGCCATCGTGCGCAGCGGCATGGGGTTGGTGCCGCAGGGACGCCGGGTGTTTCCGACGCTCAGCATCGAGGACAACCTCGTGGTCGCCGAACAGCACCCCGAACGCCACGGCTGGTCCTTGGAGCGTGTTTACGATCTATTCCCGCGGCTGCGTGAGCGGCGCCGCCAGCGCGCCAAGACGCTGTCCGGCGGCGAACAGCAGATGCTCGCCATCGGCCGTGGCCTGATGACCAATCCCGACTGCCTCATCATGGACGAGCCGTCGGAAGGGCTGGCGCCGATCATCATCCAGGGGCTGTGGGAGGCCATCGCCAAGCTCAAGCGCGAGGGGCTTTCCATCCTGCTCGTCGAGCAGAATGCGGCGCTGGCGTTGAAACTCGTCGACTTCGTCCATGTGATGAGCAAGGGCCGGCTGGTCTATTCGGCGCGACCCGAGGAATTGGCGGAGAACCAGGAGATAAAGTCGCGGTTTCTGGGGATTTGAGCAGGCGCGCCGGATTTCACGGCCGCCAATTGAGCTGCACGACCTTGTTGCCGCTGTCTTGATTGAATTTGATCGCATGCGCCTTCATGGCCGCGATCGATTGCGCATTGCCAATGGGACATTGCACCGAATCGTGCGCCACCGCTGCACGATCGAGCGCGCGGCCGAATGCGGACTCGTCGGTCTCGCGCGATTCGTCGTCGGAAAACGGCGCCGACATATAGACCGTGTGCTGGGCGGGCGCGACGGCGAGGCAGTAGTGCCACTCCGCGGCCAGGGCGCCGTGGCCGCACAGGCCGCCGCTCAGCGCGGCCAACCCCAGGAGCACAGGTCGCAAAATCAGCCTCGATCGCAAAAGCATCGCCATGACTCCGAGCGAATCATCGCCGAAGAGTAGCCAATGGCGTCGCATTTCGCACTGTGGCTGACGGCCTGAAGGCTCCGCCCCGCCACCGCCCATTTATAGAACTAAACACGGCGGCGCGGTGTTAGTGGGCAACGAGCTCTGCCACACGAGGAGCAGGCAATGAGAACGATGTTGTTCGGCGTGGCCATGCTGGCCGCGAGCGCGGCAATGGCGGCAACAAGTACCGCCGCCCGAGCGCAGAATTACCCCTGGTGCGCTTTCTATGACACCGGCGACCAGGCGATCAATTGCGGTTTTGTCAGCCGTGAGCAATGCATGGCGACCGTGAGCGGCATCGGCGGCTTCTGTATGCCGAACAATACCTATCAGCCGCTGCCGCCATCCCGGCGCCGCTGAGATCGGATGCGTTTGGCGCACGCCAATCCGGCCGCGACTTCGGCGGCGACGTCGGCCGTATCGGCTTTCGGCCAGCGGCCCTAGCCATTTTGGCTTTGACCCAAAGGCTTTGACCGGGGGGCGTTCCGCCGCCCCGGATGTTCTTGACTCTGCCTGCTAAGCCGTTTCGGATGCGGGGCAGGGCAGGAACACGCATGATCAAGAAATTTCACGTTCTCTATGTCGGCCAGATCGAGCTTGATAATGTGGGCTTAAGCGGCACGCCGGCCAACGAGCGGCTTTATTCGGACGAGCGGCTGCGCGAGGCGTTCTTTACCGCGCGCGACGTCGCACAGCTCATGGACGAGCTCGGCTTCGACGTGCTGTGGACGGCGGAGCATCATTTCCAGCGCGAGGGTTACGAGGTCTTTCCCAACCTCATCCAGCTCGGCCTGTGGCTCGCCACGCAGACCAAACGGTTGAAGTTCGGCTGCGCCTTTAACGTCTTGCCGATGTGGCACCCGATCCGCATGGCCGAGGACTACGCCATGGCCGATATCGTCACCGACGGCCGCGTCGTGCTCGGTGTCGGCCGCGGCTATCACTCCCGCGAGGTCGAAAGCTTCGGCGCGCCGCTGCTTGACGCCGAGAAGAACCGCGAATTCTTCGAGGAGCAGTTGCGGCTGCTTCTCACCTGCTTCAACGAGCAGAGCTTCCACTTCAAGGGCAAATATTACGAGGCGCCGCCGCCGGTCGATTACCGCGGCTACAAGCTTACCGACATCACGCTGGTGCCGCGGCCGAAACATCTGCCGGTGGAAATCTGGATGCCGATCGCCAGCGGCAAGACCATCGAGATGATGGCGCAATATGGATTGAAGGCGATGGTGACGCTCAACGGCGAGAAGATCCTCGACGACGTCATCCGCGCCTATCACGGCGCCTGCCTCAAGCACGGCCGCAACAAAAAGCTCGGCGAGGACGTGATCTGGGGCGCCGGCGTCTATCTCGCCTCCAGCCGCGACGAGGCGATCAAGAAGCTCGAGCCGGCGCACGACGAGCGCTTCAAATGGTTCGCGCCGTTCGGCTTCGTGCGCTATGCCGACGAAGAGGGCCGCACCTGGGGCACGCCGGGCGCGCCGTCGCGCACGCCGCTGCTCCAGGACGGCGTCGCGCAAAAAGCCTGGTTCTGCGGTCCGCCCAAGGACGTCATCGACGGCATCAAGTCGATCGAGGCGAAATATCCCGGGCTGGAGCATTTCATGATTCATTGGGCCGAGGGTCTCGGGCCGAAGGAGTTCAAGGAGCAGTTGCGCTGGTTCGCCAAGGACGTGATGCCGGCGTTCAAATAGCCGGGCGTCAGCGCACCAGCCGCGCCACGATCTCGACATGCGGCGAGTAGCGGAACTGATCGACCGGCGTCACCGCCGCGATCCGGTAGCCGCCGTCGGTGAGAATCCGCATGTCGCGCGCAAAAGTCCCCGGATTGCATGACACGGCGGCGATCACCGGAACGCGACTTCCGGCAAGCTCACGCGATTGCGCCTGCGCGCCCTGCCGCGGCGGATCGAACACCACCGCGTCGTAACGGTTGAGCTCGGCCGCGAGCAGCGGGTTCTTGAACAAGTCGCGCCGCTCCGTCGTGACCGGTCTCAGTCCCGAGGTGCCCGCCGCGGCGCGCTTGAGCGCGGCAAGCGCCGCTTCGTCGTCATCGGCCGCGAGCACCCGCGCGTTCGCGGCGAGCCGCAGCGCGAACGGCCCGACGCCGGTGAACAGGTCGGCGACGCTCTTGGCGCCGGCGCAGATATCCAGCGCAAGCTTCGCCAGCACCGCTTCGCCCTCGGCGGTCGCCTGTAAAAACGCGGCAGGGGGCAGCGGCACGCTGGCCGTGCCCATGCGCAGCGTCGGCGCGCGCGCCTGCGCGACGAGCTCGCCGTGGCGCGTCAGCCGCGCCAGATTGTGCTGCGCGGCGATGCGCGCCAGCGCGGCGCTCAAAGGCGCGGTCAACGGCCCCGAGCCGCGCACGTCGACGTCGAGGCCGGCATCGGTCGCGGTCACCGCAATATCGAGCGGCTTCGGCACGGCGCCGAGCCGCTCGGCGATGGCCCAGGCCGCGGCGAGTGCGCCGTCGAGGCTTTTGGCCAGGATCGGACAGCGGTCGATCGCGACCACATGATGCGCGCGCGCCGCCGAAAAGCCGACCTCAAGCACGTCGTGCGTGCCGCGGCGGGCGTGGAACACGGCGCGGCGGCGGCCGTCGCCATGCGCATCGATAAGGTCGGCAACCGGCGCCTCGATGCCGGCCTGGCGCAGCGCCTCGACGACGAGGCCGCGCTTCCACGCGCGATAGGGACCGCTCGCCCAATGCTGCAAGGCGCAGCCGCCGCAGACGCCGAAATGCGGGCAGATCGGCGCGATGCGGTCGGCGCTCGCTTGCTCGACAGTGAGGAGCTGCCGGCGGTCGGGATGGCTGGGCCAGTTCTCGACCTCGACAGTCTCGCCGGGCAGCGTGCCCGGGACGTAAATCGAGCCGTCGGGCCCGCTGGCGATGCCGTCGCCGCGATGGCCGAGCGCGTCGATCATGAGGCGTTCGACCACGGCGCTCAGTCCCGTTCGGCCGCGATGAAGAATTCCTGGTTGCCGTCGCCGCCGCGGATGGCCGAGGCAACCACGCCGCGCGTGCGCCAGCCGAGCGCGCTAACGAACGCGGCGATATCGTCGCAAATCGCCACCCGCGCCGCCTCGTCGCGCACGACGCCTTTCTTGATTGCGTCCTTGAACCCCTGACTCTTGGCCTCGAATTGCGGCTTGATCAGCGCCAGCATTCGCGCGCGGGCTTTCAGCAAATTGCCGGCCGCGGGCAGCACCAGCTTGAGCGAGATGAAGCTCACGTCGATGACGGCGAAGTCGGGTCGCTCCGCCAAAACCGCCGGATCGAGCTTGCGGATATCGGTCTGTTCCATGCTGACGACATCGTCGCGGCCGCGCAGCCGCAGATGCAACTGGCCGCTGCCGACGTCGACGGCATAGACCCGCTTGGCGCCCCGGCCGAGCAGCACCTCGGTGAAGCCGCCGGTCGAGGCGCCGACATCGAGGCAAACATCGCCGGCAACATCGAGGCCGAAATGATCGAGCGCCGCGGCAAGCTTGATGCCGCCGCGCGATACGTAAGGGTGTTCGGGTTCGGCGGCGATGGCCGCGGCGGAGGAGATCGCGTCGGATGCCTTGCGCACGAGGACGCCGTCGGCGGTCACGCGGCCGGCGGCGATCGCGGCTTGCGCCCGCGCCCGGCTGTCGAACAGCCCGCGCGCGACCAGCAGGCGATCGGCTCGTTCGCGATGAGTCATGGCTGCAATTATACGACCGTCATGGCCGGGCTTGTCCCGGCCATCCACGCCTTTGGCTCCGCGATGTCGTTAAGACGTGGATGCCCGGCACAAGGCCGGGCATGACGACTAAGCGAGCTTCACCACTTCGCCACGCATGTTCTGGCCGAGCGCCGCGAAGGCCTTGGTGACGATGCCTTTGGTATCGAGACCGGCCTTGGCGTACATGGCGTTGGGCGAATCCTGATCGATGAAGAAATCCGGCAGCACCATCGAGCGGACTTTCAGCCCGCGGTCGAGCGCGCCGTGCTCGGCCAGCGTCTGCAGCACGAAGGAGCCGAAGCCGCCGATCGAGCCTTCCTCGACGGTCAGCAGCACCTCGTGCTCGCGGGCGAGCCGCAGCAAGAGGTCGACGTCGAGCGGCTTGGCGAAGCGGGCATCGGCGACGGTGGTGGAGAGGCCATAGGTCGCGAGTTCGTCGGCGGCCTTGAGGCATTCGCCGAGCCGCGCGCCATAGGAGAATAAGGCCACCTTGGTGCCCTCGCGCAGGATGCGGCCCTTGCCGATCTCGAGCGGCTTGCCTTCGTCGGGCATCGGAACGCCGCGGCCTTCGCCGCGCGGGTAGCGCAGCGCCGAGGGGCGGTCGTCGATGGCGACCGCGGTCGCCACCATGTGCACGAGATCGGCCTCGTCGGCGGCCGCCATCAGCACGAAGCCGGGCAGGCAGCCGAGATAGGCGATGTCGAAGGCGCCGGCGTGCGTCGGCCCGTCGGCGCCGACCAGCCCGGCGCGGTCCATGGCGAAACGCACCGGCAGCTGCTGGATGGCGACGTCGTGCACCACCTGGTCGTAAGCGCGCTGCAGGAACGTCGAATAGATGGTGGCGAACGGCTTGTAGCCTTCGGTGGCAAGGCCGGCGGCGAACGTCACGCCGTGCTGCTCGGCGATGCCGACGTCGAACGTGCGGTCGGGAAATTCCTTCTGGAACAGATCGACGCCGGTGCCCGACGGCATCGCCGCGGTGATGGCGACGATCTTGTCGTCCTTCTTCGCTTCCTTGATCAGGCTCTCGCCGTAGACTTTCTGATAGGCGGGCGCACCCGCCTTGCCTTTCTGCTGCGCGCCGGTGGCGACGTCGAATTTGACGACGCCGTGATATTTGTCGGCGGATTTTTCCGCCGGCGCGTAGCCTTTGCCTTTTTGTGTCACGACATGGACCAGGATCGGTCCGTTCTTCATGTCGCGCACGTTCTCCAGCACCGGCAGCAGATGATCGATGTTGTGGCCGTCGATCGGGCCGACATAGAAGAAGCCGAGCTCGTCGAACAGCGTGCCGCCGGTGACGAGGCCGCGGGCATATTCCTCCATCGCCATGGCGCGCTGCTCGAGCATTTTGCTCGGCATGTGCTTGGCGACGCTGCGAATGAGCTTGCGCAGCCGGTGATAGCCGCGGCCGGACACCCGGCGGGCGAGATAGGCGGACAGCGCGCCGACCGGCGGCGCGATCGACATGTCGTTGTCGTTGAGCACCACGATCAGCCGCGAATTCATCGCGCCGGCATTGTTCATCGCCTCATAGGCCATGCCGGCCGACATCGCGCCGTCGCCGATCACCGCGATGACGTTGTTCTGCTTGCCCTTCAGATCGCGGGCCACCGCCATGCCGAGCGCGGCCGAGATCGAGGTCGAGGAATGCGCGGCGCCGAACGGATCGTATTCGCTCTCGGCGCGCTTGGTGAAACCGGACAAGCCGCCGCCCTGGCGGAGCGTGCGGATGCGGTCGCGGCGGTTGGTGAGGATCTTGTGCGGATAGGCCTGATGGCCGACGTCCCAAATGAGCCGGTCGGCCGGCGTATCGAAGACGTAGTGCAGCGCCACGGTGAGCTCGATGACGCCGAGCCCGGCGCCGAGATGGCCGCCGGTGACCGCGACCGCGTCGATGGTTTCGCGGCGCAGTTCGTCGGCGAGCTGCCGCAACTGGTTGGGTTCGAGGCGCCGTAACTCTTGCGGGGTCTTGATTTGGTCGAGCAATGGGGTCTTTGACGAAACCGTCACGCTACGCTCCTTTTTCAGACCAATGAGTTGTTCGGCCTGAAGCCGATTATCGGGGCTCGCGAAAGCCCGGCGAAGTTTTATGCAGATAGGGTTATCCCACCCAGATTCCGAGGTCCTTACACCATCTTACGCCGGGAACGCAATTTGGCCGGCACTGCTGGGAAGGACCGGCCTCGAAGGAACCGCAAGCCTTTCCATGGGCTTATATCGAAAGTCCCGTATCACCCCCTCTAACTCCATGATGTATGTAAAGTTCAGTATTTTACTAGGCTTGTTCGTCCCAATGGACGGGATTTTGGCATACGCGCGTACCCGCTATAAGTCTTAATGGCGGGCAAGGTGGTTCACCGTGGCGCTCGAAATCTATCGCAAGAAACGCAAATTTGACGTCACTTCCGAGCCGCGCGGCCGCAAGACGGCCGGCGGCGGCAACCGTTATGTGATCCAGAAACACGATGCCACGCGCCTGCACTACGATCTGCGTCTCGAACTCGACGGCGTGATGAAGAGCTGGGCCGTCACCCGCGGTCCGAGCCTCGATCCGGCCGAAAAGCGGCTTGCGGTGCATGTCGAGGACCATCCGATCGAATACAACACCTTCGAAGGCACGATTCCGGAGGGCGAATACGGCGGCGGCACGGTGATGATCTGGGATCGGGGCCGCTGGTTCCCCGACGGCGATCCGCACCGCGGCTATGCCAAGGGCCACCTCGACTTCACGCTGGACGGCGAGAAATTGCACGGCCGCTGGCATCTCGTGCGCATGCGCGCGCGGGCGCGCGACCGCCACGAAAATTGGCTGCTCATCAAGGGCAAGGACGAAGAGACGAGAAGCGAACGCAGCGGCGATATTTTGGACGAGGAACCGCTCTCGGTCGCAACCGGCCGTTCGATGGAGGAGATCGCCGAGGGCAAGGGCAAAAAACGCGTCTGGCACAGCAATCGCCGTGCCGGCGGCGCCTCCGATCCGCCGCGGCAGTCGCAGCGCGCCTTCAAGGACGAATTGCGCGCGGCGGCGAATGCGCAAATCGGCAAGAATTCCAAAGCCAAAGCCCGAGCCAAAGCGGGGACCAAGGCGCCGGCTAAAGCGGCGGCCAAGGAAGCGGCGGCCAAGGAAAAGCGCGCGCCGAAGCGATCGTCCCGCTCGCGGGCGAAAGCCGCGGCTGTTGCCACCGCGCGCAAGCGCTCGGCGCCGGCGCAGCACGGCGGCGGAAGCGGCCGCTTGCCCGATTTCGTCCCGCCGGCATTGGCCACGCTGCACGATAAGGCGCCGAGCGGCCCGGACTGGCTGCACGAGATCAAATTCGACGGTTACCGCATCGAGGCGCGGCTCGACCGCGGCAAGGTCAAATTGCTCACCCGCAAGGAGCTCGACTGGACGCATCGCTTCGAACGCATCGCCACGGCGGTGGCGGCGCTGCCGGCGCAGACCGCGCTCCTCGACGGCGAATTGGTGGTCGAGAACGACCAAGGCATTTCCAATTTCGGCATGCTGCAGAACGATCTCAAGGAAGGCCGCGGCGATCGCTTCATCTATTGGGTGTTCGATCTGCTTTATCTGGACGGCCGCGATCTGACCAAAGCGCCGCTGGTCGCGCGCAAGGACGCGTTGCGGCGCCTGCTCAAGGGCGCCGGCAAGCGCGGGCCGATTCGCTATGCCGAGCATTTCGACGAAGACGGTCCGGTGATCTTCAAGCACGCCTGCGGCATGAATCTCGAAGGCATCGTGTCGAAGCTGCGCAGCGCGCCGTATCGCTCCGGGCGGTCGGAAAATTTCGTCAAGGCCAAATGCCACGATGCCCAGGAAGTCGTCGTCGCCGGCTTTTCGCCGTCGAATGCGCTGCCCAACGCCGTCGGCGCGCTCACCGTCGCCTTTCACGAGCACGGCAAGCTGCGCTACGCCGGCCGCGTCGGCACCGGCTACACCCGCGAGACCGCCCGCGATCTGTGGAAGCGGCTGCAGCCGCTGCGCGTCGATCGGCCGCCCGTCACTTTGCCCAAGGACGAGCGGCGCAAGAATGTCGTCTGGGTCAAGCCGCAGATGGTGGTGGAGACCGAATTCCGCGGTTTCACCCATGACGGCCTGCTGCGCCAGGCCGCCTTCAAGGGGCTGCGCGAGGACAAGCCGGCGCGCGAGGTGGTGCGTGAAACGCCGGCGCCGGCCACTGCGGCGCAGCGGCAAGCGGTGCGGAAATCGCCGCCGGCGGCATCAAACAGGCGCGGCGGCAAAACCGCAAACAACGCCAAAGCCACGAACGCTACAATCGCCAATGTCCATTTGAGCCATCCCGACCGGGTCTATTGGCCCGATGCCGGCGTCACCAAAGCGGACCTGGCCGAATATTACGTGAGCGTCTGGGATCTCATGGCCCCGCATGTCGTCGACCGGCCGCTCGCCATTGTCCGCGCACCGGAAGGCATAAACGGCGAGACCTTCTTTCAGAAACACATCGCCTCCACCATCAAGCAATCGGCGCTGCGCCATGTCGTCAAAGCCAAGGAGCACGACGTCATCGCGGTGGAGAAGCTCGACGATCTGATCGAGCTGGTGCAGTCCGGCGCGCTGGAGGTTCACGTGCGCGGCTCGCGGCTCGGCCGGCTGGAGATTTGCGACCGCATCGTCTTCGACCTCGATCCGGGGGAAGGCGTCGCCTGGAAGGAAATCGTCGCCGCGGCGGCCGAGATTCGCGACCGGCTCAAAGCGCAAAAGCTCAAAAGCTTCGCCAAGCTGACCGGCGGCAAGGGCATCCACGTCGTGGTGCCGATCGACGGCGCCGATTGGGACACCACCAAAGCCTTCGCCGCGCACATCGCCGGCGCCATGACCGCCGACGCGCCGGACCGCTATCTCGCCAAGATGACCAAGGCGCTGCGCCACGGCAAAATCTTCATCGACTACTTGCGCAATTCGCGCGAGGCGACCGCGGTCGCCGCCTATTCGACCCGCGCGCGCCCCGGCGCGCCGGTGTCGATGCCGCTGTCATGGGAGGCACTGCCGCGCTCGACCGGCGGCAATCAGTTCACCGTGCTCAATGCCAAGAAGCAGCTGCGCGCCGATCCCTGGGCGGGGATGGGGACAGTACGGCAGAAGCTGCCGGACGCGACGAAACGTCGGCAGCCTTGACCACTCTCATCGTCGCCGCCGGGCTTGACCCGGTGGTCCATGCAGCCATCGAGCGGTCACAACGGTCCGGCGAAAACACTTGATGCGCGACGCCAGCACGGATTGCCGGGTCAAGCCCGGCAATGACGAAGAAAACTATCCCGCCAGCCGCAACCGCTCCGCCTTCGGCTCGAAGCGCGCGCGGAAAATCTCGGCATCCAGCGGGTCGGCAAAGCAATAGCGCACAAAGGCGGCGTAATCGTCCTCGACATACATGTCGAATTTCTCGACGTGGTCGATCAGGAAATCCATGATCGCGCTGTCATCGGCGAGCTGCCGCCGCGGCAGCACCACCTGGTACGGGCATTCCTCGTCGAGTTGGCGCAGCCATGCGCTGTTCTTGTCCGAATCCATTGTCCTGGTCCCGAATCTCGCGTGCGTCTGTCTTGATCCGAGCGGGCCATTGTTCCCCATTTGTTCCATTGAGTCAAGAGGAATCTTGGCCGCTACCCGCGCATCATCATTGGTCTCTGATAGAGAGACGTTCCTTGACAATCGTCCCCATTTCGACTACATATGTCACCGAATCATCTCGCCCGCTGAAAGGACGCCGTCGCGGAGGCAGACCGCGGCGGTGGGGCGAGAGGCGGAGCCCGCGGGCGAGCTTGCTACTCGCTTCCGGGCGGT
>DATJBH010000183.1:0-5753 GCA_035515455.1 Xanthobacteraceae bacterium
AGACCTGCGGCAAGCCGTGGGTCGCGGCGATCAGCGGCACCGCGATGGGCGGCGGCTTGGAGCTGGCGCTGGCCTGCCATCATCGCATCGCATCCGACAACGACAAGACGCGGCTGGGCTTACCCGAAATCAAGGTCGGTCTGTTTCCGGGCGGCGGCGGCACGCAACGCATCGCACGCATGCTGCAGCCGGCCGACGCGCTGCAATTCCTGCTCAAGGGCGACCAGCTTCGCCTCAACCGCGCCAAGGCGATGAAGCTCGTCGACGAGGTGGTGCCGGCCGCCGACCTCGTTGCCAAGAGCAAGGATTGGATCAAAGCCGGCGGCACTGCGAAAGCGCCATGGGACACCGACGGCTTCAAGCTGCCGGGCGGCGCGGTCTATTCCAAGGCCGGCATGATGGTATGGCCGGCGGCCAACGCGCTCTATCGGCGCGAAACCTACGACAATTATCCGGCGGCGCGCGCCATCATCCAGGTCGTCTATGAGGGCCTGCAGCTGCCGATGGACCAGGCGCTGCGCGTCGAGTCGCGTTACTTCGCGAAAATTCTCCGCTCGCCGGAGGCGGCGGCGATGATCCGCTCGCTGTTCGTGTCCATGCAGGAACTCAACAAAGGCGCACGCCGTCCGGCCGCCGTGCCGGCGCGGCCGATCAAGAAGGTCGGCGTGCTCGGCGCCGGCTTCATGGGCGCCGGCGTCGCCTATGTCAGCGCGCTCGCCGGCATCGACGTGGTGCTGATCGACCGCGATCAGGAAACCGCCGACAAGGGCAAGGCGCATTCGCAGAAGCTGATCACCGATCAGGTCAACCGCGGCCGCGCCACGTCCGCCGACCGCGACGCATTGCTCGCGCACATCACCGCGACGCCCGACTATTCGGCGCTGCAAGGTTGCGATCTCGTCATCGAGGCGGTGTTCGAGGACCGCAAGATCAAGGAAGAGGTGATCGCCAAGGCCCAGGCCGCGATCGGCAGCGACACCATCTTCGGCTCCAACACCTCTACGCTGCCGATTACCTCGCTAGCGCAGACGTTCAAAGACACGCCACGCTTCGTCGGCATCCACTTCTTCTCGCCGGTCGAGCGGATGATGCTGGTCGAGATCATTCTTGGCAAAAAAACCGGCGATGCGGCGCTCGCCGTGGCGCTCGATTATGTGCGCGCCATCCGCAAAACCCCGATCGTGGTCAACGACTCGCGCGGCTTCTACACGTCGCGCGTGGTTGGCACCTACATCCGCGAGGGCCATTTAATGCTCACGGAAGGCGTACCGGCGGCAATGATCGAGAACGTCGGACGCTTGGCCGGCATGCCGGTCGGCCCGCTCTCCCTCAATGACGAGGTGGCCGTCGATCTCGCCTGGAAGATCCTGAAAGCGACCGAAGCCGATCTCGGCGAAAAGGCGATCGATGCGCGGCAAAAAGCGTTGCTCGAAGACATGGTCGAAAAGCGCGGCCGCTACGGCCGCAAGAATGGCAAGGGGTTTTACGACTATCCGCAAAGTGGGCCAAAGCGGCTGTGGCCCGGCCTTGCCGACCTGCAATCGACCAAGCTCGATCCCGACACGATCGACGTCGAGGAACTCAAACACCGGCTCCTGGCGATCCAGGCGCTCGAATCCGCCCGCTGTATCGAGGAAGGCGTGGTCACCGATGTGCGCGAAGCCGACGTCGGCTCGATCCTCGGCTTCGGCTACGCGCCGTTCACCGGCGGCACCATCTCCTACATCGATGGCATGGGTACGAAAGCCTTTGTCGATCTCTGCAACGGGCTGGCGAAGCGCCATGGCGACCGGTTCAAACCGTCGAAGCTGCTGCGCGATATGGCAAAAGCGGGCGACACATTTTATCACCGGTTCCCACCGGAAAAGCGCAAGGCTGCCTGACGGTTATCGGCGCGGAACCCTACTTCAAGTATCGACCTTTTGCTGTTCGGGAGTTCCATGGCCCGCGATCAAGTCGACATGACGCCGATCGAGCGGCGCGATGAACTCGTCGATTGGATCGCGCAGGGCATCAAGCCGAAATCGCATTTCCGCATCGGCACCGAGCACGAGAAATTCGCCTTCACGCTCGAAGGACATCATCCGGTGCCCTATGAGGGGCGACGCGGCATTCGCGCGCTACTCGAAGGCATGGAGCACCTGCTCGGCTGGCAGCCGATCATGGAAGGGGAAAATATCATCGGTCTGTTCGATGTGACCGGAGGCGGGGCCATCACGCTCGAGCCGGGCGGCCAGTTTGAGCTATCCGGCGCGCAGGTCGAAACCGTGCACCAGACCTCGCGCGAACTGATGGCGCACCTTGCCCAGGTGCGCGAGGTCGCGCAGCCGCTGCATATCGGCTTTCTCGGCATCGGCATGACGCCGAGCTGGTCGCGCGCCGACATGCCGCGAATGCCCAAAGGACGTTACAAGATCATGACCGCCTACATGCCGAAGGTCGGCACGCTCGGCCTCGACATGATGTATCGCACCTGCACGGTGCAGACCAATCTCGATTTCTCCTCGGAAGCCGACATGGTCAAGAAGCTGCGCGTCTCGATCGCGCTGCAGCCGGTCGCGACCGCATTGTTTGCCAATTCGCCGTTCACCGAAGGAAAACCCAACGGCTTTCTGTCGTTCCGCGCGGAAATCTGGCGCGACACCGACAACGACCGCACCGGCATGCTGCCGTGGGTGTTCGAGCCCGGCATGGGCTACGAGCGCTGGGTCGACTACGCGCTCGACGTGCCGATGTATTTCGTCAAGCACGGCGACGACTATGTCGACGCTTCGGGTCAATCGTTCCGCGATCTCCTGGCCGGCAAGCTGCCGGCGATGCCCGGCGCGCGGGCGACGATCTCCGATTGGGCGAACCACCTCAGCACGATCTTCCCGGAGGTGCGGCTCAAGCGCTATCTGGAAATGCGCGGCGCCGATTCCGGCTCGCTGCCTAATCTCTTGGCGCTGCCGGCCCTCTGGGTCGGCATTCTTTATGACGATGTCAGCCTCGATGCGGCCTGGGATCTGGTCAAAGGCTGGAATGCCGAAGAACGGCAAAAGCTCCGCGATGATGTGCCGAAGCAAGGCCTTTCGGCGACGGTTCGCGGCCGCACCGTGTTCGAGATTGCAACCGATGTTCTCAAGCTGGCGCGCGCCGGGCTTGTCCGCCGCAAATGCCTCGATGCCGGCGGCGAGGACGAGACGCGCTATCTGGACGTTTTGGAAGATCGCTTGGCGCGCGGCGCCACGCCGGCGCAGGAATTGCTTGAGAAATACTACAATGGCTGGGGCGGTTCGGTCGATCCGATCTATGCCGAAGAGGCGTATTGAGGAACCGCCGCCGTCTCTTTCGATGCCGTCGGCTTATTGAGGGATGTCATAGAGGCGTCTAGCTTGCTCAAGCGCCGCGCTGCAAGCGGACGCATCGCCGGCGGCGTCGGCCTTGCGCGCCAGCGCGAGCGCCGCATCCGCCTCTTTGCGGCCGATTTGCTGAGCGTGCTCGACGTCTTCCGGCGTCGGCTGGTGGTGCAATTGGGCCCCAAGCGTCTGCGAAAAGGTCGGACCCGTTTTCGGTCCGGCCGGAAGTGTCTTGATCTGCTGCTCCAGCGCGGCGATTGCCGCCGTACACGGCCCGGCATAGGCCGCGCTGGGTCCCGCAAGCAGTATCAGGCTGGCGGCGAAAATCACGCCGCGCGCGATAGAGGAGCCCAGATAATCTTCTGTCCGCTGATTAAAGGTGCGCATATCGCCTCCCGGCCGCCAGAATATGCCAGCTCAAATTCCAAGTTCCAGAGCGGTTTTTGCGCCATGAACAGCCAAGTTTGCTCCCGTGTCTGTTTACAGTTCGTTTATCTTTGCGGGGGTTTACGATGGTTAAGGCCGCTGGCGGTGACATGCATTCTACCGGAACGCCGGGGTTTTGATTCTATTTTTACATCTCGTCGGCAAAATCCGATCCATGACCAAAACCGCCACCGCGGAAGTGCAGCGCCAACATGCCGAGCGGCAGCTGTTCGGCGCCCGCCGCGCCTTGGCCCATCTCGTCGAGATGTACGACAGCGGTCAGTGGCGGCATTACTATAAAAAAGAAGAGGCCTTCGCCGAGGCAGTGCGCGAAGCGAGGCACGCCGTCGAGCAATGGACCGATATCGTCAATCAGGTCGGCGGCGGATAAAGCCGAGCGCACCCCGGCGCGACGTCGCCTGGACTTGACCTCTGAACGAGACCATGATCCGTCCGGCCACGAAAGCGGCGGGAGGACAGATGCTCGAGCATTATCACAATATCAATTCGGTTTGCGCCCAGAAGGTGCGTATCGCGCTCAACGAGAAGGGGCTCGATGCCAAGGAGCATCTCCTCACGTTGCGCGGCGACCAGTTCGACCCGGCTTATCTGAAGCTCAACCCGAACGGCGTGGTGCCCACCCTGGTCCATGACGGCAACGCGATTACCGAATCGTCGCTGATCCTGTATTATCTGGATGAGGCTTTTCCGGCGCCGCCGCTGATGCCGAAACAGCCGCTGCTTCGTCATAGAGTGCGGCTCTTCAACAAGTTGATCGACGAATATCTGCATAATTCATGCATGATCCTCACCTTTGCCACGGCGTTCCGGCCGAATTTTCTCAAGCTGCCGCGCGAGGCCTGGCTTGCGGAGGTCAACAAATCGCCGTTAAAGCGCCGCGCCGAATATAAACGCAGCGTCATCGAGCATGGTCTCGATTCCGAATTTGTCAGTGACGCCATCAATCAGCATAGGAAATTGCTGGTCTGGATGAACGAGTCGCTGCAAAGCGGCCCCTATCTCGCCGGCCCGAACTTTTCCAATGCCGATTGCGCCGTCATTCCCTACATGCTGCGGCTCGAGCTGCTCAAGCTTTCAGGTATGTGGACTAGCCAGCCGGCGGTCGGCGACTGGTGGGCGCGGATGCGCGAGCGGCCTTCGGTCAAGGCTGCGATTTTCGATCGCATGACCGAGACCGACTGGGCGCCGTTCCGCAATCTGGCGCCCGATCCGTGGCCGAAAGTGGAAATGCTGCTGCGGGCAGCCTAAGCGTCGCGGGCGGGCGGCGGGGCCCGAACACACCAGCGTCGGGGTTTTGATCCTCCTATGGCATCGGCCGTCAATGCCGCCTTTTGCGCGCTGGCGGCGACTCCGTTCTTCACCGCCTTCGGATTTGCCGTTGGCCGTCATGTCCTGCCGCGTGCCTTGGCGCTCGGCGCCGCGCCGGTCGTCGGTTGGGCGATGTTTAGCGCGGCGACCTTGCCGGTTCTGACGCTGGTCGGTTTTTCCGCGCCCGCCGTCGCCGCCATGGCCGCGCTTTTCCTCATCGTCGGCGGCGGTGCACTGCTGACGGAAAGCCCGAATAACGGTGCGGCGCAAAAGCCGGGCATTCCATTATGGGCATATCCGGCCGCCGCCCTTCTTGCGCTGGTGCCGGCGAGCGCGATCGTTCCGAAAATATCCGCCACCGGCGTGCATCTCGCGGATCCCATATTCGATCACGCCAAAATCGCCGTCATCGACGCGATGATGCGCCAGGGCTTGCCGCCGGTTGATCCGGTGTTCGGCGCGATGGGTGTGCCGGCGCGGCTGGCTTATTATTACCTATGGCACTTCAGCGCGGCGGAGCTGGCGCTGCCGCTGCATATCAGCGGATGGGAAGCCGATATCGGGCTGACCTGGTTCACCGCTTTCGCTTCGCTGACCTTGATGATGGCGGTGGCCGTCTGGCTCAGCGAACGACCAAGCGCGGCAATCCTGGTCGTTGCG
>DATJBH010000184.1:0-10351 GCA_035515455.1 Xanthobacteraceae bacterium
GCTGGTCGGCTTTTGTTTTCACCCGTCGCGGGCTGATCTCTTCGACGGTCGTGCGGTGCAAGACGTCCGGGCGTCCGCCCTCGCCGGCGCGGACGACGTCGGTGGTGAATTTCATGATAAGCCGCCCCTCGGTGTCGAACGACAAGGCGGCCTGCAGCGCTTTTGTTCCTGAAATCGTGAGCCCGCCGGGCCTCCTCCGGCCCGACGCAGGACGGCCGCGCGGTGCCGGCGATGCGCGTGCAATCGCCGGCACTGCGGATTGAAGCCTGCGCGGTCAGTCGACCACGACGCCGCTCGATTTGATCGGGCCGGCCCACTTTTTGACTTCGCTGGCGACGAAGTTCTTCAGATAGGCGGGCGTCGTGCGATCGGACGCGACCAGGTCGGTGCCGATCTTCTCCATCCGCTCGCGCAGCGCCGGCGCCTTCATGGCTTCGACGGTGGCGTCGCGCAGGCGATGCACGATGGCTTCCGGCGTCTTGCGCGGGAAGAACAGCGCGATCCAGTTATTGGCTTCAAAGCCGGGGAAGCCTTCCTGCTGCGCGGTCGGTATGTCGGGCAGCACCGCCGAACGCTGGCGCGCCAGCACGGCGATCGCCTTGACGCTGCCGGCCTTGATCGGCGCCAGCTCGGTCGAGACGGCGTCGCACAGATAGTCGATGCGGCCCGCCATCAGATCCTGCAGCGCGGGAGCCGAGCCGCGATAAGGCACATGCTGCACGTCGGCGCCGATTGCCGAATTAAGCAACAGGCAGCCGAGATGCGTCGCCGAACCGGCGCCGCCCGACCCGAACGACAGCTTGGATGCGTTCGCCTTGACGTAGGCGGCGAATTCCTTGAGCGATTTCACCGGCATGTCCTTGCGCACCACGAGGACCAGCGGCTGCTCGGCGACGAGCGCGACCGGCGTGAAATCGGTCTCCGAATTGTACAGCGGCTTCTTATAGAGCGTCTGGCTGTAGGCCTGCGTCCCGACCGTTCCGAGCAGCACCTCGTAGCCGTCGGGTTTGGCCTGCGCCACCCGCTCGGCGCCGGTCATGCCGCCGGCGCCGCCGACGTTTTCGACCACGACCTGCTGTTTGAGAATTTCGCTCAAGCGCTCCGCGAGAATCCGGCCGACGACGTCCGTCGGTCCGCCCGGAGCGAACGGCACGATCATCGTGACCGGCCGGCTCGGCCAAGCCGCCGCCTGCGCCAATCCCATGGCTGCGGCAATCAAACCTGCGGCAATCAAAGCTGCGGCAATCGAACCTGCAAATGCCGCCACGCCCCATCGTCTTGACATGTTCGCTCTCCCTCACTCTCGAAACACCAAAACAAAACGAGATCGCCGACGCGCGAAAGGGTAAACGCCAAGTAAGCGCGCACCCCCGACCGCGCTTCGCGCGAAATTACGTGCAACGGAAGTTGGTCAACTTTACGAAGCGGGCGTGGCGGCAATGAGAGAGGATTCGATCTTACCCGAAATTCGTCGCCGCGAATTCACAACTGGGTCCCGGCGCCGCCATAATTGCGCGAGCATGATTCGACTGAAGATAGGCTAGTGACCCGAGTGTCATAGCAGGGGGGAGTCATGCGTACCGGTTTTTTTGCCCGTGTTTTTGCTGCTTGCGCGATCGCCGCGGCCTTGCTTGGTCTGTTCAGCGTGCACCTGTCGGCACAGGTCATCCCGAAAGCGCTCTCCGCCGGCGGCACCGACGCCGAGCTGCGCGAGCAAAAGAATGCCTGGACCGTCGGCATTGTCGGCGGGCTGTACTCCGGCACGTATATGCGGCTGGTCGACGACATGGCGTCGGCGCTCAATGACGGCGACAATTTGCGCATTCTGCCCATCGTCTCCTACGGCGCCGCATCGAATGTCGACGATCTGCTTTATTTGCGCGGCGTCGATGCCGCCATCACGCAGTCCGACGTGCTCGAATATTTCCGCAACGTACGCAAGACGCCCAATCTCGAGCAGCGCGTGCAATACATCATCCGGCTGCCGACCGCCGAGCTGCACATCCTGGCCCGCGACGACGTGCACAGCCTCCAGGACTTGCGCGGCAAGAAGGTCAATTTCGGCCCGGCGGGCACCGGCGCAAGCCTGACCGGCAACATCGTGTTCCAGCGGCTCGGCATCGATGTGCAGCAGGTCTTGATCCCGCAACCGAGCGCGCTGCAAAAACTGCAGGCCGGCGAGATCGACGCCATCGCGCGCGTCATACCGAAGCCGGTCGACTTCTTTTCCAAGATCCCGCCGAATTCCGGGTTGCATCTGTTGAATATCCCGTTCACCAAGATGTTCGAGGACCATTACACCCTCGGCGAATTCACCAAGCAGGATTATCCCAATTTGCTCGACGGCAAGGACCGCATCGACACCATTGCGGTGCCCGCGGTGCTGGCGGTGTTCAATTGGGGGTCCGACACCGATCGCTATCGCAAGGTCCAGCGCTTCGTGCAGTATCTGTTCAACAATTTCAGCAAATTGCAGCGTCCGCCCTATCATCCGAAATGGCGCGACGTGAATCTGGCGGCGACCGTGCCGGGCTGGACGCGGTTTGGCGTCGCGCAGGACGCGCTGGACAAGATGGAGCAGCAGAACGGCACCTCGGTCTCGGCGAAGCATGAAACCGATTTCGACGCTTATTTGGGAACGCAGCCCCACATGCCCGCCAACGAAGCCGAGCGACAGGCCTTGTTCAAAAGCTTCCTGCAATGGCAGGCCGAGCGGCAGGCCCATGGCGGTCAAGGCGGCCAGGGCGGCCGCGCGAAGAACTAGCCCTGCAGGAACGGAACGGACAAGCCAAGCGTAATCCGCCAATTCGCGGGTAGCGAAGCCGCGGGTTACGCCGGACCCTGTCATCGGCCGATCACAGGGCGGCGGAGCCGCTGGGCGCAGCCGCGATGCGCGTCGGCGGCGCCCGCGCCCCAAGGATAATCGCGTCAGGATAATCGCGTCAGGGCTGCGGGCTCTGCGCCATTGCCCATTTGTTCATTACACGACGCATCGAGAGTGGTGCCGGGCGATCCGCCTGCTTAATGTTGAAGCAGCGTTGGCCGCGCCCGGTGCAGGAACATGCCCGACCTGCGCCGGTTGCTTTTTCGTCGCTCGCGAAGCGGGTCCAGGAGACCGTCATGTCCGATCCATTGTCCGCCAGAACAGAACCGCACAAGACCGAGATCCATGCGCCGGGCGCGCAAGCCGCCGCCCCGCCATTTTCGCGGCGGCGCTTTCTCGGCACCACCGGCGTTGCGGCCGGTACCGCGGGCTTCGCGCTGGCGCGCGGCGCGGCCGCGCAATCGGTGCAGAGCGCGACGGCCGGCGAGCACAATGCCAGCGCCAGCGATCCCGGGCCGCAAAACAAGGTCCTGCAGAATCTCAACCCGAACAGTTTCACGCCGCCGGCGACCGACCATGGCCTGCCGCCGACATTCTGGAACTCGTTCTCGGCGATGCACCGGCGCATCCAGGACGGCGGCTGGTCGCGCCAGGTCACCGTCCACGATCTGCCGATTTCCAAGGACATCGCCGGCGTCAACATGCGGCTCACCGCGGGCGGCATTCGCGAGCTGCATTGGCACGAGGCCAACGAATGGGCGATCATGCTGTACGGCAATGCCCGCCTCACCGCCTTGACTATCGACGGCACCCCTTATGTCAACGACGTCGCCGAAGGCGATCTTTGGTATTTCCCGACCGGGGTGCCGCATTCGATCCAGGGGCTCGGCCCCGACGGCTGCGAATTTCTGCTGGTGTTCGACGACGGCACGTTCTCCGAGGACAACACCACGCTGCTGTCCGACTGGATGATCCATACGCCGCGCGAGGTCGTGGCCAAGAACTGGGGCGTGCCGCAAAGCGCGCTCGATCCGTTCAAGACCGTGCCGCCGGAGGGCCGCTTCATCTTTCAGGCCGCGGTGCCGCCGCCGCTGCCGCAGGATCAAGCGGCCGCCGCCGACAACGGCCGCGCCGACAATAATGCTTTTCAGTTCCGGCTCAACCAGATGAAGCCGCAGAAGTCCGACAGGATGGGCCAGGTGAAGATCGTCGATTCGACGAACTTTCCGGCGGCGGCCAACATCGCCATGGCGCATGTCACCGTGAAGCCCGGCGGCATGCGCGAAATGCACTGGCATCCGAATGCCAACGAGTGGCAATACTACATCAAGGGCAAAGGCCGCATGACGGTGTTCTTCAACCATGCCGACTCGCGCACCATCGATTTCAACGCCGGCGATGTCGGCTATGTGCCGCAGCCGCTCGGCCACTACATCGAGAACACCGGAGACAGCGATCTCGTGTTCCTGGAAATGTTCCACGCCTCGCATTATCAGGACATTTCGCTCAATGACTGGCTCACGCATCTGCCGCCCGAGCTGGTCACGGCCCATTTGGGCATTTCGCGCGAGACGCTCGCCGCCATCCCCAAGGCCAATCTGGCGCTGGTGCCGGCCTGACGAAGGGCGAGCGGGCGTGCAAGCCTCGGTGCGTAGGCGTAGGATTGAGGCCGGTCGAAGGAGGAAACCATGACCTCACGCATGCTGGGTCTTGTTGTTGCGTTCCTTGTCAGCGTCGCCGGCTCCGGAGCATCTTTGGCGGCGGGCTACAACTGCAAACATTTCAGCCAAGCCAATCATTGCAACGCCAGTTGGGACAGCCGGGCCAAATCCTGCACCTGTCACTGATTTGAATTGTCCGGTCAGTGCTCCACGAAACCTGTGGGCCGTCGAGTAGTGCATAACGCGGATAGGCAACGCGCATTGGCCTGCGCGCCGCCGCGGATTAGTCTGCGGGGGCACGCGGAGGGGATCATGAAAGCTCGCGCTACGCTCATATTGGCAATGTTGGCCGGTTTTGCGATTGGAGCTCTGACAACCCAATCCCTGCGGGCCAACACCGACCGCACCGCCTATTTCGTCACCCTGTTCGACGCCGGACAAAACCAATCGGACACCGATTATCCGTCGCTCTATCCGAGCTCGTTCCAGTCCTTTGGCGGCCACTACGTCGTCAAGAATGGCAACATGACCAGCTTCGATGGCCATCCGCCGGGCCAGTTCGTCGTCATCGCCTTCGACAGCATGGACAAGCTTCTGCAGTGGCACGGCTCGAAAGCGTTCAAGGATTTGTACGACGTTCACAAGATCGATCAGATAAAGGCCTTCGCCGTCGACGGCTTCGCCGACTAGTCAACGGCGTGACGCGGAGCGCGCTCCGGCAGCGGCGGGCCGGCGCCCGGGAAAAGTGAAACGATAGCGCGGCGAACCCCGCCGTCTGCATCGAGGCGGGAGCGCACAGCGCGAGTTTGCCGCAATTGACCTGGATCAAAGCAACCCTTGCCGTCGCTTGCTCTTGTCATGGGTCGTTGTCGGCTTTTTCGCGCAGGGACTGTTCCATGCTTTATGAAAAGGACGCGTTGACGGCGGCCGCTCAATACGTGGCCGAAGCGACGTTTATCGTTGAACGGCAGCGCGAACGCGTCGCCAGTCTCAAGGCGATGGGGGCCTCGACGCGCGACGCCGAACGGACGCTGCAGGTGCTCCAAGGCACGCTCGAGCTATTGGAGGAGCACGAGTGCATCATCCGGGAGCGCAGCGGCCGGCTGCATTAGGCCGGTCCATAGACTTTCTTAACCGTTGAACCCGGAAACGAGTTGACACGCGCGGTTTTCTTTTTAGCAAATTCGCTGGCCCGGTCGCGAGCGATGGCCCAGCGAGACCGCGACGCGGAGCATTCCCTTTGCCGGGGTGTGGCCTGCGAGCGCGTGCAATGGCTTAGGCGTCCTGGGGTAGCGCGCGGGGTAGCTTTTGCGATCCGTCCACCGCGTCGAGAGTAGGCGGAGGGCTGGCGCTCCGCGCCGGGGAGTGGTGTTCGACTGCCGGGTAAGGATTTATCAGCCATGGGGGTTCAGCGGGATTATGTGCCCCTAGCTGTGACGCGTTCCCGATTTGAGATTAAACGTTTTTTGCTAAAGAGAAAATCGTACGTAGTCCAAAACGGTCCCCGGCGTCGGCGGTCGCGGCGTCTGGCCACAAAAAAACGAGCGACTATCGGTGGTCAGGCTTTCCGCCGCCGACGATGATAAGCCGACTGCGCCAGTTGGTGCTCAATCTGGCGAGGGCCCTAGGACGTGTCCATTTGACCAACTCTAAAGTCTGGTACCCGACCGACACAAATGAGTAAGCGGCGCATTGGTAGTGATGGTATAGCTTGGCTCGTTAGTGGCGACTGCCTACCTTGTCGTAATTTGTGGAGGGTTGATCATGCACAATAACAATGGCGGCACTGGATTGGCGCGGGAAGAGCGGCTGCAAATCATGCTGTCTCCCGAAGAGCTGAGGGTCGTAGATAACTTCCGATTTGAGCATCGCATGCCGAGCCGGGCGGCGGCGGTTCGTGAACTGCTTCGGCACGGCATCACGGCGGCGGGAGAAGTATTGGAGAATGCGGGTGTTAGGTCTGGCGACTATGGAGTGCTGAAAGCGCCGAAGGCGGCTGGGCAGAGGCGCTCCGCCAAAAGTTAGTTGAATTAGACCACTTGGGTTTGCGGTTAATGTTAGACCATGTCGGATTGCGCTGGCCGGTATTATGGCGCAGCGTCGATACATCGCCGACTGGCGACATCTTCAGGCATCGGCGACTGAGAGACGAATTGCGCTCCCGCCTGTAGCGACGGAGCGTGCGATGACATCTCCTGATGAATTTCGACAATACGCGGAAGAGTGCCTGCGCTGGGCGCGCCAGGCTCAAGATGAAGATACCCAGAAGCGGTTTTTAGAATTAGCCAACGCCTGGACATTGGCGGCCGCTCAATTGGACGGAGTTGCGCCCGTCGCGCCCAACGTCACGACCCGCTGATGTCGATCATCCCCTTCCTGCGGGGCCAAGCCTTCGATCCTGAAACTATTGGCAATATGTCCATCGCGTTTGAGCGCGTATGCGACGCGCTCGGTTTGACCACCAAACCCGACCCGGCCACAGAACAGGTTGCGCGCCAAATTATCGAATACGTCCAGCGCGGCATCCACGATGTTGCTGCACTGGTTGATGCAGTGAAAAATGATTTCGGCGTCGAGCAATAACTCTTTTTGATTGCTTCCTGATCCCGCCCAGAAGCCTATTGGCCGTTCGCTTTAACCATCACTTCACTTTGCGCTTGTTGGACGGCGGTGGGTTCCGAACTGCGCATTCACCTACCAATGCCGCGCCCCTCAGTGGAAGCGGACAACGCCGCGCAAGACCGACCCGCAGCAATTAGCGCATGTCAGCAGAGTTCTATGAGACCGGCATCAAGCGCAATGGCCACGGCTTGCGTACGATTTGCAGCATCGAGCTTCGTGACGATGAGCTGCACATGAGCATCGACGGTGCGCTTGGTGATAGAGAGAATGGCAGCCGCTTGTTCGCTGGAGTTTCCGTGCGCCAAGAGGCCGAGAACCTGGATTTCCCGTTCGGTCAAACCGTATTTGCCGCTTCCGCGCGCTTGCGCCACGGCCGCATGTTGGATTGAATTTCTCGACAGTGAGGTCAAAATCTTCCGGTGCCACTGCGCGAAAAGGCCGAGAAGCTCGTCCAAATTCGCCAAAGCGCGCTGTGCAGCGCTCAGGTCTTCTCCGCCGAATTGAAATTTTTCGATCAAGTCTCTTTGTTCATTGATACTGTTTTGGCATTTGACGATATTGAGATCGATTTTGCCGACGGCCTCGGCAAAAATGCCAAGACGCTTCTCTTCTTCGATCAGAAGGGCCTTGAGCCTCGTCCGCTGCGCTGCATCCAACTCGGTGCGCAGCCGATCTGCGTACCTTTCGATGTTCTGCTCGATGACGAACCTGTCCATGGCGCATCCCATCGGCGCGCGGGCTTGCCGTCCCAATCTAACCGCGGCGCCCTCAAAATCAATCGTTATCAGTGCCGGGTCACAAACAGCTCTGCGAAAATGATTTTGCCGTCACCGTCCCTCACCACCAGGGTCAATTCCGGGTCGTCATATCCGCCGCCGTCTTTGAGTTCCCGGATGATGCGCCGCGCGTAATCGCGCGCGGCTTCGGGATCCGGCAAATCGGTCCCCTGACGGTCCTCGTGTTCGTGATCGGGCCATCGCAGAATGAAATGATACCGTGCCACCTTCCCCTCCGCGGATTAGCCGACATCGTCGCACGCCATACTGCGCCCGGCTGTCGAGACTGACCCACGCTGGAAAGTGAAACAGGCTGGCGCAACCGATGAAATGATCTAGATCAAACCGGGATGCGAAATACAGAAACCGCGCGTTGCGCCGGAGCGCGGCATTGCCCCGGCCCCTTCGGCCGGCCCCATTAGGGCCAGCCCGGCTAAGTCTCGTTTTTGGCAACCAAGTGTTGACATTTGTCCCCGTTTCGACTACATATGTCACCGAATCATCTCGCCCGCTGAAAGGACGCCGTCGCGGAGGCAGACCGCGGCGGTGGGGCGAGAGGCGGAGCCCGCGGGCAGGCTTGCTCCCTGTTCCCGGGCGGTCCGGGTATCATGTCCGCCGGCATTACGACCGGCGCGCGGGGTGCGTCGCTGGATGTGGGTGAGGCCGTCGGCGGAGTGACCCCCGCCCCGTGATGGCTTCGCCCACGAAACCTGGCCCGGATCGCACCAAGGGACTACACACCCCTTGGGAAGAGCCGTGGTGGAACGCCGGAAGGCGAGCTGTCCTCTCCCGTTCAGAGGACGGCGCCGCGCCGTAACAGGTGCGGAGGTTGTGACTCAGCGTCCTTTCCGGCGTTCCGCGTCCTTTCTTTTATTGGCGAAACGGCGACAGCGAAGTGATCCGGCGAGGCCAACCACCCCTCGTCACCCTTTTTGCTCCCGCTTCGCGCTTCACGTGGCTGAGATTTGAACACCCGCAGGCGAAGCCGTCTCGCGGGAACGGGTGGTCTTTACCGTCAGCCTGAGGTGGCCGCGAAGCGGCCCTCGAAGGGCGACGGCCCGGGCGCCTAGGCCGTCTCCTTCGAGGCGCGCCGTTGGCGCGCACCTCAGGATGACGGAATGCGACGAAAGTGGAGCGACGAGTCAGACGCCCCTCCCACCGCGCGAGAGCGCGGTCCCCCCTCCCCGCTTTCGCGGGGCGGGATGCGGGGCGTTGCGCACCCCGCTCCGGCATGGCTTTATCCGCCCGCAAAAATGAGGAAAGCCCAAAGTGAAAACCGTTGAAGCAGGCGTGATCGGGGTGGGCTGGATCGGCGGCTTGCGCGCCGACACGCTGTCGCGCACGGCGCTGGTCGACAGGTTGCATCTCTGCGACATCAAGCCGGACCGGCTCGCCGAGGTGACGAAACTCTACAAGCCGGCAACCGCGACGCTGGACTACAAGGACTTCCTCGCCAACGACAACCTCCGCGTCGTCTATGTCTCGACCACGCCGGAGGCGAACCACTATCCGATCGCGCGCGATTGCCTGCGCTCCGGCAAGAACGTCATGCTGGAAAAGCCGATCGCGCTGGAATTGTGGGAGGCCGACGAGCTGATCCAGCTGGCGAAGCGCAACAATCTGAAATTCACCATCGGCTATTCGCAGCGGTTCAACCCGAAGATCGCCTTCGCCAAGAAGAAGATCATCGACGGTACGCTTGGGAAGGTGGTCTCGGTCTTGGTTAGCCGCCATCTGTCGCGCGAGCTTGGCAAGAAGATCGCGAGCCGCGTGCGGCTTTCGCCGGTGGTGATGGAGTCGACCCACGATCTCGATTTCGTGTTCTGGCTGCTTGAGCCCGCCAGGCCGGTACGCGTCTACAGCCAGGGCGCATACGGCTACATGCAGCCGGTGAACGGCTCGCACGATATCATGTTCACCACCGTGACCATGGACAACGGCGTCGTGGTGATGATCGGCGGCGGCTGGAATTTGCCGCCGAGCTTTCCGAACTACTGCGCTACATGGATCGAGATCACCGGCACCGACGGCGCGCTCATTCTCGACGACACCCAGCGCGACAACTGGCTCAATACCGAACGGCGCGGCCAGGAGTTCACCATGTCGACGATGCCCGGCGAGTGGGTCGACCACGTCTATGCCGGCGGCCTTGGGCCGGAGACAATGCATTTCCTCGAAGCCTGCATCCGCGACACACCGGTCATGGTGACGCCGGAGAGCGCGCGGCGGGTGATGGAAACCTACAGCGCCGCCGATCTTTCGGCCGACCGCAACGCGCCGGTCGACCTGCCGCTGACCAACGAAACCATCTCCGGCATCGCCGAACTCAAGCAGCGAAACCGCGCGGGGGTGAATCAGTGATCACGTTGAATTTGCTTCTCGGGCGCAGCGCAACACGCAACGGTGCGAGCTGCCCGTGAAAAAATCGGCCAAGGGCGTCGGCCTTGCCATCATCGGTGCCGGGCGGG
>DATJBH010000185.1:0-2266 GCA_035515455.1 Xanthobacteraceae bacterium
GTTGCCGTTCGCGCTGCCCTACATCATCGCCGGCGTGCGGCTGGCGATCGGCCGCGGGCTGATCGGCATGATCATCGCGGAATTCTACACGACGATCTCCGGCCTCGGCTTCATGCTGACCAAATACGCCAACCAGTTCGCGATGGATAAGACCTTCGTGCCGGTGATCGTGCTGATGATCCTCGGCGTGTCGCTGACCTCGCTCTTGAAATGGGCCGGCCGGCGCATCGCGCCGTGGAGCGCCGCCAACCGCTGAGTGGCTTGCGTAACTTGCAATTGCAATTCGCTGAATGATCGCCCTAGGATAGGCGCGCGTTATTGAGCGGCCGGTCTGTTGGCTGCGGCATGGGGGGTAGCATGTCGGCGATCGATAAGATTGAGCACGTCGTCGTCCTGATTCTGGAAAATCACTCGTTTGACCAGATGCTGGGCAGCCTGAGCGCCGTCTATGACGGCAAGGACGGCAGGGATCGTCTCGAAGGCATCGATCCCGATCGCCCGCGCAGCAACGACGACGTCGGCGGCCCGCCGATCGCCCAGGCAGAGACCACCGAGCGCCAGATGACGCTCGACCCGCATCACGAAGTCGAGCACGTCGCTACCCAGCTGCAGAACAACAACGGCGGTTTCGTTCAGGATTTCGTCGAGGCTTTTCCGGGGTCGCCGCCTGACGAGCGCCGCTATATGATGGGCTATTATCCGCTCGATTTCCTGCCCGGCCTGCATCAGCTCGCCAGACATTTCACGGTTTGCGACCATTGGTTTTCGTCGCTGCCGGGCCCGACTTGGCCGAACCGCTTCTTCGCGTTTAGCGGCACATGCCTCGGCCACGTCGACATGCCGAACGACGGCACCCACAAGGTCGACCTCGCCGGCTACTTCCAGCAGACGCAAGACACGATTTTCGACCGCCTGAACGAGAAGCAGATCAGTTGGAAGGTCTATTTCCACGACCTTCCGCAAAGCTGGACGATGAAGCAGCTCCGCGCGCCGCACAACGCGGCCCAATACTATTACATCCGCCGTTTCTACGAAGACGCGCGCGGTCATCCCGATGACTTCCCGCAATTTTCGCTGATCGAGCCTGACTACTTCGGTTACCAGCAAAACGACGATCATCCGCCGCACGACATCATGCGGGCGCAAAAGCTGATCGCCGACGTCTACAACGCCCTGCGCCGCAACGAAGCACTTTGGAAATCGACGCTGCTGGTGGTGTTCTACGATGAGCACGGAGGTTTTTACGACCACGTGGTCCCGCCGAGCGCGGTCCCGCCCGACGATTGCGCGGCGACGGTTCCGTATAAAAACGGCCCAGGCAAATTCAAATTCGATCAACTCGGCCTTCGCGTGCCGGCCATCCTGGTCTCGCCCTGGGTCAAGGCGGGCGTCGAGCACACCCAGTTCGACCACACGTCGTTGCTGAGATTCTTGACCGACAAATGGAATTTGCGCGAGCTCGACAGCATGCGTGTCAAGAACGCCAACAGCATTGCCGTCGCCTTGAACGAAAATGCCGAGCGGACCGATACGCCGCGGGGCATTTCGCTGAGTCCTGAGCAACTCAAGCCGCTCGACCCGAATTTGGAAGACGCCGCCACGGACAAGGTGACCGACCACCAGAAAGCGCTGAGGCGGCTGGCGGAGTTTCTGGCGTCGGCGCTGTGGGAGAAGACGAAGGAAACCGGCTTCGAGACGGCGCCGAAAATCTGGAGCTTCCTGGCGCGCTGCATCGAATACACGAAGGAAAGGCGCGCCGCGTGTTATGACCGGCTACGCGCGTTCTGCGAGCGCCGGCTCGCCATCCTTTATGAAACGGGCCGCCACGAGGTGGTGTTGTCGTCGCCCGACAAGGTCGACCAGAAATATACCGGCGAGCGCAATCGCGTCGTGCGGTTTCTGGCCACACAAAAATCCCGTGCGATCGAAGGGCTCCGCGACCGCGTTCTCGACCCGGAAAACAAGCGATCGCCGGCCGAACGCGCCCATGCGGCGCGCGCGCTGGCCGCGGTCTATGGGCGCCGGGTCGGTCGCGACCATCTCGACCATGTGAAGACATGGCTGCAGCGGCCGAGAAAGCACAATTAAAGCGCCCGCGCCGTTCGTATATTGTGTTTGCCCTAACCGCGCGCGACACTGATCGCCGGCACAACGGGTGTCTGTCATGAGCGAGCCTCCGATTTCGCGCGGCTTCCGCGGGCGCAAGCCAGGCGGCCCCAGTTCACGCATACCGCCCGGCCAGCATCTGGTGTCCGACTTCCCGGTG
>DATJBH010000186.1:0-19129 GCA_035515455.1 Xanthobacteraceae bacterium
GCATGAGATGACCCGATTGTACAAACTCGGCGTGCACACGTTCTATCGGCCGCGCGCTTGGGGCAACGGCAACTACGAGCCGGTCTGGGGCGCGCCGCCCGATACCTCGCAGGCCGACCCGAAGCCCGACGCCGCGGCGAAAGGCCCGCAAGCCTCGGCCGCGCCCGCGCCCCGCGCCACCGCGACGACCGCGAAGCTGTAAGGCGCGTCATTCCGGGGCGGCCCGTTGGGCCGAACCCGGAATGACGGGTTTCACATCTCGATGTCCAATCCGATGTCGAGATTCTGCACCGAATGGGTCAGCGCGCCGGACGATAGATAATCGACGCCGGTCTCGGCGATCGCGGCGGCCGACGACAGCGTGATGCCGCCCGAGGCTTCGATCACCAGGCGGCCCCTGACCATGGCGACGGCGCGGCGCATCGATTCAAGATCGAAGTTATCGATCAGCACCACGTCGGCGAGGCCGACCGCGAGCACTTCTTCGAGCTGCTTGAGCGAGTCGACTTCGATTTCGATCTTCACCAGGTGTCCGGCGTTTTCCTTGGCGCGCTTGAGCACCGCCTCGATGCCGCCGGCGACCGCGATGTGATTGTCCTTGATCAGCATCGCGTCGTCGAGGCCGAAGCGGTGATTGAAGCCGCCGCCGCAGCGCACCGCGTATTTTTCCAGCGCCCGCAGTCCCGGCGTGGTCTTGCGTGTGCAGATGACGCGCGCCTTGGTGTGGGCGATGCGGTGTGCGAATTCCGCCGTGGCGGTGGCGATCCCGGAAAGGTGGCCGAGGAAGTTGAGCGCCACGCGTTCGGCGCCGAGGATGGCGCGGGCATCGCCGGAAATCGTCAGGAGCTTGGTCCGGCCGGTGATCGCTACGCCATCGCGCGCATGCGGGATGATTTCGATCTCAGGAGCCAAGCGCTTGAACGACGCGGCTACCAAGGGCAGCCCGGCGATCACCCCGGGCTGGCGTGCGTTGAGCACGGCGCGGCCGGGCGTATCCTCCGGAACCGTGGCGATCGAAGTGATGTCGCCGGCGCGCCCGAGGTCTTCCTCGAGCGCACGCGTTACCGCGGCCTCGATCTCGAGCGGAGACAGAAAGGCGTCGGAGCGAAGGAGCGACATGGCGGGTCACTTGGCGTGAGGACGGGGCGGAAGCCCCTGAAATCGACCCGAAAATCCATAAGCGCTGCCGAGGCCTGAGGCAAACGGCGGATTATTCCATGAGCCGTCTTGCGGATCAGCCATGCGCCGGTCGGGCGGCACGGACCGATTTTCGTTTGGGTGATCCGGGGCAAGGCCTTATGCTTGGCAGTCTTTTTGAATCGTTGCATTGCCGGGGCGATATGACCACCAATTCCAAGTTAATCGGCAGTTGGCGCACGCCGTCGCTGGTCATCGGCTCCGGCTGTCTCATCGCGATCGTCGCCTTTGGGCCGCGCTCGACCCTCGGATTCTTTCTCACGCCGATGTCGACCGAGCACCACTGGGGCCGCGACGTTTTCGCCTTCGCGCTTGCTTTGCAGAATTTGCTGTGGGGCATCGGCCAGCCGCTCGGCGGCATCATCGCCGATCGCTTCGGCACCATCCGCGTATTGTGCACGGGCGCCTTGATGTACGGTCTCGGCCTCGTGCTGATGGCGCACGCCGAAAGCGGCACGGCGCTTGATGCCTCTGCGGGCGTACTCGTCGGCTTCGGCCTTGCCGGCTGCTCATTTCCGGTGGTGATCGCGGCCTTCGCCAAGATCGTGCCGCTGCAATGGCGTTCGCGTGCCTTCGGCTTCGGCACCGCGGCCGGCTCGTTCGGGCAATTTCTCTATTCGCCGGTCGCCGTGGCGCTGATGGATACGTTCGGCTGGCAGCAGACGCTCCTGATCTTCGGTGTCAGCATGCTCACGGTGCTGCCGCTGTCGCTCGCCTTGGCGACGCCGCCGTCGCATGCCCTGCACGAGGGCGAGGCGCTGACGCTGCGGCATGCGCTCTCGGAAGCCTTCGCGCACCGCTCCTACGTTTTGCTCGTGCTCGGCTTTTTCACCTGCGGCTTCCAGCTGCAATTCATCACCGTGCACATGCCGTCTTATCTGGTCGATCGTGGGCTGTCGGCGGAAGTCGGCGGCTGGACCATCGCGACCATCGGCCTGTTCAACATCGTCGGCTCGGTGTTCTCCGGCTGGCTCGGCGACCGAATGCCAAAGCGTTACCTGCTGTCGATGATCTATTTCGTACGCGCCGCGGCAATCTTCGCCTTCATCTCGTTCCCAGTCACGCCTGTGACCTGTATCGCCTTCGGCGCGGTGATGGGTTTCATGTGGCTCTCC
Source organism: Xanthobacteraceae bacterium (assembly GCA_035515455.1). Taxonomy (GTDB): domain Bacteria; phylum Pseudomonadota; class Alphaproteobacteria; order Rhizobiales; family Xanthobacteraceae; genus BOG-931. The sequence goes on from DATJBH010000186.1 coordinate 2,313, forward strand.
ACGGTACCGCCGACCAACGGCATCATTGCGGTGATGTTCGGCACGCGCTGGCTGGCGACGCTCGCGGGCTTCGCCTTTTTCAGCCATCAGGTCGGCGGCTTCCTCGGCGTCTGGCTCGGCGGCCTCGTCTTCGACCGCACCGGCTCCTATAATGCGGTGTGGTATCTGGCGATCCTGTTCGGCGTCCTTTCGGCGCTGATCAATATGCCGATCGTGGAAAAGCCGGTGCCGCGCATGGCCTTGGTGCCAGCCGAATAATCGCGCTGCAGCGACCGCAAGGCCGCCATTCCTTGAACCGCCTTTCCTTGGCAATATGCTCGGCCGCGACAGATTAGCGGCCAGGAGTAATGCCATGAGCATGTTCAAGGCCATCGTCATCAACAAGTCGGAGGCCGGCCAGACCGTGCGGCTTAGCGAGTTTGACGACAACGACCTGATGGACGGCGATGTCACCGTGCGGGTCGAGTATTCGACGGTGAATTACAAGGACGGCCTCGCCATTACTGGCAAGGCGCCGGTGGTCCGCCGCTTCCCGATGATCGCCGGTGTCGATCTTGCCGGCACGGTGGAAGCCTCCACGCATCCAAACTGGCGACCGGGCGACAAGGTCGTCCTCAACGGCTGGGGCCTGGGCGAGACCCATCTCGGCGCCTATGCGGACAAGGCACGCGTCAAGGGCGACTGGCTGGTGCGGCTGCCGGCGAGCATGACCACGCGCGATGCCATGGCGATCGGTACCGCCGGCTATACGGCGATGCTGGCGGTCATGGCGCTGGAGCGAGCCGGACTTGCACCGTCGCGCGGGCCGATGATCGTGACCGGGGCCGCCGGCGGGCTGGGCTCGGTCGCCATCGCGCTTTTGGCCGAGCTCGGCTTTGACGTGATCGCCTCGACCGGCCGCCCCGAGGATGCCGATTACCTCAGGGGTCTCGGCGCCAGCGAAGTGATCGAACGCAAGGAGCTGACGGGCCAGCCGCGCCCGCTCGGCAAAGAGCGCTGGGCCGGTGGCATTGATGTCGTCGGTTCGACGACGCTCGCCAATGTGTTGTCGATGACCAGCTATGGAGGCGCCATAGCCGCCTGTGGACTTGCCGGGGGAATGGACTTGCCGGCCTCGGTTGCCCCGTTCATTCTACGCGGCGTGTCGCTGCTCGGCATCGACTCCGTGATGTGTCCGTTGCCGTTGCGGCAAGAAGCTTGGCGCCGCCTCGAGACCGACCTCGACCCCGCGATACTTGCGACAATGACGAGTGAAATCGGACTCAAGGACGTTCTTGGCGAGGCCCGCAATATCGTCGAGGGGCGCGTGCGCGGACGCATTGTGGTAAAAATCGGGTAAAGGCTGCCGATTTCGCTGGAAATTTCGACTGATCTTGCGAGGGCGCTATGGTAAGGGGACGGTTAAGAAGTCTTGTTAACATCGTCCTAGGTGCGGGAGTGGAGCAGTCGATGTTGCGTCGCGTGGCTGTTGTCTGTGCGTGCGTTGCCGGGGCTGGAATTTTCGCCACAAGCCTGGCGCTGGCCGAGGATCTCAATCCGCAACAAGCCCGCGCTTTCGTGGTGGGCAAGTTGTTCTCCTATACCTGCTTCGAGGGAACCGCCGGCAGTGGGCGCATTTTCGCCGACGGCTCCGTCGTCGGCACTATCAGGTTTCGCGGCCAGGGCGAGACCCGGTTCGCGACCTTGCCGGCCGGGACCATAAAGGTGGACAGCGGCTCGATGTGCGCGCACTTGGCCGGCTTGCCGATTACGCCATGCTTTCGGGTGCAGAAGCTCAGCTACCACAGCTTCCGCGGCTCGATTGCCGGGCTCGGCTTCGCCTATTGCGATTTCTCCCAGCGCAATCCGCGCACCGAACTTCTCAGCAAGCGCGCCGAGCCACGGCCGGCGGCGACGCCGATCGCAACGTCGCATGCCGAACTCGCCAGCAAGCGCTCCGAGTCGCACCCGGAAGCGACGCCGATCGCCAGTTCGCGGCCGGCCTTGCGGCCATCCTTGGCCGAGTAATTTTCTTCACTCGAGGTCGAGCCGGAACGGCGTCGCCTCGGCGGCGATGGCGCCGCGGCCGATGGTTTCGATCGCGGCAATCATGCGGCCGCCGCGGCCCAATAGCTTGTCCGCCAGCGAGACGATCCGGATATTCGGCGTTGCCGTAGGCGAGGCGCGGCGCAGCGCATGCGCGATGGCGGCTTCGCCGCGTTGCGGGCTGAGCGCGCAGACCGCGGTGAAGGCGCTTGCGGTCGAGCGGCTGATGCCGGCGAAACAGTGCACCACGAGCGGTGCGCGCCGATCCCAGCCACGTACGAAGCTGATCAGCTCGGCGACGTGCTCTTCGCATGGCGCGATATAGCCGTCGAGCGGCGCGGCGATATCATGGAGCCGCAGCCACAGATGGTTCTGCGGCGCGATGCCAGCCGGGCGTTCGACGCGCGCTTCGTCGCCGAGCAGGGACACGACATGGCGCGCGCCAGTATCCTCGACGGTTTCGTGCAGACGCGACAGCGAGCAGACGTGAATCATGGAATCCGGTGGGTGGCTGCTGACTTCTATATAGGCATTTCGCGCGGCGCCGCCATGACATGCCTGCTTTACTCGACGATCAGCTTCGTGAACCGTTCGTGGTAGCGCGCCTGCGCCGTCTCCGCCGGCCAAGGCTTCAGATAATCGCGCTCCAGGGCCGCCGAGAACACCGGCGGCCGGCCGAAAAAGCGCCGTGCCTCGGCGGTCTCGAAGCCGGCAAGCCGCGTCGCTTCGAGATAGGCGGCTTGCCGGTCGGCGACCTTGATCAGGGCTTCGGTCTCAGGAGAGGATTGTGCCGGCAGGCCGAAGCGCAAATGGATAGCGGCAAGAAGGCGGCGCTCGACTGCTTTGTAGGCGTCGCCGATCACCGCCTTGAACGGCGAGATCATGTCGCCAATGACGTATTCGGGTGCGTCGTGCAGCAGCACCGCTAGCCGACGGCTGCGGTCGAGACGCGGCACCTTGGCACGCGCCAAGGCCTCGACCAAAAGACAATGCTGCGCCACCGAAAAAATATGGGCGCCGACGGTCTGCCCGTTCCAGCGCGCCACGCGCGCGAGCCCATGCGCGATGTCGTCGACCTCGATGTCGAGCGGGGAGGGGTCGAGCAGATCGAGCCGCCGACCCGACAGCATGCGCTGCCACGCGCGCGCGCCGTGCATCGCAGCCTTCTTATTTGGAGATTTCTTGGATGGCCTCATGGCGAAAACAGGTAATGAGATGGTCATTGACCATGCCGACCGCCTGCATGAAGGCATAGACGATGGTCGGGCCGCAAAATTTGAAGCCGCGCTGCGCCAACTCCTTGGACATGGCGCGAGAGATCGCGGTTTCGGCGGGCACCTGACCCCTGGTGCGATAATGGTTTACCTTGGGGTGGCCGTCGACGAAATCCCAAAGGAGCTTGGAGAACCCAGGCCCCTTATCCATGACGTCGAGCCAGGCGCGCGCCGAAAGCACCGTGCCCTCGATTTTGGCGCGGTTGCGCACGATGCCGGCGTCGCCCATGAGTTTCTCGATCTTGGCCGGCCGGTAGCGTGCGATTTTCTCCGGCGCGAAGCCGTCGAAGGCACGGCGGAAATTCTCGCGCTTGCGCAGGATTGTGATCCACGATAGGCCGGCCTGGAAGCCGTCGAGTACGAGCTTCTCGTAGAGCGCGCGGTCGTCATATTCCGGCACGCCCCATTCCTCGTCGTGATAGGCGATGTAGAGCGGATCGTCCTTGGGCCAGGCGCAACGCACCAAGGCCGGATTGGGCGTGGGCACGGTCATTCGGCGGCCTTCGATTCCCCGGGCAAGGCAAATCGCGCCCAGCCCGGCTTGACCAGCTGGATCGGCACGCCGGCGGCGGTCAGGGAGTTACCCTGCGCTATCGCTTCGGCCACCCGGTCGAGCCGGACGAGCGCGATGCCGCGACCGGCCGCCGCCGAACCCATGGTACCGAGCTGGCGCTCGCCGGCCATGACCGTGGTCCCCGATGCCGGCGCTGGCCCGTCATAGCGGATCGGGACGGCGCGCGTGCGCGCGGTCCCGCGATGCTCTATTCGCGACACCACCTCCTGGCCGACATAGCAGCCCTTGGTGAAATCAACGCCGCCGAGCTGATCCATGTTGGCCTCATGGGGAAAGGCATCGCCGTAGCTGAAATCGACGCCGCCTTGCGGCACGCCGAGCGCGATGCGATGGGTCTCGTAAGCGCTTGCCGCGACGAGCTCGGCGCCGAGTTCGTCCGCCGCCGCGGCGGCGAGGTGCGGCGGGAGCATCACGCGAAGCCCGAGCGCCGGCAGCCGCGGATCGGCGAAGCACAAGCCGTATTGGGTAGCGCCGCCGCCGTCCCAGACGGCGAGCACGCCGAGCGTTTCCGACAGGTCCTCGATCATCACCTTGGCGCGCAATTTATAAAGATTGAGCTTTGCGACCAGCGTCGCGACGAGCGCGCGCGGGGTGTCGAGAAAGAAGCCGCCGCCTGCCGACGGTGATTCGACAACCATGAAATCCACGATGATTTTGCCTTGCGGCGTCAGCAAAGCGCAGAACCGTGCCGCATCCGCCGTTAGCTTGAGCATGTCGGCGGTGACTAGGCCGTGGAGGAAGTTCCGCGCGCCGTCGCCGGCCACCTTGACGACGCCGCGGTCTGGAAGGAGGGCGGCCTTCATGCGATCCATGTATTCACAGACGTATTCATAGACGTATTCATCGCTCGAAACCTTGTAGCCTCATGCCTAAGCCTGCGGCGCCGTCATCGCAAGGTCATTCTCGACGTCCAGTTGCGCCTGTCTTAAGCCGGAAAATTTCATGGAATTGACGGCCAGTCGCGGTGTTTTTGTTTGGTATCGCGGCGACCGCGGAACGACGATCCGTAGTCAGGAGTTGAATTGGCCGACGACGCAAATCCGGAGCCAAGAGTCCCGGCAGTCCATGAGCAACGAAATCGTATTCTTGCGGGCATTGGTCGTCTCGCGGGAGGCCGGTCTTTGCGGCCTGTTCCGCCGCGCGGGATCGTCGTCGCCGGTGCCGCTCGAAATCGTCGAGGCCGCCGGTGCAGATGCCGCCGGCAATTCGCTCAAGGCCGGCATCGATCTTGTTTACGTTGACGGCGATTTGCCGGAGGCGGAAATCGCGCAAGTCATCTCGAATCTGCCGGCGGCTGCCAACCCGCCGTTCTCCGTCCTGCTGGGCTCGCGCACGACAGCCGGCAGGGTGTTCGAGACCGACAGCCTTGCCAGCAAGCCCGAGCGGGCCGATGCGGTGCAGACGCTGGTCAATCGCTCGGTGCGCGTGCGGATACCGAGCCGTGCATTGGTGGTCGATGACTCGGCGACCATGCGCTCGATTGTCCGCAAAGCGCTCGCGGCGACGCGTTTCCAATTTTACGTCAGCGAGGCAAGCGAGGGCCATACCGCGCTCAAAATGGTGCGCGAGGGCGATTTCCACATTGTCTTTCTCGATTACAATATGCCGGACTTTACCGGCCTGGAGACGCTTGCGGAGTTCAAGCGCGAGAAGCGGCCGGTCAGCGTGGTGCTGATATCGTCGACGCAGGACGACACCGTCGCCGAACGGGCGCGCGCCGCGGGGGCCGCGTTTCTCAAAAAGCCGTTTTTCCCAATCGATGTCGAGAATGCACTATGCGGCTTTTACGGACTGCGCGCGCTCAACCAGAAACGCACGATGGCATGATCACCGTGCCCGACTGAAAATCGGCCTTGCTACTGCCGCGACAGCTCGACGGAAAATTCGCCGTTGCGAATGCGCGCGCCGAAATTCTCGGCAAAGCGGGCGGTGGCTTCCTCGCCGTAAGCGGAGATCAACTCGGCCAGTGCCAGAAACAGCGCGGTCTGCGCCAGGCAGTCGCCTTCGATACCGTCGTGGGAGGCCTCGGTCCACGCGTCCTGAAGGTACGCGAGTGCCCGCCGCTTCTGCTCGTGCTCGGCCAAGTCCTCGCGAGGCGCGAGATTTTGCGTCGCCATCCGCATCACTGTCACGCTGTCGCCGCGAAGCGGCGTCCCTACCCAAGGCGCGAGATTAGCACGGCGCGTTTGGGCTTTTCAGGGCGAAGTTTAAGGCAGGGTTAATGGCCGCGGCGCCGGCGCTTTTCGCGCTAATTGGCGTAGCGGGCGGTGATATCGCGGGCGATCTTGGCGCCCTCTTGCAGGTAGCGATGGATGACGACGTTGGCCGCCGGCGTACAGGACCGATAGCTTTCTTGGAAACCGCGATAGCCGCGATTGAAGCTTGCCACCATTTCGTCATGGCGGTTGCCGGTGGGCGCTTCGGCCTCGATCAGCGCTTGCGCCTCATTGCGCCATTTCTGGCCGTCGTTGAAGTTGCACAGGCCGCGCAGGAAATGCAGCGCACCGAGGATTTCCGACAGCCGCTCCAGATCAGGATCGTAGGGTGCCGGCTGCTCCTGCAGCGGGGGAGGCGGCGGGCCAGCCGGCTGGCTCGGCGGCGATGGCGCAACGGGTCTTGCCGGAGCGGGCCTCGCCTGCGGCGGCGCCAGCGGGGCGCCCCAGAACTGCGCGCGCGCCGGCGCGGCAATTGTGAGCGCGAGCGATACAGCCAGTAAAAGCCGAAGCATCGACATGACCGCGAAAATAGGAGCCGAGCGGAGCCTACGGCAAGCACCACAACGCGGCAGGGTTGAGGCAGGCATTAATCGCCCCGGTCGAGCCGCTCGCCGGCGGCGGTGATAATCCCCGCCAAGCCTTCCGTCGTGTTCAGTCCGGCTATCTCTTCCGGCAGGCGCCAATCCGCTTCGGCCAATTCCTCGTTGAGCGCAACCTCGCCGCACAGAAAGCGCGCCGCAAACGGCAGGATGACGAAATGCCGCTCGACCCGTCCGGCGGCATCGCGCACGATGGCCTGACGGAAGCCGACCAGCGCGACCGGCTCGATCTGCAGCGCGGTTTCTTCCCGGATTTCGCGGATTACCGCCTGCTCCAGGGTTTCGCCGAGTTCGACGCCGCCGCCTGGAAGCGTGTAGAGGCCGTGCGCCGGCGGCCGCGCCCGGCGCACGATCAGCACCCGGCCGTCGCGGAAGACGGCCGCGCTGACGGCCAGATACGGCCGTGTTGGATAACTGCGCGCGCTCTCGGCGTCGCTCATTAATTTCGGCCCCGTTTCGTCCTATATGTTTGCATAGCATGTGCGGGCGCTATGTCATCATATCGACCCCGGAGGCAATCCGGGCGCTGTTCGGCTATGCCGAGCAGCCGAACTTTCCGCCGCGCTACAACGTGGCGCCAACCCAACCTATCCCCATCGTGCGGCTCGTCGACGGCAGACGCTCCTTTGCGCTGATGCGCTGGGGTCTGCTGCCCTCCTGGGTGAAAGATCCAAAGACGTTTCCACTTCTTATCAATGCCCGCGGCGAATCCGTTTTGGAAAAGCCGGCGTTCCGCAATGCCATGCGGCGGCGGCGCTGCCTCATTCCGACCGACGGCTTCTACGAATGGCAGGTTGGAGAGAACGCCGGAGGACCGAAACGCCCGTATTTCGTGCGCGCCAAGAAGGACGCCGCGGGCCACATATCGCCGCTTGCCTTTGCCGGCCTGTACGAGACCTGGACCGGACCCAACGGCGAAGAGCTCGATAGCGCCGCCATCGTCACCACGGCCGCGAACCGCACGCTCGCCGCTATCCATGACCGCATGCCGGTGTTTGTGCCGAGGGAAGCCTTCGATCTTTGGCTCGACTGCGCCAATGTCGAGGCCAACGTCGCCGCCGCCTTGATCCGGCCTGCCGCCGATGATTTGCTCGAGGCGTACGAAATCTCCACCGCCGTCAATCGGGTTGCCAACGATTCCGAGGCGCTGATTCAACCCCAGACCGGCCCGGTGGCGCGACCCCTCGAGAGGCCGCCTCGGCCTGCGAAGCGGAACAAGCCGAAACCCGACCAAGCGTCGCTATTTTAAGCGCACCGGAACGGGCCGCCGTGCCCAATCGCACGTGGCCGCCGCTGGCGCGAGTACCGGCTGCACGCAAGAGTTGGACCAGGCTGCCGCGTGCACCGAAGGCATGCCTTCGATCGCAAAGCGGGCGCGGGCAAACCGCCGCATCGAATATCGGCGTCGGCTGGACGCATAGAAGACGTTCGTAAGATAGAGTATGGCATCGTCTCGGTGGGATAGCCGGGCTTGCCTAGTGAGCCGGGCCGCCCCCAAGAACAGTCGGATCAGGGAGGTGGAGATGTCGAGAGTAACCGCGCTGCGTCGCACCGCAGCTTTTCTTGTCGTGGCGGGAGCGACGGCCGCGATTGCCATGGCCCCGGCGACCGGGCGCGCGCAGACGCCCAGCGCGCCGACCACGATCAAAGCGACCGAGCTCGAGCCGACCCCCGATCCCTCGCTGTCCTTCAACAGCATGGCCGATGCGATGGGCCTGTTCGCCAAACACGGCCTTACGCTCGAACCCGGACCCAAGCTCGGCGGCGGTGGCCCGGCGCGCGTCCAGGCGATCGTCACCGGCAATTCCGAGGTCGCGACCAGCGACCTCATTTCGGTGATGGGCGGTATCTATTCGGGCGCGAATATTAAAATTCTGATGGTGATGACGCCCTACGGCGACGAAGAAGTCTGGGGCCAGGACAAATATAAGACGCTCAAGGATGCCGCGGGGCAGAGCTGGGGTGTCGCCAGCCTCGGCGGTGCCCAGCGGTTTAATGCGCAGATGACGGCGGAGGGCATGGGATTTAAGCCGGACGCCTTCCAATGGATCGCCATTTCCGGCACCGATGCGGCGCGGCTGGAAGCGCTCGATACCGGCCGCACGCAACTGACCAATCTCTCGCATCTCGGTGCCGCGCTGGCCGAAGCCAAGGGGTTCACCAAGCAGGTCCATGTCATCGTCCAGCATTCTTCGAAATACACCCCGCCGGTGCCGCGGCTCGTTGTTGTGGCGCGGGAGGATTGGCTGAAGTCGCACCAGGATGAAGCCACGCGTTACGTTGAGGTGATGCTCGACGCCAATCGCCAGTGGCAAGACAATGCCAATTCGTGGATCGATGCGGCCAAGAAAATCTATCCGGAAGCGGGGCTCAACGACCAGCAGCTCCGCGCCGCTTGGCAACTGTTCCACGACGGCGGCTATTTTTCGGTCAACGGCGGCGTCAACTACGCGGCCACGCAGAAGATCATGGATCTGTTTTTCAAGTTGCGCAGCGAGAGCTCCAATCAATATTTGTCAAAACCGGCCGACCTCTACGATACTGGTCCGCTCAAAGCGGCGCTTGACAAGATGGGCGTCGTCAAGGGCACTCCGGGCCTGCCGGACGTCCCCGATTGGGATGGCGCCAAGGCCGCTGCCGCGAAATAGGCCCGGGCCGGACGAGCCGGCGACCAGTACTGACCTTACGCCGGTTCGAGTCGGTAAGATGCCCGAGCTTGAGTTCGTCAACGTCCGCAAGAGCTACAAAAGTCCCAGCGGCGAAAGTCTATTGGCGCTCGCCGATTTCAGCCTGAAGATCGACGGCGGGCGCTTTGTCAGCGTGGTCGGGCCAAGCGGCTGCGGCAAGACCACGCTGTTGCGGATGGCCGCCGGACTTATTGCGTGGGACGGCGGTGAAATCCGGCTCGACGGGGACGAGCTCACCGGCCCCAGCCGGAAAATGTCGATGGTGTTCCAGGCCATCGGGCTCATGCCGTGGAAGAATGTCCAGAGCAACGTGGCCTTGGGCATTCAGCTGCAGGCCCATCGCCGCAAGCTGACCGCACAAGAAAACGATCTTGTCGGCGCCACGCTTGCCATGGTCGGGCTGAAAGGTTTTGAGCATTACTACCCGTATCAGCTCTCGGGGGGGATGCAGCAAAGAGTCGGGCTGGCGCGGGCGCTGGTGCGGCAGCCTGAGATCCTGCTGATGGACGAGCCGTTCGGCGCGCTCGATGCGCAGACCCGCGCCGTGCTGCAGGACGAACTGCTGACTTTATGGCGGCGCGTGAAAAGCACGGTGCTGTTCATCACCCACGACCTCGACGAGGCGATTTATCTCTCCGATCTCGTCGTCATCATGGGGCGCCGGCCGGGGCGCATCAAACAGACTCTGCAGGTGAAGCTGCCGCGTCCGCGCTATAGCTATGACGTTCGCGCCGAGCCGGAGTTCGCCCATTTGCGCAACATCGCGTGGCAAAGCATCAAGGAGGAGCTATGACGCAGTCCACCGATCGGCTCGCGCCTCCCGCCAGGCGCAACGGAAAATCGGCGGTCGCGGCTCTGGCCTTGAACCATTACTTTCTCACCGCGCTGTCGGCGATCGGCTTTATTGCGCTGTGGCAGATCGTCAGCATGAACGTGCCGCCGATCATTCTGCCGTCGCCGGCCAATGTCGCCGCCGCGTTTGTCGAGCTGACGGCCTCGGGCGAGCTCGTCCGTGCCACCGGGCAGACCGTCTGGCCGTTCGCCATCGGCTTGAGCATCGCCTTCGTGGTCGGCACTTCGCTGGGCCTTATACTCGGCATATTCCGGCCGGCCGCGCGCATTCTCGATCCTTATATCTTCGTATTCTGGTCGATCCCCAATATCGCTTGGCTGCCGTTGTTCATCGCCTGGTTCGGGGTCGGCCAGTTGACGCTCATCGTGTTCGTCTTTGTCTCGGCAGTGTTCCCGCAAATGCTTACTGTCGAAGCCGGCGCCAAAGAGGCCGACAGTTTTTTGGTCGAGGTGGCGCGCTCGCTCGGCGGCACCAAGCGCGAGATCTTGCACATCGTCGTGCTGCCGTCGGCGCTGCCCTATATTTTCGCCGGCTTGCGCATTGCAGTCGGTCGTGCGCTGGTCGGCATCATTGTCGGACAATTGCTAATCGTCGCGACCGGCATCGGCTACATGTTCCAGTTCTACGGCGAGACGCTCTCGCTCGCCAAATACTTCGCGCCTTTGATCGTGATCGCGGCTCTGGCGGTCGCGCTCAATCGCGCGGTGAACTGGGCCGAGCATGCCCTCATCCCGTGGAAGCCGCGTGCTTTCACTTGAGCTTGCCTTTTTTCCGGTACGCTGGCGGTCTGTCGCCATCACGGCCCGCGGTAACGCCCGGTAAAGGTTATCGAAGGCCTCCCGTCGGGATATTTAGGTAAAACCCCGCAGTAACGAATACCTGTCATAACAAAGGCTCTCGAACGACGAATGCGCGAGCGTCGAGAGCCGCTGATATGGCTAAATGGCTTCAAACAATTCGACAGAGCACGACCTATCTTGGGGTCGCGGTCATCGTCATTATCTGGAGCGGCATTTATCTGCTCGCCAGCCAGGAGCGCGAGAGCGCTTACCAGGACGCCGTGCGTCAAGGCGGCAACCTGTCGCGCGTGCTGGAGGAATATATCCGCCGTGTCGTTCAGGAATCCGACAGCGCATTGCTGGAGCTGCGACGAGATTACCTCAGGGACCCGCAGCGGTTCGATCTGGCAAGGTGGGTTGCCCGCAATCGGGTGCACAATGATCTGACGGTGCAATTCGGAATTGCCGACGCCGCTGGCTACGTGACGAAATCAAGTTTGCGATCGTTGGCGTCGCCGGTTTATGTGGGTGATCGCGCGCCATTCACCGGGCCGCGCGACGACAAAACCGACCAGCTTTACATTAGCGATCCGATCGTCGGGAATGTAACCAGGCGACTGACGATCGAATTTGCCCGTCGCATGGCCAATGCGGACGGCTCATTCGCCGGGGTCGCGGTCAGTTCGCTTGACGTTGATGTGCTCGAAAAGTTCTTCAGCTCGCTCAACCTGGGCGGTTCCGGCGTGGTCGCCCTGGTCGGTGCCGACGGAATCTTGCTGGCGCGCGGCGGCCAAAATCCGGCCAGCCGGGGCATGGCGGGCATGCAGACGATTCATTCGCCGTTGTTCACCCATTTGGCGCACAGCCCGGCGGGTAGCTACTGGAATACGCCAGAGGCCAGATCAAAGTTCGATGGGGTCAGCCGGCTCGTTTCCTATCGTCGCCTTGCGGGAATGCCGCTGATCGCGGTGGTCGCTCTTGCACGGAGCGATATTTTTCGGCAAGCCGACGCGACCCTGAGAAAATACGTCGTGATCGGGGTCGTGCTGACGCTCATCGTGCTGATCGTCATGATATTCGGCGCCAGGCAGCAGGCCCACATTCTCGCCGCCGCCGCCGAACTGCGGCGATCCAAGCAATCGCTCGAGCATTCCAACCACCTGCTCAATACCGCGCTCAAGAACATGACGCATGGCCTGTGCATGTACGATCGCGATCAGCGGCTGGTCGTCTGCAATGAGCGCTACGGCGAAATGTATGGCCTCACTGCGGACCAGACCCAGCCGGGGACCACGCTGCGTTCGATCCTCGAAGCGCGCGTACGCGCCGGCAACTGGCCCGGCGGTTCGCCGCACTATATCGAGGCGCGGCTTGAAGAAGTGAAAAAGCGCGAGCCCTACTATGTCGAGAACGTCCTGCTCGACGGGCACATCTACGCCATCAATCACCAGCCGATGTCCGATGGCGGCTGGGTCGCCACCCATATCGACATCACCGAGCAGCGGCGCGCCGAACAGGAGCTCGACGAAACCCGGAAGTTTCTCGTCTCGATCATCGAGAACATTCCGGTTTCCGTCGTCGTCAAGGACGCCAAGACGCGCAAGTACCTTCTCGTCAATCGTGCCTTCGAGACCATGCTCGGGATTCCGCGCAGCGAAATGCTCGACCGCACCTCGTTCGACATTCACAGACCGCAGGACGCCAAAAGCATCGACGATGCCGACACTGAATCGCTGCAGGACAGCGACCACGTCAGCTACAAGGAAATCGAAGTCAATACGCCGATGCGCGGGCTGCGCATGCAGTCGACCCGCCGCATCATCATCAAGAACAGCCGCGGCGAGCCGAAATGCATGATCGCCGTCATCGAAGACGTCACCGAGCGCAAGAAAGCCGAGCAGCGCATTGCCTTTCTGGCGCACCATGACGCGCTGACCGGATTGGCCAACCGCGCGGCGCTGATCCAGAAAATCGAGGAAGCCGCGGCGCGGCAGCGCCGCTTGGCGGAGCCATTCACCCTTCTTCTGTTGGATCTTGACCGCTTCAAGCAGGTCAACGATACGCTCGGTCATCCCGCCGGCGACGCGCTGCTGATCGAGGTGGCGACGCGCCTGAAATCGCTGTTGCGCGAAACCGACGTGCTGGCCCGGCTCGGCGGCGACGAATTTGCCATCATTCAAGCCGGCGAGAGCAACCAGCGCGAGGCCGCCAGATCGCTGGCGGAGCGCGTTATCGAGATCCTGCGCCAGGCGTTCGCGATCGACGGCGGCAATATCAGCATCGGCACCAGCATCGGGATCGCGCTGGCGGTCGAGCACCAGACCACTTCCGACGATCTATTGAAGATGGCCGATCTCGCGCTTTATCGGGCGAAATCTGCCGGCCGCAACGGCTATTGCTTCTTCGATCCGGAGATGAGCGAGATCGCCAGTGCGCGCCAGGAGATCGAAAGCGATTTGCGCCGCGCCGTGCAGCAGAACGAGTTCGAGTTGCATTACCAGCCGATCGTCGATTCCAAGACGCGCCGTATCTGCAGCGCCGAGGCGCTGGTGCGCTGGCGTCATCCGACCAAGGGCCTGATCTATCCGGACTTGTTCATTCCGCTGGCCGAGGAGACCGGCTTGATTACGCAGATCGGGCAATGGGTGTTGCGCGCCGCCTGTACGGAAGCGGCGAACTGGCCGGCTGCGGTGAAGGTCGCCGTCAATCTGTCGCTGGTGCAATTTCGCAAGAGCGATTTGCCGGGCATGGTGACGCACGTGCTGGCCGATACCGGGCTGCCGCCGGAGCGATTGGAGCTCGAAATCACCGAGACGGCGCTGATTGAATCGGCGGCGGAATGCCTGCCGGCGCTCCGGCAGTTCAAAGCCATGGGCATCACCATCGTGCTCGACGATTTCGGCACCGGTTACTCCTCGCTCAGTCAGCTGGCTATGTTTCCGTTTGATCGAATCAAGATCGACAAGTCGTTCACCCAAAACCTGACCAAGCGCAGCGAATGCGCCGCGATCATATCGGCGACGCTCACCTTGGCGCAGAGCCTCGACATCGCCACTACCGCGGAAGGCGTCGAAACGGTGGATCAGTACCGGCTGTTGCGGCTCGCCGGCGTGACCTCGCTGCAAGGTTATCTGTTCAAGCGTCCCGGGCCCGCCTCGGAAATCGACTTTGAGGCGACCTGTGGCGGCGTGGCGCTCGACAACGCGGCTTAGGCGGCGAGCTTAAGGCCGAAATTTCGCTCAGTCGGCGCTGGACAAGCCCAGGATCCGGCGCGCTTCCTGCGGCGTCGCCACGTCGCGGCCGAGGCCTTGGGCGATCTTCATCATCCGCTCGACCAGCACCGCGTTGTTCCTCGCGAGTTCGCCCGGCGCGATATAGGGATTGTCCTCGTAGCCGACGCGGACATGGCCGCCGAGCGAAACCGCAAGCGAAAGCAGATCCCATTGCTTTTGCGGATTCATCACGCTGACGTTCCAGATGCAGTTTCTCGGCAGATGATCGACCATGTAGATCAGCGCCTTCTCGGTCGGCGGCGTCCAGGTGCCGCCGGGCCAGCCGAGAAACAGAGTGGTATAGGCGGTTTGCAGATAGCCCTGCTTGCGCACGAATTCGAGGTGCCAGAAGGCGCCGGTATGGAAGCATTCGACTTCGAGCTTCACCTTGTGGTCGACGGCGGCCTTGGCGTAAGCCAGCAGTTCCTCGACCGGATGGATCGCCATCATCCGCTTCGGCGGAAATTGCGGGTCGGGATTGAAATATTCGTCGTGCGCGTTGAACGCGACCGCCATCATATCGGGGTGAAGCGTCATCAGCCTGACCTTCTCTTCGAGGCGCGCGCTGGCGACCCCGAACTGCATCACCGGATCGGTCTTGGCGAGGATCGCTTCCTGCAGGCGTTTCCAGCCGTCGTGATCGATGCGCGAGACCTGCTTGCCGTCGGCCTGCAGCGATTCTTCGAGCGTGCGAATACCGTGGATGTGGGCGATCGCGGCGCCGGCCTTGATGCCGTCGATATATTGCTGCGCCACACCGGCGATGTCCTCCTGCGGCGGACAATAGTGGTTGATCGGGTAGGACGTGCGCGAATCGCAGGCGACGGTAATGATCAGCTTGTCCATTCTCTCTATCCCGGGCTTTAGAGCTCCGCTCCCGCGGCCGTGCGAGCGTATCTTGGCATACGGCGATTGACGAGGCGGCCCGGCGGTGCTTCCAGTCGGGCGGTCCGGCGCAACAAAGGTCGGGCGTCGCGAGATCTATTTTCCCAGGAGAGCGAATTGGCCAAAATTCCGCAAGCTTTGCACGAGCACATCGATACGGCCTATCCGGCAAACGTCTGCCTGATAGGGACGGTATTGCCCAACGGCTATGCCCAGATCACGCCGCGCGGCAGCGCAATGGTCTATGACGACGAACATATCGCTTTGTGGGAGCGCGGCCGGGGGACGACGGCCGGCAATCTCGCCGATGGCACCGCGGTCACTCTGTTCATGCGCAAGCCGGCCTTGCGCGATGCCGGCATCCTGCCGAAGGGCGGCGTTCTGCGGCTCTACGGCCGGGCCAAAGTGCATAAATCCGGCCCGGTCTATGACGAGGTCTGGAAGCGCCTGATCGAGCCGGAGAAGAAGAACGATCCGGAGAAAAAGGGCTATGCCGTCCTCGTTGCGATCGAGCGCGCCGAGGATTTGGCGGGCCAGCCGCTGGCCTAGCGGATACCCCTAAGGCGCGGCAGGTCCAATTCCTGCCGCGCTCGCCAGCCGAATGCGGTCCGAAGCAGGGAAACCGGCCGCATTGAGCGTGCAACGCTTGGTTTACGATAAGCCTGATATCGCCCCGAAAGCGGCGCCTGTGCGGCGGCATCGCGTGGTTTTCCCTGTCCGTTGACAAAATCAAAACCAGCCGCCGCTACATTTCCGGTCGGTAAGATCGAGAAAACTCCGGCAAATTCGTATGAATATCGTCGTTAATCGTCTCGACAACAGTTGCGACGTCGCGATCATCGGTGCGGGCCCGTACGGTCTCGCGGCGGCCGCGCATTTGCGCGCGGCCGATGTCTCGGTCCGCGTCTTCGGCGAGGCAATGTCGTTTTGGCGGCACAACATGCCGGCCGGCATGAAGCTTCGCTCGCCGTGGATTGCAACACACATTGCCGAGCCTCGCGGCCGCTATCGGCTGGACGACTATTTCGCCGAGATGCGTTTGCCGCGGCCCGATCTGTTGCCCGTTGAGAATTTCATCGATTATGGAACGTGGTTCCAGCACCACTTGGCCCCCGATCTCGATACGCGAACTGTGGTTCGGGTGGCGCCGCGCGACGGCGGCTTTCGCATCGTGCTCGAAGACGGCGAGAACATTTTCGCACGGCGCGTCGTCGTGGCGACCGGGCTCCTGCATCACGAGCACCGGCCCGCGCAGTTTGACGGCCTGCCGCCTAGTCTGGTGAGCCACTCATGTGAGCACACCGACTCCGCGCAATTCCGCGGCCGCAGCGTCGCGGTGATCGGCCGCGGCCAGAGCGCATGCGAATCGGCGGCTCTGCTGCACGAGGCCGGCGCAGACGTGGAAATCATTTGTCGGGAGCATTTGGTGTGGAACGCCGATCCAGGCACACGCAGCGCTTTGCGCAAGAGCCTGCGCGCCCTCCTAGGCAAGGCGCTGATTCCGCCGTCTCAGGTCGGGCCGTTTCCGTTCAACTGGCTGGTCGAAGCGCCGGCGCTCATCCATCACTTCTCGGCCGGAGCCCGCGACCGGCTCAACGAGCATTGCCTGCGTCCCACCGCCATCCTCTGGCTGCGCTCGCGCTTGCAAGATAT
>DATJBH010000187.1:0-6779 GCA_035515455.1 Xanthobacteraceae bacterium
GACATCGAACAAATCCTTGATGCTGACGATGGTGCCGTCGAACGGGCCGAGCGATGCGCCACGCGCCGCCCGCGCATCGGTGGCATCGGCCGCAGCGCGCGCCGCTTCCGCATAGACGGTGAGGCAGGCGCGCGCGCCCTCCCCTTTCGGATCGGCAATGCGCGCCAGCGCCTGTTCGAGGCGGTCGCGGCAGGACGCTCGCTTCATATTCCTTACGCCTTCACCACCATGGACGGCTTGAGATCCTTGAGCGACGGCGCGCCGATTTGCTGCATGGCGACCATCAGCTCGGTGCGCAAAATATCGAGCACGCGCTCGACGCCCGGCTGGCCGAACGCGCCGAGGCCCCACAGATAGGGCCGCCCGACGGCGACGCCCTTGGCGCCCATGCACAGCGCCTTGACGATGTCGGTGCCGCGGCGGAAGCCGGAATCGATCAGCACCGGCATATTGCCCGAGACCTGCATGATCTCCGGCAGCGTCTCGATGGTCGAACGGCCGGCTTCGTCGGCGCGGCCGCCGTGATTGGAGACGATGATGGCGTCGATGCCGGTCTCGGCGGCGATCTTGGCGTCCTCCCAGGCCAGAATGCCTTTGATCACTATTTTCAGCTTGGTGAGATCGCGCAGCCGCTTGATGTAATCCCAGGTCATCGCCGACGACTGGATGTTCGTAAGCCCCGACAAATCGGCGCCATCGTACATCGGATCGTTGCGCATCCCGGCGGCGAGGCTCGATCTATCGTGACACGCCGCGCATTGCCGCGTGTCGGTGCGGCTCATGCGCAGCGCGGTCTCCTGATTACGTGCGCCGCTGCGATCGACGGTGACGGCGATCGCGATCGCGCCTTGCCGCTCCATGCTGAGCACGTGATGCTTGGCCACTTCGAATTTGTTGGTGGCATAGAGCTGCGACCAGATCGGCCGGCCGCGCGCCGCGATCACATCGGCGACCGAGGTGGTCGCCTGGGTCGACAGGATCATCAAATGGTCGCCGGTCTTGGCGGCGCGCGCGACGCCGGCCTCGCCGTCGGGATGATACGCCTTGTGGCCGCCGGTCGGGTCGATGACGATCGGCGTGTCGTATTTCTGGCCGAGAATTTCGGTGCTCATGTCGACTTTGCTGACGTCGACCAGCCGCCGCGGGCGCAGCTGAAATTTCAAAAATCCCTCGCGATTGGCGCGCAACGTGACGTCGTCGTCGACGCCGGAGGCCATGTAGCCGAAATGCGCCGCCGGCACGTTCTTGTGCATCACCGGCTCGAAGTCGAACACGTCGAGCGCCTCCTTCGGATCGGCGATGAGGTGGTCGTAATCGCGCGGCGCCCAGACGTAAGGATCGGGCCGCAGTTTTGGAAAATTCCTTTCGTCGGCAAGCGCCGCAACGCTGGTGCCGGCGAACAGCGGGCTGGCGGCGAGATACTGGATGAAGCGGCGGCGGCTCGTGGCGCGATCGAGCGGCATCATGGCGATCCTCCCCAATAAGCGCTTTTACGCTGGAATTTGCCGCATCCTATCGGCCGTGTACGCCGTTGCAAACGGCCGATCCCTCGGAAAGCGCCGATACGCTGCGCGAACTGAGCGTCGAGCCGATCATGACCATGGCGATGGTAAAACGTCAGCGCGAAATGGGCCAGATCGGCAAGCATCAGTCGGTGCGCGGTTTGAGCGGACCCGTCTGGGAATAAAGACGCGATCGGCACTGCCTTTGCCGACCGGGTGTGGTATATTCTTTTCGTAAACAACCACTCGGCCAACCCAACGGGGGATTAGCAATGGGTATTGTGCGGATTACTGCGTCGTGTCTGGCGGCTGTGGCGGCGCTTGGCGTCATCTCGCTCACGGCGAGCGACGGCGCGTTCGCGGCCAGAGCCCATCGCGTCGTCATGAACCAGCCGGTCTGCGGGCTGCGGGCGGATGGCCCGCAAAACTACGCCAACGCTGCCGCGGCCCGGCACGACCACGCCAAAGTGGTGTACCCGGGCGACTGTCAGACGATTACCTGCTGGAGCTGGGCGGGCGTCGTCCGCTCCGAGCCGATGTGCGGGATCAACGCGGAGCACGTGCGCATGACCTTCCCGAACCGGTGCGCCGCGATGCACGCCGAAGCGACCTGGGTGCACGACGGGCCTTGCGGCGGACGAACCTGAGCCTCGCACCGGCTGCCATCCCTCGTCATTGCGAGGAGCCAACGGGTCCGGCCCGAAGTGGCCGGCCCGATGACAAGCTCCGCGACGAAGCAATCCAGAACACCGCCGCCGCACTGGATTGCTTCGCTTCGCTCGCAATGACGATATCAAGGCGTTATTTTTTGCGCCGGGCTTTTTGGCGCGCCGGCTTGACGCGTTTGCCCACGCTCGCGGGCGCCGCAGCAGCGCTGCTGCCGCCGTCGACGCGCGCGCTCCAATATTCCCAGGTCCGCGTCACCACATTGGGCAGGCGGCTGATGGCGCCGGCGAGCTTGATCTCGCCGCGCGGCAAGGTCGGCGCGGTGCCGAGCATGAACGCGCGCAACAGCAGCGCGCGCAGCTGATACTCGGCGTTCTGGCACATGAAGATCGCGCGCGACACCAGCTCCTTCAGGTCGGCCCCCACCACGGTGGCGCCGTGGCGGTTCATCAGCACCACCGAGTGATCGCCGAGCGCGCGGGCGAGGGAGGCGCCCTCCTCGGGCTTGACGACCAACAGATTGGTGTCGCCGAATTCGTCCTGCTGATCCCAGAACGGCGGCTCCTCGCCGATCGCGGCGCCGAGATGAAACACCGGCACGATCGGCTTGCCGGCGATGACGAACGGCATGACCGCCGGCGCATGGTGGTGGCAGACCGCGGTGACATCGGGCCGCGCCTGGTAGATGCAGCCGTGAATGACGCGCTCGGCGTACAGATGCGCGGCCGGCCGCCGCACCGGCTCGGAATCGAGCGTGAACTCCAGAATGTCGGCCGGCTCGATCAGCGCCGGCGAGCGCGAGCGCGGCAACAGATAGCGGCCGGGATCGCCGGGATGGCGCACGCTGACATGGCCGAAGGCGTCGAGCACGCCCTCATGGGCCAGAATGCGATTGGCGAGCGCCAGCTCTTCCTTGATGTCGGTCAGTTTGTCAGCCACGATGAAGTCCTCGCGTTTTGGCGGGAGTGGTGTGCCGGTGTCCTGGGCGTGTACCCTATAAATCGCTTGGATCAGCGTCTGCTTTCAAGTGCAAGTGATGACCCAAGGCAAGCCTGATATCGGGTGACATCGCGTTGTCACCGGTTATCCTGTTGCGATGCCCCAGCACGCCGGCAAGCCGCCGCCATCGTGAGTAGTCCGCCGTGATCGTCACGAATTTTCCAAACGCTGTGCATGTTATCGAACACACGTTGATACCGCTGCAAGACGGGACGCAGCTCGCCGCCCGCATTTGGTTGCCGGACGATGCGCAAAGGAACCCGGTTCCTGCGATCCTGGAGTATCTGCCGTATCGCAAGCGCGACGGCACGTACGAGCGGGACGCGCTGACTCATCCCTATCTGGCGGGTCACGGCTACGCTTGCGTTCGCGTCGACCTTCGCGGCAGCGGCGAATCGACGGGTTTGCTGTTCGACGAGTACGCCAAGCAGGAACAAGACGATGGCGTCGAGGTGATCGCTTGGCTGGCAGCGCAGCCTTGGTGCAACGGCTCGGTTGGGATGATGGGAATTTCCTGGGGTGGCTTCAATGGACTGCAAATTGCGGCGCGCCGGCCCCCGGCGCTCAAGGCAATCGTAACCATTTGCTCGACCGACGATCGGTACGCCGACGATGCGCACTACATGGGCGGCGTGCTTCTGACCACGGCTGGACTCGAATGGGCCTTTTTCTTTTTCAGTTTGATGTGCCTGCCGCCCGATCCGGCTTTGGTCGGCGATAGCTGGCGAGCGATGTGGTTGGAGCGCTTGGCGAACATACCGCTGTTTCAGGAAAATTGGCTGCAGCACCAGCGACGCGATGCGTATTGGAAGCATGGATCGGTATGCGAGGACTACGCAGCGATCCAATGCCCGGTCTATGCCGTCGGTGGTTGGACCGATGGCTATAAGAATGCAATTCCGCGTCTGCTTGCGGGACTAAAGGTAGCTCGCAAAGGCCTCATCGGGCCATGGGCCCACGCCTATCCCCACTTTGCACTCCCCGGTCCGCAGATCGGATTCCTCCAGGACATCCTGCGTTGGTGGGATTATTGGCTCAAGGGCATCGATACCGGCGTGATGGATGAACCCATGCTGCGCGCGTGGATGACGGAAAGTGTCAAACCGGCGAGCCACCACGACACTTTGCCGGGTCGGTGGATCGCAGAACCGTCGTGGCCACCGCCAGGAGTGATGCCGCGGCGTCTGTTCTTGACCGACGAGGGCTTGCGAGACGCCGCGGCGCCTTTGACGGCTCGCGCCGTATGCTCGCCGCAGACCGTCGGCAAGTGCGCGGGCGATTGGGTTCCATTCGGCCGTGGGCGCGATCAGGCACGCGACCAGCAAGAAGACGACATGCGCTCGCTGGTTTTCGAGACGACGCCGCTCGCCGAGCCGATCGAGATCCTTGGCGCTCCGATCGCAACGCTCGATGTCGCGTCCGACCGGCCGATTGCCAATCTGGTCGTTCGGTTATGCGATGTGCACCCGTCCGGTGAATCGCTGCGTGTCAGCTATGGTGTGCTCAACCTCGCCCATCGCGACGACCACGAACGCCCCGCCCTGCTGGCGGCAGGTGAGCGCTACCGCGTACGCATCCAACTCAATGACGCAGGTTCGGTATTTCCGGTCGGCCACAAGGTGCGGCTTGCGATATCGACGGCTTACTGGCCGATGATCTGGCCCAGTCCGGAGACGGCGACGGTGCAGATTTTTGCCGGCATGCTCGATCTGCCGCAACGCTCTCCCGACGCCGCGGACGCCGGGCTCCCGCCTTTTCGTGAGCCGGAGACGGCGTCACCCGAGAAGCCAACCATCGCTCATCGCGACGGCGTGCGCATCGAACGCATCGACCGCCTTGGGCTGGAATTGGGCACGCGGTACAAGACCGAATATCACGTCGAGGAAAACGACCCGCTCAGCGCCGTTGCCGAACTGTACCAGACCCAGACTCTGTCGCGAAACGAATGGCAAATCCGGGTCGAGACGCAGATGCGGCTGTCGTCCACGGGCAGCGCCTTCCTGCTGCAGGCAAGTTTGCGCGCCTTCGAGGGCGCGAAGGAAGTGTGTCGTCGCGAGTGGGATCGCACCATTACTCGCGATTTCTCATGATCGATCTGAACAAAGCATGTTGGCGTAGGGCATAAAGTTTCTCTGGCCCGAAAAGGACCAGGGCATGACGGTGACCTCATGATAAGCGGCGTCAACGATGAGCTCATTCTCGCGGCCCGTCTTCTTCTCGCCATGCTGTTTCTGATTTTCGGCTGGAGAAAGCTGAGGGACTTTTCGGGCACCGTCAGTCAGATGGCGCAGCTCGGCGTTCCGACGCCGGTACTGGCGGCCGCCGGTGCGACCTTCATGGAACTTCCGGTGGCGTTCGCAGTCGCGATCGGCGCCTTCACGCGCCCCGCCGCCGTCCTGATGTTTTTTTACACGCTGGGAACCGCGCTGATCGGACATCGCTATTGGACCATAACGGGGGCCGACCGAGTCGACAGTATGGATGGCTTTTACAAAAATCTCAGCATAATGGGAGGCTTCCTGTTGCTGTACGTTACCGGTGCGGGAAAATATTCGATCGATGGATTGTTCAATATCGCGGCGCCGTAAACTCCGTGGCGCTATGCCGACGGTGCAATGTCACGACGTTGTTAAGTCGGAAGCGTTTATGTTGGGTGTTTTGCAGTCTACCATCAAGC
Organism: Xanthobacteraceae bacterium; assembly: GCA_035515455.1. Classification (GTDB taxonomy): domain Bacteria; phylum Pseudomonadota; class Alphaproteobacteria; order Rhizobiales; family Xanthobacteraceae; genus BOG-931. Next base: position 5,845 of record DATJBH010000187.1, read on the forward strand.
CAACCGATCGCGCATTGGCGAACGGCCACAGCCGAATTGGAGCCATCTATGAGCCAAGTGCAAGTCGAGCAGAAAAGCTATCAGATGCCGCCGCAGGACGGCATCACCGTCGCCCACTTTATCACCGTCGCCGACATCGAGCGATCGCTTCGATTTTACGAAACGGTGTTCGGCAGTCGCATTCTGAGCAGGGGCGACAGCAAGGGCGCGCCGGGTTACCTCCAGATCGCCAACACGTGGCTGATTGTCAATGTCGGCGGCGGTCCGACGCCCGACAAGCCGACGGTGACGCTCAGCGTCCCCGCCGACCCCGATAAAGTCAGTAGCTTTATGAATATCCGCGTCGCCGATATTCAAGCCTGTTACAAGCTTTGGCGAAGTCGAGGAGCCGAGTTCATCACCGAGCCGAAGCCCAAATACGGCGAGACGCGCTGCTACATTCGCGATCCTGACGGCTACATTATCGAAGTGGGGCAAAGCAACCCGGGCGTCGCTTACGGCTAAGCGGCGCATCATGCCGAACTACGACGCGATTATCATCGGCACTGGGCAGTCCGGCCCGGCCTTGGCGCGGCGATTGGTGGCGGCAGGCCGGAAAGTCGCGATCATCGAACGCAAACTGTTCGGCGGCACCTGCGTGAACACCGGCTGTACGCCGACCAAGACGCTGATCGCGAGCGCCTACGTCGCGCACGTCGCGCGCCGCGCCGCCGATTACGGCGTCAGGATCGAGGGCGCCGTCAATCTCGACATGAGGGCGGTCAAGGCGCGCAAGGACGCTGTCGTGGCCGCGTCCCGCAACGGCGTCGAGCAATCGCTGAAAACCTTGCAAGGCTGCACGGTTTATCAAGGCCATGGCCGCTTTGTCGCCGAAAAGAAAGTAGCGGTGAACGATGCCGAGCTCGCGGCCGACCAGATTTTTATCAATGTCGGCG
>DATJBH010000188.1:0-19500 GCA_035515455.1 Xanthobacteraceae bacterium
AGCTTGCCCGCCGTTTCGCGCACCCGCTTGATGAATTCCGGCGTCGAGAGTTCCGGATCGCCCCGCTTCTTGCGCTGCGCGTTGAGCGCGGTGCGCAGGAACGTCATGGTGGCCACGCCGGGAATTTCCAGCGGATACTGAAAGGCAAGAAAAAGACCGGCGGCGGCGCGCTCGTCCGGCGTCATGTCGAAAATGTTCTTGCCGTTGAACAGCACTTCGCCCGAGGTCGGCTCGTAATCGGCCTTGCCGGCAAGCACATAAGCAAGCGTCGATTTGCCGGAGCCGTTCGGGCCCATGATCGCATGCACCTCGCCGGCGTTCACGGTGAGGTCGAGACCTTTCAAAATCTCCTTACCGTCGATCTCGACGTGCAAATTCCTGATTTCCAGAAGCGCCATTTCAAACAACTCCAGTATTCAATTCGCCCGGCTAGCGGTCGCCCCAGCGCCAACGCCATTCGCCGTCGGTCTTGCGCCGCGTGAGCTCGACAAAGCCGAGCACGATCACCGCAATAATTCCGGCCCATATCAACCAGCCCACGAGACTGGAGCGGTCGATCAGGCGATTCATCGCCAAGACGGACCCCGCGAGGATGATCGCCATGAGCAAAGTGGCCAACCAGCCCTGCCAAGTCACCGGCGCGGCGCCGTAGCCATATCGCTTGGGCCTGAACCAATACGTGGTCATGACAGGCGCCTAACCCACGCTGCCTTCGAGCGAAACCGAGATCAGCTTCTGCGCTTCGACGGCGAACTCCATCGGCAGCTGCTGCAGCACGTCCTTGACGAAGCCGTTGACGACCAGCGCGGTCGCCTCCTCGGCGGACAACCCGCGCTGGCGGCAATAGAACAGCATCTCCTCGGAAATCTTCGAGGTGGTGGCCTCGTGCTCGAACACGGTCGACGAATTCTTGGTCTCGATATAGGGCACGGTATGCGCGCCGCATTGATCGCCGATCAGAAGCGAATCGCAATTGGTGAAATTACGCGCGCCGCTGGCGCGGCGGTGCGCAGTCACGAGCCCGCGATAGGTGTTGTTGGAGTGCCCGGCGGCGATGCCCTTACTGATGATCCGGCTCGTCGTGTTCTTGCCGAGGTGCAGCATCTTGGTGCCGGAATCGACCTGCTGATACCCATTTGAAATAGCAATGGAGTAGAATTCACCCCGTGAATTGTCGCCGCGCAGAATGCAGCTCGGATATTTCCAGGTGATTGCCGAGCCGGTTTCGAGCTGGGTCCAGGAGATCTTCGCGTTCTTGCCGCGGCAGTCGCCGCGTTTGGTGACGAAATTATAGACGCCGCCCTTGCCGTTGGCGTCGCCGGGATACCAGTTCTGAATGGTCGAATATTTGATCTCGGCGTCGTCGAGCGCGATGAGCTCGACCACGGCGGCATGGAGCTGGTTCTCGTCGCGCACCGGGGCGGTGCAGCCTTCGAGATAGCTGACATATGAGCCCTTGTCGGCGATGATGAGCGTGCGCTCGAACTGGCCGGTATTGCGCTCGTTGATGCGGAAATAGGTCGACAGCTCCATCGGGCAGCGCACGCCCGGCGGCACATAGACGAAGGAGCCGTCGGAGAACACCGCCGAATTGAGCGTGGCGAAGAAATTATCCGAGATCGGCACCACCGAGCCGAGGTATTTCTTCACCAGATCGGGATGCTCCTGGATAGCCTCCGAGATCGGCATGAAAAGCACGCCGGCCTTGGCGAGTTCCGCCTTGAACGTGGTGGCGACCGAAACCGAGTCGAACACCGCATCGACCGCGACGCGGCCGTAGCCGTTCCCGCCATTTTCGGATTCTTGGCCTTCCGCGCCTTCGCCGTCGGTAGTCGGCTTCTGGATGCCGAGCAGCGCCTCGCGCTCGCGCAGCGGAATGCCGAGTTTTTCGTAGGTGCGCAGGATTTCCGGATCAATGTCGTCGAGCGACGTCGGCGCCTTTTTCGGCGCGGCATAGTAATAGATGTTTTGATAATCGATCGGGCCGTAGTCGACCTTGGCCCATTTCGGCTCGTGCATGGTGAGCCAGCGCTTATAGGCGTCGAGCCGCCAGTTGAGCATCCATTCCGGCTCGTTCTTCTTGGCCGAGATAAAGCGCACCGTGTCCTCGGAAAGGCCTTTGGGGGCCTTGTCCGATTCGATCAGTGTCTCGAACCCATACTTGTATTGATCGACGTCGATGCGCCGGACCTGCTCGACGGTCTCTTGTACGGCCGGCATTCGTCCCTCCGCTCACGGGGTCAAGGCCCGCGGGTTGGATTAAGTCGGTTATGGCAATGTCCTAATCTCGGATCGTGCTTGCCTCGGGTGACCCCAGTTCGGTTAAATCGCTCAGTTTTGCAGCCATTTAGGCGGCAACGCTCCGTCCCTTAGATAGTGCAGAAGCAAGCTTTCTCCAAGCGTTTAGAAAGCTTTCAATGTCGGCTTCGGTGGTGCTCCAGCCCAGGCTTGCGCGCACCGCGCCACGGGTGAGCGGCGGCAAAACCCCCATGGCGGCAAGGACATGCGAGGGCTGGACCTTGCCCGAGGAGCAGGCGGCGCCCGACGATACCGCCACCCCCTCGAGGTCAAAACCGATGACCGCAGTCTCGGCCTTCATGCCTGGAACGGTAAACAGCATCGTATTCGGCAATCGGCCGGCTTTCGCGCCAAAGATGATCATTCCCGGCGTGACGGCCTCAAGCCCGGCTTCGAGCCGGTCGCGCAACGCCAGCATGTGCGCAGCCTCGGTGGCGCGCTGGCGGCGCGCCACGGCCGCGGCGGCGCCGAAGGCAGCGATGCCGGCGACATTCTCGGTGCCGGCGCGCAACCCCCGTTCTTGGCCGCCGCCACGGATCAGCGGCTCGGGAATATGAATGTCGTCGCTGCGACGGACCAGCGCGCCGATGCCTTTGGGGCCGCCGATCTTGTGAGCTGACAGCGTCAGCATATCGGCGCCGAGCACGGCCAGATCGCAATCGATGCGGCCCGCCGCCTGCACCGCGTCAACGTGGATAAGGCCGCCGGCCGCCCGCACAATGGCGGCGGCCTCGGCGACCGGCTGAATGACGCCGGTTTCGTTATTGGCGAGCATCAGGGAAAGAAGCGGCCGCGGCGATCTGGCAACGGCGCCGGCTAGCGCGGCCAAGTCGAGCCGGCCCTCGGCATCGACCGGCACCTCCTCGATCGCTTCGCGCGCGAAGCGGCCGCCCGCGCGCACCGAAACGTGCTCGACGGCCGAGAGCAAAAGCCTTGAACGCGGCCGCTTGTCGCCGGCGAGTTCGATCTCAGGCGTAAGCGCCAGCATGTTGGCTTCGGTGCCACCCGAGGTGAAGAACACGTCGCCGGCGCGAGCTCCAACCAGCGCTGCGACCTCCTCGCGCGCCGTTTCGATCAGGCGGCGCGCGGCGCGGCCTTCGGCGTGCACCGAGGACGGGTTGCCGGGAAGCGAAAGCGCCTCGGCAAGAGCCGCCCTGGCCTCGGCCCGCAGTGGCGCGGTCGCGTTCCAATCGAAATAGCTGCGCTCGGGCATGCTGGTTATGCTTGCTTTTTGGCCCCCGGCCTGTGCTAGAAGTCGCGACCCAATGCTTCCGCCGGTTAAAGCACGTCGCCCGTTGCGAAAAAATGAAGTGGTTATAAATAGTTACGTGCAGCGAACGGCAACGTCAAGCTTGCGCGCCCGCGAGTCATTTTGTTGCGCTCGCAGAGCAGGACCACGAGGCCGTTGAGCGGTCTTTCGCACTAATCGAGGTTTCAACAGATGCCCGAAGTCATTTTTACGGGGCCGGCCGGCCGAATCGAAGGCCGCTACCACCCGGCGCGGCAGAAAAACGCGCCGATCGGCATCGTATTGCATCCACATCCGCAGTTCGGCGGCACGATGAACCACCAGATCGTCTATCAGATCTATTATGCCTTCGTGCACCGCGGCTTCTCGGCGCTGCGCTTTAATTTTCGCGGCGTCGGGCGCAGCCAAGGCGGCTTCGACCATGGCATCGGCGAATTGTCCGATGCCGCGTCCGCGCTCGACTGGGCGCAATCGGTCAATACCGAGGCGCGCAGCTGCTGGATCGCAGGCTTCTCGTTCGGCGCCTGGATCGGCATGCAGCTTCTGATGCGGCGGCCGGAGATCGAGGGTTTCATCTCCATCGCGCCGCCGGCCAACCTGTACGATTTCTCGTTCCTGGCGCCCTGCCCGTCGTCGGGCCTGATCATCCATGGCGACAAGGATGCCGTGGTGCCGCATCGCGATGTGACGAACCTCGTCGAGAAGCTCAAGACGCAGAAGGGCATCGTCATCGAGCAAAAAATCGTTCCCGGCGCCAACCACTTTTTCGACGGCAAGGTCGAGCCGCTGATGCAGTCCATCAGCCAATATCTCGACAAGCGGCTCGGCGCCAAAGGTGGCCGGGCCAACAGCGCGGCTTGAGCGCCGCCGAGATCTACCCGCTCCCCAGATGTAGGCAGGAAACAACGGCGAGCCAAACAACGCAGAGCAAAAAAACGATCTTTGCGGCAAGTTGACATTTGGCTAGGCGCAATTTGCGCGAGAGTATTGCAATCGGCGCGTCCCGGTCGTTCAATAGTTTCATAGAAGCCTACTGGACCGGATCGGGGGGATTATCATGCGTTACAAGCATCTTATGGCCGGGGGCATCGCCATCGCCGCCAGCCTTGTCATCGGCTTAGGTGCGCGCGGCGCCGCCGCGCAAGACTCCAACAACAACACGGTCAAGATCGGCGTCGTGGTGCCGATGACCGGGACCTCGGGCGCGGTCGGGCGGGAAATTTCCGATGCCATGCATCTCTACATCGCACAGCACGGCGACACCGTCGCCGGCAAGAAGGTCGAGCTGATCATCAAAGACGACCAGAGCGTGCCGGATAACGCCAAGCGGCTGGCGCAGGAGCTGATCGTCAATGACCATGTCAATTTTCTCGGTGCCGGATTGACGCCGAGCGCCATGGCCATGGCGCCGATCGCCACGCAGGCGAAAGTGCCGACCGTGGTCGTGGTATCGGGCACCTCAATCGTGACGGAAAAATCGCCGTACTACGTGCGCACCAGTTTCACGCTCGGCCAGCAGTCCGGCATCATCGCCGATTGGGCGATCGAGAACGGCAGCAAGAGAGCCGTTTCCATCCTGTCCGATTGGGCGCCGGGCGCCGAAGCGGGCAAGGTCTTCGCCGACCACTTCACCAAAGGCGGCGGCCAAATCCTCGACACGCTCAAAGTGCCGCTCGCCAATCCGGACTTTTCGCCGTTCCTGCAGCGCGCCCACGACCTGCAACCGGACACGCTGTTCGTCTTCGTCCCCGCCGGTCAGGCCGGCCCCTTTGCCAAGCAGTTCGCCGAGCGCGGCCTGGAGAAATCCGGCATCAAGCTGATCGGGCCCGGCGACATCGTCGACGATGACGATCTGCCGACCACCGGCGATACGCTCGTCGGTGTCGTCACCGCCGGATTGTATTCGGCCGCGCATCCCTCCCAGCTCAACAAGGACTATGTCGCGGCGTACAAAAAAGCGACCGGCCACCGCGCCAATTTCATCTCGGTTGGCGGTTATGACGGCATGCACCTGATTTATGCCGCGCTCAAAGCCACCAACGGCAAGACCGATGCCGACGCGATCATCGGCGCCATGAAGGGCATGAAGTGGGAGAGCCCGCGCGGCCCGATGTCGATCGATCCGCAGACCCGCGACGTGGTGCAGAACATCTATATCCGCAAAGTGCAGATGGTGAATGGCGAGCCGTGGGCGATCGAGTTCAAGACCTTCCCGGCGGTGAAGGATCCGCTCAAAGAGGTGGCTGCCAAATGAGCGGCGGCCGCAACCGCACATGCGCGGCGTGACATTCCTCGGCGAGCGCAAGCTCGCGCTCGCCGACTTCCCCGATCCGACGCCGGGACCGCACGACGTTATCGTCGCGATCAAGGCGTCGGGCATGTGCGGCAGCGATCTCAAACCTTATCGCGCCGCGGGCGGCTCCGCCGCTTTGGGGCTCGGCAAGGTCTCAGGCCCGGTGATCGCCGGCCATGAGCCCTGCGGCGTGGTCGAGGCGGTCGGCAGCGCCGTCGACGAGCGCATCGCCCGCGCCGGCATGCGCGTGATGGTGCATCATTATGCCGGCTGCGGCACCTGCCAGCACTGCCGCACCGGCTGGACCCAGATGTGCGCGAGCGGCAGCACCGTCTACGGCATCACCGGACACGGCGCGCATGCGCCTTACATGAAGGTCCCGGCGTCGACGCTGGTGCCGCTGCCGGGCGAATTGAGCTTTGCGACCGGCGCGGCGATTTCCTGCGGCACCGGCACCGCCTATCAGGCGCTGCGCCGGATGCGGCTCGCCGGCGGCGATACCATTGCGGTGATCGGCCAGGGACCGGTCGGCCTGTCGGCGACCCAGCTTGCGGTCGACATGGGCGCCCGTGTCATCGCGCTCGACATCGGCGCCGAACGGCTGTCACGCGCCAAGGAGTTCGGTGCCGACGCTGTGATCGATCCCAAGGCGGACGACGCCGTCGCCGCGATCAGGGTGCTCACCCACGGCGCAGGCGCCGATTTGACCCTCGACACCTCGGGCACGGCGGACGGCCGGCTGATCGCGGTACGCGGCGCGCGGGCCTGGGGCACGGCCTGTTTCGTCGGCGAAGGCGGCGACGTGACCATTGACGTCAGTCCGCAGATGCTGCGCAAGCAGCTCACCATTATCGGCTCGTGGACTTTTTCCACCACCGGACAGGCCGATTGCGCGCGCTTTATCGCCGACCGCAAGATCGACGTCGATCACCTGTTCACTCACCGCTGGCGGCTTGATCAGGCCGACGAGGCCTACCGGCTGTTCGATCGGCAAACCAGCGGCAAAGGCGTTTTTCTGATCGATTGACACTCTCGGCATTCGCGCCGAAGCAACCGACTTTTCCTAGCTTTTGAGATTCGATCGTTTTCTCTTGGCAGCGAGGCGTCTAGATCGGCTGACCGAACAGCAAAACGTCGCGACACGATGGGCGCGCGCGTTCCAACGGGAGGAATGTGTGACTGCATTGGATATTCACGCCGGCGCTACCGAGATCGCATTACCGGAAGATTTCCGCTGGCCGGCCGGCAAGCGCATCGCCGTATTCTTTCGCGTGTCGTTCGAATGGTGGTCCGACGACAAGTGGCCGGGCATCGGCCCGATGGGCAACCCGTTGCGCGCCGGCGTGCCCGATCTCAATGCCGTGGGCTTCGCCGAATACGGCCACCGGCGCGGCATTTTCCGCATCCTCGACGTGCTGGCGCGACAGGCGGTCAAGGCCACCGTCAATGTCAGCGGCATCATGGCCGAGCGCTATCCCGACACGGTGCGCAAGATCGCCGACGCCGGCCACGAGGTCGTCGCACATTCCTACACGATGGATATGATCCCGGCCTACCTCACCGAGGAGGAGGAGCGGGAGAACATCCGGCGCACCACCGAGGTGATCGAGCGGGCGACCGGCAAACGCCCGCGCGGCTGGATCTCGCCGCGCAGCACGCCGAGCCTGCGCTCGCCGCGGCTCCTTGCCGAAGCCGGTTACGAATGGCACGGCGACACGCTCAACGACGACCTGCCCTATCTGGTGCGCTTCCCTTCGCGTTCGATCGTCGCCTTTCCCAACAACACCGAAGTCAACGACCTGCCGCTTTATATGCGGCACGGCAATTCGCCGCGCGTCTATGTCGAGATCTTCGAGGATTGGCTCAACAGCGTGCGCGAGCGCGAAACCGGCGCGGTGCGCATGGATCCTGCCGTGCACACCCATGTGTTCGGCCGCCAGCCCGGCCTCGCCATGTATGAGCGGGTGATCGAGATCGCCAAGGCCGCCGATGACATCTGGATCGGCACCCGCTCCGAAGCCGTCGCGCATGCGCGCAAGTTTTTCAAGGTCTGAACGCGCCCGTTATGAAGCCGCGCTCCTACCTCACGGCCGCGCCACGATTCCGCCGGGCAGCGGGCGTGGCACGCCGGTGGTGCCAGGAAAGGTGATCGGCAGGCCGCGCAGCGAACGCACCGCGAGATAGGCAAAGGCCTGCGCTTCCAAGGAATCGATCGACCAGCCGAGCTCATGGGCTGTTGCGATGCGCGCAGGTTTAATCCGCTCGGCGAGCATGCGCATCAGCGTCGGATTGCGCGCGCCGCCACCGGCGACGATCCAGTTTGCCGGCGCGCGCGGCAGATGCGGCACGACGCGCGCCACCGCCGCCGCGGTCAGTGCGGTCAGTGTCGCGGCGCCGTCCTCGACGCTGCTGTCGTCGAGCGCATCGCCGACAAAGCCGCGGAAGTCATTGCGGTCGAGCGATTTCGGCGGCGGCAGCGCGAAAAAAGGATGCGCCAGGAGGCGCGCGATCGTCGCTTCGTCGACCCGTCCCGCAGCGGCGGAGCGACCGTCGATGTCGAGCGGCTGCCCGGTGCGCAGCCGCAGGAAATCGTCGATCAAGGCATTGCCGGGGCCGGTGTCGCAGGCGATCAAGTCGTCGCCATCGATGAAGGTCACATTGGCGACGCCGCCGATATTGAGCACCGCGATCGGCTCGCGCAGGCTTGCGCGGCGCACCAGGGCGCGATGATAGATCGGCACCAGCGGCGCCCCCTGCCCGCCGGCGGCGACATCGGCGGCGCGAAAATCGTACACCACAGGAACGCCGAGCCGCTTCGCCAAGACGGCGCCATCGCCGATTTGCAGCGTCAACCGGCGCTCCGGCCGGTGCAGCAGCGTCTGGCCGTGAAATCCGACTGCGGCAATGCTGCTGGCTTCAAGCGCATTGGCAGCGAGAAATGCCTCCACCGCCTCACCGTGGGCGTCATTGATGAATTGCTCCGCCTCAGCAACGAGACCAGGCCGCGCCGCGCGATCGGTCAGGTTCGCCGCGACGGCGGTGGCGCGGCGCAGCAGCGTGCGCTCGGGTTCGGTATAAGGCCGCGACGCGGTCGGGCCGAACTGCGCAATGGACTCGCCGTCAGTGTCGATCAAGGCGATATCGACGCCGTCCTGCGAAGTGCCGCTCATCAGGCCGATTGCCAGCACGGAAGTGTCGGGCCGGACCGCAGACGGCAGGTCGAAGGACGTTTGTTCGGACATCGAGACGTTTTCCGGAGGCGTTCTTTGAATCGCCTTCCAGACCTGTTACACCAGCGCCGCCGTCAGTAAACCCTTAAAAACATAGCCGTTACGTCGATGAGCACGTACAAGTCCGATTTTCTCAATGTCCTTGCCGAGCGAGGCTTCATCCATCAGGTCTCGGAGCCCGAGGCCTTGGACGCGCTGGCGCGGTCATCGATGATCACCGCCTATATCGGCTTCGACTGTACCGCGCCGTCGCTGCATGTCGGCTCGCTGCTGCCGATCATGCTGTTGTACTGGCTGCAGCAGACCGGCCACCGGCCGATCGCGCTGATGGGCGGCGGCACCACCCGCGTCGGCGACCCTTCCGGCAAGGACGAAAGCCGGCGGCTTTTGACGGACGACGCCATCAACGACAACCTCAAGGGCATTCGCGCGATTTTCACCAGATTCTTGAAATTCGAAGACGTCGGCGGCAACGCGATCATGGCCAACAATGCCGACTGGCTCAACAAGCTCAATTACATCGATTTCCTGCGCGACGTCGGCCGCCACTTCTCCATCAACCGGATGCTCGCTTTCGATTCGGTCAAGCTGCGGCTGGAACGCCAGCAGGAACTGTCGTTTCTCGAATTCAACTACATGATCCTGCAAGCTTACGATTTCGTCGAACTCCATCGGCGTTACGGCTGCGTGCTGCAGATGGGCGGTTCCGACCAATGGGGTAACATCGTCAACGGCATCGATCTCGGCCGCCGGCTGCACAATGCGCAGTTTTTCGCGCTTACCTCGCCGCTGATCACGACGTCGTCGGGCGCCAAAATGGGCAAGACCGCGGCCGGCGCGGTGTGGCTCAACGCCGATCAGGTCAGCGCCTACGAATACTGGCAATATTGGCGCAACACCGAAGATGCCGACGTCGGCCGCTTTCTGAAATTGTTCACGGTTCTGCCGCTTGGCGAGATCGAGCGCCTCGGCGCACTCAAAGGCGCCGAGATCAACGAGGCGAAGAAAATTCTCGCGACCGAAGCCACCGCGCTCGTGCACGGCCGTCCGGCCGCCGAGGAAGCCGCCGCGACCGCGCGCACCACATTCGAGGAAGGCGGCCTCGGCGCCAGCCTGCCGACGGTCGAAGTCGCGCGATCCGAGCTGCAGGCGGGGATCGGCGTGCGCGCCGCATTTATCAAGGCGGGCTTGGCCGCCTCGAACGGTGAGGTACGCCGCGCCATCGCCAACAACGCGGTCATGGTCAACGATACGCGCGTGACCAACGAGATGGCCGAGCTCACCGAGCGGGACATCACGGCGGATGGCGCGATCAAACTTTCGCTTGGCCGCAAGCGTCACGTCTTGCTCAAGCCGGTGTGACGCGACGGCTCGACCAAACCTGTTCAGTGATTGGTGCCGATATTGTTGTCGACGGCACCGGTCGTGTCGGCGGCATTGGGGACGCTTGAAGGACTTGTCGCGGGAAATTCGAACACCTTGCGCAACAAGCCAGGCGCGAGCGCGGAGAGCGGATTGACGTGAAGCACCGGCTTACCGGGCTTGCCCACCACTTCGTAGGTGATGCCAAGCAGGCCCTCTTTTTCGCCGCCGAGAAACAGCCCGACGACCGGCAGCTGGCCGAGCAGATTGTTGGCGCCATAGAGCGGGATCAGCGTGCCGCGCAGGTGCACACTGTCACTGGCGTAATCGATAAAGCCGTCGATGGTGCCGCCGAGCACCGGACCGCGCACCACCCCGTCGCGCAGCGCGATCCGCCCCGCCGAGCGGGTGAAGTCCACCTTCATGCCCGAGAAGAACATATTGTTGCGCGGCAGCGGACTGCCGTTGGAAACCGCCTGCTCGAGCTGGGACTCGTCGTGGACCATGAAGTTGCGGACACTTAATCGTCCAAGCTGAGCCGGATTGTTCGCCGAGGGCGGATCCATGACCGTCGACAGTTGGCCGCCGTCCATCCGCGAATAGATGTCGGCGAAGCGCAACAGGGCGCCGGCGTCGGTAGACTCGATGTCGATTGCGCGCCGGCCGCCCGCATTGCGTAAATCGCCGCTGAGCGCGCCGTCCTGGCCGATCTTGGCGGTTAGCCCGAGGCTGCGCACCTCGCCGCCGCGCCGCGACAACTTCATTTCGAGACCGCGCAATGCCTCGCCATTGAAGCCGAGCACGGCGCCAAGCTTCATGTCGAGATCGATGTCGGGCGGCTTGTGGCTGTCGGATTGCGCCGCCGTCGGTCCGCCGGTCATCGTCTTGATGAAGCCGCGGCCATCATACGCATCACCGCGCATTACCGCATGCAGCACGCCGTCGGGGCCTCGAACCACCTTGAGGCTGACGTGGTCGCCGTCGGAAAAGCCATAGGCGGGAAAATCCGCCGATTGCAGCGCGCCTGAGCCGTCGAGCTCGATAGTGCCTTTGACGCCGCCGCCCGCGCCTTCGATCAACAGATCGCCGATGTGGACGGACTGTGGCGTGGTGGTCACGGTGAAAGTCGCACGCGCCGGTTTGCCGGACTGCTTGACCCAACCCGGCAGGAAGCCGTCGATCTGCGCCGACGTCAGGTCGGCCGCGACGGAGAAGCGACCGTCGTGCTCCGAGGACGTAGCGACCTTGCCAAGGATGTCGATGGGAATGGCGCCGCTGATGGTATTCGACGGATCGAGGCCAAGATTATTGCGCATGGCCTCGTCGAGCATGCCTTGAATGTGGACGTCGGCTTCGCTGTCGCCGTGCAATTGACGGTAATCGAGATTGGCCGGTGAGCCGCCGATCTTGACGTCGCCTCTGATCGCGAAGCCCTGATTGTTGGCGCTGACTTTGAGATCGGCGGCCTCGACCTTCTGCCCCATGATCATGTGCTCGGCGGCAAAGTTCGTGGCGTCCACGCTGATCGCGTAATTGGTCGATCCCGGCGGCAGATCGGGCTTGAGCGGCATCGCCAAAGCGACCAGCGCGCTCATGTTGCCGTGGGTCGTCGTCGGATCGAACGGCACCTGGGCGGCCTCGCGCAGGCGGTCCATGCCCAAAAGCTCGACGGCGGCCGGCACCGGGCCGTCGAGCTTGAAGTGGACATTCGCGGGCGGCGCATGTGGCGCGGTATCGGGCACTTCGAACAAGCCGGATGACAGAAGCAGTCTACGGCCGGAAGGCAGATCGGCCGACGCCTTGCTGAGCGCAATCTGCGCGTCGCGGCCGACGATGTGAACGGTGAGATCGGCATCGTGCAGTGCCGGCAGGCCGGCCACCGGCCGGATCACGCAATTGGTCGCCACGGCATCGAGCGTCAGTCCATCGTCCGGTACCGGCGGGCCGCTTGCTTTGAGGTTTTCGAGCGGCGAATTCACCCCGATAATGACCCGCTCGACATCACCGCTGAGCAGATGCTCCTCGAACCAGTCGCGAACCTTGGGAACGATGAACACCGGCCACAGCCGCTTTAAGGCATCGGCGGACATGCGCGTTGCCGCAAGGCCGGCGGCCAAGTGAAGATCGCCACTGGAATAATCGGCGTTCCCCGACAATGCGACGCCGACATCACCGTTGCCGATTTCGCCGTGCTCGACCACAAAACGTTTCTTCACCGGATCGAAGCGGCCGCTCATCGCGATATTATTGAGAACAAGCGCATTGCCCTGTTCGGTCGGCGAATTGAGCACGATGGAGCCGCCGCCGATGCGGAACAGCCACGGCCCCGGCGGTTGCGCGGGCGCTTCGACCTGGCCCAGCAGCGTAATGCGGTTACCGCCGGAAAGGATCTGAAACGGCACCGTGAGCACACGGCTGCCGGCGTCCCAATTGATCTTGAATTCGGCGTGGTCGAGGTCGATGCGGCCGTCGGTATTGTCGCCGTCGTTGAAATAGCCCGCGTCGGCGACGACGCGGCCGGTGAGCGATTGCGGCACGCCGCTCGGACCGATCACGCCCCGCAAGCTCGCCGACAGCGGCACGTCCAACTGCAAAGTTCCGTCGCCGAACCGAGACGCCAGCAACAAGTCGTCGGCCGATACTTGCCGGGCCTCCAGCGCAATGCTGCGGAAGCCGTCCTCCATCGGCTTGATCGCGGCCGTGAGCCCCCACGGGCGTTCCGGATTGGCCGAGCCCACCGTGACGACGATGCCGCCGCTGTGCGGCCGCTGGATGCTCAGGCTGATATCCTCAAACGTCCAGCGCTTGCCGGTGCGCTCGTCGTCGACGGTCAACGTGCCGTCTTTCAGTCCAAGCTCGCGCAAATCGTGGCCGTCGAGCCCGGACTGGCCGATGCCATCGAGCCACGACAACAGCGCAGCAATGCTGTCGGTGGGCGGTCGCGGCAAGGCCGAGTGGCCCGCCGGCGCAGCGACCAGCGGTGCCCGCACCGCAGGCGCGGCGGGTGCGGCCGCGTGGGATTCGATCTTGTCCTGTTTGACGCCATAACGCGTGGCGACACCGACAGCCGGCACTTTGGCGGTGGCAATCGGATGCTTGTCGGCGTCGGAGGCAAAGACCGTGACGCTGCCGTTCGGCTCGATACGCACGGCCATCGTTGCGCCGACCAGATTGAGGCTTTCGGCGCGCATATGACCGCTGAACAGGCTCAAGCCGGAGACGTGGATCTCCGCTTTCGGCGCGCTCGCCACCACCGTGCCGTCGGGATCGCGGACCACGATGTCGCGTACCCGCACCGCGGCGCCGTGCGCGGTGCGCTCGATCTGGGTGCCGCCGACTTCGACGCGCTCGTGGCTGCCGAAATTCTCCTCGATGGCGGACACCAGCCATGGCGTGAAAATATCAACCTGGATCGGTCCGCTGGAAAGACGCCACCACAGGCCGCCGACGGCGACGGCGAACAGCCCGATGACGACGACCGAACTGATGGCGACCCGCCGGATCAGGCGCTGATGCCGCGCGAGCAGCCGTCGGTAAGCGGCCAAGTAGCGGCCGTCGCCCCAGCGTTCGCCGCGGTGCGCTGCCGCGAGGTTACCCCGCCGCCGCGGGTGACCCGTGCGTTCCCAACGCGGGGGCGCCGCACTTTGCCTGTCTTGGTTCGCCATGCCCGCTCGGGCCGTCCCCTAGTGGCGCCGTCATGACGCTAAAGCCGGCAGAATAGCGTCCCGTGAGCGATCGACACCCCTGCTCGCGGGCGTATTCTGGGGTTAGAGAAGGCCTTGGGAAAGCGTCGAAAGGAAGGCACATGGCGCAAAAGCCAGCGCGCAAGACGGCATCGCGGATCAGCCGAAACAACTCCCGCAGCAAGGACAGAGCGCGGAAAAAGGACGCCAAAAAAGCCGCCCAAATCGGCCTCGCGGCGGGCGCCAAGGCGCCGAATTTCAGCCTGCCCTGCGCCGGCGGGGACAAGGTCGGCCTGGCCGATTTCGCCGGCCGCGTGCTGGTACTCTATTTCTATCCGCGGGCCGACACGACCGGCTGCACCAAGGAGGCGATCGATTTCTCGCGACTGCAAAAGGAATTCAGCCGCGCCGGGGCCGATATCCTCGGCGTTTCCGCCGATCCAGTCCGAGCGCTTGAGGCCTTCAAAGCCAAGTACAAACTCACTGTCGCATTGGCTGCGGACGAGAGCCATGAAACGCTTAAGGCCTATGGCGTGTGGCAGGAAAAATCGATGTACGGCCGAAAATTCTTCGGCGTCGTGCGCAGCACCTTCCTGATCGGTCCCGATCAGCGCATTGCCGAGGTCTGGAGGAAAGTTTCGGTCGACGGCCATGCCGCGGCGGTGCTGGCGGCGGTCAAAGCGCTGTAGCGACCCGACCTCCATTGCCGAAACGTTTACCGAGGTTACAAAATGCCTCCAAATCGATGCTTCCGGTTTCCTGAATATTAACCATAAACCTCTCATATCCGCTCCCGGTCTGGGTGGGAGCGGCAATGTCGCAGCGGACAGCGTCTCGGTCGTCGCAGGCCGCCACAGCCAAGCATTCCACGCTGCAGCCGGGGAAACCTACGGCGCTCCCCGCTTCACGCGAGGCCGCCTGCCATCACGAGCCGCGGACGCGCAACCCGGTCGGACCGGCGGCGCGCGCCTACACCATCGCCCACGCCGGACGCCAAATCAGATTCGGTCCGGTCGCATTCTGGATCGCGGTCGGCACCGTCGTGATCATGGCCGGCTGGTCGATCACGGCGGCGACCTATCTCGCCTTTCGCGACGACGTGCTGCGCACGCTGATCGCGCGACAGGCGCAGCAGCAGTTCGGCTACGAGGACCGCATCGCCGAATTGCGCGCCCAGATCGACCGCACCACCAGCCGCCAATTGCTCAACCAGGAGCAATTCGAACACAAGCTCGACGAGCTGACGCGGCGGCAAGCGACGTTGGAATCCCGTGCCGCAGCATTGGGCAACCTGGCGGATCCGGTGGCCACCGGCTCGATCGGGGGCGCGGCCTTGCGAGGAGCCCGTGGCCCGGGCATCGAGTCGCCGCGGCGCGATCCCGGCCGTCAATCCAGCATCGGCGTGACGCTGGACCGTATGGAGGCTTCGCTCGATCGCATCGATCGCCGGCAATCGTTGGCGCTCGGCACGCTGGATGAACGCTACGAAACCGCGGCGCACCGCATCCGCGGCGTCCTCGACCAGCTTGGGCTGAAGGTCGAGGCCGCGCGGAATACCGGCGGTCCCTTCGTTCCGGTCAGGCTGCCGCCGGCCAGTGACGAATTTGCCCGCACACTGCTTCGCGTCAATCTGGCGCGTTCCGAAGTCGCCCAGCTCAACGACACGCTGCGCGGCGTGCCCATCCGCAAGCCGGTGAGCGGCGAGATCGACGAGACCTCACCGTTCGGCGTGCGCGAGGATCCGTTCCTGCATGAGCCGGCAATGCACACCGGCATGGACATTCGCGGCGAGCCTGGCGAGGCGGTCCATGCAACGGCCGCCGGGCGCGTGAGCATCGCCGGATGGGACGGCGGTTACGGCAACCTGGTCGAGATCGACCATGGCAACGGACTGGCGACACGCTACGGCCATCTGTCCCGGATCGACGTGCATGTCGGCGAGGAAGTCCATATCGGCCAGGTGGTCGGGCAGATTGGCTCGACCGGACGCTCGACCGGGCCGCATCTGCATTACGAGACGCGCATCAACGGCGAGCCGGTCAATCCGCAGAAGTTCCTCGAGGTTGGAGCAAGATTCTTCGGCGATCGGCAGCAAACAATCCGCACCAGCGGTCACGTCGCTCAGGATTAGACTAACCTCAACTCACCACGAATAGCGGATCGTCCCGGTGCCGGCATAAGTCTGCGCGCCCGAGCCGAATTCGCCGTCGAATTTCGCCATCGCCGTCCAGTTGGCGGTGAGATGCAGTTCGGCGCCCGCCGTGGTCAGCGCCGCGTTCTTCGGCGGCGCGGCGCCGTTGACGGTGAAGTTCGATCCCGGCAGCGCCTGGAACACCGCGCCGAGTGCCGGATTAGAGACCCAGTCGTGGGCCCAGGCGAGGCGGCCACGCAGAACGAGCGGCGTGCCGTCCCAGACGGTCAGATTGTCGAACCGCGCGCCGAGCTCGCTTCTTGTATCGGTGGCATTCACCGAGGCGTAGCTCAGGCCGAAGCCGCCGCCGGAGAGATCGGTCTCGCTGTAGCCCGGGGTGTGGAAGTCCTGCACCTGCACGGCGGCATAAGGCGTGACGCCGATGATGGTGCCGGTGACCGGCAGACCGAAGCGGTAGCCAGCCTCGCCGCGAGCGGCATAACTCTGGCCCTCGAACTTGGCGGTGAGATTGTCGCCGACCGCGATGCGGTTGGTCGAAAACCAGTGATTGGCGAAAGCCAGTGCGCCCGAGAGGTAGGCCGGCCCGAAATGCGTGGTGCCATAGACGCCGGCCTGGAAGGCATCGCTGCGCCCGCCGCCGAGCGACTGCGCGAGATTCCAATTGGTGCCGCCGCCGGCGAGCGCAAAGCCGTAATCCGTCCCCGGCGTGACGTGATAGGTCATGCCCGCGGCATAGCCGTA
Organism: Xanthobacteraceae bacterium; assembly: GCA_035515455.1. Lineage (GTDB taxonomy): Bacteria > Pseudomonadota > Alphaproteobacteria > Rhizobiales > Xanthobacteraceae > BOG-931. The sequence goes on from DATJBH010000188.1 coordinate 17,009, forward strand.
GTCGTTCGCAGTCACATTGGTTGAGCCGACCGCTGCATTGCCGTCATACCTGCCCGAGCCGCCGAAGCCGGACGCCCAGCCGCTCCAGCGCTGCTCAAAATCCTGCGGCTGCGGCTGTGACGACGGCGGCGGCTTCTTATGCAGCGCATGCGCATAGGCAAGCGCAATGTCGGGCGGCAAGCTGGCGTCCTGCTCCGGCGCAAACTGGCTCACCTGGCCGGCGGCGCCGCCACCCTGCCCGTCCGATGACGGGTCCGTGAGCAGATTGAGAAAGTCCTGCATCAGCTGGAAGGCGCTCTTCTGCGCGCCGGTGGCGTCCTCGCCGGACAGCTGCGTCAAATCATTGAGCAGAACGGGGCCTGGAAGAGTGGCGAGGTTTTGAAAATTGGGTGGAATCACGTCACCGGCAAGGATCGCGTCGTTGAGGCCGTTGAGGACGTTCTGCTGGTTTTGGTTTGCCCCGGACGGCGGCGTGAAAAGGATGCTGCCGGAAATAACAAGATCGACGTCGCCGGGATCCATCACGTAGTTGAGCGTTGCGGTGCCATTAACATTGCCGTTCACGGTCAGGCCGGCGAAAGTGCCGATGAGATCAACGGGCGCCGGAGTCGTCAGGATCTGATAAACGGTCGAATTGTAGTTTCCGACCTGGGGCGTCACCACAACGGTGCCGTTGCCGCCGAGCGTGGCCGTGCCGTTCACGACAGTCTTGGAATTGTTGCCCGCGCCCGGGGCGATTTGAATGGCGTAGAAGCTGCCGGTATTGAAGGCGAGGTTGCCGCTTACCGTGAGAGTGCCGGAGGGCGAACCGCTGCCGGGCGCCAGTGTGCCGCCGCCGTCGATCTGCGTATCGCCGACCGTGCCAATGCCGCCGAGCGTGCCACCGGTAACCGTCAGGCTCGACGCTGACGAGAGATCGCCGTTCACCAAGAATGTGCCGCCCTGCACGGTCCACGGACTGTTCTGCGCGAACGTATTGATCGCCGTCCAGGTGGCACCGATGACGTTGAAGGTATCGAAGCCCTCATACTGCTGGGCCGGACCTATCGTGCTGAGGTCGAATGTGCCAGTACCGGTGCCGCCGAGCTGGAAAGTGTCGGTGCCGGTAGCCACCACGTTGCCGTTGATGACGCTTGTCGGCGCGATGGTCAGCGTATTGCCGCCGAAGAAGGCAAACAGGATGGCGTCGCCGCTTGCCGCCGAAATGGTGCCGGCGTTGAATATCGTGGTGTTGCCCTCGGACGCGATGGTGTCGAAGTCACCGGTGATCGAGCCGCCGGCATTATTGGTGACGCTGCCGCTTGCCATCGAAATCGCCGAGCCGCCGCTGCCGCTGGCGACCGATATGGTGCCGGAATTCGTTACATTGACGACATTGCCGGATATGGCGCCAGAGGCCGCGTCGATACCGCCCGAAATGGTCCCGAAGTTCGTGATCGTCAGGGTCGGCGTCATCGATCCGGAAATGGCGCCGCCATCGCCGCTGATGATGCCGGACGCGTAGTTGGTCAGCGTCAAGTTGTTGGCGTTGACGCCCGTGCCGCCGAAGGTCGGAGCCGAAATCGTGCCGTAATTCGAGACCGTGGCGGTGCTGGCATTGATGCCATAGGCGTCGGCGGTGATGGTGCCGGACGCGTTGTTGGTCACCGTCACGGTACTCGCCGGATCGCCTGAAAAATCGATGCCCGTTCCGCCGCCGCCGATGGCGCTGATGAGGCCGGAATTCACGATGACATTGCCGGTACCCACGCCGATGACGCCCGAAGCGCCCAAAATGACGCCGCCGGCGCTATTGGTGAGCGAGAATCCGCCGCCTGCATTAATTCCGGCCAAATCGAAAATGTTATCGGCGACGTCGGCTCTTCCGATCGTCCCGGAATTGTTCACCGTCAGCGGCCCACTGGCGTTGATGCCGAAGACGTCGCCGACCCCGCCGATCCCCGCGGTGGTGATGGTGCCGAGATTGTCGACGGTGTTGTTCGAACCCAAGCTGATGCCTGTGCTCGTGCCGGTCACGGCCGCGTTCGACTGCAGCGTGATCGTATTGCCGTTGGTCGCCACGATGCCGGTGGCGCCGTTTGCCGAGATGCCGGTTACCGCCGCGCCGGACTGCAACGTAATGGCATTGCCGTTTGCTACGGAAATGCCGATGGCCGTGGTGAATGGCGGACCTAGCGGTCCAGGAAAGCTCCCCGTCACCGATGCGCCGGATTGCACGCCAAGCGTCAGCCCGCTCTGCGTGCCGTCGCCGTAGCCTGTCGTACTCCCCGGAGTGCCGTTGCCTTGATTCAAGGTGGCGCCGCTGCAAGTGACCGTCACGTTCGATCCGGTAGCCGGAGTGCATGCCGCTAATGCCGGAGAAGGCGGCGCCAGCACGGCAGCGCAGACCAAAGCGAGCGCGGCGGGCATGAGCCAGCGCGCTGCGGCGGCAAACAAGCTCAGCGCCGCAAGTTTTCCGCGCCGGCAACGCACAACAATACTCTCCTTCACCG
>DATJBH010000189.1:0-7068 GCA_035515455.1 Xanthobacteraceae bacterium
CGGTTCGTAGCGTCCTTCTTGAGTTCAGAGCCATCAGTTGCGCAGCGTAAATGCCGCGTTCTAACCCGCAGTAGGACGAGAAATACTGCTCATGCGATCCGTGCCAGACACACCGGCGACTTTCACAACAAAATCGGCCCATCGCGACACTTCCCAGTGGCGCAGCAATTCGGTCGCTTTCGGAGCGAAGCGGATCTCCAGCGCGCCACGCTTACAGTCCGGGTTTATCAGTACGTGATATCGCCGCCGCTCAACGCGTCGCGAGGCTGATAATTACACCAGTCGCGACTGCTCCACCGCCGCCTCGATGAAGGAGGAAAACAGCGGGTGCGGCGCGAAGGGCCGCGATTTCAGCTCGGGATGAAATTGCACACCGATGAACCACGGATGATCGTCGTATTCGATGATCTCCGGCAATAGTCCGTCCGGCGACATGCCGGAAAACCGCATGCCGTGCTGGGCGAGGCGATCCTTGTAGGCGGTGTTGACCTCGTAGCGGTGGCGGTGGCGCTCGGAAATCTCGGCGGCGTTGTAGATCGCGGCGACACGCGAGCCGCGGGCGAGCATTGCGGGATAGGCGCCGAGCCGCATGGTGCCGCCGAGGTCGCTGCCCACGCCGCGCTTGTGCAGTTCATTGCCTTTCATCCATTCGGTCATCAGACCGACCACCGGCTCCGGCGTGGCGACGAACTCCGTCGAATTGGCCTGCACTATGCCGCACAGATTGCGCGCCGCCTCGATCACCGCCATCTGCATGCCGAAGCAGATGCCGAAATAGGGCACGTCATGCTCGCGGGCGAAGCGCGCGGCGCGGATCTTTCCCTCCGCCCCGCGCTGGCCGAAACCGCCCGGCACAAGAATGCCGTCGACGTGCTCGAGGAACGGCGCCGGGTCCTCGTTCTCGAACACTTCGCTTTCGATCCAGTCGAGCTTGACCTTGACCTTGTTGGCGACGCCACCGTGCGAAAGCGCCTCGATCAGCGACTTATAGGCGTCCTTCATGCCGGTATATTTGCCGACGATGGCGATGGTGACGTCGCCTTCCGGATTGCGGATGCGCTCGTTGATGAGATGCCAGGTGGCAAGGTCGGGCGGCGGCGGATTGTCGATGCCGAAGGCGGCGAGCACCTCGGAGTCGAGCCCGCCGGCGTGATAGGCCTCGGGCACCGCGTAGATATTGTCGACGTCGCGCGCCTCGATCACGGCGCTTTCGCGCACGTTGCAGAATAAAGCGAGCTTCCTTCGCTCGCTCTCCGGGATCGGGCGATCGGTGCGGCACAGCAGAATATCGGGCTGGATGCCGATGGCGCGCAATTCGCGCACCGAATGCTGGGTCGGCTTGGTCTTCAGCTCGCCGGCCGAGGGAATGAACGGCATCAGCGTGAGATGGATGTAGATCGCATGGCCGCGCGGCAGGTCGTTGCCCATCTGGCGGATGGCCTCGAAATACGGCAGGCCCTCGATATCGCCGACGGTGCCGCCGATCTCGCACAGCACGAAATTGAAGCCCTCGTTGCCGTCGCGGATGAAATCCTTGATCGCGTTGGTGACGTGGGGGATGACCTGGATGGTGGCGCCGAGATAGTCGCCGCGGCGTTCTTTCAGCAGGATCTCCTGGTAGATGCGGCCGGTGGTGATGTTGTCCTGGCGGGTGGCCGGGCGGCCGGTGAAGCGCTCGTAATGGCCGAGATCGAGATCGGTCTCGGCGCCGTCGTCGGTGACGAACACCTCGCCGTGCTGATACGGCGACATCGTGCCGGGATCGACGTTGAGATAGGGATCGAGCTTGCGCAGGCGGACCTTGTAGCCGCGCGCTTGCAGGAGCGCGCCGAGCGCTGCGGAAGCGAGACCCTTGCCAAGAGAGGAAACCACGCCGCCGGTGATGAATATGTACCGCGCCATGGGACCTATTGGTTAGCGCCCCTTCCACGATTCGACGAGCGATTTTCCGGAATATCTGCCGCGCCTTGCAGGAAGCCCGCGAGCACCCGGAGAAATCGTTTCATTTCCATGCGCTTATGTAGACAGTCTCGCCTGAAATTGCAGCCCTGCCCGCTGTGATTATCGGCCGCCGAAAGCGCAATCCGGCTGCCGTTAGCGGCGCTGCTTAGCCGTCACGCTGTTTAGCCGTTACTTGGACTGCGGCACTTGCGGCCCGCTCGGCTCATGTGGGGCGAAATTGGGATTGGACCCCGCCGGCAAGCCCGGAATGCCCTTTTGCAACTGGTTAAGCAGGCCGCCATTGCCCGGGCTCAATGGAGCCGCGGGAGCCGGACCACCCGCAGGGCCTGGCGGCGCCGCCGCCGCCGGTCCCGACGTATTGATGATCGTGGTCGGCCGGTGCTCGTAGCCCGCCAGCCAGGACAGCGCCAAGCTCGTGACAAAGAAGCCGGCCGCCAGCAGCGCGGTGGTGCGCGACAAAACGTTTGCCGTGCCGCGTCCGGTCATAAAGCCGCTGGTCGAGCTGACGAGACCGCCGCCCTCGGACTTTTGCAGCAGGACGACGCCGATCAAGGCGAGCACCAGCATAAGATGAATAACGATGACGACACTGAGCATTTGCTGTCCGCCTAAGGCCAAACGGGGCTGAAACCGCCCCCTGGCCGGCCTCAATATAGGAAGTTGCGCGCTCTCTACACGATCCGGCGCGGCATTTCTATGGCCCGGTCCTTATTCCCCTTCCGGGATGAGACCGTCAGCGACAGGCCGCTGCGATCGCCAGAAACTCGGCCGCATCGAGGCTGGCACCCCCGACGAGTGCGCCATCGACATTTTGCGCCGAGAGCAGTTCCTTGGCGTTCGCCGGCTTTACCGATCCGCCGTAGAGGATGCGCATTTCGTGCCCGGCCTCGCCGAAGCGCACGCATAAGCGGGCGCGGATAAAGTCGTGCATGTCGCCGATATCCGCCGGCGTCGGCGTTTGTCCGCTGCCGATCGCCCAGACCGGCTCATAGGCGACGACGATATTGGCCGCCGCGTCCGGATCGCTTTCCGGCAGCGATCCGTCAAGCTGCCGGCCAATCACATGCCTGGCCTGACCGCCGTCGCGCTCATCGCGCGTCTCGCCGACGCAGACGATCGCCATTAACCCGGCGCGCCGCGCCGCCAGCGCCTTCGCGCGCACCAGGGCGTCGGTCTCCCCATGATCGCGGCGGCGCTCGGAATGGCCGACGATCACGGCCACTGCCCCGGCGTCACGCAGCATTTCGGCGGCAATATCGCCGGTATGCGCGCCCGAAGCTTGCGGATGGCAATCCTGGCCGCCGATGGCAACGGGGGTTCCGGCCGCGGCCTTGGCAAAGCTCGCGATCAGCGTCGCCGGCGGACAGACCATGACATCGACATTGGCCGCGCCTTGCGCCAATGACCGCGCCCCGGCGATGATTTTTTGCAGTTCGCCGGCCGAGGCGAAGAGCCCGTTCATTTTCCAATTGCCTGCGACCAGCGGACGGCGCGCCATCGTGTCGGCTCAGTTGAATTGGCCCATTGCCATGCGACAAAGAGGCGTTAGCAGAGCCATTGCAGCGGGAAAAGGGGCGTTTTAGCAATGAAACCCGTCGGTTGCGGCGAGCGCCCACGCTCCTTATAGTGCGCCGCCTTTCCGCCATTTCCGACAGCTGGACCCCGCTTCCGACCAATGCTCCGCGGCATCCGCAAAGTCTCCGAAAATTGGCTCGGCCGCACCGTGATGGCCGTGGTCATGACCACGCTCGCCGCCAGCTTCGCGATCTGGGGCATCAACGACATTTTTCACGGCTTCGGTCAGGGAGAGCTCGCGAGTATCGGCAAGGTCGAGATCTCGAGCGACCAGTTCCGGCAGACCTACAATGACCGCCTGCAGCAGATCGGCCACCAGCTCGGCCGTCCGCTGCCGCCGGACCAGGCCAAGGCGCTCGGCCTCGACCGGCAAGTGCTGAGTGAGATGATCGCCCAGGCCGGGCTCGATCAGCTCGCTCAAAAAATGGGGCTGGGGCTGGCCAACAGCGAATTGTCCCGCAGCATCACCTCCAATCCGCAGCTGCAGAACGAGCACGGTCAATTCGATCCCGCCCGGTTCGATTTGCTGCTGCGTGACATGGGCATGACCGAGCAGAGCTTTTTCGCCAACCAGCGGCAGATCGCGCTGCGTCGGCAATTGGTGGATTCGATTTCCGGCGACGTCACCTTGCCGAAAACCTGGCTCGACGCCATCAATCAATTCCAAAATCAAGAACGCAGCATCCAATATGTCGCGCTCGGGCAGGCCCAGGCCGGCGCCATCTCGCAGCCGACCGACGACCAGCTGAGCAAATATTTCGACGACCGCAAAATCCTGTTCCGGGCGCCGGAATACCGCAAGGTCAACACCGTCACGGTGACACCGGCGTCGCTGGCGCAATGGATGCAGATTTCGGATGCCGACATCAAAAAGACCTATGACGAGAAGCATGCCAGCTTCGTCACCCCGGAAAAGCGGCATATCGAGCAGATCGTGTTTCCGAACATGGCCGATGCGCAAGCCGCGGCCGACAAGATCAAGAGCGGCACGAGCTTTACCGATATCGCGGCCGCACGCGGCCTCAAACCGCAGGATATCGACCTCGGCACGGTGTCGAAGGCGAGCATGGTCGATCCGAAAGTGGCCGACGCGGCCTTCTCGCTCCAGGACGGCGAGGTGAGCGCGCCGGTGCAGACCCAGTTCGGCGCGGTGCTGGTCACCGTGCTCAAGATCGAGCCGACGACGACAAAAACGCTTGCCGAAGCGACCCCGCAGCTGCGCAGTCAAATCGCGCTCGAGCGCGCCAAGAAGCAAATCCAGGAGCTGCACGACAAGATCGAGGACGACCGCGCCGGCGGCAGCTCGCTCGAGCAAGCGGCCCAGAAGGAGAAGCTGCCCGTCGTCACAATCGACGTGGACCGTTCCGGCCGCGATCCCGACGGCAAGCTCGTCGACAATCTGCCGCACGGCGCCGAAATCGTCAGCGGTGCATTCGCCTCCGATGTCGGCGTCGACAACGACCCCATCGACGTCGACGGCGGCTACATCTGGTACGACGTCGCCGCCATCACGCCGGCGCGCGATCGCAAGCTCGACGAGGTCAAGAGCCAGGTGACGGAGCGCTGGCGCGACGACGAGATCGCCGCGCGGCTGAAAACCAAGGCCGCCGATCTGCTCGACAAGCTCAAGAACGGCAGCTCGTTCGCCACGCTCGCCGCCGCCGACAATCTCACCATCCAAACCGCCAGCGATTTGAAGCGCGGCGGGTCGAGCGGCGACATTACCCCGAATATGACCCAAGCGATCTTCCACACCGCAAAGGACGCCTTCGGCGACAGCGTCGGCGCCAGCCCGACGCAATGGATCGTCTTTGAGGTGACCGACATCAAGACGCCGAAGTTCGAGGCCAATTCGGCCGACGGCAAGCACATCGAAGACACGCTGCGCAATCAATTCTCCGACGACTTGATCGGGCAGTATGTCGGCTGGCTGGAAAACGATCTCGGAACGAAAATAAATCCATCGGTGCTGGCTCAGGTGATGGGTACCGGCGCGCCCGGCGTCAATTAGCAATGCACATCGAGCCTTCGGCGCAATCCTTCGCCGCGCATTACGCGGCCGGCGAGCCGCAGGTCGTGTGGACCACGCTCGTCGCCGACCTGGAAACGCCGGTCTCGGCCTACCTCAAAGTCGCCGGCGCACGGCCGGAAGGCTCGGCGCCGATGAGCTTTTTGCTGGAATCGGTCGAAGGCGGCGCGGTGCGCGGCCGCTATTCGATCATCGGCCTCGACCCGGATGTCATCTTCCAGGTCGACGGCAAAAACGCCGAGATCAATCGCACGGTCCAGACCGACCCCGCGGCCTTCGTGCCGATCGAGGAGACACCGCTCACCGCGCTTCGCCAGCTCCTGAGCGAAAGCCACATCGTGCTGCCGCCTTTGCTGCCGCCGATGGCGGCGGGCGTGTTCGGCTATCTCGGCTACAACATGGTGCGGCTCATGGAAGATCTGCCGGCGCCCGGACCAGACCCGGTCGGTATCCCCGACGCGATCTTGCTGCGGCCGACGGTGGTGCTCGTATTCGATGCGGTCAAGGACACGATCGCCGTGGTCACGCCGGTGCGGGCGCATTCCGGCGTGACCGCAAAGACGGCGTTGACGCGCGCGATCGAGCGGCTCTCGGCCGTCGTCGATGCGCTCGACCGGCCGCTCGACAAGTCGACGGCGGAGGCCGACACCGGTCCGCTGGATGTCACGCCGCGCTCCAATACCGCACCGGACGAATTCAAGCGCATGGTGCTGCGCGCCAAGGAGTACATCGCGGCGGGCGATATTTTCCAGGTCGTGCTGTCGCAGCGTTTCGAGGCGCCGTTCAAGCTGCCGCCGTTTTCGCTGTACCGGGCGCTGCGCCGGGTCAATCCCTCGCCGTACCTGTTCTTTCTCGATTTCGGGACCTTCGCCGTCGCCGGATCGAGCCCCGAGATTCTGGTCAAGACCAGCGACGGAATCGTCACCGTGCGCCCGATCGCCGGAACGCGGCCGCGCGGCGCGACGCCGCATGAGGATGCGGCCCTTGAAGCCGAGCTGCTGGCGGATCCCAAGGAACGCGCCGAGCATCTGATGCTGCTCGATCTCGGCCGCAACGACGTCGGCCGCGTCGCCGAGATCGGCACGGTCAAGGTGACCGATCAATTCTTCATCGAGCGTTACAGTCAGGTGATGCACATCGTTTCCAACGTCGAGGGCAAATTGCGCCGCGACCGCGACGCCATCGACGCGCTCGCCGCCGGCTTTCCCGCCGGCACGGTGTCCGGTGCGCCGAAAGTGCGCTCTATGGAAATCATCGATGAACTGGAAAAGGAAAAGCGCTCGCTCTATGCCGGCTGCGTCGGATATTTCTCCGCCGGCGAGGAGATGGATACCTGCATCGTGCTGCGCACGGCGCTGATCAAGGACGGCATCATGTATGTGCAGGCCGGCGCCGGCATCGTCGCCGACAGCGATCCGGGCTTCGAGCAGCAGGAATGCATCAACAAGGCCGCGGCGTTGTTCCGCGCCGCGGAAGAAGCCAAACGCTTCGCCTCGACGGCG
>DATJBH010000190.1:0-12127 GCA_035515455.1 Xanthobacteraceae bacterium
ACATTATAGCCGGATCGAGCGGCCCGCGCACTATGCGTGGCGCTATAGGCCGGCGTCGCGGATCGGCGGCTGGAAGGCAAGCCCGGTGTCCCACGGGAAATAGATCCAGGTGTCCTGCGACACTTCGGTGATGAAGGTGTCAACCAAGGGCCGGCCCATCGGCTTGGCATAGACCGTGGCAAAATGCGCGCGCGGCAGCAGCGCCCGCACCACCTTCGCGGTCTGCCCGGTATCGACGAGGTCGTCGACGATCAAGACGCCGGCGCCCTCTCCGCCGCCCGAAGTAACCACCGCTGCGGCGACGTCCTTGAGCACCCTCAGCTCGCCCTGCCGCGTATGCTCGTAGCTCGTGACGCATACCGTCTCGATCAGCCGGATGCCGAGCTCGCGTGCCACGATGGCGGCGGGGACGAGCCCGCCACGGGTGATGCAGACGATCGCTTGGAACGGCCCGGCGTCGGAAAGCCGCCAGGCGAGCGCGCGGGAATCGCGGTGAAACTGGTCCCACGACACCGGAAAGATCTTTTCCGGGTTTAGCGGCTTGTTTAGTTCGGGCGACGGCGACGGCGGCATTGCCCGCATTATATCAGGGAATCTCGTAAACCACCGTCTCGTCGGCGACGCCGCGCAGCGCCGCGCGTTTTTGCGACGGCTGCAGGCTCAAATCCTCCAGGATCTTTGCCGAGCGCGGATCGTCCACCACGGGCTTGGTCACGAAGATGGCGCGCGAGGACGCGAGACCCTGCACGCGCGCCGCCACGTTGACGGTCTGGCCGAAATAGTCCTGGCTGTTGTTGAGCGTAACCGCGAGGCAGGGTCCCTCGTGAATGCCGATCTTGAGCAATAAATCCTCGTTTTTGCGCTCGGCATTGATGCGGGTCATGGCTTCGCGCATACGCAGCGCCGCCGCGAGCGCGCGATCGGGGGTGACAAAGGTGGCCATCACCGCGTCGCCGATGGTCTTCACCACCGCGCCCGCCTCCGCCGCCACGATTTCGTGGAGCACGCCGAAGTGCTGGCGCACCAGATCGTAGGCGACGAGATCGCCGACACGCTCATAGAGCGCGGTTGAGCCTTTGAGATCGGTGAACAGGAAAGTGAGGCTCGTGATCTTGAGCTTCTGGTCCATATCGAGCGTGTCGGTGCGGTAGATATCGCGAAAAGTCTGGTTGGTGAGCAGGCGCTTTGCGGTGACGAACGGCTTGCGCTTGCCGAGCAGGTGATGCAGCTGATCGCCGGCAATCCACAGCGCCGGCAGCACGCGGCGGTCGGTGCGGTTTTCCAAAGCGAGCCGCAACGGTCCGGGCCGCATCTCCACGGTCCCGGTCGGCGCCTTCACTTTGTTGAAGACCAGCGACAGTGCCTGGCGCTCGGTCGTCGGTTCGCCCTTGATGTCGATGAATTGCGTGCCATGCGTCACCGGATCGAACACGATGACGAAGTCGGCCGGCAACTGCACCGAAAGCACCGCGCGCTCGCCCGGTGGCAGTTCGATCGAATCGATGGTGAAATCGGCGAAGCTCTTGTCCAGGTTTTCCGGCAGATCGACGCCGGAGCTCCAGAAGATCTGCCGGTAATATTCGACCTCCGGCAGAGTATCCGGATCATGCCCGGCGATGCGCCGTACCCGCGGTGAGACCGTAAAGGTCACCTCGACCATTTCGTCGAGCGTCGGCTTGTAGCCGGTGGCGCAAAGCCCGCAATCATATTCGTCGTGATTGACGGTCTTCAGCGTCGAACCCACTTCGAGCACGCCGCCGCAACCGGGACAGAGCACGTTCCACGACAATTCGAACAAACCGAGACGCGCGGCATGCAGGAACGCGGCCAGCGTGCGCTCCTCGTCGAGGCCGTTGTCGGCGGCGAAGACAAGCGTATTGATGCGGCAGAGTTCGCGATCGGGAGCATCGCGTACGGCGCGCTCGATGGCCGCCACGGCGTCCATGTCGGCGGATTGCCGCAACACCTTGAACAGAGCTTCGGTATCGCTCACCGCTTTAATCCCGCCTACACCAGCCGTGTCCGGAAAAGTAAGTACGCAGCTCCCCCCCGGCAAGGCGCGTCGTACGAACCGAAGGCGGCGCGGCTCACAACGAATTGATCCACGCCACTACTTGTTTGCGGGCGACAAGCGGCGTGGTCAGGTGGCCGGCGAAGACCTCGACATATTTGCTCTTCGGGTTCTTCGCAGCGGCGTCGAAGGCGTATTGCGGACCGCGGCGATCGATCGGATCGAGCTTGCCGACGACCCAGAGGAGCGGCACCGGATGCGTCGCGGCGCCGATGGCGGCGGCGTTTTTCGGAATCACCGCCGGGCCGTCGGGATCGAACCAGCTGAGATAGATGCTCGGCGTCGCATGCGCGATCAGCGGGATGCCCTGAGCCATGTCGGGAAATGTTTGCGTCATATCCCCTTTGCCCTCGGCGACCAGTTTTTTGGCGCGCGCCACTGCATCGGCGACGAAGCTCCGCATGTCGCCGACTTCCGGCAGATGGCCGGGTGACAACGCCACGACACCGGCGAGTTCGTTCGGCCGGCGCGCGGCATAGCCGATCGCCGCATTGGCGCCGAGCGAATGGCCGATGACGACGATCCGCCGCGCGCCCTTGGCTTTGAGCCCGGCGACGGCGGCATCGATCTCGGCCATCGACTGATCGTAAGTGGCGGCGTAGCGGCGGTGGAACGACCACGGCATTTCCGGCGTCGCGACGAGCGCACCCTCATCGCGCAGCGCGCCGAGGATCCCGCCATTGAACGCGCCGGGCCAACCGCCTTTGCCGTGCAGATAGACGACGCCGAGGCCCTGCAAGCGTTGGTCCGCTGCGGCGGCGCCAAAAACTTTCGGCATCAGCGCCGCCGTGAAAGCGAGCGCGCCAGCCAATAAGGCGAAGATCCGGCGCCGGTTCATGGTTCTGTTCACGTCGTCATTGCGAGGAGCGAAGCAACGAAGCAATCCGGATCGGCTCGCTTGAAAGGCTGGATTGCTTCGCTTCGCTCGCGATGACGGTGTAAAACGAATCAGGACCGCCACAGCACCGCGACCGTCACGCTTTGGCAAGCTCGGCCTTGACGCGCACGAACATGGCCTCGACCGCGGCCTTGACAGCGGCGAGCTTCTCCGGATCGCGCGAGCGTACCACGACATTGGTATTGGCTGTGCCGTTTTCATTCTGAAACGGATAGGAGCCGATCACCACGTCGGGATTGCGCTTGGCGATTTCGCCGAGCGCGGTGCCGATATCGCCCTCGCGCAAATCGGCGCGTACCGTTTCCGAGAGCATCCGCGCGCCGGTCTTCAGCCGCGGCGTTGCGTATTCGAGCATCGCCTGCATCACGCTCGGGATACCCGCCATCACGATCACATTGCCGATCCAGAAACCCGGCGCCCCGGAAATCCTGTTGAGCACGAGCTCGCCGCCGACCGGGACCCGCGTCATCCGCATGCGCGCCTCGTTCATCACGCCGCCGGTCAGCGCGACGCGCGCCTGCATGATCTCGAGGGCGCGCGGATGGTAGTCGATCGGCACGCCGAAGGCCTTGGCGACGCATTCGGCCGTAATGTCGTCATGGGTCGGGCCGATGCCGCCGGTGGTGAAGAGATAGGTGTAGCGTGCCCGCAGCGCGTTTACTGCGGCGACGATTTCGCCCTCTTCATCGGGAACGACGCGGACTTCCTTGAGGTCGATGCCGATGCCGGTGAGATATTCGGCGATGTAACCGATATTCTTGTCTTTGGTACGGCCGGACAAGATCTCGTCGCCGATGACGAGAACGGCGGCGGTGACGATGCCGCCTTCGATCTTGCCGGCGCCATTGGCCAAGCCGTCGGACATTCGCGCGATCCCCGGTGCTCAACTCCTCCTAGCCCGACGCCGCCGCCGGCTCAAGACGCCAGCATCGGACGCCGGACATAGCGTGAGTCAGGGACGGCTGCGCGCCACGGCCGGCGCGGCTAGAATATCGTCGCGTTTCTCGAGATATTCGTCGCGATCGATCTCGCCTTGCGCATAGCGCCGGGCAAGGAGCTCGAGCCCGCTGGTATTGCGCGCCGCGTCGCGCATCGCCGCCATGGCGCGCAGACGCTTGCGCCATTTGTGCTGAACATACCAGGCGGTAGCCGCGATCACGATTCCGACGATCAGGATTGGCTCGATCATAGGCTGGTTTCCCAGCCCAATAACCGGGAACGGGTCTTTGCGGTTCCAATCGCGCCGCCCCGATGGTCAAAACGCCCAAAACATGAGCAATAATGCGATGAAGGCTGGCAATCAGCCGGTGCGCTTGGCGCGTAAACTGGCGCAAAGCTTGCTTGAAGTATCAGGTACCGCAAGCGTTTATGCTGGGGAGCGGGCCCGGGACGACATGTTCGACGAAATGCGAGGCAGCGGGGACGCCGTGCGACCGGCCTATGCCGAACTGTCGCAATGGCTCGCCGCGGTCAAACCGGACGTGCTGGATTTCCGTCGCCGCGAAGCGGAGCTGCTGTTTCGCCGCATCGGCATCACCTTTGCGGTCTATGGCGATCCGGAGGCGCAAGAGCGCCTGATCCCCTTCGACGTCATACCCCGCATCATCTCGGCCAAGGAATGGGAGACGTTGCAGCGCGGCCTCGAGCAGCGCGTCAAAGCTCTCAATGCCTACATCAAGGACGTTTACGGCCGCCGCGAAATCTTGAAGGCCGGGATCGTTCCCGAAGACCTGGTCTATCAAAATCCGGTTTTTCGCCCCGAGATGAACGGCCAGAAAGTACCCTACGACATCTACGTTCATGTCGCCGGTATCGACATCGTGCGGCTCGATGCCGATACGTTTTACGTGCTGGAGGATAATGCGCGCACGCCGTCCGGGGTCTCCTACATGCTGGAGAACCGCGAGATCATGCTGCGGCTGTTTCCCGAGCTGTTCTCGCGTTATCGCGTCGCCCCCGTGGAGAATTACCCGGACGAGCTTTTAGAGACGCTTAAATCGGTGGCGCCGCCAGCGGCATCAACTGAGCCGAATGTCGTGCTGTTGACGCCGGGCGTATACAACTCCGCTTATTACGAGCATTCGTTTCTTGCCGACAAGCTCGGCATCGAACTGGTCGAAGGCCGCGACCTCGTCGTCAAAAGCGACGTCGTCTATATGCGCACGACCGAAGGATTAAAGCGCGTCGACGTCATCTACCGGCGCATCGACGACGATTTTCTCGATCCGCTGGTATTCCGCCCCGACAGCGCGCTCGGGGTGCCGGGCCTGATGTCGGCCTATCAGGCCGGCAGCATTACGCTCGCCAATGCGGTCGGTACCGGCATCGCCGACGACAAGGCGGTCTACAGCTACATGCCGGATATCGTAAAATTCTATCTCGGCGAAGAGCCGCTCCTCAAAAACGTTCCGACCTGGCGATGCCGCGAAGACGAGCATCTCGCTTATGTGCTCGACCACCTCGAAGAGCTGGTCGTCAAGGAAGTGCATGGCTCCGGCGGCTACGGCATGCTGATCGGACCCAAGGCGGACAAGGCGGGCCTTGCGGCATTCCGCGCCAAGCTCAAATCCAACCCGAAGAACTTCATCGCGCAGCCGACGCTGGCGCTCTCGACCTGCCCGACTTGCGTCGCGGAAGGCATTGCGCCGCGCCACGTCGACTTGCGGCCATTCGTTCTCTCCGGCCGCACCCGCACGCGCATCGTGCCGGGCGGACTGACGCGGGTGGCGCTTAAGAAGGGTTCGCTGGTCGTCAATTCGAGCCAGGGTGGAGGCACCAAAGATACCTGGGTCTTGGACAATTGAAGGCTTGAATCCGGGAAAAAGCTTGGACGAACGACCTTTGGATAAGCTGAAGAAAACGCGCCGGTACGAGTGACGTCTTAAAACGAATGCTTTCGCGCACCGCCGACAACCTTTATTGGCTCGCCCGCTATGTCGAGCGTGCGGAATATATTGCGCGCATTCTCGACACCACGCTACGGCTCACCGCGCTGCCGCTCGCTTACGTGGGCACCACCAATGAATGGGAATCGGCGGTCGCGACGGCAGGTTGCGCCGGCGCCTTTTTCGAGACCTACAAGGAGGCCAACGAGGAGACTGTGATCGAATTCCTCGCCTTTTCCACCAGCAATCCGTCGTCGATTCGCAATTGCTTCGAAAGCGCGCGGCTCAATGCACGGGCTGTGCGCACCGCGCTGACCATCGAAATGTGGGACGCCATCAACACCGCGTGGCTCGAGCTCAAGCGCTGGGGCAACGGCCCAAGTTCGCGCGAGGAATGCGCCCGCTTCCTGCGTTGGGTACAGGGTTCCTCATTACAGTTCGACGGTTCGGCCTACCGCACCATGCTGCGCAACGACGCCTACTGGTTCTCCCGGCTCGGCGTCTACATCGAGCGCGCCGACAACACCGCGCGCATTCTCGACGTAAAATACCACCTGCTGCTGCCGGCCATCGAAAAGGTCGGCGGCCCGCTCGATTACTTTCAGTGGACTTCGATTTTGCGCACAGTTTCGGCGCTCACCGCCTATCACTGGGTCTATCGGCAGAACGTCAAACCCTGGCTGGTCGCCGATCTGCTCATCCTGCGGGACGAGATGCCGCGCTCGCTCGCCAGTTGTTACGAGAATCTGGTGCAAAACCTCGACCGGATTGCCAACGCCTATGGCCGCCAGGGACCGGCACAGCGCCATGCCCGCACCGTACGTGCGCGGCTCGAGAACGCCAAAATCGACGATATTTTCCAGAGCGGATTACACGAATTCATCGACGAATTCGTCGACGACAATAACCGTCTCGGTACCGCGGTCACGCAGCAATATCTGCTGTGATCGGTAGTCGGCAGTCGGTAATCAGACCAGGGGACATCGCAGGTCCGTGTGGCTATCCTGCTCTTCCGATTACTGACTACCGAACACTGATTGCTGGTCGCCATGCGCCTGCGCGTCGTCCATCGCAACACGTATCAATACGATCCGCCTGCCACCGGCGTCATCCAGGTATTGCGCCTGACGCCACGTAATCACGAGGGGCAGTATGTGGTGCGCTGGCGCATCGATGTCTCGGCCGACGCCCGGCTCGCCGCCCACGAGGACGCCTTCGGCAACCTGACGCACGTGTTCTCCGCCGATGGACCGTTGAGCGAACTCTCGGTCGAAGTGGACGGCGAGGTCGAAACCCAGAACACCAACGGCGTCGTGCGCGGCACGGTCGAGCGCTTTGCGCCGGGCCTGTTTTTACGGGATACCGCGCTGACCGAGGCCGACGCGGCGATCCGGAGTTTTGCGCAAAATATCCGCAGTGCCGCAGGCGGCGACGTGCTTGCGCAATTGCATGCGCTGCTCGACCGGCTCTACGAAGACATGGTCGTCACGAACGATGTCGATAGCGCCGCCAGTGCCGCCGAGGCTTTTGCCAAAAAACGCGGACTGCCCCGGGACTTCAGTCACGTCTTCATCGCGGCCGCCCACAGTCTCGGCATCCCCGCCCGCTACGTCGCCGGCTATTATTGCGCCGACGACGCGCTGGCCGCATCGGCGGCGGGGGCCTGGGCCGAAGCCTCGGTCCCCGATCTCGGCTGGGTGGCCTTCGATCCGGCCCATGGCTTCTGTCCGACCGATAAGCATGTACGCGTCGCCATCGGCCTCGATGCGCTCGGCGCGGCACCGGTCCGCGGCATGCGCTATGGCGCCAGCACCGAAATGATCGAGGTCGCCATTAAGGTCGGGCAGTAGAGGCCGGTGCCGACTGCTTTGCCAAACAGAATGTTATAGTGAGCCCACCCGGGAGCTCGAATCGATGACCTATTGCTGTGGCATTCTCGTGCGCGAGGGGCTTGTGATGTTCGCCGACACGCGAACCAATGCCGGCGTCGACAACATCTCGACCTTCCGCAAGCTGCACGTGTTCAAGGATCCGAAAAAACGCGTCATGGCCATCGCCTCGGCGGGAAATCTGTCGATCAGCCAATCGGTCGTGAGCATTTTGACCGAAGGCTACGACAACCCGGAAACCGGCGAGCACGAAACGCTGATGAACGCGCCGAGCATGTTTCAGGCGGCGCAGCGCGTCGGTCGCGTGATCCGCACGATCCATGCCGACGAAGGCAAGGCGCTGGAAGCCTCCGACGTCAGCTTCGACGTCTCGTTTCTGTTCGGCGGTCAGATCATGGGCGAGCGAATGCGGCTGTTCATGGTGTATTCAGCCGGCAATTTCATCGAATGCACGACCGACACGCCGTACCTGCAGATCGGCGAGCACAAATACGGCAAGCCAGTGCTCGACCGTGCCATCAATTACGAAATGGACATCTACGACGCCCTCAAAGTCGGGCTGGTGTCGATCGATTCGACCATGCGTTCCAATCTGTCCGTCGGATTGCCGATCGACCTTATGGTGCTGCGGCGCGACACCTGCGATCCGGAACTCATCTATCGCATCGAGCCGGGCGAGCCGTATTTTACCGATCTGCGCGAACGCTGGTCGGCGGCATTGCGCGCCGCCCATATCGGCATCCCGCGGCCGCCCTACCTCAACAGGCGCTGAAACTAACCTCGAAAGCACACAGCGCCTGCGTCATCCAATCGAAACAAGCCTTTGCGTTGTTCAGCCCGTCGCTAAGCCGACCGACAACCGGGATACCGTCCGCTGTCGGGAGCGGGCGCGACACCATTAACGCCTGATTAACGACGGCAAGCGGAACCACACGCTCCACGCGCCCCCCGTGCTTGTGCCTGCTCATTGCAAGCCATTGGAAAGCTTTACTCTCTAAGGTCGCACACGAGCCGGTAACGCAAAGGATGGAAGCGTGTTGCCTTCGGCGCGTTTGCCCATCGCCGGGGAAAGGAAAGGGTCGCGGTGGGACCAGGCGCGCCTGGTCGCGCCGATCGGCGTCATCGTCGTTGTGGCGATCCTGTGCGTCATCGTCGCGGTGCTGACCTCAGCCCGGCGCGCCGATGAAGTGGCGTTCAACACCGAACAGCAATTGATCGTACAGTCGATCGACGAGCATGGGCTGCACGCGATGCACCTCGTCGAAGGCGTGGCTGTTACGCCGGGCGCCACCGCCAGACTCCGCGCCAGCTACGATCCGCGCTGGGCCGAAGAACGGATCGGCCAATGGTTGGTGAAATTCCATTTCGACGCCGCAATGATCGTCGATGACGCCGATCACCTCGAATATAGCTACCCGGCCGCCCTCGGCGCACAGCTGCCGGCCGAACTCGCGCCGATTGTCGCTCTGTTGCGGGGGCGGCTTGACGTGATGCCGCCTCACGTCGTCCCGTTGGTCGAAGGCCAGGATCCGGAGAGGCCGGGCCGCAGCACCGTCTTGGTGGCGAACTTTCTCGGCCAACCCGCTTATGTCGCCGCCGTGGCGGTCGGATCGGATGCCGATCTCGCGCCCGGCAATGACGGCGCGCCGATCGTGCTCGCGGTGAAGTATATCGGCGCGCGCCTGCTCGACAAAATCGGCGGTCGTCTCGAATTGACCAACCTGCGCGCGATCGGCAAGCCGTCCGCAAATGCCGACGAACATGACTCTTTGGACCTTGTCGACGCGCAGGGCGCGGCGGTGGCACGCTTTCTTTGGAAGCCGACACGGCCCGGCGGCGCCATCGTGACGAGTGTGGCGCCGTTCATCGCGTTGGCGCTCGCCGGATTCGCGCTCTTCGTCGTTCTTGGTATTCGCTATATGCGGCAAACGGCCGAGGAAATCGCCACCGGCGAGCGGCAATTGCGCCATCTGGCCCTGCATGATCCAGTCTGCGGCCTGCCCAACCGAATTTATTTCGGCGAGCGGCTCGAACTGACCATCAACAATGTCCGCGGCGGGGGACTTTCCGCTGCGGTGTTCTACATCGATCTCGACCATTTTAAGGACGTCAATGACACTCTCGGCCACCACATCGGCGACGAACTCATTCTCAACGTGACGCAGCGATTGAGCCGCATCATGCGCGGCGACGACCTGGTGGCGCGGCTCGGCGGCGACGAATTCGCCATCATCACCACCTGCGCCTCGGATTCCTATTCGCTGCAGGCGATCGCCGGGCGGATCATTGCCGCGGTCTGCGCGCCCTACTCCATCTCCGGCCACAACATCATCATCGGCGCCTCGATCGGCATTGCCGTAATCGACCGCCACGCCCGAGATGCCGCGGACATCCTGCGCTACGCCGACATGGCGCTGTACCGAGCCAAGAACGAAGGCCGCAATCGCGCCTGCATTTACGATGCGGCGATGGATGCCGACCTGTCGAGCCGGAAATTGCTGGAAGGCGATTTGCTCCAGGCGATCAAGAACGACGGCCTGTCTGCCGCCTATCAGCCGATCGTCAATGCTGCGGGCGACACGGTCGTCGGCGTCGAGGCGCTGGCGCGCTGGACGCATCCAACCCACGGCGAAATTCCGCCCTCGCGCTTTATCCCGATCGCCGAGCACTCCGGACTCATCATCGAGCTCGGCGAATGGATGCTGCGGCGCGCCTGCGTCGACGGACGCAACTGGCCGAATCTCACGGTTTCGGTCAACGTCTCGCCGCTGCAGTTCCGCCGTTCGGACTTCGTCGAGGTGGTCGAACGCATCCTCACCGAGACCGACTTCGACGCCAACCGGCTCGAACTCGAACTCACCGAGAGCACGCTCCTCGGCAATCTCGAGACCGCGGAACTGTCGATGCTGCGGCTCAAGGCGATCGGCGTGCGGTTTGCGCTTGACGACTTCGGCACCGGCTATTCGAGCTTGCTCTATCTGCGGCGCTTTCCGTTCGACAAACTCAAGATCGACAGTAGCTTCGTGCGCTCGATCGAAAAGGCGCCTGACGCCGCCGCGATCGTCCATGCCGTGGTCAGCCTGGGCCGCGGTCTTGGCATGAAGGTCACCGCCGAAGGTGTCGAGACCGCCGAGCAGCATCTGTTCCTGCGCGCCGCGGGCGTCCACTCCATGCAGGGGTTTCGTTTTGGCAAAGCCGGACCCGCAGATGAGATCGTTCACCGACTCGCTTGCCCCGACGATTACCGCGTCGGCAGTCCCGACCAGGAAGTCGCGCTGGCGAGCTAGTCTCTGTCTTGCCCGCGAACAAAGCGGGCATGCAGTAATTGCCGGCCGTGGTGTACAATCGCAAGCTTCGAGAATACTGGATCGTCCGCTTTCGCGGATGACGACAGCCGTCGATCATTGGGGAGACGAATATGGCTGCGAGGAAAATTGCATTGGTGACGGGCGCCGGCACCGGCGTAGGCCGCGCGGTGACACTGGCGCTTATGAAAGAAGGCTATGCGGTAGTGCTCGCCGGGCGCCGGAAGGATCTGCTCGAAGCGGTCGCCAAAGAGGGTGCGCAGACGCCGGGCGAGGCCTTGACGGTCCCCACCGATGTCGCCGATCCGGCCTCGATCAAAGCGCTATTCGCCAAGACCAAAGAGCATTACGGCCGGCTCGATCTTCTGTTCAACAATGCCGGCATCGGCGCGCCGGCGATGCCGATCGAGGAGATTCCGCTCGATAAATGGCAGGCCGTCGTCGCCACCAATTTCACCGGCGTCTTCCTGTGCACGCAGGAGGCGATCAAAATGATGAAGACGCAAAACCCGCGCGGCGGCCGCATCATCAATAACGGCTCGATCTCGGCGCATACGCCGCGGCCGGGTGCCGCCGCCTACACGGCGACCAAGCACGCGGTCACCGGCCTGACCAAACAGACCGCGCTGGACTGCCGCGGCTACGACATCTGCTGCGGCCAGATCGACATCGGCAATGCCGCGACCCCGCTCACCGAAAAGATGGCCGAAGGCATGCTGCAGGCCGACGGCCGCACCATGCCGGAAGCGCGCATGAACGTCGACGATGTCGGCCGCGCCGTGGT
This sequence comes from Xanthobacteraceae bacterium, assembly GCA_035515455.1. Lineage (GTDB taxonomy): Bacteria > Pseudomonadota > Alphaproteobacteria > Rhizobiales > Xanthobacteraceae > BOG-931. Next base: position 11,833 of record DATJBH010000190.1, read on the forward strand.
CTACATGGCAAGCCTGCCCCTCGACGCCAACGTGCTGTTCATGACGGTGATGGCCAATAAGATGCCGTTTGTCGGCAGGGGCTAGATCATGCCGGCCGCCGTCACTTTGACCGCCGCGCCGGCTTTCACCTTGGCAAGAGTCTTCACGTCGCCCAATGCCGTTGCCCAGATGTTGCAGGGGCTGGCGAGCCGCGTCTCATCGCCCTTCGAGATCGGGGTGCGGCCGAAACCGATGGCGATGGCATGGCCTTCGGGCCAATAGGCAATCTCGCCCGGCTGCACCACGGCCCGCGCG
>DATJBH010000191.1:0-101249 GCA_035515455.1 Xanthobacteraceae bacterium
CGTTCGTCATGTTGCCGGCTGTCTGGGCGCCCTCGCCCGATTACAAGGAAGCAAAGGGCGTGATTGCAAACTATGTCGCGGCGCTCACCAAGGCAGCGCCGCCGCGCGTGGTCGCGCTTTCGTCGATGGGTGCGAACAGAACCAGCGGGGTCGGGATGATCACGGCCTTGTCGCTTCTGGAGCAGGGTTTTCGCGACCTGACATCGCCAATCGCATTTGTGCGCGCAGGTGGATTCTTCGAAAATTTTCTTTACGGCTTGCAGGTCGCCCAGGGCGGAACGCTGCCGGTCTACTACAATCCGACAAGCCGGAAATCGACCATGGTCGCGACGAACGACATCGGCGCGGAGGTCGCAACCCTTTTGACCGGGCCAGCGTGGTCAGGGCAGCGCGTCGTCGAGCTTGGTTCGATGGTCACCGCGGATGAAGTCGCGGAGCAATTGGGTGAAGTCCTGAATCGCGACGTGAAAGCCTTTGCAATCCCGCGTGCAGGGTGGGCGGAAGCGTTCGAGCAGTTCGGCATCCCGAAGGGCCGCACCGGACCTGCCGAAGAAATGTTTGAGGCCGTGAACGCGGGAAGGACGGCACTCGGAGCTGAGGGTACGGAGCACGTAACGGGTAAGACGTCTGCGCGCGACGTCTTCGCGGCGGCCCAGAAGGCAGTGACGGCGTGAACTGCGGCGTTCACACTAACGAAGATCGAGATCGTGCGGATCGAAGACTATGCGTTGATCGGGGACTGTAAAACGGCGGCCTTGGTCGGCCGCGACGGTTCGATTGACTGGCTATGCTGGCCGCGGTTTGACTCACCTACTTGCTTTGCCGCGCTCCTTGGGACCGCCGACAATGGTCGTTGGCTCATTGCTCCTGCGCACCACCCCGTCGCAGTGAGCCGCCAGTATCGGCCGGGCACTCTCATTCTCGAAACTGAATTCCAGACGGAAACCGGCAGAGCGGCGATCATCGATTTCATGCCGGTAGGTGACGGCGCCGAACTCGTACGGATGGTCGTCGGGCGTTCTGGTCGAGTGGAGTTTCAGACTGAGTTTGTCGTGCGCTTTAATTATGGAGCGACTGTGCCGTGGGTCAGCCGACTCGATGACGGCATGATTGATGCTATCGCTGGTCCTGAGCGTCTGCTCCTGCGAACACCGATTGCACTTTACGGCGAAGACCTGAAAACCGTGGGGGAGTTTGCCGTCGAGTTAGGTGAAGCGGTTCCGTTCGTGCTCTCCTATGGAAGCTCGTCACAAAATCCCCCACCGGCGATCGAGGCGTTCGACGCGCTGAAGCAAACGGAAGCCTGGTGGCGGGAATGGAGCAGCCGCTGTCCAGATGTCGGTTCCTGGTCACAAACGGTCAAGCGCTCGCTTATAACCCTGAAGGCTTTGACCTACGCGCCGACCGGCGGAATTGTTGCCGCTGCTACAACATCGCTGCCTGAGCGCCTCGGTGGTACGCGAAACTGGGATTACCGCTATTGTTGGCTGCGCGACGCCACCTTCACGCTGCAGACCCTCATGCAGCTCGGCTATTATGACGAAGCGCGCGCCTGGCGAGATTGGGTCATTCGCGCCGTCGCCGGCAGTCCCGACCAAGTGCAGATCGTCTATGGCATCGGCGGTGAGCGCTGGCTGCCGGAATTGATCGTGCCTTGGCTGCCCGGCTATGAGCACGCCTCTCCGGTGCGGATTGGGAATGCGGCATACGAGCAGCTACAGATCGACATCTTTGGCGAGATCGCCGATGTAATGTCGCAGACGGTTAAACGAGGGATGCCGGCCCCCGCACGCGCCCGGGCAATCCGGCCGGTCGTTTTGGACTATCTGTCAAAAGCCTGGCGACAACCGGACGAAGGCATTTGGGAAGTACGTGGCGAACCGCAACATTTCGTTCATTCCAAGGTGATGGCGTGGGTAGCGTTCGATCGCGCTGCAGAAGTCGTGCAGCCTGAATCACCCAACGAATCAGGCCAGCGCTGGCGCGACATCGCGAATGAAATCCATGCGGAAGTTTGTGACCGCGGCTTTGATCGTGAACTTAATAGCTTTGTACAGGCTTACGGCTCCAAGCGCTTGGATGCCAGTCTGTTGTTGATCCCGCTCGTTGGTTTTCTTCCTCCGAACGATCCGCGGATCCAGGGAACGCTTCGTGCGGTCGAGGACAAGTTGTTGATCGATGGCGAATTTGTCCTGCGCTACGAAGCTGATAACCCCGCGGACGGCCTCCCCGTAGGTGAGGGCGCCTTTCTAGCGTGCAGTTTTTGGCTCGTCGACAATTACATCCTTCAGGGCCGTTATGTGGAAGCACGAACGCTGTTCGATCGGTTGCTGTCTCACTGCAATGACGTCGGTCTATTGGCCGAAGAGTTCGATCCCCTAACCGGCCGTATGCTAGGTAATTTCCCGCAGGCCTACAGTCATGTCGGCCTGATTAACTGCGCGCTTAACTTGAGCCGGCAAACAGGACCGGCTGAGGAACGGGCGGAGTCAGAAGTGTCGCGCTTCACATAAACAGGGCACGTGACCAAAGGAAAGGCAGCCGCAATGACATTGCCACGGCTCCTCTGTGACGACATGCGCAAAGACACTGAAGGCTGCTGCTGATGTCTCTTGTGGGTCAGCCCAGCCCGCCGCCGTCTCCGTGTGGACACCAATATCGCATCGGGCGGACGTCGAGTTGACCGAACGAATGACTAAGCTTGTCAGCAATGAAGCGCGCTGGAATCGGGGGAAGGCCAAATTCCCTGTTTTGAAACTTTCCTTCCCTGTTACCGTTTTGAAATTCCCTGTTCTTGTTCGCAGGGAATTGCATGGAAATCCCGATTGCATCGGCACTACTCGGGACTTCCGGAGCCTCAGGCGGCCAAGTTTCGCGGCATTCCCTGTATTTTTCCCTGTTATCAGGGAATTGGGGAGCGGAGACTGGTTCGCGGTACACTGCGGCGTCAGCCGGCCTGCTCCGTCGGCGGATGCGGCGATTACGGACTGACGCCGGAGGTAAGCGCCGCTTTCGCGTCTGCAGAAGCGGCCTCCTCGCTGCGGCATATCTCCTCGACGGTCCGGCCGCGGGTTTCGATGCCCAAGACCAGGACGATGAGCGCCGCAGCGGCAAAGCTCGCGGCCCCCAGCGTGAATACGCCGGCGTCGCCCACCCCGCCGATGATGTAGCCGACCACGATCGGGCCGCTGATGGCGCCGACGCGACCGAAGGCCGAAGCCATGCCCGCGCCCAGCGAGCGCGCGCGGGTCGGATAAAGCTCGGGCGTATAGGCGTAAAGGCACGACCACATGCCGAACATGAAGAACTGCATGATGAAGCCGCTGACAAAGAGGCTCGTCTCGGAGACCGAATGGCCGTAGACGTAGGCCATCATTGCGCTGAGGAACAAAAATATCGCCGTCGTCAGTTTGCGGCCGATGCGCTCGAGCGAAATCGCCGCCGTATAGAAACCCGGAATGCCGCCGAGGGTAATGAGCGTGATGAAGCCTATCGATTTGACCACCGAAAAGCCGTGCTGACCGAGAATAATGGCAAGCCACGAGGTCAATCCGTAAAATCCAAGCAGCGCAAAAAACCAGACCGAGAAGACCATCACGTTGGCGCGCAGATAGAATCGCGAGAACAAAACCGCCAGCGGATTTCGCGTTTCAAGCGTCGTCTCGGCGAGGAACGGCTTGGGCGGGGGAAGCTTGCCCTGCGCCGCCGCCTCGACGCCGGCCTCGATCTGCTTCATCACGGAATCGGCGGCGACGTAGCGGCCGTGATCGGCCAGCCACCGCGGCGATTCCAAGAGACTGCGGCGGACCCAGAACACCACGAGCGAGAGCAGGCCAACCACGACGAAAACCCAGCGCCAGCCTGCGACCGGCAACACGAAATAGGCGATCGTGCCCGAGACGACGAAGCCGACGGCCCAGAAGCCCTCCATGAAGGCAATGTATTTGGCGCGCACATTGGCCGGAATGATCTCCGACAGAACGGCCTGCGCCACCGGAGCTTCGCCGCCCACGCCCACGCCGATCAGAAAGCGGAAGACCATCAACGAGGCAACGTCCCAGGCTCCCGCCGCCAGAAAGCTCGCCAGGCCCCAGACGATCATCGTGGTCTGGAATGCGATGCGCCGTCCGAACAGATCCGAGAACGAACCGATGAGGAGATTCCCGACGAGCTGGCCGAGGAAGGTCATCGATGCCAGATAGCCGATCTGCACCGGCGTAAGGTGGAAATACTCCTTGAGGTCGCCGATGAGAAAAACGAGCAAGGCCACGTCCACCTGGTCGGCGAGCCAGGCCGTTGCGACGATTGCAAACAAGCGCCGCTGATAGCCGGTCATCGGCAGGCGTTCGAGGCGTCCGGGAATATTCACGCGGGCTGCTTCTGCGCCCGCTTGCGCGATCGCCGCGGTCACGATGTTGTTCCTTTACTAGCGATAGAGGTCAAGCTCGGGCCGTGGATCAGGCTCGAACCCGTTGCGATTGGGCATCTCGACCTTGGGCAGGGAGGTGGCGTTCATCGCCTCGGTCGGCTTGATGATCTTGGCCTGCGAGAGGATGTAGGCGACGACGCTGTAGACCTGGTCGTCGCTGAGCGAACCCGGCGACGAGAACGGCATGGCGCGTTTGACGTAGTCGAACAGCGTCGTCGCGTAGGGCCAGTAGCTTTCGACGGTCTTTATTGGCGTCGCCGACGCCAGCGTGCCGCGACCGCCGATCAGCTTGTCACCGCCGATCCCCTTGGCCGGATTGCCTTCGAGATGATCGCCATGACAGGCCGAGCAGTTCTCGGCGAAAACTTTGGCGCCTTCCGCGGCGGTGCCGCTGCCGGGCGGCAAGCCGCGGCCATCGGCCGGGATCGAAAAAAAGCGCGCCAGATCCTGCGGCGACGCCGGTGTGCCAAATCCATAACGCGTTTGCGCCTGGGCATGCGCCTTTGGCGCCAATGCAAGCCCCGCAATACATAGGCAGATCGCGGCGGCGGCGATGTTATGCATGAACATTGGTGACGCTCCCGTCGGCTGCTACGCCCCAGCTTTGGATCGCGTTGAGGTGATAGATCGATCCGAACGGTCCGTTGTCGCCGCGGATCGCGATCAGTTGCTTGAGCGTCGGCTGAATGTATCCGGTCTCGTCGGTGCACCGGCTTTGCAAAACGGCGGGCTTGCCGTCCCACATCCAGGGGAAACTGAAGCGCACGGTGCACATCGGTTCCGGGACGGATTCGATGCGGGCGGGGTAGAAAGTCGTTCCCGCGTCGGTGGACACGTCGACCGATTGAACGCGTCCGCGCCCGGTCCAAGCCAGGCCGGTGATGTTGTAGAAGCCCGGCCCGGGCAGCTTCATGTCGCCGGACGGAAAAGTAATGACCGACTTCGCCTCCATGTCCAAAGTGAACTGGCGGGCTTTGCCGTTTGCCATCAGGTCGGTGTATTTGGAGGTCTCTTCGCGCGTCATGAACGGCTTGTCGCTGACTTCAAGGCGGCGCAGCCATTTGATGTTGGTATTGCCTTCATAACCCGGCAGCAGCAGGCGCAGGGGATAGCCTTGTTCGGGACGGATCGCCTCGCCGTTCTGGCCGTAGACCAGCAGGGCGTCCTTGAGCATTTTTTCCAGCGGTATGCTGCGCGTCATGACGGCAGCATCCGATCCTTCCGCCAGAACCCAGGTGCCGCCGTCCTTGAGGCCGACCTCGCGCGCGATTGTCGCGAACGGTACGCCGGTCCATTCCGACGTGCTCAGCAGCCCGTGCGTGCCCTGCACTGTCTTCAGCGTCGGCTTATTCCATTCCGTCAGGCCGTTGCCCGAGCATTCGATGAAGTGGCGCCTGGTCACGCTGGGAAAGCGCTTGAGGTCCGCCATTGTGAATTTCTTTGGCGTTTCGACCATGCCGTGCACGAGCAGCATGTGCTTGCCCGGATCGATTGTGGGGATCCCGTTATGATCGCGCTCGAAGTGCAGACCGGACGCGGTAATGTTCCCCAGCATGTTTTGCAGGGGCGTAAAGCTCCACGAGGTGTAAGCGTTGGCCGTGGGAAAGCGCTCGCGGACTTCAGTTTCGAATTGCGAGCGCGTGCCATAGCCGCCGTCGCCGGCGATCGGTCGACCCTGCACCTTGGTCGGGTCGGCGGGGACATCGTAAAAGGCAGCGCCGGGCGGGGCTTTCTGGGCAAACGCCGCCGTCGAACTCGCGAGGCCGGCAACCGATCCCGCCGCGAACAGGAACCTTCGACGATTGGTCGCCGCCGAGCGCGGAAACATGCCGTCTTTGCACTCGCAGTTCTGGTCTTCCTGTTTGTCCCGGGCGATTAGCTGCGCCTCCGCCATGACCATCTGATCGGCGATGCGCTGAGATTTGTCATCATAAACGACAGCGACGTCTTGCACGTGCCCCTCCCTGGCTATCCTTCACCGCTGCTTCCATCGAAGCATGCAGTCCGATTTTTTCCGAAGGTTAGCCTAAGCGAGAAAGAATGCACTCTCATCGCGTCTATTATGGGATTGACACGGCCAAGGCATTCGACCGCCGTTTGAGCGCATCACTACAGCCTGAAGCCGGTTGGCGCCGTTACCTTTCCCAATCCACGTCGTCCGCCTGAAAATGCAAAATCGGCGTGAGCTCGGACGAGATGATCGCGATTTCGTCGAAGAGCTTGGCAATTTCGGCTTCGTGCAAATTTCTCTCTTCGCCGCGCAGCGCCCGGTCGGCGAGCATTCGCATGCGCTCCAGCTTGGCGCGGACTTCCGCCGGCAATTCCCCGGCCACCAAAGTGTCGCAATATTTCATTTGCAGCTTGGCGATCGTTTCGGGGTCTGGAACGCCTTTGCCGCGATAGCCGAGTTGTGATCCCGTCAGACGCTTGCCGTTCCCCGGCTTACTTGTCATCGCTGGTTTCCGATCAGAGAGATGAGCAGCCTTGTAGATATTCATCCCGTGACGGCTGTCCGTCTCAGCAAGTCCTCAATAGATAGAGGCCGGAACCAAATCACGCTTTTAATATCTATAATGTTATTGAGAACGGCTAAGAGACGCCGCTTTCCGGGGATTGGCGTTGGATTATCGACGTGAGCAACGGTCCGCGACAAATGACCACGCCATCGCCCGGCTGCCCTCGACAGCACGGCGGCCGCGAGATGGCCGCGGCGCTTCACATCAGGCGGTTTTTTTCTGCGGCGAACGCAATTCTTCGAGCTTGCGCTCCCACTTCATTTCGCTGGCGAATGCCTTGCACTCTTCCGGGCTCATGAACACCGTTTCCTTCTCGGCCGGATAGGAGCGCGTCACCACGTCCTTCATGTAGCGCGAAATGACGTCTTCCATGATCGGGATGAGATCGGTGTAAATGCGCGAATGACGGGGGACGTGCTCTTCCCAGAGATGGAAGAGATCTGACGAAATAATGTGCACGCCGTGAGCGCAATTCCCGGCGCCAAGGCTTATCACCGGAACCGGCAGCGTCTCGGCGAGATATTCGGCCACCTCGGAGGTCGTTACCTCGCACAGGATGGAGAAACAGCCGGCGTCCACCATGGCCTTGGCGTCGTCGACCATTTCCTTCGCGCGCTTGGCGGTTTTGCCTTGCGCGGTGAAGCCGCCCAATTGCGGCATGCGCATCGGCGTGATTCCGATGTGACCCTGCACGGGAATGCCGGCGCGCACGATCGCTTCGATGTTCTTGGCGTGGTACTTATTGCCCTCGCACTTCATGACCTCGGCGTTCGCTTCATGGACGAACCTGCCGGCATTCGCCACGGCCTGTTCCGGGGAGACGTGAAAGCTCCAATACGGCATGTCGACCATGCGCAGCCCGTATTTCGAACCGCGATCGATCGCCTTCGCCATCATCATGACTTCGTCGAAGCTGACGGTGACCGTGCTCTGATGACCGAACAGGATCATGCCGCCGGTGTCGGAGACGCAGAGAATGTCGATGCCCAGGCGGTCGGAAACGACGGCCGTGCGATAATCATAAGCGGCGAGCTGGGTGATGGGCTCGCCCTTTTTCATCTTGGCATTAAGCGTGTTGATCGTGACTTTTCTTCGTGCCGGCGCGTCCGCCATGATTCATCCCCTTTTCGCTCACAAGACCTCGGTGGCTGGGACCGCTCGGTCTGCGTGTAACGCGTTCGCCAGCCCGCACATGGGCGCCGAGTGACATAGCCCAGTCAAATTCGCCAAGCCTATATCATATTTGCTGGCGGCTATGACCAGCAACTGCCGGGCAACCCGGCGTCACATCAGCGCCAGGCGACCCGGGGGCGGCGCTTGGCGGTGTCGTAGAACGGCAGTGGCGTTCGCCGGATGACGCGAAAGGTGCCCGTGGGATCGTGCAAGACCGCGTCGAAGTCGGTGTCGGCCGGCACATAGCCTAGGCCAAGCACGCCGCCGGCGGCATTGCTCCGGCAGGCGGACGTCACGGCGATTTCGCCGGGTTCCGTGGGACGCCGCAACTCGCCTGATGGCTGCCAAGGCAGTCGCAGCGCGTCCGCGGCGGCGCGAAACGATATGAGCGTCAGTTCCCAGTGCGGCAAATCGGCCGAGCGATGGAAGCGCTCCAAGCCTGCCTCGCGCGGCGAGACAGGCAAACGAAACTCATTGCTGAACAATACGAAGCCGGCTTCGATGCGAAGCATATCCGCAGCGATAAATCCGGCCGGCCGCGCGTAGGCAGAAAGGGTCTCCCATAAGTCGCGCGCCTGGAGATGCGGCGCGATGATCTCGAAGCCGGGTTCGCCGGTGTAGCCGAGCCGCCCCACCCGGCACGCAATGCCGCGCAAAATTGCTGCGCTGAAGCTGAAATAGCTCAGACGCTCGATCCGGGCGATGTCGCCAAGCCGGCCGAGAGCGGCCAGCGCGTTCGGGCCTTGCAAAGCGAAAACGGCAACATTCCCGGCGAGATCGTCGACTGCAACGCCGGACCCGGCCTGACCGAGAAGATCCGCGATATCGGCGCGGCGGCCGCTCATCACCTCATAGGCGTCTTCGCCGGTGCGCCACACCGTCAGGTCTGCCTCGATTGCGCCCGCACGATTCACCCGCAGCGCATAATGGATTTTGCCAACGTCCATGGCCGCGAGCGACCGGCCGGTAAATGCCTCGACGACGCCCTTGGCGCCGCTCCCCTGAAGGCGCGCACATTCGAGAAACGAAAAATCGAACAGTGCACAGTCGCTGCGGCACGCGCGTGCTTCGGCTGCGGGGTCGCCGAAATCCTCAATCAGGGGAAAGTCTGCAAGCGCCATCGGATCGCATTATGGCACGAGCCGCCAGCCAACACTGACCAGGATGAACGCGCCAATCAGCAAAAGGACCGCGGATACGATCGTGCGCAACACGGTGCGGGGCACCGAATGGGCAAGCTTGGCGCCGAACCACGACCCGACCGTCAGGCTCGCGGCAAGAATCCCACCCAAGGTCAGATCGAGCTGGCCGTAGAGGATGTTGCCCAGCGTCGCGGCGATCGCGACCGGAAGCTGGATTGCCTGGCTCAGGCCCACGGCCGTGAGCACCGGAACGCTCATCGATATCATGATCGGCACCAGCACCAGGGGACCACCGGTGCCGGTGAGCGAAGAAAGAAAGCCGGTCACGCCTCCGACCGTCAACAGAACGCCGTTGTGCACCTCGGTGTCGGCGGCCTCGGCGACCTTCTGCGTGCGCAGCGAATTGAGTCCGGACAGAAAGGTCAATAGGCCAAGGCAGAATTCCAACAGAACCCGATTGAATGCGCTGACCGCCCAGGCGCCGGCGAATGCCGCCGGTGTTGCGCCGATGCAAAGCCCGATCGCCATGCCCCAACGGATCGATTTATTGCGGGCGAATACGATTGTCGCGACAAGTCCCGACAGGATGTACGCCAACAACGCCGCGGGGATTGCCACCTTGATGGGTATGTCGGCGAGAAATACCAGCGCCGGCACAAGAATGACACCGCCGATACCGATACAACCGATCATCAGACCGGATATCGTGCCCAGCAGCCCAATCAAGAGCATCGCCGGCAATGCCAACGAGGTCATTCGTTCGACTCTTTTCGTTTTGCCGCGCGGGAGGTTGTGCCTCGAGGCCTATTCAGCTAATAGCCGAGTAGCGAATGTAATATTTTTCTTAAGTCTCGTCTATTTTAAGGATAGTATCGCTCTCGAAGTGGGTTGTCGGGGGTTTGATGTTTATCAGGCAATTTCGCTACCTCGTCGCCGTGGCGGAAGAACACCATTTTGGCCGCGCCGCGCAACGTTGCAACGTGACGCAGCCGAGCCTCTCCAGCGGTATCAAGCAGCTCGAACTCGAACTCGGCGTGCCGATTTTTCTGCGCGGCCGCGGTCAGCGCTTTCAAGGTTTGACGGCGGAGGGCGAGCGCGTGGCCGTGTGGTCGCGCGCGATTCTGGCCTATTGCGACGCCATGCGCAAAGAAGTCGCGATGATGCAGAACCAGCTCACCGGCAATCTGCGTATCGGCGCGATGCCGTCGATGTCTCCCGTCCTGCCGTCTCTGCTGGAGACCGTACGCGCCAAATATCCCGGCGTTCGTATCGACGTGCAGTTCATCGGCAACGAAGCGATGAAGCTCGGGCTGAACAATTTCGCGCTTGACGTCGCTCTGACCTATATGGACAAGGCCGATCTCGGCCGCAAAAATGTGCTGCCGATCTATACCGAACAGCTCAGCCTCTTGGTGCCCGATCGGCCGGAATTTCAGCATCGCGATACGATTACGTGGAAGGAGGCGGCGGAGCTGCCGCTGGCGATGCTGCGGACGTCCATGCACGAGCGTCGATTCATTGACCAGGTTTTCAAGAGCGTCGGCTGCTCGCCGGTGCCGCGCGTCGAATCCGAATCGATTTTGCACCTGATGTTTCAGGTCCAATTCACCGAGCTGTGCACGGTCGTTCCGTCACACTTTGCCCATGCGCCCGGCCTGCACCGCGGGACCCGCGCCTTGCGCCTGGTCAATCCGGTTGTGACGCAGGAGGTCGGCCTGTTCTGGACGGAGGGCGAAATCGTCCTGCCGATGGCCAACGCTTTTGTGTCGATCGTTCAGAAACTCAATAAGTCCGGTGAACTCCGCAAACGGCTGGAGGGTATCAAGCCCGCGGTCTATGACGGCCCGGTCAGCAAGCGGAAAAAACTTGAGCGGGTGTGACAACCGCGCGGCAAAAAACCTTCAGGAAAGGGCGAGGCGCTTAAGCTTGAGCGCCGCCGCTGCCGGATCGGGCTCGGCCAGCAAGACGGACGCCTTGATCGTCAAGCCCTCGCGATTGCCGTCCGATCCGCGGCGCAGATAAAAGTATGGCTCCGGACTGGCTGCCTCGCCCGGCGAAAACGCGAAGACGTCCTTATCCGCGGCGAAATCTGGTCCCGCCACAAGATTGAGATTTTGCGGCAAGCACGTCACCGAGCTTCGAGCTTGGTCAGTCGCGGCATTGAGAGTTGCCGCCGCGTCCTGCATCACGCTGGTCAATTGCGCGAGACCGGGACCGCATAGCTGCGGCGAATAATCCTCGGCATCGCCGCTCAGCAGGCCCGGAACCGTATAGGGCAACGTCTTGGAGAACCTGTCGCGGTCGATGCCGCGATGCAGGAGTTCGACGAGGATCCAGGCTTCGAGCTCCGCCGGCGAGTGTTCTTCGGGATTGAACAGGTGCGGCGCCGGTTTGCCGTGCTCGATGAACTGCAGCTCAAGCATCGGCAGGCGCAATTCGAGCGCGATTGCCTTGTTGAATTCCCCGGTAATGATGGCCGCGTCATCGAGGCGGAATTCGAGGTGAATGCGCCGTGCCGGCGTATCGGTGGAGACGTAGCTATGTGCGATCCGGGCCAGCCACTGCACGATGTTGATCGCTTCGACGCGTGCCTGCGCCAGCTCCGACAAATCGCCGATGGTGCGGGTTCGCCATTTTGTTGCCGATGATCGATCAGGCGAACTTGTCATAACGGATATCTCGCACGGCTACGCCACCGGTGATCAGCGCGCGAATTGAGCTGTCTACCATGATCGGCGGCCCTGCGACATAGATCAGCGCGTCGCGATTGCGTTCGGCCATGGACTTGGCCGCAACGTCATGCACCATCCCATGGGCCAATTTGAGAATCGGAAAGTCGGCGTGCAGCGGTAGCGCGGGAGCTTCTTCCGACAACGCGACGGTAACTTCCAGGTTGCCCTGCGATGCCGCCGCGAAGCGCGACAATTGTTCGAGATAGAACGTGTCGGCCAGCGTTCTGACGCCGAAAAAGACGGTGCCGACGTGGGCACGAAAGTGCTCCGCCCGAACCGCACATTCGAGGATCGCCATCATCCCGGCGATGCCGGAACCGCCGGCAATGCAGACGATATTGCGACGCTCCTCGGGGCGAAACGTCGCCCGGCCCAGCGGGCCGAAAACCTGAACCTCCGGCTCGCCAACAATCTGGTCAAAAAACCAGTCACTGAAGCCGCCGCCGGGCTTGCGTTTGAGGAGGAGTGAGAGCCGGTCGAGCCCAGTCGCGAAATTGACCATCGAATAAGCCCGGCCACCCGACACGTTGGGTGCTTCGATGACCACGAACTGGCCGGCATGGAAGGCCATAGGCTCGGACAGCTGCAAATCGAATTGCGCCACATCCCTGGTCAGCCGGCGGATGTCGCGGATGACGCCACGCCGCGGCATCGGTGGAATGTCATCGGCGCTCTTGAGTTCTGCGGGAACGCGCAGGGTGCAGTCCGAAAGCGGCCAAGTCTGGCACATCAATATGTCGCCCTTGTCGGGCTTTAATCGTGCGCCGCCCGGCGCCTCCTTCCACCTGACCTCCACCTCTCCGGCCATCACCCGCGCGCGGCAGGTGCCGCACGTGCCGGTCGCGCATTCAAAGGGAAGATTGATGCCTTGCCGCAGGCCCGCATAGAGGATCGGCTCGCGGTTGTCGCAATCGAACGACAGTTCGCCGGCTTTGTGTTGAACGGTTATCTTCATTGGAACAGACGACCACTGCTATTTGAAGAAGTCGTCATCCATATCGTCCTCGGCATCGAATTCGTAGGTCAACTCGCCTTCGATATTTGCCAGGACCGCCCCGTTTTCCACTTTGATTTCGTAGGTCTTCAGAGGCTTCTCGGTCTCTCCCTGCATCTCCAGCGTCTTGAGATTCCACGCCCAGAGATGCTTCGTGCAGGTGAGAATGCAGCGGGCGACAACGCCCGATTCCGCCAGCGGCTCTTCCATATGCGGGCATATCGGCGGAACGGCGCGGAACCCTTCGCCGTAATTCACCACCAGGAGCGATAGGCCGTCCACATCGAACTGTCGCACCGAGTTTTCCGGCACCTCGGCGACAGGGCATATAAGCTTCCACGTCATCGTCGTTCAGATTGGCCAGTGCGAGCCCTTGTCGAGGCGCCGATTTTCTATCCGCACCTCGCGGCTGAGGAACTTCGCTCGGTTGTCCTCAAGCTTGAAGGTATCGATGTATTTTCCGACCAGGAACAAGCGACTTTCGCCGGCGTCGATATGCGAATTGATGCCGTCCAGCATGGTTTGATAGACGACGACCGAACTGACCGCCGTTGCCGACTGTGCCGCTTCGTCGACGTCGACGGTGTAGACCGACGTATGCCGTGTGAGCGGCGAATGATCGGTGTTATGTTTGGGCAGCAGCTTGACCATCGTTGCGAGCCCGTCCCGGTCGAGGGCAAGGTAGGTCACGTCTTTGTTGATCTCCGGACTCCAGGCGCGAATCGCGTATTGGAATTCGTCGTCGCAATGCTCGAGCCAATCGGTCCATTGCTGTCGATCGAGCGCTATGGTCGATCGATATATCGCGTCACGTACCAGAGCCGAAGAATCCACGAGCAGTCCCCATTCGCAAGCGCCACGCATAACAGCCGCCCCGCGGGGGCGCGGACGGCAACGAAAGATCGCGCCGTCGACTGGATTAGCAACCGAGTCGGAGGCTACTCCGCCGCGACCGAAACCGGCTCGCCATAGGGCAGGTCCGGCTTGCTCGGCAGCCGATTCATCCAACGGCCCCATTCCTGGTAGTAGTGCCGCATCCCGTTCTCGTCGTGGATCGTCTGATTTTCGTGACGGCCGTGCAAAATATGGCGCGGCTCCGAGCCCGTCGCCATGGTCGTGCCCTGACCTTGAACGCCGATCAAGTCCTCGTGGAGATTACGGCCGAAAGGTCCCCAGATCGAATTGTGATGATTGATGCGGGTCCGACGCTCTTCGGCAGTATCGCGTTTGAGGCCGAGCCCGCGGAATTCGATCATGACCTTGTCGGGGCCAAGCGGCGTGACGATATCGCAGCGTAGCGCCGATCCGCGCAGATTGAAGTTCATGCCGGGAAACAGATCGATCATGTACCACTGGTTCGGCGGCAGATGCGGGAACGAGAGCGCGGCACGGCTGTCGAAGCCTTCGTATTTCTCGTAGTTGACTTCGAACGTCCCGACGACGATGTGACCGTGGTCGAACGCCTCGTTTTTGCGCGCAAAGTAGGCGTCGTTAAATCCGGTCACGCGGTTATGGTAGTGCATGAAGTCGTGATAGAATTCGCAGTTGGTATCGTGCCACAGCTTGTAGTTGGCGTTCACGATGGCCTTATGATAATGGAAGACCTCGAGCGGCTCGGCGTCGAGAGTCTTGCGCAGGCACGCAAACGCCGCCGCACCCCAGTCTTCAAGTGACGTCTGTGGATTATCCTCGAGATTGACCCAGACGAAGCCGCCGAATTTCACTTCGCAGCGCAGCCGGCGCAGGCCGACGTCTTCTTTGCACAGGCGCTCCTGAAAGCCTTCCTTTTCGCGGCTGATGTAAACGCAGTTGCCGCGCATATCGTATTGCCAGGCGTGGAACATGCACGTCATGCGCTTCGGATTGCCGGAAGGCTGCCCCTCCAGAAAGCTCCCCGAGGGCCGACGCTCGATGATCATGCCGCGATGCGGACAGACGTTGAGGAAGGCGCGAATCTCATTGTCCGGCCCGCGGCAAACGATCACCGGCTCGCGTGCGATCGACACAGTGCGGAAATCGTAGGCGTTCGGCAGCTCTGATTCGTGGCAGACGGGGATCCAGGTTTTCTTGAAAATCTTCGCAAGCTCCTCTTCGAAGATTTCGGGATCGGAATAGATCCTGCTATCGACCCATTCGGACGGCTTGAGTTGGGGATCGGCCGACCATTGGCGATGATTTTTCGCTGCCACGGCGATTGCTCCTGGGGGATGGCTCCGCGTCCGGGGACACCGAGCCCCAACGACGGAATATTCGCGAACGCTACATATAAGCCAAATCGCGTCACTAAACCACTATTGTTGTTGTCCGAGCAAAATCGAAGTTTCTTATTTATCAATAGATTGAGCTCTCACCTCGGCAATGGCGCGGATCGCCCGCACCGGTTCGCCCTCCTTGGCGCGGCCTGGTCCGGCATGCTTTGGCGTGGTAATAGCGTGGCTCTATTATTTCATTAGCAAGAACAATTTTCTCCGCGATATCTCCTGCTGTCATGTTCTGCCCTGCGTTGGCCGCGGAGAGTAAAAATCGAGACAGACGCCAAAAAACTGCAAAGCCTGCGGCCTTTGGCCCGCGGAACGGATTGTCGGCCCCGGGGTGCAGGCGCCGATGGAGTATACTATTCTCGATCGGCTCGTCCGAGCGGCAAGCTAGAAACCGAAATCGACATAAAGAGACCGTAGAGTCTCAACGTCGAGTTCAAAGCGATGCGACATAAGGGAGGGAGCAATGTACCAGACAAGGAACGGCCGGCAATCGCGATTGCGTGAGCTAGTGCATTCAATCGGGGGGCGGCTGGTCAGCTTCGGCATCGCCGCCATCGCCTTGGCAGCTGCGTTGACGCTGTCCCTACCCGCAAACGCTGCCGCCGAAAAGGATTACGGCAAACCCGGCACGCCGATCGATCTCGTGATCGGCTATCAGCCGTATTATACCGAATCATGGTCCGGGTTGATCATGCGCGACAAGAAATTCTACGAGAAGTACTTGCCGAAAGGATCGACCGTCAGCTTTCAGGTCGGGTTGCAGGGCGCAATCATCGTCAACGGCATGCTGGCCGGCAAGGTCGACGTCGGCTACGTCGGCGACATGCCGGGCATCGTCGCGACAAGCCACCCCGACGTTCGCGATATTCGTCTCGTCTCGGTGCTCGGCCTCGGTTACGATCAATGCAATATCTTTCTGGTGCGCAACGATGCGCCTCAGTTCAGCTCGCCTGAAGAAGCGATCAAATGGCTGGACGGCAAGACCGTCGCCGTGCCGAAGGGAAGTTGCACAGACCGTTTTGCGCAAGCGGTATTCAAGCGCTTCAACATTCAGCCGTCCGAGTATCTGAACCAGAGCATCGAGGTGATCACGAGCGGCTTCCGCGCCCACAAGCTCGACGCCGCCGTGATCTGGGAGCCGACCGCATCGCGCATCGTCGGAGACAAGCTGGCGCGTCGGGTGGCCTCGGGCGCATCCGTCGACGAACGCGATGGCGGCTTCATGGTCATGCCGCAAGCGCTCATTCAACAGCGGCCCGACATCGTCAAGGATTGGCTGCAAGCGGAATTGGATTCCGAGCTGTATTTCAGTGATTCCAAGAACGCCATGGACATCGCCAAGATGGCAGTGAGCCAAACGACTGGCTTTCCGGAAAAGGCGCTATGGAGCTCCGCCTTCGGCACGATACCGAAAGCGAGTGGTGGAACGGAGACGCGGATCACCCTGGCCTACGGTTTTACTCCGGACGCCATGGATTTGATCCAAAAAGCGTCCAAGTTCCTGGTCGAGATCAAAAGTATCAGCGCTGAGATCCGCCCCGATGCAGTACAACCGCAATTCACTGCCGATATCCTCAAGGCTCGCGGCCTGACCGCTCCTGTAGGAGAGGTCAAGGCGCTTCCGGATTCGGCATATACTGGTCCGCAATAATCATCCTGCGGCGGACAGATCAGTCGCTTGCGTGCAAATGCCCATCAATACGGCGCCCCAGCGGAAGGGGCGCCCGAGTCAAGTGAGATATGACCGAGGTAAGCCCGGTTCGTGTTCTGAACGCTGATGTGTCGTTGAGCCCGGCTGACGATGCCGTCCGCGGCATCAGTCCGCTGGCTCTTGCGATTCACCGCTCTTTACTATGGCTGAAAAGCCCACGTCCCTATCTGATGATCGTGGGCTTCACACTGTTCATCGGCTTCTGGTATCTCGCAGTCGAGGTCTGGAAGCTGCCTCGCTTTTCCGAAATGCCCGGCCCGACGGAAGTCGTGCGGGAGTGGCTCAGCAGAAATCCGACCTATGGATTGTCGATCTTCACTCCCGAATATTACATGCACATTTGGGTGAGCACGCGACGTGTAGCGATCGCCTTCTTTCTTGCCACCGCTATCGGCGTCCCGCTTGGCCTTTTTCTGGGCTGGTCGGAACGCTTCAAGCAGTACGTATTTCCGGTCTTCGAGCTGCTGCGTCCGGTCCCGCCGCTGGCTTGGGTGCCGCTCGCGATCGTCATGTTCAAGGGTTCCGAAACGCCGATCATCTTCCTGACATTCCTGGCGTCCTTTTACGCAACGGCGCTGAACACCATGCTCGGCGTCGAGTCCATCGACGTGTCCTATACCCGCGCAGCAAGCTGCCTCGGCGCCACCCGCTGGCAGGTCTTTCGTCATGTGATCGTGCCAGGCGCCATGCCGTTCATCTTTACCGGACTGCAGATTTCCGTCGGCGTCGCTTGGTTCTCGCTGGTCGCCGGCGAAATGGTTTCCGGACAGTACGGTCTCGGCTACGTCATCAATACCTCATACACGATGGTTCGCTATCCGACGATCGTCATCGGCATGATCACGCTTGGCATCGTTGGTTACGTGACCAGCGCGGCAGTCCGGCTTGTCGGCGACTACCTGATGCAGTGGCGCACCCGCGAGCTTGCGTTAGGAGGCGACAAGTGAGCGTTCAACCCGTGGCACTACGCGATTATTCCGCCGTGCCGACGCAGACACCGCGCAAAGGAGGCGTGCGAATCACGGATGTCGTGAAGTCCTATGGCGCCGCCGAGGCTGGTGTTCTCGCGGTTGATCACTGCACGTTCGACATATCACCCGGTGAAATTACCGTTGTCGTGGGGCCATCCGGGTGTGGCAAGACGACGTTGCTCAATGCGATCGCCGGCTTCCATAGCATTTCATCCGGCAGCATCTATCTCGACGACGAATTGCTGTGCGGTCCGCAAAAGCTGAAGGCTCAACCCGGTCCCGATCGGATCGTGGTATTTCAGAACGGTGCGTTGTTTCCGTGGAAGACCAATATCGAAAACGTGACTTTCGGGCCGATTATGCAGGGCCTGTTGTCCCGCGCCGAGGCCTACGAAAAAGCTCGCGACATGATGGCCGATGCGGGCCTGCGCGGTATTGAGCACAATTATCCGGGAGAAATCGCTTCCGGCGTCAGGCGGCGCGTCGAAATCGTCCGCGCACTTATGAACGATCCGAAGATCCTGTTGCTCGACGAGCCATATCGTGCGCTGGATTCGTTGACGAAGTCGGTGATGCACGAGGCGCTGCTTGAAATCTTCTACAAGAGCCGCGTGACGATCTTCTTCATCACGCACGACCTCGAGGAAGCGATTTTCCTCGGCCATCGCGTCGTCATCATGACGACGCGGCCGTGTCGGCCGAAGAAAATCCTCGACATCGATATTCCGCACCCGCGGGATTACAGTGTGCTGACCACCAGGCGGTTCCGCGAGTTCATGGATGAAACTGCCGCCGCCGTGCACGAGGAAGCGCTCAAAGCCTTTACTGCCGGCGAGAAGGAGCACTGAACATGGCTAAAGCGTTCGCATTAAGAGCCATCAGCGTTCTCAGTGGCGACGATTTCTGGCGTGGCATCGTTTCCATAGCGGTGTTCTTGATCTTTTGGGAGGTCGGCTCGCGGTCGCAGGCGTTGTTCGGGGTCGCATTTCCATGGGTTTCGCAGGTTCCCCCGCCGAGCGCTGTCCTGCAGGAGCTGATCGTATTGGTTCAAGAGCCCAGCTTCTGGATCAGCGCTTTGCTGAGCACGCTGAGGGTGTTCGAAGGCTTCCTGGCAGCGATGGTAATCGGCATCCCGCTGGGCCTGGCGATGGCAGTCAGCCGCACGTTTTACGGCATCACTTTTCCGGTGTTTGAAGTGCTGCGCCCGATTCCGCCGCTCGCCTGGGTGCCGGCCTCCATCATCTTTTGGCCGACCCAGGAGCTGTCGATAGCATTTGTCACTTTTTTAGGCGCTTTCTTCACCATCGTGATCAACGTGATCGGCGGCGCCCAGGCGATTGACGTTCGCTATTTCCAGGCCGCCCGCTCCATGGGGTCCTCGACCTGGGACATTTTTCGCCGCATTATTCTGCCCGCCACGCTGCCTTCTATCGTCGTCGGCGCCACCGTCGGCGTCGGTATCACATGGGCTGTGGTCGTTGCCGCCGAGATGATCTCGGGTGGCGGCAGCGCCGGCTCCATGGGCGGCGCGGCCGGCGGCGGCGTCGGGTTCTTTATTTGGAACTCGTATGTCGGCGGCTCATACACGCAAATCGTCGCCGGCATGATCAGTATTGGGATCGCCGGCTATATATCGAGCGCGGCACTGCGCAAGATCGGCAAGTGGCTGACCCCGTGGCTCTCGGAAAGCTGACCGGTCCTGGAATTATGAATATTCAACAGATGGCACAAGCTTCGCAGGTCGCGTCCGGCCCGCTGGGCAGCCAGATCACGGTCAGCAACGTCAGCAAGGTGTATGGCGCCGGCGATTTCGCCAAGGAAGTTGTGCGCGACTGCAGCTTCACTCTCGATAGCGGCAAATTGACCGTGATGATTGGACCATCCGGTTGCGGCAAGAGCACGCTGATCCGCATGCTCGCGGGGTTCGAGCGTCCAAGCACCGGCACGATTACGCTCGACGGCAAACCGGTGACCGGGCCGGGTCTCGACCGCCTGGTCGTGTTCCAGGAAAGTGCATTATTTCCCTGGATGTCGACCTACGACAACATTATGTTCGGTCCGCGCGCGCGGGGGGAAGATACGCCGGAAATGCGCGCCTTTGCCGAAGGGCTGCTGCACAAGATCGGTCTGGACGGCTTTCGCAAGAAATACCCCGCTCAACTCTCGGGCGGAATGCAGCGGCGCGCGGAACTGGCACGATCGATGATCAACAAGCCAGCCGTTATGATACTCGACGAGCCATTTCGCGGCCTCGATGCGATGACGAAAAAGCTGATGCAGGAATACTACTCCAATCTATATGAAGAATTTCGGCGTACGACCTTCTTTGTTACTACCGATATCGACGAGGCGATTTATCTCGCTGATCGTATTCTCATCATGACGAACATTCCGACTCAGCTACGCGCCGTCATCAACGTCGATTTGCCGCGGCCGCGGCATGTTGAAGATATTACCGAGAATGATGACGCCAACGCGATCAAGATGCAGGCGCTCAGTCTCTTGCACGAAGAAGCGATGAAGTCCTTTGCGCGCGGCAGCAAAGCCGCCGCCGACTTCGTCGACGCCTATGCCAAACGTATGAACAAGGAGTAGGCCCGCTATGCTGAGCCGTCCAACGCTCCTCCGTAGATCGTGACTCAGGTCATCCATGACCGCAAAAATCATTGACGGCGTTGCCGTCGCCAAGGCGATCCGCGACGAGTGTCGCGAACGCGTGCAGCGCATCGTCGCCCAGAGTGGAACGCCGCCAGGCCTTGCCGTCATCGTGGTCGGATCCAATCCGGCGTCGCAAATCTACGTGCGAAACAAGATTCGCGCCTGCGCCAATGTCGGCATCAAGTCCTTCCGGTTCGATTACCCGGCCGACATCGATCAGGACACGGTGATCGATCGCATCGTGCAGCTCAACGACGATCCTGCGGTCCACGGCATCCTGGTCCAGCTGCCGCTGCCGCCGTCCTTCGATATGACCCGCATCCTGCACAGCATATCGGCGGACAAGGACGTCGACGGCTTCCACCTCTACAATGTTGGCGGCCTCGTGGTGGGCGGAACGGTGTTTCCACCCTGCACACCCTATGGCGTGCTGAAGCTGCTCGAATCCGAGGGCATCACGCTCGAGGGCAAGAATGTCGTCGTCGTCGGCGCCAGCAATATCGTCGGTAAGCCGATGGCCTTGATGCTGATGCAGCACGAAGCGACCGTGTGCATCTGCCACGCCAAGACGAGGGATTTGGCGCAGTTCACGATCCTCGCCGATATCCTCGTTGTTGCGGCCGGCTATCCAAACCTGATTCAACCCGAAATGGTCCGCACCGGGGCGGTGGTCATCGACGTCGGCATCAATCGGCTGAACGACGGCAGTCTTGTCGGCGATGTCAATTTCGCAGGGGTGGCCGCAAAGGCCTCGTACATCACGCCGGTGCCGGGCGGAGTCGGTCCGATGACCGTGTCAATGTTGCTGGTCAACACGATCACCTCTTGCGAGAGATGGCAGCAGCAAAACTTCATACCGATTGTGAAGCGGCTTTCGCCGGCGCGCGCGGTTACGTAACTGCTGCGACACCGCCGCAGTGGCGGCGCGGGTTCGCCGGCTGGTTTTTGCCATCAAGGCCGCACGCGTTGCGCTTATATCCTTAATATTTTCAGGCGGGTGGCGGATTTTCAATTTGCGATTGCGGTCGTCACCGTGAAGTTGTCCATCGATCATCCCGCGTGGAGTCCCAACGGTCTGACTGAATTGCGAACGGCAATGCCGCACAATACGGTCGGCCGCATAGGGCTCTTGGCCACTCCCTGAATCGGGCAGGGGGCCGGCAGTAAGATCGTCTTGCTCGTCCGTGCTCCCTTTCCGGTTGCAATTCGGCATGGTTCGTTCCGGCCCAAATCACAAGCTCTAGCCTGCCCTGGGTGACAATGGCCGACGTATAAGCCCCAAGCGCAAATTTTCATTGCTCGGCCAGCCATCCCAAGCCAGTCTCCGCGCGGCAGAAGACGGAGCGCGAATACGTGATTGCGGTTGCCATCGATATCGGCGGCACTTTTACCGATCTGGTAGGCTTTGACGATCGCGCCGGCCGCTTTGTCGACGCCAAAAGCCTGACGACGCCCGCGAATCTGGTGCAGGGCATCATCGACTGTCTGCGCAAGAGCGGCCTCACTCCGAGCGTCATCGACGAACTGATCCATGGCTCGACCATCGCCATCAACACCCTGATCGAGCGGACCGGGGCCAAGACCGGCCTCGTCGTCACCCACGGCACCCGCGACGTCTATATCATCGGTCGTGGCAATCGGCCCGAGGCCTACAATCTCCTGTTTCACCGGCACCGGCCGCTGGTGCCGCGCCATCTCACCCGGGAAGTCGCCGAGCGCGTGTTGGCGTCGGGCGCAGTTCATGAAAAACTCGATCGCGCCGGCGTCGAGGCAGCCGCGCGGGCGCTCGCCGCCGAAGGCGTCGAAGCGGTCGCGGTGTGCTTTTTGCACTCCTACGTCAACCCGGATCACGAACGTGCCGCCGGCGAAATCATTCGCGCCGCGTTGCCTGATGCCTATCTGTCGCTGTCCCACGAAATTCTTCGCGAGTACCGCGAATTCGAGCGCACCTCGACCACGGTGGTGAACGCCTATGTGGGGCGCAAAGTCGGCGGCTATGTCCGCGCCTTGAAAGACAAGCTCGAAGGCATCGGCTTTCGCGGCAACCTTTCCATCATGCGCTCCAACGGCGGCGTCATGACGCCGGAAGTGGCGGAGCAGCGGCCGGCGGCGATGATGGAGTCAGGGCCGGTCGGAGGCATCATTGCCTCGGCGCGGATCGGCGAAAAGCTCGGCTACGACAATGTCATTTCCTTCGACATGGGCGGCACCACGGCCAAGACCAGCCTGATCCGGGGCGGCGAGCCGACGATGGCCCCCGGCTATTATGTCGGCGGCTATGCCAGCGGGCATCCGGTCATGGTGCCGATGGTGGACGTCGTTGAGATCGGCGCCGGCGGCGGCTCGATCGCCTGGCGCGACGATATCGGCGCGCTCAAAGTCGGTCCGCAAAGCGCCGGCGCCGAGCCGGGGCCAATCTGCTATCGCGGCGGCGGCACCGAACCGACCATCACCGACGCCAATGTGGTGCTTGGCAGGCTTGACCCGCAAAATTTTCTCGGCGGCACCATGGTGCTCGACGCCGACGGCGCCAGGCGCGGCATCGAGCAAAAAATCGCCGCTCCGCTCGGACTTACGGCAACGCAGGCCGCCGGCGCGATCCTCGAAATCGCCGTCAACAAGATGTCGCTCGCGGTGCGCGAGGTTTCGGTCGAGAAGGGCTACGACCCCCGCGATTTCGTCTTGGTCGCATCCGGCGGGGCGGGTCCGCTGCATGTCCTCGACATCGCACGCGAGCTGCACATCCCGACGGTGATCGTGCCGCTGTTCCCATCGCACTTCTCGGCCCTGGGCATGCTGTTGGCGGACGAGCGCCACGATTTCATCCGCACCTACTACGCCGATCTTGCCGAGCTTGATTTCGGCGATCTGGCGAAGGTGCTCGACGAGATGGTTGCCGAGGCGGAGCATAGCCTGCGACACAAGCGCGGCGCCGTGCGGCAAACCCACCTCGACCTGCGCTATGCCGGTCAGGAGTTCACGCTGCCGGTGCCGGTGACCCCCGCGCAATTGAAAAAAGCCGATCGGCATGCGATCCGCACCGCGTTCGATCGCCTCTACGAGCAGCGCTACGCCCATCACTCGCCGGAAGAGCCGGTGGAAATGGTCAATATCCGGCTGGCGGTCATCGGGAAGCGGCCGAAGCTGACCTTTCCCCGCAAACGCGCCGGCAAGCGTGCGACGGTGCGCAAGCGGCCGGTCTATCTCGGCAGTGCCGAGAAGCCCGTCGCCTGTCCGGTCTATGCGCGCGACACGCTCGGCGCCGGCGCCCGCGTGAAAGGTCCGGCGCTGATCGAGGAGCATGGCACCACGACGGTGCTTTATCCGGGCGATGATTGCCGGGTGGCGCCTTCGGGTGAGTTGATCATTGCAGTAGGACGCGGCCGATGACCGTCAAATCACCGAGCAAGAAAATGAAGGCCGCGAAACCGGCGCGGCGCCCGCGCAGCGCGCGTGCAGTCACGCTCGACCCGGTGACGCTCGAGGTGATCCGCAACGCGCTGCCGGCGATCGCCAACGAGATGGCGGCCGATCTGCAGCGCACCTCTTACAATATGATGATTTACGAGGTCCGCGATTTCTGCACCGCGCTGGTCGATCCCGAGGGGCAGCTGATATCGCAGAACGTCGGGGGCGTCTCGCATTTCGTAGCCGATCTCGGCGTCGTCATCGTCGACGGCATGAGGCGCTACGGCACGAAAGGTTTCGCGCCGGGCGACGTGATCATCACTAATCATCAGGCGGTCGCCGGCCAGCATCTCAACAATGTCGTCATTTACATGCCGTACTTCTACCGCGGCGAGCTCTTGATGTTCGCCATGGTGCGCGCGCACTGGATCGACGTCGGCGGCACTTCGACGGGGTTCGGCGCCGGCCCCCAGGTCGCCGATCCGTGGCTTGAGGGTATGCAGCTCGATCAGCTTAAGATCTATCGCGAAGGCGTGCTGGACGAGACGCTGTATCGCGTCATCAAGGACAACATCCGTTTTCCCGAATCGTCGCTCGGCGACATGAAATCGCAGATGGCGGCCTGTCGTCTCGCGGCGCGCCGCATGGACGAGCTGTTCGACAAATACGGACGCGACACGATCCTGGCGGCAATCGTCCGCATCTTCGACGAGACCGAGCGCAAGTGCCGCAACGTCGTGGCGCAGATTCCCGACGGCATCTACGAGGCCTCGGCCTCGATCGACGACGACGGCGTGCGCAAAGGCGAGCCGGTGCCGATCCACGCCAAGGTCACGGTCAAGGGCTCGTCGATGACCATCGATCTGTCCGGCTGCTCGCCGGAACGCAAAGCCGGCATCAATTCTCGCACGCTCGCCGGCGCTCGCGTCGCTTACAAGGCGCTGACCGGGCCGGTCGACCCGGTCAACGAGGGATCGTTCCGGGCTCTCGACGTGATCATCCCGGAGGGCAACATCATGATGGCGCGCTTTCCCGCGCCGATGGCGGGCTGGAGCGCGATCGTGCCTACGGTGGTCGATTGCATCGCCACCGCACTGGCGCCGGCGATGCCCGACCGCGTGCCGGCGGGCCATCACGGTCTTCTCGGCGGCGCCGTGGTGTTCTTCGGACTACATCCCAAGACCGGACGGCGTTTCGTCGTGCAAAGTATCGAGGGCGGCGGCTGGGGCGGACGGCCTTATGAAGACGGCGAATCCGGTACGGTATCGGCGTGCCAGGGTGACGTGCGTAACGGCTCCATCGAAGGCATCGAGCTGAAATGTCCGGTGCTGATCGAAAGCCGCGCGCTACGCACCGATTCATGCGGCGCGGGGAAATATCGCGGCGGGCTGGGCATCGACATGCGCGTGCGCAATTTGGTCGAGGGTCTGTGGAATTTCGAACAGACCCGGCGCACGCAGTGCCCGCCGTGGGGCCTGCGCGGCGGCACGCCCGGCGAGAGCGGCGGGTATTTGTTGCGGCGGCCGGAAGACGCCGACTTCCATCAACTGGCCGGCGCCCGCATCCCGGTGCCGCTTGGCGCCGCCGCGATCGTGCGCACCGGCGGCGGCGGCGGCTGGGGCGACCCTTGCGACCGCGATCCGGCGAAGGTGGTCGAGGACGTGCGCGAAGAACTCATCTCGCTCGAAGCCGCCCATGACCTCTATGGCGTGGTGATGAGCGACGACTTCAAGCTCGACATTGCGGCGACCGAGGCCTTGCGGGCCGAAATGCGGCGAAAAGCCAGTCGCAACGCAGCCTTCGGCCGCTACAATAGCAAGTGACGGGGTCAAGTTAGAAACGACGGGGGGACGATCGATGATGGAGCGGGGACGCTTGGCTGCGCTGGTTCGGGGCACGTTCGCCAGCTTGGCCGTGCTCATCGCGGCATCTGCACTGGCGGTGGTCGCGAGCGCGGACACGCTGCGGGTCGGCAAGGCCGGCCGTACCGCATTCTCCTTTGTCCCCGTCGATGTCGGCAGCCAAACCGGCATCTTCAAGAACAACGGTCTCGATCTCCAGGCATCGAGCTTCGGCGGCGACGCCAAGGTGCAGCAGGCGATGGCTGCCGACAGCATCGACATCGGGTTGGGGTCGGGGCCGGGCTTGGCCTTTATCGCCAAGGGCTCGCCGGTAAAGGGCATTGCTGCCATGGCCGGCCCGCCGCTGATTTTCGCGCTCGTTGTCCGCAACGACGGCAGCGTCAAATCGGTCGACGATCTCAAAGGCCGCAAGGTCGGCATTTCCACCGTCGGATCGATCACGAGCTGGTTGGTCGAGAAAGTGTCGCAGCAAAAGGGCTGGGGCAATGACGGCATGACGCAAGTGCCCGTCGGCGACGATGGCGCGCGCGTCGCCGCGGTGAAAGCCAAGGCGCTCGATGCCGCCGTGGTCAATCTGGCGGTCGCGCTCAATTATGCCGATCGCGGCGAAGGCCGCATCCTGCTGCGGTTCGGCGATATTGCGAAGCATTTCCATGCGCACGTGATCTTTGCCACCGACAGGGCGGTCAAGGATCGGCCCGACGATCTGCGCCGCTTCCTCAAGGGCTGGTTCGAAACCATCGCGTTCATGCGCGGCCATAAGGACGAAACGGTCAAAATCGCCATGCCGGTCCTGGGCACCGACGCCAAGCTTACCGGCGAGATTTATGACGAGCTGATGCCGATGTTCACCGACGATGGGCATTTCGATCCGAAAGCTTTGGCGGTGCTGGCGCAGTCCTTCGTCGAGATGAAGACGCTGCCGCAGCAGCCCGATATGAGTAAACTGATTAACGAGGCGTTTTTGCCTCGACAATAACGATGCCGGGCGGGCCCCCGCGATCGGAGGAAACGAACCATGCGCAAACGGCTTACAAACTTTAAGCTCTCATGTCGGCTCGTGGCCGCTGTCGTCGCCAGCCTGATCGGACCGCTCGCCGGCGCCCACGCCGATGATATGTTGCGGGTCGGCAAGTCTGTCCCGGAACCCTTCTCATTCACGCCGCTCGATGTCGGCATGCAGAAGGGTTTCTTCAAAAAATACGGACTGGAAATTCAGGAAACCGGCTTCGCCGGCGACGCCAAGCTCCAGCAGGCCATGGCTGCCGACAGTATCGACGTCGGCCTTGGATCGGGGCCGGCCATGGCGTTCATCGCCAAAGGCGCGCCGGTCAAGGCGATCGCCGCGATGGCCGGGCCGCCACTCCTCCTCGCCATCGTCGTCCGCCCCGATGGCCCGAAAACCGTCGCCGATCTCAAGGGCAAGAAAGTCAGCGTCTCCACCCCCGGCTCGCTCACGTATTTTCTGGTCAGCGAAACGTCCCGTAGTCAGGGCTGGGGTCCGAACGGCATCGACATCGAGCCGATGGGCGCCATGCCCGGACAGATCGCGGCGCTCAAGCGCGGCGACATCGACGGCATCATCATGGATGTCGGCAATGCCTTCGCCCTGGAGAAGAAGGGCGAAGGCCGAATCCTGGTGCGCTTCACGCAGATGAAGGATTTCATGATCCATGTCATCTACGCGACCGACAAGGATATCGCCGGCAAGCCCGACGATTTGCGCAATTTCCTCAAAGGCTGGTTTGAGACCATCGCGTTTATGCGCGCCGACAAGGCGGCAACGGTGAAGATTGCCGCCCGGGTCACCGGCAAGGATGAAGATATCACCGGGCGCACCTATGACGAGGTGATGCCGATGTTCTCGGCCGATGGTAAATTCCAGCAGAAGGCCTTGGAAGGATTGTCACGATCATGGATCCAGTTGGGGATGCTGAAACAACCACCGGATCTCAAGACGCTCTACACCGCGCAATTTCTTCCTAACTAGATCGCGCGACCGATCCATCTCCCAGGAATGCCGCGCGATCACGCCGGGACCGCATGACACCTGCACAATCAGCCATCAGCGTTCGCGGCGTCTCGCATCAATTCGGCGAGGCTGGCGAAGCGCGGCACGTGCAGGCGCTCCTCGATACTTCTCTTGATGTCGCGCGCGGCGAATTGCATTGCCTGATCGGCCCCTCGGGATGCGGGAAGTCGACATTGCTCAATATCATGGGCGGATTGATCGCGCCGAGCACCGGTACTGTCGCCGTGGCGGACAAGCCAGTGCGCGGTCCGATGCCGCGGGACCTGGCTTTCGTGTTTCAGGAAAGCGCGCTGTTCCCTTGGAATACGGTCTTCGAGAACATCATGCTCGGCATGACGTTTCAAGGCGTCGCCAAGGCGGAGCGCCGCGAGCGCGCCCGCCGCGCGTTGGAGGCCGTCGGCCTTCTCGAGTTCGCCGAGCATTATCCCGGTCAGCTCTCCGGCGGCATGCGCCAGCGCGCGGCGCTGGCGCGCGCCATCAGTCTGGAAACCGGCATTCTCCTGATGGACGAGCCGTTCGGCGCGCTCGACGAGCAGACCCGCATGGTGCTGGGCGAGGATCTCTCCGTCCTGCTGGCGCGTTCGAACAAGACCATCGTTTTCGTCACGCACAGCCTCGGCGAGGCGGTATTCCTGGCCGATCGCGTCGCCGTCTTCTCGGCGCGGCCCGGCACGATCAAGCAGATCATCGCCATCGATGAGCCGCATCCGCGCAAGCCGTCGTTCATGACCGCGCCGAAATTCCACGCGCTGCGCGACCAGCTCTACGGGTTGCTGCACGATGAAATCCGCAAGGCGATATCGGAGACGCCGCGGACGCGTCGGCGCTACGACCAGGCCGGCGACGGAGAGCGCGCATGAGCGCGCGCGATCGCGCAACCGCGCGAGGCCGGCTATTGAGCCTGCTCGTGCAGTTCGCATTCCTCGCGATTCTTCTGTTGTTCTGGTACCTGGCGACGACGGTATGGGGCGTCAGCCGCATTCTCTTACCCAATCCGCTCGACGTCTGGCATCAGCTCGTCGGGGTGGTTGCGTCGGGGGCGTTCATACCCGATTTGAAGGTGACCCTCGGCGAACTCGCTGCCGCCTTCGCGATATCGACGACCCTCGGCGTATCGCTCGGTTATTTGATCAGCCGTTCCCGCTACTTGATCAAAGTGTTCGAGCCGCTGTTGGCCGCCATCTATGCAATTCCGATCATCCTGTTCTTGCCGCTCTACGTTTTGATGCTCGGGCTCGGCCCCAACTCCAAGATCGCGCTCGGCGCGACCATCAGTTTCTTTCCGATCGTGCTCAGCACCATTGCCGGATTTGGCCACGTCGATCGCCGGTTCGTGACGGCGGCGCGCTCGATGGGCGCCAACGATCTGCAGATGTTCCGTCACGTGCTGTTGCCCGCCGCACTCCCGGTGATCCTTGCCGGCCTGCGCATGGGCTTCACCGTGGCGCTGTTGTCGGTGATCGCCAGCGAAACCATTGCCTCGTTTGCCGGGCTCGGGCATCGCATCGTGGATCTCGCCGAAAACATGGATACGGCGCGGATGTTCGCCTACATCGTCTTCGTCATCGTGATCGTCGCGTTTCTCAATGCCGTCGTCTCGAAGCTCGAAGGACGGGCGCGATGGCGATGATCGGCAGCGGAGCGCCGCGTGCGCCTGCAATCGGGCTTCCGCAACGCCTCCTCCGCCGGCCGGGCGTCGCCCGGCTCGCTGTGGTGATCTTGCTTCTCCTGATCTGGGAGATTGCGGCGCGTTTCCTCCTGGATCGCGATTTCATCAGCCCGCCGTCGGTGGTGTTGATGTCGCTTGGCAATTTGCTCGCCACGCCCGGCGTAACGCCGGCCCTATGGCTGACATTATGCGAAATCGCCGTCGCCTTTGTGCTCGCGGTGATCATCGGCGCCGGGGTCGGCCTTGCCGTCGGGCTCAACCGTTTCGCGCATCGCAGTTTCATGCCGATCGTGCTTTTGCTCTACGGCATACCGCAGATCACCATCCTGCCGATCTTCGTCCTGGTCTTCGGCATCGGCGCGGCGTCGAAGATTGCCTTTGGCGTCACGCATGGCATGTTTCCGATCATGATCGCGGTCGCTGCCGGCGTGCAGAAGATCGAGCCGGTACTCCTGACCAGCGCCCGCTCCATGGGGGCTAACCGCATCCAGCTGTTCCGTTACGTGATCTTCCCGCACATGATTCCGAGCTTTTTCACCGGCATGCGGCTTGCCATGAGCGGCGTCCTGCTCGGCGTCCTGCTGGCGGAACTTTACGTCTCCACCGCCGGCATTGGCTATTTCACCAGCATGTTCACCGAGAATTTCGACGCGACGAAGCTGATCGGCCTGGTATCGGTTCTGGCGGCGATCGCCATCGCGCTCAACGAGATCGTGCGCCGTGCTGAACTGCGCTATACGCGCTGGCGCGACTGATCGTGCAATTGGGAATCATAAATGAGCAAGCTCAGACTGACGGTGGCCTGCGGCGATTACGACATCGTTCGCCCGCTGAAAGAGGGAGCGGTGCAGACTGACGGCCTCGATCTGATTTTTCTCTCCGAGATGGGTCCGCGCGAGCGGCATTGGCGCATGGGGCGCCGGCACGAATTCGACGTCTGCGAAGAGAATGTCGGCGCTTATTTGATGATGCGCGACCAGGGCGAGATGCTCGCCGCCATACCCGTGTTCCTGCATCGCCGCTTTCGCCACGGCTTCGTCTTCGTCAACGCCGCTGCCAGCATCCGGACGGCAAAGGATCTCAACGGCAAGGTGGTGGGCGGCACCAATTTCCAGCCGGCGGCCAGCATCTGGATGCGCGGCATTCTCGACGAGCATTATGGGCTCGAGCATCGTTCGATCACGTGGCTGGTCGATCGGTCGGAAGACATCGCCTTCAGGCCGCCGCCTGGCCTGCGCATCGAGATGAAGAAAGGCGACAAGCCGCTGAGCGACATGCTGGCCGATGGCGATATCCCGGCCATGATCTCGCCGACGCTGCCGCGGCCTTTCGTCGACGGCGACAAGCGCATCGCGCGGTTGTTTCCCAACTACAAGGACGTGGAGCTCGCCTATTTCAAGAACACCGGCATCTTTCCGATCATGCATGTCACCACGCTCAAGCACGAGATCGCCGAGAAATATCCGTGGGTGGCGACCAATCTGGTCAAAGCCTTCGAGCAGGCGAAGCACCTCGCCTATCGGCGGCTCGCCAATCCGCGGATGGTGCCGCTCGCTTTCGTACGCACCGCGGTCGAGGAGCAGGAGGCGACGCTCGGCAAGGATCCGTGGGCGTACGGGCTGACGCCGGCCAACCGCAAGAACCTGCAGACGGTGCAGCGCTATTGCCACCAGCAAGGCTTGATCGCGGCCATCACGCCGCTCGACGAGCTATTCGCCGACACCGACCTTGGCGATGCCGCTGGTCCGGAGGAATTCTGAGCGGCATTCCACATGAATGAGCTTCTCCAACTTGCCGAGATCTTGCAAGCGCGGGCCGGCGCGCTGGACGCGCGGATTCTGGAGAAGCTTCGCTTGCATGTTGCCGACACGGTTGCCGCCTGGATCGCGAGCGCGCAAACGGCCGAGGGCAGGGCGCTGATCGCATTCCGCGACCGGATGAAGCGTCGGTCCGCTGGCCGCGATGTGGCGCTTGATGTCGCCACGAATTGCGCGCTCGTCCGTCTGAGCGAAATTGACGATATCCATCTGCGCTCGATGACCACGCCAGGCTCGATCGCCATTTCCGCGGCTATCACTCTTGCGACGCAACTGCCGAACGTGGATGGGGGCGACGTCGTCCCGGCGATGCTCGCCGGCTATGAGGCGATGACACGCCTGGGACTCGCGATCGACGGCCCAAAAGTTCTTTATCGCGGCATCTGGCCGACTTATTTCGGCGCCGGTTTTGCCGCGGCCGCCGTGGCGGCGCGCCTGTTGCGCCTGTCGCCGGCGCAAACCGCGCAGGCGCTCGCGCTTGCGCTGACCATGGCCGCGCCGTCAGTGGGGCAGCACCATGCCGCGACGACCGCGCGCTGGTTTTTAGTCGGAAATGCCGCACGCAACGGCCTCACTGCGGCCTTTGCCGCGCAGTCCGGTTTCAGCGCCGATCTTGAGATTTTGCGGTCGCGCCTGTTTCCGGAGGTGTACGGCATCGAGCCGGACATTACGGCCATCGCGGACAGCGCGCTGGTATTCCCGGAAGTGTCTCTCAAGCCATGGTGCGCGGCACGGCAGACCATGGCTGCGACGCAGGGTCTGCGCGAAATCCTACACGCCGGCGTTCGCGCAAGCGACGTCTCGCAGATCACGGCTTACGTGCTGCCGCCGCATCTGCGAATGATCGATCACGGCGTTACGGCCGGCGATCGGGCGTCGTATCTCACCAGCCTGCCTTATCAGTTGTCGCTCGCGGCCTCGCAGCCGGAGGGCGGGTCGGACCTCGCCGCCGCGGCGCCGCCACCGTCGATCCACGCGTTCATGGCGCGCATTAAAGTCGTCGCCGAAGAGGCATTGCTTGCCGATTATCCGTCCCGCTGGCCCGCACGCATCGTCGTGGAGACGGCATCGACCCGCCACGAACGGCAGATCGATTGCATCCCGGGCGATCCCGCGCGCCCGTTAACGGAAGCCGACATCCAGGCAAAATTCAGACGTTTCACCGCGGCCGCGATTGGCCGGGCGGATGAGAAAGTTTTGCATCTCAGTTTGACGGCGCCGCATTCGCCCCAATCGCTCGCTTTGCTGATGCGGGAAATCGATCATGTCATGGTGCGCGCCATGACGTGATTTTCGTGGAGCGGTTGCGAGCGGAAATATGGCAACACGGAATGAGGAATTTTCCAATGAGCCAGTCAACGCCGGCCAGTTTTCGTCAAGTCATCAATAAGGCCGTCAAAGACAAGCGGATGCTTGTGGTTCCGGGCGCGCATGATGCGCTCTCGGCGCGCCTCATTCAGCAGATCGGTTTCGAAGCCTATTTCATCGGCGGTTTTCCCGCCGTGGGCGCCCGTTACGGCGTGCCCGATGTCGGGCTCAAGGGTTTCGGCGAAATCTCCGCCGCGGTGCGCGACATCATGGCGGCCTGCGATCTGCCGGTATTTGTCGACGGCGATGACGGCTACGGCGACGTCAAGAACGTCGTTCACACGGTGCAGAGCTACGAGCGCATGGGGGTAAGCGCCATCCTGATCGAGGACCAGCAATGGCCGAAGCGCTGCGGCCATATGGTCGGCAAGAAGGTCGTCGCCGCCGAGCTTGCCGAAGCGAAGATCAAGGCGGCATGTGCCGAGCGCAGCAATCCGGAAACCTGGATTCTGGCGCGCACCGACGCCCGCGCGGTCTATGACCTCGACGAAGCCATGCGCCGCGCCGAGCGTTTCATCCGCGCCGGGGCCGACGGCATTTTCATCGAGGCGCCGCGCTCGATCGACGAGCTAAAACGCATCGGCCAAGCCTTCGACGTGCCGCAGATCTGCAATCCGCTGATGGGCGGTCACACGCCGATCCTGTCGATGGAGGAGCTTGCCGGGCTCGGCTTCAATTGCGCCGTGCTCGGCCTCGACACGCTGATGCACGCCGCCAAGGCGGTCGAAGCGGTGCTCATCGACATGAAGAGCGGAAAATTCGCCCGCCGCAACGACGGCATGGACTTCGAGGCGTACAAGAAGCTCGTCGGCTATGACAAATGGGAGAGCATCGACGAGCGTTTTGCGCCAAAACAGTAATCATCGGTTCTGCAGCGCGCCGCCCCGTGCTGCGCTGGCGTGGGAAAGCTTGCTGGCTCAAGCCAGCGCCGGCTCACGCTTCGGCGCCTTTGCCGGGAGTGGATCGCGCAAATTGAGGATGCGCCGCGCGTTGTCGTAAAACAGCTTCTGCTGCTCGGCGGCGGACAGCTTCAGTTCCTCGATCAGCTTGAGGCATGGCGCCGGGTCCCAGCACGGATAGTCGGTGCCGTACATGACGTGGTCGATGCCGTAATAGTCGATGGCGAATTTGATGCCGGCGGCATGCGGCGACACCGTGTCGGTGTACATCCGTTTCATGTAGTCCTGTACCGGCCGCGGCAGCTTCGCCGCCTTGGAATTCTTGTCCATGCGGCCGGCCTGATAGGGCAGGGAGCCTCCGGTATGCGACATGACGATTTTCAACTTCGGGTGTCGTTCCATCATGCCGGAGAGGATGAGCCGCATGGCGCCGACGCTGACCTCGATGACGCGGCCGAGACTGAGATGCAGCGCGCCGTCGTAGCCATCGAGCATGTCCTGAAAGATGACGTCGGTCGGGTGCAGGAACAGCGGCAGGCCGAGCTTCTCGACGTGGGCGTAAAACGGCTCGAGCCGTTCGGAGTCGATGCGCGCATCGGCGCCGACGCTGCCGGGAAGATTGACGCCCATGAGGCCCAACCGATTGACCGCGTCGTCGATCACCTCGATCGCGGCGGCGGTGTCCTGCAGCGGCACCGCGGCGCTTGCCCACAGCCGGCCGGGATATTTCTTCTGCGCGTCCGCCATTTCCTCATTCCACATCAGCGCGTAATCGCGGCCTTCGGCGAGCGGCATGTCGGAGAATGACACCGAAAACGGGCCGATGGAGCAGACCACGTCGACGTCGTGACCGAGGCTCGCCATGTATTCGAACTGCTTGTCGAGATCGAACCACTCGGCCCAGGAATTGAGATGCTGACTGCTTTCCCGGCGGCGCATGTAGTCATAGCCGCCGCGGGTGTTGACGCGCGCTTTTGGAAAATCCTGGCGCTTGCATAATTTGTCGAAAATCGAGCGGGGCCACCAATGGAAGTGCGAATCAATAATGTGCACGAAGCGCTCCTCGCAAAACGGCTGCGTTTGCACCGATTCTAATGGCAGGGCCATTCCCGGTCAACGCAAGTCCGCCGCGCCGTGTCGCATGGCAATAAGCCCGGAACTCTGCGATGATATTGCAAATGTCGTGCAAGAGCGCGCCAGGAGAACGTGGGAGGAAGCGATGAAAGGGTTATCCCGGAGAAGCCTGTTGGCAGGTCTGGCGTGCGGGGCGGCGATCCCGGCATCGGCGGCATTCGCGCCTGCAAGAGCCGCTGCGCAAAAAATTCGTGTCGCCAAAGTGGTGCCGTTTGCCTGGGCTTTCACGCCGCTCGATATCGGCATGCAGACGGGGATCTTCGCCAAACACGGCCTCGACGTCGAGGAATCGGCATCCGCGGGTGACGCCAAGCTGCAACAGCTTTTAGCCTCCGGCAGCGTCGATATCGGCATCGGCAGCGGCCCCGGCATGGCTTTTGCCGCCAAGGGCGCACCGGCAAAAGCGGTTGCCGCGATGTTTGGGCTGCCGAGCGACATGGCGGTGATGGTCGGTTACGACTCCGGCATCAAGACGGTCGACGATCTCAAGGGCAAGAAGCTTGGCGTGACCACGGTCGGCTCGCTGACCGCCTGGATCGGCCATCGCATCAACGAAGAGAAAAACTGGGGCAGCAATGGCATCGACGTGGTCCCCATCGGCGGCATGCCGCCGGCGCGCGCCGCCGTCAAGACGCATCAGATCGACGGCTATATCGGCGCGCTCGACGCGGGCTACAAGCTCGAGGAAGCCAAGGAATGGCGCGTCATTACCACCGCGACGCCCTTCGTTCAGCATTTCATCACCCATGTCCTGTTTGCTCGCGACGAGCTGATCGAAAAACAACCGGATTTGGTGCGGGCGTTCCTCCAGGGCTGGTTTGAAACCATCGCCTACATGAAGGCCAATAAAGCCAAGTCGGTCGAGATCTCTTCCAAGGTGGTCAATCTCAGCCCAAGCGTGGCCGCCCGCGCCTATGACGATCAGATGGCCTATTTTAGCACCGATGGCACATTCGACCCGCAGGCTGTCGCGGCGCTGAAGAAGTCCTTTATCGACATGAAATTGCTGACCAGCGTTCCCGACGACAAAGTGCTGTTCACGAGCGAATTCGTGCCGGTGAAAGTGAACAGTTAGGTGCCCTGCAATAGTCGATTATCGGGGGCCCTGATCTGCGTCAGCTAAAAGAAAGCGGGCCGAGAATGCCGGCCGATTCGCCGGCCGCTCCGATCAGCGCCGGAGCACCGAGCGCTATCAGCCGGCCGTCGATGGTCAGCACGCCCTGAACCGAAACGAGCGACCCGGGCAATGTCGGTATCGGCGTGGTTATGTTCGATCCCGACAGCGGTTCGAGCGGCTGTGTGGTACGGCAGCCTTCCACCAGCCACGTGCGAAAGCGCATAAATCCACGATCGCTGGGCAATTGCGCCACCGCCGCGGCAAGCTCGATCGAGGCTTTCCGTTCGACCTCGGCATCGACAAAGCTGCGCACAAGTCGCACCCAGGTGCCTTTGTAGGCGACAGTCGCGCGCAACGCCAAATTCTCGCCGCGTGCCGCTTGGCCTTCGACGCGTCTGAATTGGCAGTCGCGGTCGAGGTCCGGGGCGGCCGCGACATAGATTTCCTCGGCGCCGAGATTGCGTGCGGCCGCTTCAGTCGTGGCAATCATGTCATTGAGCTCGGCGCCGCTCCGCGCGCTATGCAAGGCGGAATGGGCGATGGCGGCGGCCTGCATCGCGAGCGAGAGTTCTGCCGGGTCGGCCTTTGCGCGCAACGCGGCGAACCACCCGCTTGCGTCACGCAACGCAAGGGCAGGGCCGCCTTCGCGCAAATCGCCGGCAATACCGGCGGGCAGGCCGTCGAGATCGACGACGCCTACGCTGGCGTTCGAATTCTTAGCAGCGATCTGTTGCGCCGCTTTCAGCCCGATGCGCGGCGTGTGCAGCACCTCACCGATCCGGCTGACGCGCTCGATCCAGGATTTCACGCGAAAGCTCAACGCCGCCACGAGATAGGGTGCGCCGTCGCGCGGCACCACCAGAAGCGCTTCCGACCAGTAAGGCACAAATCCGGCGAGCCAAGACACCCCGGCCGGCAGCGTGTTGTTGGTATAGACGATGAGCGCATCGCAATGCGCTTCGCGCATCGCCGTATGCACGCGCATGAGCCGCGCGTCAAAAACAGCGTTGGGCAATTCCGTCAACGAACGGGCGATCAAACCGCGGCGCATCGGCGTTTCTTTTCAATCACGCGGCCACCTCGAACAATTGGCGTGGCGTCTTGCACAGCACCTCGGCGCCGCGCTCGGTGACAATGACGGCGTCACCCAGCACGATATAGCCGGCGTCGGGATGGTACGTATTGGGGTGTACGATGAGCGCCATGCCGGGGGTCAGCACGGTATCGACGTCTTCCAAAATGTGCGGCTTTGAGTCGGGGAACAATCCGATGCCATGGCCGCGGACGCGCGTCCATTGGCTGGTGGTGTATTCGCCGAGTCCGTATTTCCGAAACACGTCGTTCTCGGCTTTGGCCACGTCGGCGGCGCGCACGCCGGGGCGCACCGCGGCAATGCCGGCTTC
The DNA here is from genome assembly GCA_035515455.1 of Xanthobacteraceae bacterium. Taxonomy (GTDB): domain Bacteria; phylum Pseudomonadota; class Alphaproteobacteria; order Rhizobiales; family Xanthobacteraceae; genus BOG-931. The sequence goes on from DATJBH010000191.1 coordinate 37,297, forward strand.
CAGCGCTTCCGCGAAGACCGCGAAGGCGCGGCGTTGCGTCTCGCTCGCCGGGCCGACGACCAAGGTGCGGCAGATTTGCGCGAAATAGCCGCCGACGGCAGGCGTCAGCTCGGTGGTGACGAGATCGCCCGCGGCGATGCGGCGCTCGGAGGGCGGTGTCATGCCGAAGACGTCCTTGCCGCCCGAGCCGATGATCATGAAATTATCCGGGCAGCCGCGGCGGCGCAGATGCGCTTCGATGTCGGCGACAATCTCGAACTGGCGGCGGCCGGAGCGCACCGCGCGGCGAAACTCCTCGTATGCCTCATCGGCGATTTGCGCTGCCATTCTCAGCGCGGCAATCTCGCCGTCGACCTTGTGCATAAGGAGCTTGTCGACCAGCGCGGTGGCGTCGTCCAAGGCAAAACCGCGGGCCGGATCGATGAGCCAGCGCGGCACGAAACGTCGCGGCGCTGCGGCTAGTCGCGCGTTGGCCATTCGCTTGAGCCGCGCGCCGACAACGCCGGTAATATTCGGAGCAAAATGGACTTGTATGTCCGGCACCTCGACTGCGGCACGCTCCGCGTCGGTGGCGCTATCCAGGTAAAGCTCGACATCGCCGCTGGCGGAAACCAGTGCGATGCCATGACCTTCGAGAATGCCGAAATCCGAGCCGTAGCGCAGGTAGTCTCCTTGCCACGCATTGCCGTAAAGGAGCAGCGCCGTGATCCCGGCTTCCCGCATCATGTCGGTCAATCGCTGTCGCCGCTCCGCCGCGAGTGTTTTCATGGCTGCTCCGCCGTCTGGTCCGCCGCGACGACAAATCCATAGTCGCGTTGCGCCGCTTCCGGCGTTACATAGCCGGCGCGCAGGTCAGCCGCGACCGACTTGCGATCGCGGTTGCGCGGATCGCCCCAGCCGCCGCCGCCGGCGGTCGAGAAGATGAGCCGGTCGCCGGCCTGCATGGCGACACCGGTCGCCTTTTTGAGCTTGCGCTTGCTGCCGTCGGCGCGGATGAGCGTCGCCTCGTTCACGGCGCCCGGCTTGCCGCCGTCGATGCCCCAAGGCGGATCCTGGGTGCGCTCGCAATTGACGTTGGCGACGCAAGCCTGCATGGCCCGGTAAGTGAGGTCGACGCCGAGCCCGCCGCGGTAGCGGCCGGCGCCGCCGGAATCCGCACGCAAAGCGAAGCGTTCGATCAAGAATGGATATTGAATTTCCTGCAGCTCGATCGGCGCGCTGCGCACGTCACCCTGGCAGATCGACACCGAGGCCGACTCCCCGTCTTCGTGCGGGCGGCCGCCCCAGCCGCCGCCGAAAATATTCATGAGTAGGAAGCGCCGCCCGTCGGACCTGTAGCCGCCGATCGAACAGCCGCCCATGTCGCCTTTGTGCGCCGCCGGAATTTGGTCCGGCAATGCCGGCGCCAGCGCCTTGAGAATGGTGTCGATGACCGTCGGCAGCGGAATGCTCCACAGCCCGAGCGCGGCCGGCGACTTGGCGTTGAGGATCTTGCCCTCCGGCAGCACCAGTTCGAGTGGGCGGAAGCAGCCCTCGTTGACCGGGGCATGCGGCTGGGTCAGACATTTGAAGGCGACGCGCGCCGCGGCCAGGCCGCCGGAATAGCCGGAATTGGTCGGGCCCGGCACTTGATCGTTCATTTGCGAGAAATCGATGATCATCCGATCGCCGGCGATCGTCACCTTGACCTTGATGCGCAACGTCACGTCGAGGGTGCGCCCGTCATTGTCGAGAAAGCTTTCCGCCTCATAAACGCCGTCCGGAATCTTGGCGACGAAGGCGCGCGCTTGCTGCTCAGTCGCATCCCAGACCTTCTGGATGCAGGCTCCGACCGTTTCGCCGCCGAAGCGGCGCAGCAATTCCGCGAACCGCCGAATGCCGAGATTGCAGCAGGCAATCTGCGCGCGCAGATCGCCCAGCGCGGCTTCGGGGAAGCGCACATTGTCGTGGATGATTTGCCACAAAGTCTCGTTGCGTTTTCCGGCCTCGTAGATCTTCAACGAGCGGAACTGAATGCCTTCCTGATAAATTTCGGTGGTCTCGACCGATCCGAAGCCGACGCGCATGCCGCCGATGTCGACCCAGTGCGCGCGGCTTGCCGCGAACGCCACGACTTTGCCGTCGTGGAAGCAGGGCGCGTAGATCACGATGTTGTTGAGATGCTGACCGCAAACCTGACCGTGATTCATGATCAGGACGTCGCCGGGCGCGAAGCCGTCGAGGCCGTAGCGCGCGATGCCGTCCTTCACCGCGACGCCGAGGTCGGCAAGAAAGATCGGGAGCCCGCCCTGATTCTGCGAAATCATGCGGCCATCGTTGTCGACGAGGCCACAGCAGAAGTCGCGTACCTCGTAGATCATCATGTTGTACGCGGACTTGCACAACGCCGTGGCCATTTCGTCGGCATAGGCATTCACCGCATTGCGCACGACCTCGACGGTGACCGGATCGACCTTCATTCCTCGTCTTTCCTCAGTGTGACGATGATATTTCCCATTGCGTCGAGGCGCGCGCGATCACCGGGCCCGATCAGCGTGGTCGAATTCGCTTCTTCGATCAAGGCCGGCCCGACGATCTCGCGGTCGGCGCAAAGGTGCGGCCGCCAAAGGATGCGCGCGCTGACCGGATGCTTGGCGTCGTCAAACACGACTGGCCGGGATTGCTCGGCCGAAGCGCCGTCCGGCCGCCACGCCTCCGACAGCCAGCGGCCGATGGTGTCCTGTATCCGCGGCACCGTGACGACGAGGCGAAGATTGACGACCTCGATCGACTGGTCGGGCGCGGCATGGCCATAGCGCCGGTCGTGCTGCGCGTCGAACCTTGCGCGCGTCTCGCCGGTCGCGTCCGTCAAATCCTGGGCCTTGGATACCGCGATTGGGATCGTGTGCTCCTGGCCGCGGTAGCGCAGATCGGCGGCGAAATTGAAGTCCCCGCCGTCAAGGCGGTCGCGCGCCAGCGCCGCTTCGCCTGCAGCGCGCAGCTCGGCGAAAGCTGTCGTCGTCAGATCCGTGCCGGCCTTGCCAAGTTCGCCGACCAATGTTCGCACGAAGTCTTGGCGCCATTCCGCCATCAGCATGCCGAGCGCCGAAAATGCGCTCGGCAGCTTGGGAATGACCACCTGGGGAATGGAAATCTCCCGCGCGATAGCGACCGCATGCAGCGGTCCGGCACCACCGAACGCGATCAGCGTCGTCTCGCGCGGATCGATGCCGCGCTTGACCGATACGGCGCGCACGGCCAGCGACATGGCGTTGTCGACGATGGTGGCGATGCCATGGGCTGTTGCCGTGGCATCAAGCCCGATGTTTCTTCCGAGCGCGGCCAGCGTTGCTTCGGCGCGGGCGCGGTCGAGCTGCATATGGCCGCCCAGAAACCGGGCATCGTTGAGACGGCCAAGCACAAGATCGGCGTCGGTGACGGTCGGTTGCTCGCCGCCACGGCCGTAACACGCCGGACCGGGATCGGCGCCGGCGCTGACCGGGCCGACATGGAGACCGCCAAGCTGATCGCACCAGGCGATCGAGCCGCCGCCCGCGCCGACTTCGACGATGTCGACCACCGGGAGCTGCATCGGCTGGCCGGAAAAAGCATCGCCGATGACGTAGCCTTCCTCGATCGGTGGCGCCCCTCCGTTGATCAATGATGTTTTTGCCGTGGTGCCGCCCATGTCGAAGCCGATGGCGCGTTCGATACCGAGGAGCGCGGCGACGCGGCCCGCCCCGATCATGCCGGCGACCGGTCCGGATTCCATCATGGCAACCGGCGCGCGGCGCGCCTCGCCGACCGACATGGTGCCGCCGTTCGAGCGCATGATGCCGATCTGACCGAGGAACTGCGATGTCTCGGCAAAATTCTGCAGACGGTCGAGATAGCGGCTGACGCGCGGACCGACGAAAGCATTGAGCACGGTCGTCGAGGTGCGCTCGTATTCGCGAAATTCCCGCAGGATTTCGTGGCTCAAGGTCACGAATACATCGGGCAGAGGCCGCCGCAGCACGTCGCCGGCCAGGAGTTCGTGCGCGGGACTGGCGTAAGAATGCAGAAAGCACACCGCCACCGCCTCGATCTTTGCTGTGATCAGCGTTTGCGCCAATGCACCGACCGTGGCCGGGTCGAGCGGCACGAGAACCTCGCCCGCGGCATTCATGCGTTCGGCGAGCTCGAATGTCAGCTCGCGGGGCACCAGCGGCCGCGGCCGATGAAAGAACAGATTGAATGCATCCGGACGGTTGCCGCGGCCGATGGCGTAGACGTCGCGCATGCCCTGCGTGGTCACAAGCGCTGTTTTCGCGCCTTTGTGTTCCAGCACGGTGTTGATGGCGATGGTTGAGCCATGGATCAATTCATCCATGGCGGCGAGATCGCAATCCGCGCGTTTGAGCGCGTCGGCGATCCCTTGGGTGGGGTCGGCGGGAACGGTCAGTGTTTTGGAAGTCACCAGCGCCCCGTCGCGATAGGCGACCAGATCCGTAAACGTGCCGCCGATGTCGACTCCGACGATGCTCATCAGTCAGCTAACCGGCGGGAGAAATGACACGTACCGGGATCGGCCGAGCCCCTGCAAAGCCAGGGGACGAGCCAGTTCGGAGGTCGAGAATCAATATCCGCTGCATTACCACTGGATCATGGGCCCCATCCGGATGCGTCCTATGACGTCCGCGGCCCGGCGGACCATAATGGTGCGCCCCCTCGGGATCAATGATCGCTCGCGAGATACTCACGCGCTCAATCCGCCATCCACCATCAAGCGGCAGCCGGTGGTGAAGCTGCTGGCATCGGAAGCCAGATAGAGCACCGAGCGGGCCACTTCTTCGGCGCGCACGTGGCGCTTGAGCGGAATGATCTCGTTGAAAAATGCCGTCGCGTCCCGGCCGAGCACGCCGCTCAGATTCTTCTCGACGTTCAATTGGAAGTCATTCTCCACCGGCCCCGGATGCAGGGAATTGACGCGGATGTTGCGCGCGGCGGCTTCCTTGGCGAGCACGCGCATCAATCCAACCTGGGCGTGCTTGGCGGTGATGTAGGCGCAAACGCCCGGATCGCCTTTGACGCCAACGATGCTGGAGGTGATGATGATCGAGCCGCCATCGTTCATCTGCGGCAGCGCATGTTTGGCGGCGAGGAATGCGCCTTTGACATGCACGGCGAGCACCGCATCGAAAACGTCTTCCGGATAGTCGGTGACCGGGGCGACCACGCCGAAATTGCCGGCATTGCTGAACAGCACGTCGATCTTGCCCCAGCGCTTTGCGGTTTGAGCGACGCAGTTTTTGACCTGCTCCGACTTGGTGACGTCGGCCACGCACCAGGCGATGTTCTTGCCGTCGGACGTGTCGCCGATATCGGCAGCGGCCTTGCTTAGGGAGGCTTCCGCGAGATCGACCAGCATCACTTTGGCGCCCTCGGCGGCAAGAAGCCGCGCTGCGGCGATGCCGATACTGCCGGCGCCTCCGGTGATCAGGCATGTTTTGTTTTCCATTTGCTTCGGCATGACGTTATCCGTTCCTGGCGGGCCTCTGACGTGCATTGGGGCGTAACCCTTGATCTGGTTTGGCTTGAGGCGCAATCTTTTGTCAAATGGAGGAGGCGCCCTTGAGCATCGCTGAATTGCGGCCGGCTTCTGCATCGGCAACCGTTCCCGCGGCCGAACAACTCGTGGCGCGGGCGCACGCGCTTGCGCCAAAATTGCGTGAGCGAGCAGTGCGCGCCGAGCGCGACCGCAATATCCCGCAGGAATCCGTCGAAGAATTCATCGATGCCGGGCTCATTCATACGCTGCAGCCGAAACGCTGGGGCGGTTATGAGCACGATCATGAGGTGGCGTTCGATATCGCGGTCGAACTCGGCAAATCGACCTGCGGCTCGTCGGCCTGGTGCCTGAACTATCTCGCCGATCACGCCTGCATGCTGGCGCTGTTTCCTGAGGAAGCGCAGCACGACGTCTGGAGCCGCAATAACGCCGCCTGCATCGCCACCTCGGCCGCGCCGACCGGAAAAGTGACTCCGGCGCCCGGCGGCTACCGTCTCGACGGCCGCTGGTCGTGGTGCTCGGGCTTGCGCCACTCGCATTGGATCATGATCGGCGGCCTGGTGGTGCGCTCAGGCGAGGATCACCCCGACATGCGGCTTTATCTGGTGCCGGTGCCGGACGTGAAACAGGATGACACCTGGTACTGCGCCGGGCTGCGCGCCAGTGGCTCCAACACCGCCGTGCTCGACAATGTATTCGTGCCGGAACATCGCAGCGTTTCCTTCTCGCTGCTGCGCGACGGCTGCGCGCCCGGGGCGAAGGTCAACACCAATCCGATCTACCGCACGCCGTTCATCGCGCTGCACAGCTATGCGCTGCTCGGACCCGTGCTCGGGCTCGCCCGCGGCGGTTACGCCGAATTCGTGCAATGGACGCGGCAGCGCTATCTGACCTACACCCAGTTGGCAATCGCCCAGCACGTGCCGGTGCAGATTCGCATTGCCGAAATCGCCGCGCAGATCGATGCCGCGGAATTGCTGGCGCGGCGGGCCCTCGTTACGGCGCGGGCCGATTACACCGGCATGTCGCTTGAAACCCGCACACTGTTGCGGCGCGATTTCACCTACGCCGTGCGTAGCCTGCGCGAGGCGCTCGACGATCTGGTCAAGATCTCCGGTTCAAGCGGGCTGATGGATAATAATCCGGTGCAGCGCTGCTGGCGCGATGCGCACGCTATTTCATCCCACGTGGTGATGAACTGGGACGTGCCGGCGGAGAATTTCGGCCGCACCGAGTTCGGATTGCTGCTCAACCCGGCTTACCCCATGTTCTGACCGCCACAGGCCCGTGAAAATTCAATACATCACGACAGGCTATCAAAGCCATCTTCGCGCCGGCTTGGATTACATCGGTGCTCTGAAGGCGAAGGGCGCGCATCTGGTCGAGGATCCGAACGAGGCCGATGTCGTCATCATTCATGACGAACCGCAGACGTTGCCGTCTTATTACCAGGCTTGGCCGATCCTGCGACAGCGCTATGTGATCGCTTATGCCGTGTGCGAGACGACTGTCATGGCGCCCGATCGGCTTTGGGCGATTGGCTGTGTCGATGAGATATGGACCTCGTCGACATATTGCCGAACGGCGCTGGCGGCCGCCCAACGGCCGGTCACGGTGATTCCGCATATTGTCTCGCCGATTGAAGCCGATGATACGGCCGCAGAACGGCTGCGGTGGCGGCTCGGTCTATCCGCCGACACCTATATCTTCTATACGATCGCCCAACGCGAAGAACGCAAGAATATCGAGGCAGGCATCCGCGCCTTTAGCAAAATGGCCGCCCCGGATGTTCGCTACGTCGTGAAATCGACGCTGCCGCTGGCGGACGAGATGCGCAGCCTGCCCGGCGTCATAAACCCGATGGACTATTTCAGCGACGATGACATCGCCGCCCTGCACCGCGCCGCGCATTGCTATGTCAGCCCGCATTGCGGCGAGGGATGGGGGCTTTGCATGTCGGACGCGATGGCGTTGGGCAAGCTGGTCATAGCAACCGGCTACAGCGGCAACATGGATTACATGGACGCCGAGAGTGCGTTGCTGGCCCGCTTCAGTGTCGAGCCGATCCGGCTGCCCAGGAGCCGGGCGCGCCTCGACTTTGATCCGTCGTCAACGGCGCCGCAATGGGCCTATGTGGACGAAGACCATCTCGGCAAGCTCATGGTGCGCGCGCGATGGTTTTGGGACGAGCTCGCACCGATGCGCGAAGCAGCCAAGCGCCGCATGGCGGAATACACGCCGGCGCGCGTCGGCGACATCATGATGCGCCGGCTGCAGGTCATCGGCGCCAGCTTGAGGTCACCGACGGCGGCGCTCGGCTAGCGCGCCGCGCGCACCGTCGATCAATTCCACCGCCACACGCCATAGGCGTGGCCGTTCTGCATCTGCGGCGCGACATAGGTCGGCTTGCGGTCGCCGATGGCGCCGAGCATGGCGATCCAATTCAACAGTTCGCCGCCGACATTGCCGGCCTTGAGCAGCTGGTGCTCGGTCGATTCGCCGATCAGCCGGTCGATCTGGCGCTCCTCCAGCGACTTGATCACCCGCACCGCCCAGTCCGGATCGGGAACGCCGTCGGAGCGGCCCGGCGCCATGCGCGGTCCGCCGACTTCGAGCGAGAAACTGCCCGAGCCCATGATCACGACGCGCAGCGGTTCCGGCCAGGCTTCGACGGCGCGGGCGACCGCCTTGCCGAGCTCGTGACAGCGCCGCGCGGACGGCAGCGGCGGCAGGTGGCCGCTGATAAAGAACGGGATGACGGGGATCTGCATCTCCGGCGTGAGAAAATGCAGCGGCACCGTGATCGAATGGTCGACCGAGAAATTCTGCGTCATGCCGACGTCGAAGCCTGCGCCGATCGCGCTGGTGCGAATATGGGCGGCGAGAGCGGGCAGGGACCTCACCGTGTAGTTCGGCACGTCGCGCGGCTCGTCGTTCGGCGCCTTGAAGCTCTTGTCGATGCCGACGGCGAAGATCGGCAGGTCGTTGAGGAAGAAGGTGTTGAGGTGATCGGTGTCGAACATGACGATGAGATCGGGCCGCGTGGCGGCAAGCTCGTCCTTCTGTGCGCCGAACAGTCGGGCGATCTCGCAATCCGGACCGTCGCGCTTGACGAAATGCGGGAAAATCGGCGTATGCGGCACGCCGAACCCGGCAACGATCTGCGCCATGTGTATTCCTCCCGTAGGCCGCCGCTTCTGCTCACGCCACCGGCTGGCCGATCTCGTCGACCTTCACCGCACGCATGCGTTCATTATAGGTCTGCACGTTCAGTCCACAGACCTCGAAGCGGGCCAGATAGCCCATCAAAAAGCCGTTGACCCCCATGCGGAACAAGTTGCCGACATCGCCGGCAATGAGCGCGCGCCGCTCATCGTCGGTCAGGTCGAGCGGCGCCAGCGCCTTGGCCGGATCGGCCTTCATGGCGGCGCGAAAGCCGTGATCGCGCAGCACCTCGCGGCACAGATAGTTCACGGCAAAGATCGACATGACCGGCTCCTGTTTGCGCTTTAGATCATATCTTGCATGACCGTACGGCGATTGCCACCGCGGCCTTGCCATGGCTAAGCTTGCCGCCCTGTCCGGGAGAAATGCCATGGATGCGATTGTGAGCGCGCGGCAGGACCGCCGCACCACCAACCCGGTCTTCAATGACCGCAAGCTCAAGCTCGGCACGTTCGGCACCAACCTCGACCGCGGCTGCGCGATCTCGACCATCGATGGGGTGCTCGAAATCAATTGGCCGAACACGCTTGAACTCGCCAAGACGTCCGAAGCCATGGAGTTCGAGGCGCTGGTCCCGATCGGGCGCTGGCATGGCTTTGGCGGGGTGACCAATTTCAACGGCCCGGGCTTCGAGTGCTTTTCCTGGGCCGCCGCAATCGGCGCTTCGACGCATTATTCCGGCATCTTCGCCACCTCGCATGTGCCGACGATTCACCCGGTGATGGCGGCGAAGCAGGCCACAACCATCGATCATGTCACCGGCGGCCGCTTCGCGCTCAACATCGTCACCGGCTGGAACCGGCCGGAGATCGAAATGTTCGGCTCGCCGCTGATGGAGCACAACGACCGCTACGATTGCGCCGCCGAGTGGCTGCACGTCATGAAGGAGCTTTGGACGCGCGACGAGCCTTTCGATTTCCCGGGCCGCTTCTACAATATCAAGAAGGGCTATCTTGAGCCGAAGCCGGTTCAGCGGCCGTTTCCCGCGGTGATGAATGCCGGCGGCTCGGAGAAGGGCCAGCATTTTGCGGCCAAATATTGCGACATGGTCTATGTGGTGTTCGGTTCGCACGACTTCGACGATTGCAAGGCCAAGATCGATTCCTATCGCGAGCTGGCGCGCAAGGAATATGGACGCGAAATCCAGGTCTGGAGCTACGCCTACGTCGTCCAGGGCGAGACCGAGAAAGAGGCGCAAGATTATTTCCGCACTTATGTGCAGGAGAAGGGCGACTGGGAGGCGGTCACCAACCTGGTCGATACCATGATCGCCAATGCCAAGACGCTGCCGTCGGAGGTGCTGGCCGAGATGAAGAAACATTTCATCGCCGGCTGGGGTGGCTATCCCCTGATCGGCACGCCCGAGCAGATCGTGGATGGGCTCGTGCGCATGTCGAAAATGGGCCTCGACGGCACGCTGTTGAACTGGCCGCGCTACATCGAGGATCAGCACTGGTTCAAGGATCGCGTTTACCCGCTGGTGGTGCAGGCGGGGCTGCGGTGAGTTCAGAAATACCGTCCTGTCGGCTCGGGGCCAAGGCCGAGCTGCATGCGGCCATAATGCGCGAAATTGGTTTCGGTGTTCAGGCTGATGTGCATCGACATGAAGTGAATGTCGCGCCACGCGCGTTGCAGCGGATGTGAGGACGCAAATCCCGCCGTACCGCTGAGGGCGACCAGCGTATCGATGACGCCGATCATGAGTTCGGAAATGCGGGCGTAGTCGCGCACCGAGCGCGCCAGGAGCTGTGGCGAATAGGCGTCCGGCGCATCGGTCACTTGCACGGCGCGGCGCAACAGGAGTTCGGCCGCGTCGATGTCGGCGGCCACGCGCGCCATGCGCACCTGAACCGACGTCTTATCGGCAAGCGACGTGCCGTCCGGCGTCTTTCGCGTCTTGATCCATTCGCGAAACATTTCATAGGCGCCCTGGGCCGCGCCGAGCATCGGCGACGCGAAGGAGATCGGCGCATAATAGAAAAACGGTGTGTGAAAGATGATGCCGTTATAGTGGGCGCCCCCCGGGGCCGTGCCGGCCCGCAGATCGGCAAGGGTCATGACGCGGCTTTCGGGTACAAAGGCGTCGTCGACAACGATGGTTTTGCTGCCGGTGCCGCGCATGCCGGCAGTGAACCAGGTATCGCGGATGGCGTACTCGCCCGGAGGCACCAGGAAGAATTTCCATTCCGGTTCAGTGCCGCCTTGCGTCATGCCGCCAAGCATCACCCAGGGACAGTGATCGACGCCGCTGGCGAATGGCGAGCCGGCACTGGAGACGCGGTAGCCGCCGTCCGCGGGCACGGCCTTCGCAGCCGGCGCGAATGACGCCGCGATCGGCATATCGAGGCCTTCGGCCCAGACCGATTTCTGGCCCGCTTGCGGATACTGCGCGATCAAATGCGCGTGGTGAATGATCAGGCCCGCGCACCAGCCATGCGATGCATCGGTCTTGCTGAGCTCACGCGTCACCTCGTACCAGGTGTCGAAACCGAGACCGTAGCCACCGATCTCGCGCGGCAAGAGGATGCGGGCGAAACCGGCATCCAGCATGTCCTTCACCGATTCAGGGGGAATTCGCCGCGCCTCTTCCGCCGCCTGCGCGCGCTCGGCGAAGCGCGGCGCGAGCGCCCGGGCCCGTTCGACGATCTGTTGCGCGGTCACATTTTGTGCGGGCGACGGCGAGGGCGGCATAGCGGTGCTCCTATCGCTTGGACACATCGCCCGTCGGTTCGAGCTTCAGCCGGCGGCCGACGGGAAACAATTGCCAGTCATAGCGGTGGATGACCCAGCCCCAAATCCCCATCGGCGCTTTCAGCATGATGGCGATGGCGAGCAGGCCCAGCAGGATCAGATAGTAGGTGCCGTAATCGGCCAGGAACTCGCGGAGCGCGATATAGATCAGCATGCCGATGAACGGTCCCTCGAGCGTGCCGATGCCGCCAATCACCACCATGAAAATGACCACCACGGTCCAGTCATTGATGCTGAATCCGGCCTCGGGCGAGATCCGCAGTTTTTGCAGAAAGATCAAGGCGCCGATCAGGCCGGTGCAGGCGGCCGTCGCCACGTAGATGATGAATTTGGTGCGGAACGTGTTGACGCCGAGGCTTGCGGAAGCCGGCTCGGAATCGCGGATCGCGGTCAGCGCCAGGCCGTGACGCGAGCGCAACAGCAAATAGACGATGCCGAACACGAACAGCGACGTCGCCAGCGTCATCAGATACAGCATCGTGTCGCGCACATCGCGGTCGGCGGAGATTTCGCGCAGGATCGGCACGGTCAGCGACAGTCCGGAGCCGGCGCCGAGCACCAGGATAAGGCTGGCGAACAGCGAAAAGACTTCGGACACCACCCAGGTGCCGATGGCGAAATAGGCGCCGCGCAGCCGGAACACGACGAACGAAACCGGGATCGACACCAGCCCGGCGAACGGACCGGCAAGAAGGATTGCGACATAGACATTCACGTTCCACACGCCGGTCAGATAGAACAGCATATAGCCGCCGAGCCCGACATAGGCCTGCTGGCCGACGGACACCAAGCCGGCATAGCCGGCGAGCAGGTTCCACAGCTGTGCCAGCGCCACGTAATAGGCCATCTCGGCAATAAGCCGCATCCAGCCGGCGTCGCCCCACCACGGCAGCGAGATCAGCGCGGCCAACGCCACAGCGGCCAACAGCGCGAAGATGCGGCTCGCCTTGGTGGCGCGCTCGACCTGCACGGGCGCCACATCGGCCACCGACTGACCGGCCAAATCGCCCGCCGCTTGCTCAGCCATCTCAATCCCTCGTGCGCGGAAACAGCCCGTTCGGGCGCAGGATCAGAACGGCCAGAAACGCCAAGTGCCCGGCAAGGATCTGCCACGTCGGATCAAGTGCGGCGCCGATGGATTGGGCAATGCCCAGCACCATGCCGCCGATCAGCGTGCCCCACATGCTGCCCAACCCGCCGATGATCACGGCCTCGAAGGCGAGAATAAGCCGGATCGGTCCGGCAGCGGGATCGAAGATCGTGCGGATGCCGAACAGCACGCCGGCGATCGCGGTGAAGATCATGGCGATGCCGAGCGCGAGCGCGTAGAGCTTGCGATTGTCGATGCCCATCAGCTCGGCGGTGTCGGCGTCGTCGGAGACCGCGCGAAAGGCCCGGCCTAGGCCGGTGCGGTAGAACAAGACCTGCAGGCTGGCGATGGCGAAGACCGCGATGGCGAAAATCAAGAGCGGATACACGCCGACATCGATCCCGCCGGGAAAATGCAAGCTCGCGGTCTCGATGGCGCCTTCCTGGAGCCGGTGGTCGTAGGCGCCGAAGCCCTGCAGCAGGCCGTTTTGGATGATAATCGAAATGCCGAAGGTGACGAGAAGCGGCGGCAACAGCCCGCCGCTCAGCGTCTGGTTCAACAGGCCGCGCTGCAGCGCGTAGCCGACGGCGAACATGACCGGCACGACGATGAGGAGGCTTAAGAACGGACTAAGGCCCGTACCCCAGATTACGAGCAGCGCGACGTAGCCGGACAGCACGATGAAATCGCCATGGGCGATGTTGACGAGCCGCATGATGCCGAACGACATCGACAGCCCGATCGCGAACAGCGCGTAGATGCCGCCGAGCAGCGTGCCCTGAATGAGGATGTTGAGCCATTGCATGCGGGTGTCGTCCTACATGCCGAAATAGGCCGCGGTCAGCGCGGCACGATCGAAATCTTTGGTCGGCGCAGAGAGCGCAAGGCGGCCTTCCTGAAGGCAGTAGAAGCGGGTCGAGGCGTCGAGCGCGCGATTGATGTCCTGTTCGACGAGCACGACGGTGGTGCCCTCTCTGGTGATTACGCCGAGGCATTGATAGATGTCGCGGATCACGACGGGAGCGAGCCCCAACGACAGCTCATCGCAGAGGAGAAGCCGCGGGTTCGACATCAAGGCGCGGCCGATCGCCGCCATTTGTTGCTGGCCGCCCGAGAGCGAGGTCGCCGGCAGCCAGCGCAACTCGCGAAGCCGCGGGAACAGTTCATAGACGCGTTTGAGATTCCACGGTCCCGCCCGCCCGCTGTGCGTGCCCAGCAGCAGATTCTCCTCGACCGAAAGGCTTTGGAACAGCCGCCGCCCTTCCGGAACCATGGCAATTCCCAGTCGTACGATCTCGTGCGGCGTCTTGTGTCCGATCGGCTCACCGTCGAACAGCACTGTCTCCGGCGCCGTCGTGAGCGCGCCGGCAATTGCGCGCAACAGCGTCGTCTTGCCGGCGCCATTGGCGCCGATGATGGCGATCGTCTCGTCCTGTTCGACCTCGACATCGATGCCGAACAGCGCCTGGAAGTCGCCGTAGAAGGCGGAAAGCTTCTGCGTGCGCAACAGCGTCATGACACCGGTATGCCCATATAGACTTCGCGCACCCGCGGCTCCGCCATGACCTGGTGCGGATCGCCCTCGGCCAGAATCTGACCGAAGTCCATGACGATCAGGCGGCTCGCCACCGAAACCAGCGCGTGCACGATATGCTCGATCCAGACGATCGTGGTGCCGCGGCTGTGGATTTCCTTGATCGTCTTCACCAGCTCGCCGCACTCGTACTCGGTCAGCCCGCCGGCGATCTCATCGAGCAGCAGGAGCTTCGGCTGCATGGCGAGCGCCCGTGCCATTTCCAGCCGTTTGCGCTGCAAGAGCGTCAGCGTCCGCGCCGGCATATTGGCCTTGTCGTAAAGCCCGGTGACTTTGAGCACTTCGCTGCAGCGCTTGTAGCTTTCCCGTTCGCCGGTGCCGCCGCCGAAAATGGCCCCGACGAGGAGATTTTCGAAGACGCTCATATTCGCGAACGGATGTGGAATTTGATAGGAGCGGCCGATGCCCAGGCGCGACCGCGCGTGCGGCGGCATTGCGGTGACGTCCAATTCGCCGAATTGAATGCGCCCCTGCGTCGGAGCCGCATCGCCGGTGATCAAATTGAACAAGGTGGTTTTGCCGGCGCCGTTGGGGCCGATCACGGCCAACGCTTCCCCGGCGTCGACCGCGACATTGACGCCGTCGACGGCTTTGAGCGCGCCATAATGCTTGGACACCGCCTGAAGCTTTAGAAGAGCTGCCATGAACAACTGTCAGCTGCGACCGCCGCACTTTCGGTACGGCGGTCGTTCTTTGTTTTGCTTACGACTTATACCGCTATTTCGCCGTTGGCCCCTCAGGAATAGGAAATCGCCGAGAACGGTCGGTCAGTAGGGATTTGCGGCGCGCTGCCGTTGAACACGATGTTGAGATCGTATTTCCACTTGGTGCCCTTCTCCCATTGGCCGCCGACGATCGGCGTCGTGCAGACGTTGGGCACCGGGTTGAGCGGACCGGGACCGGCCTTCCAGGTGATCGGACCGACGATCGAGTGATAATCGGTCTCGGCGATCGCATCGCGGATCGAGGCGGCGTTGAGCTTCTTGGCGCGCTTGAGCGCGTCGATCGCGACTTCGAGATTGGCGTGCTTGAAGCCGAGCGGTTGAGTCCACTGCTTGCCGCTCGCCTTCTCGTAGGCGTCGCAGAATTGCTGCGCGGTCTGGCCGGTCAATCCGGATTTGAACGGATGGTGATGCGACCACCACACTTCCGTCGACATCCCGGCGCCGCGGTCGCCCAGCGCCTCGACGGCGGTCGGGAACAACAGCGCCTTGGGCGGCGTCACGATCATCGGCTTGAAGCCCTGTTGCGCGCATTGCGTCCAGAAAATCGCGAATTGCGGCGGGTTGAAAATGCCGCAGGCGATGTCGGCGTTCATGCTCTTCAATTGGCCGATCTGCGCCGAGAAGTCGTCGGACAGCGGCGGATAGAGACCGAGATAATGCACGTCGAAGCCGTGGCTCTTGATGGTCGCCGGCAGGCCGTGCTCGGGATTGCTGGCCGCGATGCCGTCGGGATCGTTGGTCAGCATCACGCCGGCGATCTTGTTGGTCGGCAATGTCAGCCACATCTCGGCGAACATGTTGGCGACCATGTCGAAGCCCCAGAAGAAGTGGTAGGTCCACTCGAAGCCCTTCTTCGGATCGCCCTTGCGGCCGAAGAACCAGGACTGCCACGGATCGTCCGACGTGATGCACGGCACGCCGGCAAGCTCGCACTGGTCGGCAACCGGATTGGTCGTATCGCCGGTCGACGAGGCGATCATGATGTCGACCTTGTCGTTATTGATCAGATCGGCCGCAACGTCGGACGCCCGGTTCGGGTTCGACTGGCTGTCGCGGTTGAGGATTTGAATCGGGTGCTTTTCGCCGGCCACTTCGAGGTGGCCGCCCAAGAATTTGGTCACTTCCTCGGCAACCCACTTCGACGGTTCGCCGAACGCGGCGATCGGGCCGGTTTCAGGTGTGATCTGCCCGATCTTGATCGTCTTGGGCGCCGCGCGCGAGGATTGAAAAGTCCACGGCGATGTCATGACGCCGGCGCCGCCGGCTGCGGCCAGCTTGAGAAGCTTGCGGCGCTGCTTGTCGACCTTGTCGGCCTTGGCAGCGGGATTGGCTCGCGATCCCCATGCGATAGTCATAAATTCCTCCCTGCTCCGTTGGGGTATGTCTGTTATAAACCGGGTGGGCAGTGCCCCACAGCGACCCATCATCGCAGACTAGCCGGGCTAAGGCTACACACGCGCTGCTGGCGAGATTCCCTCAGGGGCCGGGCTTTTGGGCATGCGGGCGGGCGCGCGGCCGTGGCGAGATTTTAAGCGAAATTCTGCAGCATCGCCTCACGCAGGAATCGCGGCAGCTCGGCGAGGTCGCTGCTGCCGTATTCGCCCGCCGCCGCAGCCGAAAGTGCGACCAGCGTCGCCCCCGACAGCGGCATGGGCACCCCGGAAAGCGCGCCGGTGGCCACCGCCGACATCAAGTCCTTGCGCAAGGTGCGGATATCGAGTGTCATCTCGGCGGGCGCGCCCTTGAGCACGTCGGCTTTGCTCTTGAGCCAGCCGCTGGCATAGGGCGCTTCCTGCAGCACATCGAGCATCTGGTCGAGCGCGAGGCCCTGCTTTTGGCCGAGCGCCAGCGATTCCGCCACCGCTTGGATGTAGGCGCCGAGCCCGAGATTGACGGCGAGCTTCATCGCATAGCCGGCGCCGTTCGGTCCCATATGCACGATGCGCCGCGTCATCTTTTCCAGCACCGGGCGCGCGCGGTCGAGATCTTCGGCGCGCCCGCCGACCATGGCGAACAACGTGCCGGCGCGCACCTGCGGAATGGTGCCAAGCACGGGTGCCTCGATGAGGCGAGCGCCCTTGGCGTCGACCAGCGGCGCCAATTCGCGGCCGGTCATCGGCTGCAGCGTGCTCATCTCGATGAACAGCTTGCCCTTGACGTCGCCGGCAAGAAAGCCGTCGGGCCCATTGAAAATGTGCCGTACCCCGTGATCCTCGGTGATACTCGAAAGCACGATCTCGGCGTTGGCGGCCACGTCGCGCGGATCGGGTGCGATGCGCAATCCTTCCGTTGCCAGCCTGCGATTGACCTCGGGATTATGGTCCCAGCCCGCGACCGCGAAGCCCTGCTGGCGCAAGCGCTGCGCTATTGCGCTGCCCATCCGGCCCAATCCGACGATTCCGATATTCATGGCGTACTCCCTGGTCCGCGCAACGCGCGGTTATGATGAGCGGCCCGCGCCCTTAATTGCACCGTTGTGGGTGATTCAGTTCTTCCCGGCCGGATTGCCGCCCAAAGCTTCGGCGATCCAGTCGCAAATAAATTCGCGCGTCGGCGCCACATTATCGACGCCGCAATGCTCGGCGCCGCCGTCGGCCAGCGTCTGCACGTGCAGCTCCGCGCGCGGGCTCGACGTGCATTCGGCAATAAGCTGCTTTGCCTGGCTCAATGAAATCTGCCGATCATTCTCGCCATGGATACAGAGGATCGGGCATTTGATCCGGTGCAGAATGCCTTTGAGAGAGAGTTTCTCCGAGACCGCGACCACTTCCTCGACCGACGACTTCCCGAACACCCAGCCGACGTGGTCCCAGTAATGCGGCACCGGCAGCCGCTGATCCTTCGATTCGTAGCGCCGCCGCTGCGTCTCGCCCCAATCGTAATTGGCGCCCCAGGCGACGGCGCACTTCATCCGCGGCTCGAACGCCGCGATACGCGGGGCATGATAGCCGCCCAGCGACAAGGCCATGATGCCGATGCGGTCGCGGTCGATGCCGGGCGTCGATTGCAGGAAATCGACCGCCGCCTTGGCCGGTATTTCGGCCTCGGGTCCGTTATGCAGCCCGCGCATGCGCAGAGATTCGCCGACGCCCGGATTGTCGACCACGAGCGTGGCGACGCCGCGCTCGGCGAGCGCGCCGGGTACGCCGACCAGATAAATGATCTCCTTGGTGACGTCGAGGCCGTCGAAATGCACCATGCAGGGCACTTCACCGCCCGCATTTTGCGGCACGACCAGAAGCGCGGGCAGCGAAGTGTCCAGATAGGGCACGTCGACGCGCCGGCAGTTCTGCCGTGTCAGCGTCAGGAAACGGGAAAAGCAATCGAGCGCCTCGCGATAGGTTTCTTGGCGCGGCGCGAAATCCGGCCGCTGCATCCGTTCGGCCTGAATGAATGCGATGAAGGCACGGCGATATTTGGCGCCGGCGCTCAGCCGTCGTCCGCGCGTCTCGTCCGCGCTTGCCTGCCGCTTGAGCTTGGCGCCAAGCGCAGTCCAATTTTCGAAGAATCGTTCCGCGGCGGCATCGTCGCGCTGCTTCGCCAAGGGCCGCAGCGCCCGCGACGCATCGTCAATGTCGCCGATGCTGCCGCCCATGCCGAGCGCGAGATTCACCGCCATGTTCCAGGTGTAGTTGTCTTCGAAATATTCGAACATTTTCTGACTGCTGGCGCGCCGCCAATGCGCCATTCCCCGGTTGCCTGCGCAATCGCCATAACACGGGGCCGGCGACGGCGGTAGCGGCGGGGAAAGTTAGCTTGCAAGAGCCGCGGACGGCGAGGCGGGAAGACCGCCGGTGAACTTGGCGATCTGTTCAACGATTGCGGCAAGGATCACGATGTCGACGGCCTCTCGCACGGCACGCTGGCGCCGATCGAGCGGGTGGATCGATCTGAATGCTCTTGCTCCGAGGTGATGGAAGATGCTCATCACTTCCTGCAACCGGTCGCGTTGATGGGTATGCGGGCGCGCCGGTTTTCGGCGTAGGCTTATTGCGCGGGCATCCTGGCAAGCCGCTAAACCGCGGGTAAGGTCTAGTACGGGTGGTTGATTGGGGGACTCAACGAAGCTGCGGCCTCGAATCTGACGCCCAATTGGCGGCCGGCGCGCCAAACCACGCGGCAAGCGCGGGAGGTGTGGCCGTATGATACGAGCAGCAGGGTGAATTGTTCCGGTATCTCGTCCACCGAATCCAAGGCAATCCTGGCGCCGTTTTCCGAAATGTCCATCACGACGCAATCCCAAACGGGCGCGTCCACTCCGGTGAACAATTTTGCCGAAACGTCGATGAGGCGGCGTGTCTTCCGGCGACGGTCAAAACCCATGTCATGCCCGCGCGAAAGAATACGGCCCTGGATTCGACAGCGCCTATCGGCAGTGGACAGTTGATCCAGGGCCGCCCAGTTACCGGGTGAGCCTTGTTTGTTTTGCGAACCGTGCCCCGCTGCCCGTTACTCTTCGCCTAACGCGACGGGCCGTAGAAACCCTTAGGCGGATTTTCGGGTCTCGGCCTCGGGCGGACCGTCGCCGGCCGCCGGCGTGTCGAGCGCGCGTCGGATCAGGATCGACCCGGCCGTGATGAACCGAGGCATCTTCTACCAGGGCATCGTCCTCGACCACCAAAACGGTCTCGCCGCCGCCGCGCAATCATGCGCCGTCTTTGCCGTTCCTAACGGCAACTTGTTGCCGAAAGGTAGTCGCCGCGCTGTTTGAAGATAACTTCAAGCTATCGTCGACCGCCGCCAAAAGCTCGTGCGGGCGAAATGGCTTGCGGAGGCTGTTTACTGCGCCGAGCTTCGTCGCCATCGCCAAAAAATCCGGTGGCGGCATCGACGCCGACCGGAAAACCATGCCGGACATCACGACGATGGGGAGCTCGGCCTGCAGCTGATGGACTTTCTGGATCGTTTCCAAGCCGTCCATGCCCGGCATGAAAATGTCGACGATCAGCAGATCGAAGCGTTCAGTCTCGATTTTCGTTAGGCCCTCGCGGCCGCCGGGCGCCGCGACGACCTGATGACCGGCGCGCTTGAGCAGGAGCTCGATGGTCGTACGGATAGCCCGGTCGTCGTCAACGAGCAGGATGCGGGCCATGGTGCAAGATTGCTCGGACTTGCCGTTGCAACTGATTCCCCAGGTGCCTTGCAGTCTGAATCGGCCGCGGCTATTTGCACATAGCTCGAAGCATAGGTAGTCGACCTTATTGACGGCGCCGGCGCATGCCGGCGGTCCCCAAGGTTCGCGGCGATGCAGGCGATGGTGCTGGAGCGGTTGCGTGAACCGCTCCGTTTGGTGGAGCGTTCCGATCCTGTGCCGGCTGCCGGCGAGGTCAGAGTTCGCGTCGCGGCCTGCGGAGTGTGCCGCACTGACCTCCACGTGGTCGACGGCGAATTGCCAAATCCGAAATTGCCGATCGTGCCGGGTCACGAAATCGTCGGCCGAGTCGATATGGTCGGCGCTGGCGTTGAAACGATCGAGGCCGGCATGCGTGTCGGTATCCCCTGGCTCGGCAAGACCTGCGGCCATTGCCGGTACTGCCGCGAAGGCCGCGAGAATCTCTGCGATCATCCGCAGTTCACTGGTTTCACCCGTGATGGCGGCTATGCGACCCATATCGTTGCCGATGCGCGTTACGTATTCCGGCTGCCCGACGGCGGCGATGACGTGGCCAATGCGCCGCTATTGTGCGCCGGCCTGATCGGCTGGCGCTCGCTGCAAATGGCGGGCGACGGCAAGAAAATCGGCTTCTACGGCTTCGGTGCCGCCGCTCACATCATCGCGCAGGTGGCGCGCTGGCAAGGCCGCGACGTTTATGCATTCACGAGATCGGGCGACAGCGCCGCGCAAGCCTTCGCGCGCAGGCTCGGCGCCTGCTGGGCCGGCAGTTCCGACCAAGCGCCGCCCGAGGAGCTCGATTGCGCCATTATCTATGCGCCGGTCGGCGGGCTGGTGCCGGCGGCGTTGCGCGCCGTGCGCAAGGGCGGGCGCGTGATCTGCGCCGGCATTCACATGAGCGATATCCCGAGTTTCCCGTACGATATTCTCTGGGAGGAGCGCGAGCTCAAGTCGGTCGCCAACCTCACTCGCAAAGACGGCGCGGAGTTCTTCGCCATCGTGCCGCAGGCCGGCATCGTGACGCAGACGACGCCTTATCCGCTCGTTCGCGCCAACGAGGCGTTGTCGGATTTGCGGAGCGGGCGGCTGCAGGGCGCCGCGGTGCTGGTGCCGTAGCCGCTATGCTGTTGCAACGGCGATTCAATGTCCGGTTGGATCGCACAGTTTGAGTTCACCGCGGGCATTTTTGGACGGACGCTAATGCACGCTGACTTCGCATTTCGATAGCCCGCGCAGGACGTTGTTGAGAATACGCTCGGTCTTGCCCAGTTCGAAACGCTTCACGCGCTTGGCAAGCGCCGTGAGCAGCGCGCGGATTTCCATGCGGGCGAGATGCATGCCGACGCAAACGTGTTCGCCGAATCCGAAGGCGAGGTGCTCGGCGGTGCTCGGACGCATGATGTTGAACACGCCGGGATCATTCCATTTTCGCTCGTCGCGATTAGCCGACGCATAAAGCACGATGGCTCGAGCGCCCTGCGGCACCGTCACGCCGTCAACATCGACCTCTTCGGTGACGTAACGGGAGAAATGCTGAATCGGCGTTTCCAGCCGCACGATCTCGTTGATGGCCTGCGGAATGAAGCCGGGATTCTGCCGGATCAACTCCCACTGCTCTGGATGCTGCGCAAACAGCATGATGGCGTTGGCGGTGGCGAATATCGTGGTGTCGAGGCTCGGGCCCATATAGTCGTTCATCAGGAACGGGCAGGTCTCCTTGGCAATCTCGCCGCGGTCGGCCGCTTCCCAGATCATTGACGCCCAGCCGCCGGGCTTGAGCTTGCCCGGCACACATTGCGTGAAGGCGTAGTTCACCATCTCGCCGACGACGGTGAGCGCCTTTGCGGTGCGCGGATTCATCGGGCCGAAGCAATCGAAATTGGCCGGCGCCCAATCCAGCATCCGCTCCCGGCCGTCTTCGGGCAGACCGACAAGCTCGGAGACGATGGTGACCGGCAAATATTGCGCCAGCTCGGTGGCGGCGTCGAACGTGCCGCGCCCCACCAGCCGCTCGATCAAAGCCTCCGCCTCGGTCGTGATGCGCTCGCGCAAGTCGCTGAGCGCGCGCGGGGTCAGCGGCTACTCGATGATCTTGCGCAGCACATTGTGGCGCGGCGGATCGCTGCACAACAGCCCATCGCGCAACGCTTCATTCATGGTGTCATTCATGCTGACACCGTGGGCGGATGAGAAGACCTGCCAATTGCCCAAAGCTGCACGCACGCCGTCGTAGCGCGGCAGCACATAAAGGCCATAGCGATTGAGAAACACCGCGGGCGCGAGATCGCGCAATTCCTGGTAGATCGGATAGGGATCGGTCAGTGCGGCGTCGGTGTAGAGTTCAAGATCCGAGGCTGGAGCTTGCGCCATGGGATTTCTCTTTGGAATGGGATTTCTCTCTTTGGAGGACCGACATTAGAAGGGTTGCCTCGGTCACACCCTATTGCATCGCGCCGACGTGGATGTCCAGCAACGTTCCTTATCCGCTCGTTCGCGCCAACGAGGCGCGGTCGGATTTGCGGAGCGGGCGGCTGCAGGGCGCCGCGGTGCTCGTGCCGTAGCCGCTATGCTGTTGCAATGGCGATTCAATGTCCGGTTCGGTCCGAAGGCGACCAAATTGTCGCGCCGCAGCGAAATGACATTGAGTGCCATCACCGGAAGTCAGCCTCGGTTATTCAATTACCTCGTCGGCGCGGATCAACGCCGACTGCGGAATAGTAATGCCGAGTGTTTTGGCCGTACGCTGATTGATTACCAGATCAAAAATCACCGGCTGTTCGACCGGAAGGTCGCTTGCCCGTGCGCCCTTGATGAGTTTATCGACGAAGTGCGCAGCACGTCGATAAACAATATCTAGATTAGGTCCATAGGCTATGAGTCCGCCGGACTTCGCAAAATCCTTGTAGATTGACACGACCGGCAACGAGTGTTGGGCGGCCAGCTCAAGTATTTCCTGTCTGTGTGCGGTAATCGCGCCATCGTCCATCACAAACAGCGCCTGACAATTTGCACTGGTTGTGGTCTCGAAAGCGCCCCCATAATCCTTCGGTCCACGGACCGGGACACGCGTAACCTCTAGGCCCAGTAGCTGACCTTTTCGCACGACCTCATCCACTATCACGACTGCTCCTGCGTTATTCCCCTGATAGAGAGCGGCCATGTGGGTAATCTGGGGAAGTATCTCGTGCAGCAGCTCGACCCCCTTTGGCCCAAGTGCGTCCGGCATGAAACTTAATCCGGTAACATTCCCACCTGGCCGAGCGAGGCTAGGGACAAGCCCTGACTTTACAGGGTCGGCCACTCGCATCATGACGACGGGAACGGTCCGAGTGGCATTCTTGGCAGCCTGTGCAGCGGGCGTGTTTACGGCGACGATGACGTCGACCTTCCGCTGCAGCAGCTCTTGTGCTAGCGCCGGAAGCCGGTCATTTCGTCCGGCTGCATTCCGCAGCTCAATGCTTATGCCCGTGCCTTCAACGTAGCCGAGCTTGTGGAGTTCATCGCGGAACGCCTCAAGCAATCCTGGCTGGAGATCTTGCGCGAGTATGCCAATGCGGTGAACGGGCGTATTGGTTAGTTGCGCATGCGCCGAGACAGGGAACGCAGCCAACGCGCCGCCAAAAAGCGCTATGAATTCCCGTCGTCTCATTCGATCACTTCGTCGGCAGTGGCGAGCAGCGTTGGCGGGACGTCGAGGCCGAGTGTTTTAGCGGCCTTCAGGTTGAGCAGGAACTCAAATTTGGTGGCCTGCATCACGGGCAGGTTGCTAGGATTGTCGCCCTTGAGAATTCGTCCGACATAGATGCCAGCCTGCCGATAGGCGTCAGGAATACTGGCCCCGTAACTCATCAGACCACCGGCCCTGACGTATTCACTCTGGACGTAGCAAGCTGGCAGCGCATGGCGCGCCACCAGCGCAAGAATTTGTGCCCGTTTGGCGAAAAAAATTGGACCAGAACCGACGAGAAGCGCACCAACCCCCCGTTGGACGAACGTTGCGAAGGCTGCCTCAATGTCCCTGCCGCTGCTGACATCGAGAATGATGAGTTCCTGCCCGAGCGTTCGCGCCGCAACCTGCACGTCTCTTCGCTCCGCCTCGGTTTCAGGACTACCCGAGTTCATCAGCATGGCAATTGTTGTCCCCTTGGGCACGAGTTGGCGCAGCAGTTGAAGTCGCTTTGTTCCTAACGCCCCGGCAAAAAAATTAACCCCCGTAACATTGCCACCCGGCCGGTTGAGGCTGGCCACCAGACCGTCCCTCACCGGGTCACCACCGTATGCGAAGACTATCGGAATCGTCGTGGTTGAGGCTTTGGCTGCCAGCGCTGCGCGACTATTCCCCACAATCACGGCCACCGGCCGGCTGATTAGTTCGGCCACTAGCGAAGGCAATCTATTTGGATCGCCTTCCGCGGAGCGGAATTCAATCGCGACGTTTTGGCCTTCGATAAACCCAGCTTCCTTCAGGCCCTGGCGGAACGCTGCTACGAGATCCGCAGCATCGGCAAGGGACACGCTGCGCAGGAACCCAACCACTGGCATCACCGGCTGCTGCGCGCGCGCCGCGAGCGGCCCAGCAGCCATGGTTCCAACAATTCCGTTTATGAAATCACGTCGCCGCATTGCCCGCCCCCAGGCATATGACTACCGCAAGATCAATTACATCAGAGGAATTGCGCCGGCGGAATAGGGGGCAATGTCGCATTGGGGTCATTTTCGACCAAGTTAAGCCGTCTTGCCTCCCGGCTCACGTCTGTTTCGCCGCGAAAGTGGACCTTGGGCTGCGCCGGAAGGAGTCGAGAACCGTATTCAGATCGCTCCTAGCCGTTGCGTCGGGCTCTTGAGTCAATGCCCTAAGCTTTCGCGAAAACGGCGCCGCGCACTTTGGCGAGCGTCTCGTCCGGCGTGCCCGAAGCATCGATTTTGCTCCAACCGATAGCGCCGAGGTCAAACGCTTCCTGGCTCCTCGCGACCGCGGCGTCCGCATCGGATGCATCCGGACCGCGGGATGAAACCCGGTCAAGCCGCGTCGGCAGATCGGCAACCAGGAACAGCCCGCGGAAATCGGCTTGGGCCGCCTTGGCTGCGGCTTCGATTGCGGCGCGCTCCTGCGGGTCGGCAAACACCGCGTCGACGATGACCGAATGGCCGGCGCGCGCCACGCGCGCCGCCTTGTCGGTCAGAGCGCGATAGATCGCTTCTGAAATTTCCGGACGATAAGCCTCGGCCGGCAGACGTTCATGTTCGGCCACGCCGTAATGGGCCTTGCGCTCCACATCCGAGCGCAAGATCAGCGCGCCGGGGGACGGCGCGAGCTCGGGGGCGAGCTCGCGCGCCAGCAGCGTTTTGCCGGTGCCCGATAACCCGGCGGTGCAAACGATCCTCGGCCTGACGGGTGCAAGCAATGTGAGCGCCAGATCGAAATAGCGTTTCGCCGCCTGCGCCAGATCGTCCTTGTCCGCGGCGGCCGCGAGCTCCCGGCGCGCGGCGGTGACTTTGGCGCGGATTGCTGCGCGCAACGACATGAAGAAGGCCAACGCGGCGATGCCGTCGTAATCCTCCTTGCGCTGCGATGCGACAAAATATCCGTTCAACACGATATTGGCGGCGCGCGATAATCCGCGCTCGACGAGATCCATCAAAAGGAACGCCAGGTCGTAGAGGACGTCGCCCTCGGCAATCACGGGATCGAATTCCAGGGCGTCGAAGGCGACCGGCTCACCGTCGAGAACCGCGATGTTGCCGAGGTGAAGGTCGCCATGGCCGCGCCGAACCAGGCCGGCGGCGCCGCGCGCCGTGAGGAGAGGCTGCAGTTTGGCAAAAGCCGCGCGCGATCTTTGCTCGAGTTCGCCGCGCGCATCCTCTGGAAACAGCGCGCTGTGCGCCCGGAACGCCGCCGTGTTGTCGGCAATGAATCCGGCGACGGCGGCGAGCCACGGCGCGGCTTCGACCGGCTCGGCGCGCTCATGCATGGCGGCGACCGCCGCGGCGAGCTTGGCGGACAGCGCGTCGTCAAACTCGCCGCGCTCGGCGAGATGGTCGAGCGTATTGTTCTCGTCGAAGCGCTTCATCTCGACCGCCCACTCGATCGCTTCACCGGTCCCGTCCAAGGCAAGCGAGCCGTCGGCTTGGCGCGTGATCGGCATGACGCGGCGATAGAGTTGCGGCGCGAATTTGCGATTGACCTCGAGCTCGGCGCGGCAAGCCAGCTCGCGCCTTTCCAGCGTCGAATAATCGAGAAACGGATAGCGCACCGCGCGTTTGACCTTGATGGCGCGGTCGCCGGCCAGAAACACCACCGCGGCATGCGTCTCGCAGCGCCGCACTGCGGCGCCGCCATAAGTCGCCGGATCGCCGAGCAGCGTGAAAACGGCATCCTGAGAATCTGCGGATTTCCCGGTCTCTGCCATCCCAAACGATAGCCGCAGGCCCGAGAATCCGAAAGCGCTTTGCAACTTCGCGCGGCCGCCGCGTTTTCTATTGTTATGACGAATTCATTTCTTGCGAGCGCTCTTTTTGGCACGGCGATGCCGCTCGAATTGACCCGGTCGGACATGGTGATCCGGCTCGTTTGCGCGCTGATCGCCGGAGGCATTATCGGTTTCAACCGCGGCGAACGCGGCAAAGCGGCCGGGCTCCGCACCACGATATTGGTGTGTGTCGCCCCTGCGGTGGCGATGCTGCAAATGAATTATTTGCTCACCTTGGCCGGGCGCAGCAGCGTTTCTTTCGTGATGAACGATCTGATGCGGCTGCCGCTCGGCATTTTGACCGGCGTCTCTTTTATCGGCGGCGGCGCGATCTTGCGCCGCGGCAATCTCGTCATCGGCGTTACCACTGCGGCCACGCTTTGGTACGTCACCGTCATCGGCTTGTGCTTCGGCGGCGGCCAGGTCCTGCTCGGCTGGGCGGCGACCGCGCTCGGCCTATTCGTGTTGTGGGCCCTGAAATGGTTTGAGGAAATCATGCCGGTCCAGCAGCAGACGCGGCTGACCGTCGCCGTCGACGAATCCGGACCTGGCGAAAGCGAAATCCGCGAACGCCTCGCCGGCAGCGGCATCGAAATTCGCGACGTCGGGTTGGCGACGGATGGCCGGCTGCGCACCTACACCATCAATGCGCGCGAGCCTCGTGCCTTCCCCGACAGCGCCATTCCGCTTGCCGTCGAACAGCTGAGCCGGCAACCCGGCGTCGCTTCGCTCGAATGGCGGCAACTCGAATAGATTTAGCGTTCTGCCGGTGGTCCGAGGTGCCGTGCCGGGACGGCGTGGGCAGGCCGTGATGCCCCATCCTGGCCGGCGGCGCCGTTCCGCTCCGCTTGGTCAGCCAATCTGAGCCAGTCCCTGGCCATATTGAGCAGGAAGACCCGGCGATCCGCGTCGGCAACATATTCGGCGAGTTCGATGCAGTTGGCGGCGTAGAGCCGGTAGCAAGCTACGGCTTCGCTGGTCACGGACATCCCCCGAAAAGGTCCATCGCGCCCCGAAGTGTCTTTTGACATAAGCGGCAATACTGACGTTTGTTCCAGGTTCGGGGGCTGGTCGGCCGATTAGGGCGAGCCAGGAGTAGGGCGATCGGGGGCCCGGCGAACAAATTTTTTACCGAAATCCTTTTTTGCCGGAACCATACCGGGCGGATCGCGTTTGGGCTCAAGGCATAGAAGGTTGAGGCCCGACCGTGAGGGGGATTCCACGTCGGCTGAGGAACTTCTCGCCGCGGGATTCGGTCCCGTCCGGCGCGTTTTGTCGCGCCTGTCCTGCTTCCTGCCGCTTCCCGACCCGCCAGCCGAAGACGGCTGGCTTTGGAGAGAATTATGCAGACCGCTGAAGACGTTGTTGGCTCCGCTTCCGCCAACGGTGCCGCCCTTTCGCCCGCCGCGGGGGCCGGCCAGCATGCCGGCGATGCCCAGATCGATGCCGGTGGCCTGACGGAACTCCTTTATGCGCTGCAAGCCATGCGGGTCGGCGACTTCTCCGTGCGCATGGCCGGCGACCGCGTCGGAATCCTCGGCAAGATCGCCGACACCTTCAATGACATCGTCGCCACCAACCAGCGCATGGCCAAGCAGCTGGAGCGGGTCGGGCAGGTGGTCGGGCGCGAGGGCCGCACCCGCCAGCGCGTCCGGCTCGGGATTTCCGACGGCGCCTGGGGCGAGATGGAAGCCTCCGTCAATTCGCTGATCGACGATCTGCTGTGGCCGACCACCGAGGTGACGCGCGCCATCGCCGCAGTGGCGCAAGGCGATCTGTTGCAGACCGTCCAGCTCGACGTCGACGGCCGCCCGCTGAAGGGCGAGTTCCTGCGCTCCGCCGAGATCGTTAACACCATGATCAAGCAGCTCAGCGTGTTCACCTCCGAGGTGACGCGCGTCGCGCGCGAAGTCGGCACCGAGGGCAAGCTCGGCGGCCAGGCTCAGGTCGGCGGCGTGACCGGCGTGTGGAAGGACCTCACCGAGAGCGTCAACTCGATGGCGTCGAACCTCACCGCGCAGGTCCGCAACATCGCCGAGGTGACCATCGCGGTCGCCAACGGCGACTTGTCGAAGAAGATCACCGTCGACGTACGCGGCGAGATTCTGCAGCTCAAGGAAGCCATCAATACGATGGTCGATCAGTTGCGCTCGTTCGCTTCGGAAGTCACCCGCGTGGCGCGCGAGGTCGGCACCGACGGCAAGCTCGGCGGTCAGGCCATCGTGCCAGGCGTCGCCGGCACCTGGAAGGACCTGACCGACTCGGTGAACGCCATGTGCGGCAATCTCACCGACCAGGTTCGCAACATCGCGCATGTCACCACCGCCGTGGCGCGCGGCGACTTGTCGCGCAAGATCACGGTCGACGTGCGCGGTGAAATCCTCGAGCTCAAGGACACCATCAACACGATGGTGGACCAGCTCAACGGCTTCGCCTCGGAAGTCACCCGCGTCGCCCGCGAGGTCGGCACCGAAGGCAAGCTCGGCGGCCAGGCCCAGGTGCCGGGCGTCGCCGGCACCTGGAAGGATTTGACCGACAGCGTCAACTTCATGGCGGGCAACCTCACCGCGCAGGTCCGCAATATCGCCGACGTGGCCACCGCGATCGCCGGCGGCGACCTGTCGAAGAAGATCACGGTCAATGTCTCCGGCGAGATCCTGCAGCTGAAGGAAACCATCAATACGATGGTGGACCAGCTCAACGCTTTTGCCGGCGAAGTGACGCGCGTCGCCCGCGAGGTCGGCACCGACGGCCGCCTCGGCGGTCAGGCCAACGTGCTCGGCGTCGCTGGCACCTGGAAGGACCTGACCGATTCCGTGAACTCGATGGCGTCGAATCTGACGGCGCAAGTCCGCAACATCGCCGAAGTGTCAACGGCAATCGCCAACGGCGACCTGTCGAAGAAGATCACCGTCGACGTGCGCGGCGAAATCGCCGAATTGAAGGACACCATCAATACGATGGTGGACCAGCTCAACGCCTTTGCCGGCGAGGTGACGCGCGTCGCCCGCGAGGTCGGCACCGAAGGCAAACTCGGTGGCCAGGCTTTGGTGCGTGGCGTGGCCGGCACCTGGAAGGACCTGACCGACTCGGTCAACTCGATGGCCTCGAACCTGACGGGGCAGGTGCGCAACATCGCCGAAGTCGCCACCGCCGTGGCGCGCGGCGACTTGAGCCGCAAGATCACGGTCGACGTGCGCGGCGAAATTCTCGAGCTGAAAGACACGCTCAACACCATGGTCGACCAGCTCAACGCCTTTGCCGCGGAAGTCACGCGCGTGGCGCGCGAGGTCGGCACCGAAGGCAAGCTCGGCGGCCAGGCCAACGTGCCGGGCGTCGGCGGCACCTGGAAGGACTTGACCGACTCGGTGAACTCGATGGCCTCGAACCTCACCGGCCAGGTCCGCAACATCGCCGAAGTGGCGACCGCCCTCGCCGGCGGCGACCTAAGCCGCAAGATCACGGTCGACGTGCGCGGCGAGATCCTTCAGCTGAAGGAAACGCTGAACACCATGGTGGATCAGCTCAACCGGTTCGCCGGCGAGGTGACGCGCGTTGCCCGCGAAGTCGGCACCGAAGGCCGCCTTGGCGGCCAGGCCAACGTGCCGGGCGTCGCCGGCACCTGGAAGGACTTGACCGACAGCGTCAACTCGATGGCCGGCAATCTGACCGCGCAGGTCCGCAACATCGCCGAGGTCACCACCGCGGTGGCCCGCGGCGACTTGGGCCGCAAGATCACCGTCGACGTGAAAGGCGAAATTCTGGAGCTGAAAAACACCATCAACACCATGGTGGATCAGCTCAACGCCTTTGCCTCGGAAGTCACCCGCGTCGCCCGCGAGGTCGGCACCGAAGGCAAGCTCGGCGGCCAGGCGCAAGTGCCGGGCGTCGCCGGCACCTGGAAGGATTTGACGGACAACGTCAACTTCATGGCCTCGAACCTGACCGCGCAGGTGCGCAACATCGCCGAGGTCGCGACCGCGATCGCCGGCGGCGACCTGTCGAAGAAGATCACGGTCGACGTGCGCGGCGAGATGCTGCTCCTTAAAGACACGCTCAACACCATGGTCGAGCAGCTGCGCTCGTTCGCCGCCGAAGTGACGCGCGTCGCCCGCGAGGTCGGCACCGACGGCCGCCTCGGCGGTCAGGCGGTGGTGCCGGGCGTCGCCGGCACCTGGAAGGATTTGACCGACAACGTGAACCTTCTCGCCGCGAACCTCACCACGCAGGTGCGCAACATCGCCGAAGTGACGACCGCGGTGGCGCGCGGCGACTTGAGCCGCAAGATCACCGTCGACGTGAAGGGCGAAATTCTGGAGCTGAAAAACACCATCAACACCATGGTGGACCAGCTCAACGGCTTCGCCTCGGAAGTCACCCGCGTCGCCCGCGAGGTCGGCACCGAGGGCCTGCTCGGCGGTCAGGCGCAGGTGCCCGGCGTCGCCGGCACCTGGAAAGACCTCACCGATACCGTCAACGTCATGGCGGCGAACCTGACCGAGCAGGTGCGCGGCATCGTCAAAGTGGTGACCGCGGTCGCCAACGGCGATCTGCGCCAGAACCTCGTCGTGAAGTCGAAAGGCGAGGTCGCGGCTCTGGCCGAAACCATCAACAACATGATCGATACGCTCGCCACCTTTGCCGACCAGGTGACGACCGTGGCGCGCGAAGTCGGCGTCGAAGGCCGCCTTGGCGGGCAGGCCAACGTGCCCGGCGCCGCCGGCACCTGGAAGGACCTCACCGGCAACGTCAATCTGCTTGCCGCCAATCTGACGACGCAGGTGCGCGCCATCGCCGAGGTCGCGACCGCGGTGACCAAGGGCGACCTGACGCGCTCGATTCAGGTGGACGCGCGCGGCGAGGTGGCCGAGCTGAAAGACAACATCAACACCATGATCGACAATTTGCGGCTCACCACCGACCGCAACACCGAGCAGGACTGGCTGAAGACCAACCTCGCGAAATTCACCAACATGCTGCAGGGCCAGCGCGATCTCACCACGGTGGGCCGCCTGCTGCTGTCGGAGCTCACTCCCTTGGTCAACGCCCATCAGGGCGTCATCTATCAGATGGAGGACGAGGAGAAGCAAAGCAGGCTCAAACTGCTTTCGGCCTATGCCGACGACGGCGCCAACGGGCATCCGCAGGCCTTGGAGCTCGGCCATGGGTTGATCGGTCAATGCGCGCTCGACAAGCGGCGCATGCTGATCACCGACATACCGGACAATACAGTGCCGATTTCATCGGCGCTGCTGAAGGTCGCCCCGCGCAACAACATCGTGCTGCCGGTGCTGTTCGAGAACCAGGTCAAGGCGGTGATCGAGCTTGCCTCGATGCATGAGTTCACCGCGCTGCAAACCATGTTCCTCGAGCAGCTCACCACCTCGATCGGCATCGTGCTCAATTCGATCGAGGCGACGATGCAGACCGAAGGCCTGCTCAAGCAGTCGCAGCAGCTCGCCGGCGAGTTGCAGGCGCAGCAAAGGGAATTGCAGCAGACCAACGAGCAGCTCGAGCAGAAGGCGCAGCAGCTCGCCGAGCGCAACGTCGAAGTGGAGCGCAAGAACCAGGAAATCGAGCAAGCCCGCCGGGCGCTGGAAGAGAAGGCGACGGAGCTGGCGCTGACGTCGAAATACAAGTCGGAATTCCTCGCCAACATGTCGCACGAGCTGCGCACGCCGCTCAATTCGATCCTGATCTTGGGCCAGCAGCTCACCGACAATCCGGAAGGCAATCTGACGCCGAAGCAGGTCGAGTTCGCCAAGACCATTCACGGCGCCGGCACCGATCTGCTCAACCTGATCAGCGACATTCTCGACCTGTCGAAGATCGAGTCCGGCACGGTGACGGTCGACGCCGAGGAGGTGTTCTTCTCGAACCTCCTCGACATGGTGGCGCGGCCGTTCCGGCACGAGGCCGAAACCCGGCAATTGTCGTTTGAGGTGCACGTCGATCCGAATCTGGGCCGCAGCATCACCACCGACACCAAGCGGCTGCAGCAGGTGCTCAAGAACCTGCTGTCGAACGCGTTCAAGTTTACCGCCCAGGGCGGCGTGCGGCTCAACGTCAATGCCGCGGTCGGCGGCTGGAGCGCCGATCATCCGGTGCTCGGGCAGGCCACGAGTGTCGTCGCCTTCGAAGTCAGCGACACCGGCATCGGTATTCCGCAAGAGAAGCAGAAGATCATCTTCGAAGCCTTCCAGCAGGCCGACGCCTCGACCAGCCGCAAATACGGCGGCACCGGTCTCGGCCTTGCCATCAGTCGCGAGTTGGCGAGCCTCCTCGGCGGCGAAATCCATCTACGCAGCGCGCCGAGCGCCGGCTCGACCTTCACGCTGTATTTGCCGATCAAATATGTCGGTCCGAGCGCTGCGATCCAGTCCGGCGCAACGGCGGCCGCGGCGGCCCCGTCAACGCAGCATCAGGTGGGATTCCATATTACGCCCGAGCGCACCATCGAGCCGATCCCCGACGATCGCATGGATATCCGGGCCGGCGACGCCATTCTGCTGATCGTCGAGGACGATCCGCATTATGCGCGCATCCTGGTCGATCTCGCCCGCGACAAGGGATTCAAGGCGCTGTTGGCGATGCGCGGCGACGACGCGCTCAACCTCGCCAAGCAATATCAGCCGACGGCGGTTTCGCTCGACGTCTTCCTGCCCGACATGCTGGGCTGGAACGTGCTCAGTCAGCTCAAGCAGAATCCGCTCACGCGGCACATCCCGGTACAGATCGTCTCGCTCGACGAGGATCGCCAGCACGGGCTCGCCCGTGGCGCCTTCGCCTTCGTCAACAAGCCGACCACGCGCGAAGGCATTGACGAGGCGCTCTCGCGCATCAAGGAGTTTGCCGAGCCGCGCAAGAAGCGCCTCCTGATCGTCGAGGACAACGCGACGGAGCAGATGAGCATTCGCGAGCTGCTCGGTCACGATGACATCGAGATCGCCAATGCCGCGACCGGCAGCGAGGCCCTGAACGCGCTGCAGCAGCACCCCGCCGATTGCGTGGTGCTCGACCTGCGGCTGCCGGACATGTCGGGCTTCGAGGTGCTCGAGCGCATGCGCGCCGACGCTGGCCTCGCCGACATTCCGGTCGTGGTCTTCACCGGCCGCGAACTGTCGGCCGAGGAGGATGCGCAGCTGCACACCATGGCGCGCAGCATCGTGGTCAAGGGCGTCGAATCGCCGGAGCGGCTGCTCAACGAGACGGCGCTGTTCCTGCACCGCGTGATTACCGACCTGCCGCCCGAGAAGCAGCACATGCTGGAGCGGCTCAACAGTTCCGATGAGGATCTGGTCGGCCGTACCGTGCTCCTGGTCGACGACGATCCGCGCAATATCTTCGCGCTGTCGAGCGCGCTGGAACGCCGCGGCATGAACGTGCTCACCGCGACGACCGGCGCCGAAGCGATCCAGATCATCGAGGAGACGCCGGCGCTCGCCATCGTGCTCATGGACATCATGATGCCTGAAATGGACGGTTATCAGACCATCGAGAAAATTCGCCACAACAAGGAATATCGCCGGCTGCCGATCATCGCCTTGACCGCCAAGGCGATGAAGGGCGATCGCGAGAAATGCCTGCAAGCGGGGGCGTCGGATTACCTCGCCAAGCCGGTCAACACCGAACAGCTCTTGTCCGCGCTGCGGATGTGGCTGCACCGCTAGGCGGAGCAAGAATGAGCACGACCGTGCCGACCGAGAAAGTCAACGTTCTGCTGGTCGATGATCAGCCGGACAAGCTTTTGGCCTACGAGGTGATCCTCGGCGATCTCGATGAAAATCTGGTCAAGACCGCCTCGGCGCGCGAGGCGCTGCAATTTCTGCTCAAAAACGACGTGGCTGTCGTTTTGATCGACGTCTGCATGCCGGAGCTCGACGGCTTTCAACTCGCGGCGATGATCCGCGAGCATCCGCGGTTTCGCAAGACGGCGATCATTTTTATCTCGGCCATTCATCTGACCGACGTCGATCGGCTGCGCGGTTACGAGATGGGCGCGGTCGATTACGTGCCGGTGCCGGTGGTGCCGGAAGTCCTGCGCGCCAAGGTGCGGGTGTTCGCCGAATTGTTCCGCAAGACGCGCGAGCTTGAGCAGCTCAACTCCACGCTCGAGCGTCACGTCGCCGAGCGCACCGCCGAACTGCAGGCGTCCAATGCCCGCTTGCTCGAGAGCGAGCAGCAATTGCGGCTGGCGACGGACGCCGCCGAAATCGGCTTATGGGACGTCGACAATGTCACCGGCACGCTGTTCTGGCCGCCGCGGGTCAAGGCCATGTTCGGCATTTCGCCTGACGTGCCGGTGAGCATGGCGGATTTCTATGCCGGCGTGCATCCCGACGAAAAGGATGCGATCAGCGCCGCCTTCGAGGCCGCCTGCGATCCGCAAAAACGCGCGCTCTACGACGTCGAGTACCGCACCGTCGGCAAGGAAGACGGCGTCGTTCGCTGGGTCGCGGCCAAGGGCCGCGCCGTTTTCGACGCCGAGGGAAATTGCACCCGCGTGATCGGCACCGCCATCGATATTTCCAAGCGCAAGGAGGCCGAGGAGCGCCAGGTGCTGCTGGCGCGCGAGGTCGATCATCGGGCTCGCAACGCGCTTGCGGTGATTCAATCGATCATCCGGCTCACCCGCGCGAAAAACGTCGACGATTACGTGCAGGCCATCGAGGGCCGGATCAAGGCGCTGGCCCGCGCGCATACGCTTCTATCGGATTCGCGCTGGCACGGTGCCGATCTGGCGACGCTGGTAACAGAGGAACTCGCGCCCTATGGCGCCGGCGACAAGATCAGCATCCGCGGACCCGATATTTCGTTGCAGCCGGCGACCGCGCAGGGACTGGCGCTGGCGCTGCATGAGCTTGCCACCAACGCCGCCAAATACGGCGCCTTGTCGTCGCCGGGCGGCAAGATCGCGCTCGATTGGGAATTGCTGGGCGACGCTTTGACGCTGAATTGGGCTGAAAGCGGCGGCCCGGCCATAGCCGAACCGTCGTCGCGCAGTTTTGGTCTCAAGGTCATCGTCGCCAGCATCGAGCAGCAGCTCGGCGGCAAGGCGGCCTTCGACTGGAATCCGAAAGGACTACGTTGCGCATTCTCGATACCGCGCAGCGAGCTGACCAAGTCGCGGACGCTGCATGCCTTGCGCGACGGCGGTCAAGCCAACGGCGCCGTTATCGGCTTGAACGGTCACGACAAGCCGCGTGTGCTCCTGGTCGAGGACGAGGCGCTCGTCGCCATGATGATCCAGGATACGCTTGCCGAGTTCGGCTTCCAGGTGATTGGTCCCATTAGCACGGCGTCCGAGGCTTTGGCCGCGTCGCGGGACGGCCAGTTTGACGCCGCCGTGCTCGACATCAACCTCGGCGACGGCATGGTCTACACGGTCGCCGAGATCTTGAGCAAACGCGGGGTGCCGTTCGTGTTCGTCACCGGCTATGACGCCGACAGCGTCGACGGCCGCTTTTCCGGCGTGCCGATCCTGCAAAAGCCCATCGAACGCAATATGCTGCAGAAGGTCTTTCTGCTCGGCGCCGGGCACGCGGCCGAAGCGGCCGCCGAAGCGCCGCGTTCGGTGGCGAGCGCTTGAAGCTTTTGGCTAAGCGTCCAGCACCGCGCGCACCTTGGCGGCGAGCTGATCGAGCGTAAACGGCTTGGCGATGAAGTTGACGCCGGAGTCGAGCACGCCGCCGTGCACCACGGCGTTGGCGGTGTAGCCGGTGGTGAACAAAACCTTCAACGCGGGTCGTCGGCGCAGCGCCTCGTCGGCGAGCTTTTTGCCGTTGATCTCCGGCATCACCACGTCGGTGAACAGAAGCTTCACGTCGGTTACGCGATCGAGCGTCGCTAGCGCGTCGGTGGCGCTGTCGCAGTCGAATACGGTGTAACCGAGCTCGTGCAGCGCTTCGCTCGCCAGCCGCCGCATCAGCGGGTCGTCCTCGACCACCAGGATGATTTCGCTGCGGTTGCCGGTGCGCATCGGGGCGAGCGCCGCACGCTTGATATCCATGGCTTCGGCGATCAGCCTGGGCAGATAGATCTTCACCGTGGTGCCGGAGCCGGGTTCGCTATAGACCTTGACGTGTCCGTTCGACTGTTTGACGAAGCCGTGGACTTGGCTCATGCCGAGTCCCGTGCCTTTGCCGGTGGGCTTGGTCGTGAAGAACGGGTCGAAGACGCGCGCGGCAACATCGGAAGGCATGCCGATGCCCGTGTCGGTTATTGCGATCATCACGAATTGACCGGGCTGCACTTCCGGGTTTTGTGCGCAATAGGCGTCGTCGAGATGGGCGTTGGCGGTTTCGATCGTCAGCTTGCCGCCGTCCGGCATGGCGTCGCGGGCGTTGATCGCGACGTTGAGGATCGCGTTTTCGAGCTGCTGCGAGTCGGCCTGCATGGTCCACAGCCCGGCGGCGGTCACGGTTTCGATCTGGATGTGCTCGCCCAAGGTCGAATGCAGCAGGTCCGACATGGCGCCGATCATCTTGTTGCCATCGAGCGGCTGTGGCGACAATGGCTGCTGGCGCGCGAAGGCCAGGAGCCGTTGCGTGAGCGTGGCGGCGCGCTCGCTGGCGATGGTTGCGGCGTCTAGAAAGCGCTCCACCGCGTAATCGGCTTTGGCGATGCGGCGCTTGATCAGATCGAGCGCGCCCACGATGACGCCCAGCATATTGTTAAAGTCATGGGCGATGCCCCCGGTGAGCTGGCCGAGAGCCTCCATCTTTTGCGCTTGGCGCAGTTGCGTTTCAGCCGCTTCGCGGCGGGCCATTTGCTCGACGAGCTGACGATTGGCGGCTGCCAGACGGTCACGCGCCCCGGTCAGCGCCGCGAAAGATTCGCGGGTGAAGCGGGCAATCAACACGCCGACGCCGCCGATCAGCAGCAAGGCGATGGCGACGCCGGCCTGCAGCAGCATGCCGGTGCGCGCGGCGGTCGCTTGGCGCGCCGTCAGGAGCCGGTCTTCCTCCGCCTGCATGGCGTCGACGCTGCGGCGGACTTCCTCCATCAGCCGCAGACCCTTGTCGCTATTGACGATGGCGAGCGCCGCGTCCTTGTTGCCGGCTTTGTACGCGTCGACCGTGGCGCTGAGCTCGGCAAGCTTGTCCTTGATCAGTTGACGAAGCTGCGCCAGATTTTTCATCTGCTCGGCGTTGTCGGCGATCAAATCCTGCGTGTGCTGGAGCACGTCCGGCAGTTGCGCGAGTCCCATCTGGTAGGGTCGCAGATAAAGGTCTTGCCCGGTCAGCAGATAGCCGCGCTGGCCGGTCTCCGCGCTTTGCACGAGACTCAATACATGCGTCAATTGCGCCCGCACCTCGAGCGAGTGCCGCACCCAGGCGTCGTCGCTCTTGCTGCGCGCGCCAAGCCAGAATGCCGCGGCCACGATCAGGGCCGCGAGCATCGTGGTGACCACGAGGCTCCGGTTCAGCAAAGCCAGCGGCTTTGGCTCGGGTTTGGGCTCGGTCAAATTCCCGCCTGGGTGTGATCGGCTCTCATCCGCAGCATGAACAGCCGGAGGGAAGTGAAGCTCCGCAATGGCCCCAAGCTTGGGCGCCCTGGCGGAGATGCCGGACCTTACCTTAGGCGATTCGAATCCGCCTACAGCAAAGGACGCAACGCGCATGCCCGCCGTGTGGAACTTCTCCGGATTGGGCGCGTTTTCATAAGGGGCGAAATCGCAAAGAGATCCGCAGTTTTTACAATGGCTTAGCTTTTGCTCCAGGCGCCGAACTTATGCGTCAAGTCTGCTTTTGAGGCCTTTCGAATGCAACTCACCTGCTACCAATGCGCGTTGCGTGAATGTGGATTGTTCAAGCCGATTACACCGGAAGAGCTGGCCACTATCGACGATTTGAAAAAGCAGCACATAAAGCTGTCCGCGGGCGCCGAGATCATTCGCGCCGGCGAGGACGCTCCGCAACTCTATACGCTCTATTCCGGCTGGGCGTTCCGCTTCAAGACGTTGCCGGATGGCCGCCGGCAGATCCTGAACTTTTTGTTGCCGGGAGACCTGCTCGGCTTGCAGGCGGCAATGTTCGATGCGGCGCAGCACGGCATCGAGGCGCTGACCGATGTGCAGATCTGCATGCTGCCGCGGCGCGACGTCTGGGCGTTGTTCGGCACCATGCCGGATCTCGCCTTCGATGTGACGTGGCTCGGCGCGCGCGAGGAAAGCATCGTCGATGAAAACCTTACCAGCGTCGGCAGGCGCAGCGCCGCCGAGCGCGTTGCCGCGCTCATCGTTGGGCTCTACAAGCGGGCCAAGGTGTTGGGCCTTGTCGTCGACGATAGTTTCGATTTTCCGCTGACCCAGCAGCACCTCGCCGATGCGCTCGGCCTGTCGCTCGTTCATACCAACAAGACCTTGGCGAAGCTCCGGCGCATGGGCATGTTCACCAGCAAAAACGGCACGCTGACGCTGACCTATCCGCACGTGTTCGAACGCGTCGGGCAGTTCTTCGACGAGGATATTCCGCAGCGACCGCTGATTTGACGGCGGCAAAGCCCCGGCCAATGCCGGGGCTCTGCCAATGCGCGCGCGGCGCCTTACTTGCTCGACGTGTCGCGCACCCAGGTGGTCTTGTTGCTGTCGTATTTGAAACCCGGCGCTTTCTTGAGTGCGTCCTTGGTCGTATCCATCGTCAGATAGACCTTGTCGTTCTTCATGGTCTGTTTGATGGAGTTGAAGCTGACCGCGACGTCCTTCTCGCCGGCGCCGAGGAAGCCGCCGACGCCGACGATGGCGGCTTCGACCTGTCCGCCCTTGTTGACGAGGACATCCATGATCTCGCCGATCTTGTTGTTCTGCTGATCGTAGACATCCTGTTTGTACCAGTCTGTCACCGTCAGGCTCGATGACGGCACGCTGGTGAGCAATTGCCCGCCGCCCGCGGCCATCGGTTGGGCAAAAGCCGCCGTGGAGGCGAACAGTCCAGCCGCAGTCAAAGCGATTAACGTCTTCTTCATAGCGAGAAACTCCGGAAGGGGTTATTGATTGATTTCTAACGTTTGGCTCGCAATTTTGCTCCGTCGCGGCGCGAAATAATTTTTCCGCGGCGAAGCGGAACCGCGCGCAAATCTTCCTTGGCGGCTACCGGGGCGGAGCGTGGGCTCGCGATGCGGATCGGCAGTGGCCGCCTTCGCTTGCCGGCGGCGCCAGGATCCCACCTGCATCCCGCTTGCATCCCACCTGCACCTGTGTCGGCGCTGTCGCGCGAAAATGACCGTCCAGGATCGTGGAAGATTGATTGGCTCGACTGGCGTAAGCTTGCCCAAAAGGCAGGAACGATTCGCGCCTGTGCGCGTCATTTAGGGCAATATGTTCCGTCGCCCCGGAAGCGTCACAACAGCGGGCATCCCATGAAGCTCTTCAAATGCCAATATTGCGAGCAATTGCTCTACTTCGAGAATACCGTGTGCGAGAAATGCGGGCACCGGCTCGGCTTCATTTCCGAGATCATGAACCTGTCGGCGCTGGAGCCGCAAGGCGACCTTTGGCGCGCGCTGGCGGTGGACAAGACTTTCTATCGCTTCTGCGCCAATGCCGCTTTCAACGTCTGCAACTGGATGATCGAGGCTGGTGCGCCGGACGCTTACTGCGCGGCGTGCCGGCACAATCGCACGATCCCCGACACCGGCATCCCGGCCAATTTGGCCGCTTGGCAAAAGATCGAGGGCGCCAAGCATCGGCTGTTCTACACGCTGATGAAGCTCAATCTGCCGCTCCATGGAAATGGTCCGGATGGCCGCACGCGCTTGGCTTTCGATTTCCTGGCAAGCCCGCCGCACGTCGACGGCCCGCGGGTGATGACCGGTCACGACAACGGTCTGATCACGCTGGCGCTCGAAGAGGCCGACGATGCCGAGCGCGAGAAGCGGCGCACCATCATGCACGAGCCGTACCGGACGCTGGTCGGACATTTCCGGCATGAGGTCGGCCACTATTTCTGGGACTTGCTGGTGCGCGACGGGGGTCTCGTCGAGGATTGCCGCAAGATTTTCGGCGACGAGAGAGTGGATTATGGCGCAGCGCTGCAGGCCTATTATGCCAACGGCGCGCCGTCGGATTGGCAGCGCAACTTCATCAGCGCCTATGCCACGTCGCACCCGTGGGAAGACTTTGCCGAAACCTGGGCGCATTACCTGCACATCGTCGATACGCTGGAAATGGCGCGCGCCTTCGGCATGTATGTGCATCCGCGGCTGGCGCGGCCGGGCGAACTCGATGCCCAGGTCGATTTCGATCCCTACACCGTGCGCGACCCGTCGCCTTTGATCGAGACCTGGATTCCCCTGAGCAACGCGCTCAACAGTCTCAACCGGACCATGGGACTGCTCGATGTCTATCCGTTCAT
This sequence comes from Xanthobacteraceae bacterium, assembly GCA_035515455.1. Taxonomy (GTDB): domain Bacteria; phylum Pseudomonadota; class Alphaproteobacteria; order Rhizobiales; family Xanthobacteraceae; genus BOG-931. The sequence goes on from DATJBH010000191.1 coordinate 78,149, forward strand.
TCTTTCGCCGCCGGTCATCGAGAAGCTTTCCGCCATCCACGATCTCATTCACGGCAACAAGCTGCCGGTGCGGGAAGAGAAAGCGGCTTAGTCCGGCTTATATTTCCTTCATCACCTGCGCGTAGGCGATCAGCGCGAACAGGGCGGTGCCGCCGACGATATTGCCGGCCAGCACCGGGGTGACGAATTGCGTCAGCATCGCAGGGAAGGACAGCTGGCCATTGAGCACCAGCAGAAAAGCCTCGACGCTTCCGGCGATGATGTGCATGAAGCTGCCGGCCGAGATCAGATAGGTCATCAGCACGATAACGTAAAACTGCGCGGTCTCGGCGCCGGGAATGAGCCACACCATGGCGGCGATGAGAAATCCCGCGGCCACCGCACGGAAGAACGTCTCGGCAAAGCCGTGACCGAGCAGGTGACGGCTGATGTCCAGCATGGCGTGGTAAAGCTCCGGCGTCAGCACCGGCGTGAAGGTGCAGAACAGCGCGGCAAACAGCGTGCCGGCAAAATTCGCAACGAGCACGACGCCCCACATGCGGCCGAGCTTGACGAGATTGCTTCCGGTGAATTCCGCCATCACCGGCAGCACCGCCGTCACGGTGGTTTCGGTGAAGAGCTGCTGGCGCGATAGCACCACCATGACGAAGCCCACGGAATAGCCGAGATCGGCGACCAGCGGACGCCATGGCGCGTCGGGCAGATGCGATTGCAGAATGGCTTGCGCCAATAGCGAGAAGCTCAGCGACATGCCGGCGGCGACCCCCGACCACCACAGCGAGACCGCCGGACGCGCCATTTCCTCGTCGCCCTGGCGGGACACGATCTCATAGATGACCGGCGTGCGCGGACTGGAAAGCTCCTCGATGTCCTCCACTTCGCGCTCGGTGATGCTGGCGCCGTGGCCGGAACGGTTGGCCGACTTCGCGGTACGGTCGTGCGGCTGCGCTTTACCGCTTCGTTTGCTGCGCGACTGAGTCATGAGGAAACGAATGCTTTCAATAATGCCGGGACAGGTAGTCGTTGAAGGTCAGCGCGAACATGAAAACGGTCCATAGCAATCCGGACGCGGCAACGATCCGGATGATCGTTTGCGCATTTTTCAGATCCATCAGGAAGGTCACCAGAAGCGCTATCATGACGGCGGCAATGACCAGATTGGTCGCCACGTTGCCGGCGCCGAGCGGCAGATAGGCCGAGCCGAGGCTGACTGCGAACAGCGCAACGAGCGCCAGCCAGGTCAGGCCGGGACCTTTCCATAGCCGCCACGCGGCCGCGGAATCGCGTCGCCGATCGCCGGTGTCGCTTTGACTCATGAGCGGCCCACCAAATAGAGCAGGGGATAGAGCACGAGCCAGACCGAATCGACGAAGTGCCAATAGATGGCCACGCCCTCCATGATCGAGCCTTGCACCGGGATGACGCGCCGCTTGAACAAAGTGAATACGACCAGCACCACCGCTATGCCGCCGGTCAGGTGCACGGCATGAATTCCGGTCATGATCCAATAAAAGCCCCAGAATATTTGCGTCGCCGGCGGCGACAGCGGAAAGTGCGGGCCGGGGAACAAGTGCTCTTTCAGGTCTTCGTGATATTCCAGCCCCTTGCAAACGAGAAACGCCACGCCGAGCGCCGCGGTCGCGGCGAGGCAATACAAGGTCAGCTTGCGCAATTGCGCCGTGGCCGCGCGCAGTGCAACCGTCATGGTCAGGCTCGAGGTCAACAGCAGCACGGTATTGATCGAGCCGTAGACGATCTCGGTGTGCTCGCCAGCGATGCGAAACGCCCCGGCGTTGAAGCTGCGATAAACCGCATAGCCGCAGAACAGCGCGGCGAAGAACAGCACTTCGCTCGCCAGGAATATCCACATGCCGAGCCCGACACCCGCGCGCTGCAGCTGCAGATCGGGCCAGGGCTCCCGCAATGCGCCGGCCAAGTCGCTCATGATGCTTCCCCTTGCGGCTCGGCGCGCCCTTCGTCGCCGGTCTCCTCGGCGCGGCCGAAGTCGTGATATTCGTAAGGATTGGTGTCGATGCGCGGCGGCCGCAGGAAATTGGTCTTCGGCGGCGGCGATGGCGTCTGCCACTCCAGGCCGGTCGCATGCCAGGGATTGTCGCCGGCCTGCTCGCCGTAAAGCAGCGACCAGGTCAGGTAAACGAGTGGCATCAGATAAGCCACCGCCAGGATCACGGCGCCGCCGCTGGAGAGCACGTGCCAGATCTGAAAAACGTCGGGATAATAATGGTAGCGGCGCGGCATGCCGAGCCAGCCCATCACGAACTGCGGCAGGAACGTCACGTTGAAGCCGAGAAACATGGTGATGGCGGCGAATTGCGCCCAGAACTCGTTGTAGAGCTTGCCCGTTACTTTCGGCCACCAATAATGAATGCCGGCCATGAACGCCGACACCGAGCCGCCGACCATGATGGTGTGGAAATGCGCGACGACGAAATAGGAGTCGGTGGTGGCGATATCGATCGGCACCGAGGCGAGGAACAGCCCGGTCAGGCCGCCGATGGTGAACAGGCCGAGAAAGCCGAGCGCGTAGATCATCGGCGCTTCAAAGCCGATGTGCGCGCGAAATAAGGTTCCGGTCCAGTTGAACACTTTGATCGCAGACGGCACGGCGACGATGAACGACAAGAACGAGAAGACGAGATTCGCCAGCGGCGACTGTCCGGCGACAAACATGTGATGGCCCCAGACCATGAAGCCGACCACGCCGATCATGATCATCGCATACACCATGAAGGTGTAGCCGAAGACGCGGCGCCGCGCGAAGCAGGCGAACACTTCCGACACCACGCCCATCGCCGGCAGGATCATGATGTAGACGGCGGGGTGGCTGTAAAACCAGAACAGATGCTGGAACAGCAAAGGGTCGCCGCCGGCATTCGGATCGAAGATCGGCAGGCCGAAATAGCGCTGCGCCGAAATGAGCAACAGCGACATCGCCAGCACCGGCGTCGCCAGCACCATCACCATGCTGACGACGTACATCGCCCAGGCAAACAACGGCAGCCGGAACCAGGTCATGCCGGGGCAGCGCAGCATGTGAATGGTGGCGAGGAAGTTCACGCCGGTGGCGATCGAGGAGAAGCCGACGATGAAGACGCCGGCGGCGGCCGCAATCACGTTGGAATGCGAATAATCCGACGAGAACGGCGGATAGAACGTCCAGCCGGTATCGACGCCGCCGGAAAACAGCACATAGACGGTGAAGGCGGCGCCGCCGACATAGAGATACCACGACATCAGATTCAAGCGCGGGAACGCCACGTCGGGCGCGCCGATCATCATCGGCAAGATGAAATTGCCCATGGTCGCCGGGATCGACGGCACCAGAAAGAACCAGACCATGATGATGCCGTGGATGGTGAACAGGCGGTTGTATTCGTCGGAGGTCAGGAACAAGCCGGTCGGGCTGATCAGTTCGAGCCGCACCAGGCCGATGGCGACGCCGCCGATGAAGAAGAACACGGTGATCGACAGCGCGTAGAGGATGGCGATGCGCTTGTGGTCGGTCGAGGTCAGCCACGACAGGATGGTGTGACCCTCGTCGAGATAACTCTCGCCGGCGGCCTCGAGCGGGGGCACGAATGGCAGTGTCACATCGGTCATGGCGAGCCTCGCGGCGATTGATCCTGCGCCCCCGTTTGCCGGTCCGTGGTCAGCGATTTGATGTAGGCGATCAGTTCGACGATCTGCCCTTCGTTCACCGCACGGGTGAAATTCGGCATGATCGGCGGAAAGCCGGCGACGCGCGTGGAATCCGGCAGCAGCATGCAGTCGCGCAAGTAGGCCTCGTCGGCGACCCGCGTGCTGCCGTCGCTCAGATGCACCACATGGCCGTAGACGCCGCGCAGGTCGGGGGCGTGCACCGACGCGCCCGGTGTGTGGCAGCCGGAGCAGCCGAGCGAATGGAACAGCGCCTTGCCCTGATGGGCGAGGTCGTCGCCTTCCGGCTGCGCCGCGGTCCAGCGCGCATAGTCTTCCGGCGTCATGATCACGAGCGAGCCGGCCATGATCGAATGGTCGGTGCCGCAAAACTCCGCGCAAGTGAAATGGAAGATGCCGGTCTTGGTGGCGTTGAACCATTCGTAAGTGTAGCGGTCGGGCAGGATATCCTGCTTCAACCGCAGCGCCGGCAGGTAAAGGTCGTGAATGACGTCCTGCGACGTCATCGCCAGCCGGACATTGGTGTGCGCCGGCACATGCAGCTCGTCGATCTCGCGCGCGCCGCTCGGATGCTGAAAGCGCCACATCCATTGCTTGGCGACGACCTGGATTTCGAGCGCGTGCTTCGGCGGCGCCAGCGCGGTGAGCTGGTCCGACGCCGCCCACCAGAACAGGAAGAGGAAGCTGAACAATGTCACCGCCGTCCAGCCGATTTCGATCTCGCGGCTCTTGCGCTCGGGCAACAGGCCGCGCGGCGTGGGGGAGCCGCGGTAATACAGCGCGAAAAAGACGACGATCAGGCCGCTGACCAGAAGCACGACGAGCCCGGAAATCACCGATTCCAGGTAGAACAGGTGATCGACCTTGACCGCGTAATCGGAGGCTTCGGTGGTGAATTGGGAAATATTCATGTCGCCGCCTTCCGCCGTTGCCGGGCGACCATGGCGAAGATGCCGGCGGCGAGGATCAGGAGCGTCGCGCCGGCGGCATAGCCGAGCATGGTGGTGATGCGCTCGGTATAGATGCCTTGGGCGGGGTCGAAGCCGTAGCAGAGAAGGTGGAGCTGATCGGCAAGGCCGCCGACCGCGCCGCGTCCCGCGTCGATGATGGCGAGCCGCAGATCGCCGCCGTCGAGCCCGATCGGCGACATCACGCGGCGGACGCGGCCGGCGGAGTCGACGATATAGGCTGCGGCCGGATGCGCGTACTGATCGTGCTCGGCGTCGTAGGCGTAATGCAGCCCGACCGCTTGCGTCGCGGCGTGAATCTCGCTCTTGCCGCCGCTCAGGAAGACGGCGGCGCGGCCGACCGGATTGCCGGCAGCAATATGTGCCGCGCGCATCGCGCGGGCGCTGTCAATGCCGTCGCGCGGATTGATGCCGATGACCACGAGACGGTAATCGAGGCGCGGCCGCAATCCGGTTTTGGCAAGGCCCGCGGCGGTGAATTCGACGATCGGTCCGCACAGCGTGCGGCAGGTGTAGTCGGCGAAGATCACCACGGCCGGCACTCCGCCGATCGCGCTCTCGATCGTGGTGGGACGGCCGTTCTCGTCCTGGAACGAGAGCGCAAGCGGCAGCGCCGCGTGCGGCGGCGGCGATGCCGCGATCGAGGCGAGCTGCGCGGGCGTGAAATTGGCAAAGGCCGGGCCCGGCGGCGCCGCCAGCGCGATCGCAACGGTCGCTACCACGGCGAGGATGGCGCGCCCGAATCTCACGGCTGCTGCTCCGGTTGCGGATTGCCGGAATTCGCCGGCGCAGCCGGCGTGATCGCGTTCTGCGCGCCGGCGGTGGGCGAGTTGAGCGCGCCTTGCGGCGTCGATAGCGGCGCGTAGGCATCGCCGCCTTTTTGCACCAGAAGCTTCATGGCGCGCTCGATCGGAATTTGCACGAGCGTGTGCCCATCGTTGGCCCAGCGCCAAGTATCCAGACGCCGGCTTTGCGCCGCGGCGAGCCGGTGCAATTCCGCGGTGTCGGCTTCACCGGCGACCACGCGCGGCTGCGGAAATTCCTTCGGCAGCGGCACCGTCTTGATCGGGACGTCGTAGTCGTAAACGGCGTAGAGCCCGCCGATGGCGCCGAACACCAAGAATAGAGCACCGAGGGCGCACCACAGCACGACGGGCGTGTCGACGCCGGCGGGCTCCGGCACATAGGGGATGTGTTCTTCAATGGGCATCGGCCGCCTCCCGGCGTGGAACGAGCGTGGTCATGCCGCTCATGAACAGGCCGAGCAGCGCGAGCCCGATGCCGGCGACGGCAAGGAGCGCGGTAGCGAGCGCGCGCCAGCCTGCCGCGGGCGCGATCAGATAGGCGTCGTAACAGGCAAGGCCGATCAGAGTGCAAGCGCCGACGCCGCGGAGCGGACGCCGCGCATTGCGGACCTTCGCCAGAAGAAGGGCGAGAACGGGAATGACAGAAGCCAGGACGAAGGCCGCGGCCGCGACGACGTCCCACGGCCAGCGATCGCGTTCGACGAACCAGATTTCTTCATGCGGCAGGTCGCCGTACCAGATCACCAGCACGGCCATGAAATCGATATAGGTGATGCCGAGAACGGTCGCGAGCAGAAGCCCGCCGATGTCGCCGATGGCGGGATCGTCGTCGGAGGTCGGCGCGAGCAGCGCGGTAAAGGCGAGCGCGCCGACCAGCGCCGACACGGCGACGCTGGCGCCGAACGACGAGGAGGTGAACGGCGCCTCGAGCGACAAGTACCAGTCGATCGAGACGAACGAGATGATCAATGCATGGAACACCAGACCGTGCGCGGCGAGAAACCGGCCGGACCGTCCGTTGAGCCGCGGCAGAAACACCGCCAGTGCCGACCAGCCGAGCAGGGCCAGCAGCGTGCGCACGATGAACGACGGTATGTTCAGATAATAGGACAGCACGCCGGGCTTGATCGCGGCCGCATGATGCGGCCACGGATAGAGCGTCGGAATCGAGATGAAGAGCGGAATGGCGAGAACGACAAGGAGCGGCACCGCGGCCGCGGCCGGTTCGATCACCGGCGCCGCGATCTCGCCCCAGCGGCCGCCGGTCAGCCGGTGGATCATGATGAGCGTGAGCGCGCCGACCAGGATCTGCGCCCAGAAGGCGAAGCCGATGAGCCATCCCGCGGCCGTGGCTTTGGGATCGAGCAGGGCGGCGACGATCAAGAGCACGGCCGCCCAGGCTGCGCCGACCAGCGCGGCATTGCGTAGATCGGTGCGGCGGTGATTGCGCCCGTTCATCGGATATGCTCCGCGGCGTTGGGCACTTCGGCAAGCGTGGCGCGGCGCGACAGTTGCAGCGCGCGGATATAGGCCGCGATCGCCCAGCGGTCGTGCGGGTCGAGGCGATCGGCGTAGGAGAACATCACGCCGTAGCCGTGCGTCATCACGTCGTAGAAATGCTGTGCCGGCGCGGCCAGCAGGCGATCGATGTAATAGGACGGCGGCGCCGGAAAGCCGTGCTTGACGATGATGCCGTCGCCGTCGCCGGCAAGACCGTGGCACGGCGCGCAGAAAATGTTGAAGCGGCCTTGGCCGCGCGCCAGCAGCGTCGGCGTCACCGGTGGTGGCGTTTTTGCCGCCGCGGCGCGTGCGACGTCGCCTTGCGCCACGACATGCGCCGGCACCGGCCGCGCCGACGATCCGTCCGGCCACAGCGCGGTCGGCGCATAGGTCGTGAGCTTGCGCTGCTGCGTCATGCTCAGATCGCAGGCCGCGAGCGCGAGGCTTGCGGCGGCAAGTGCCGCGGCGATGGCGAGACGGCGCATCATGCGTCCACCTCGCGCAAGGCGGTGGCGCCGGCGCCGCGAAAGAAATCGAGCGCGCGGCGCAGTTCGTCGTCCTCGGCCGGACGCTCCACGGCCAGGATGAAACGGTCCTGGCTTGCGCGCTCGAAGCCCTCGACGGCGAACAAGGCGTAATGCAGCCGCGGCAGGCCGCATTCGACGAGCAAGGCCGCAAAGCCGGCGATTGCCGCGACCAGGATGCCGGTGGCGAACGGCACCAGCATGAAAGCGGGCCACGCGTCGAGCGGGCGGCCGCCGCTGTTGTAAGGATAGTCGATGACGGCGGAGTAGTATTCGAGACCGTAAGCCGCCGCCGCCATGGCGATGCCGCCGATGAACATGGCGACGCGGATATGGCTTTTGCGCTCGTCGAGCAGCTCGTGCATGCCCTCGACCGGAAACGGCGTGAAGGCGTCGACCAGGCGGTAGTGCGCGCCGCGGGCGCGCCGCGCCGCCTCGACGAAGCGCGTGGAGTCGGCGAATTCGGCGAGCAGGAGCGCGGTCATGACGCGCCCTCTTCGTCGACGAGCTTGCGGACCTCGTGCATCGAGACCACCGGAACGAGGCGCACGAAGACCAGATACATCAGCGCGAACAGGCCGAGCGAGCCGAAGGTGGTGACCCAGTCCCACACCGTCGGCAGGAAGATCCGCCACATGCTGACCGCGTAGTCGTGCGACAGCGTGTTCCACACGATCAGGATGCGTTCGAACCACATGCCGATATTGATGACGACGGCGACGACGAAAACGGCGACGACGCTGTGGCGCACCGCGCCGAACCAGAACGCCTGCGGGATGACGACGTTGCAGAGGATGAGCGCCCAGAACAGCGGCGCATAGGTTCCGGTGAATTCAAATGCGACGAGGCTGCGCTCGGCGTGGTCGCCGCCGTACCAGGCGTTGAACCATTCCGTTGCGTAGGACAGGCCCATGACGATCGAGGCCATCAGCATGATCTTGGCCATGACGTCGAAATGCGCGAGCGTGATCAGGCCTTCCATGCGGAAGCCCCAGCGCACCAGCGCGGCGAGACACACCACCATGGCGAAGCCGGAATACATGGCGCCGACCACGAAATAGGGCGGGAAAATCGTCTCCTGCCAGCCGGGCATCAGGCTGGCGGCGAAGTCCATGCCGACCACGCTGTGCAGCGATACGACGAGCGGCACGCCGAGGCAGGCCAGCGCCAGGTGCAGCGTCTCGTAGGCCCGCCAGTGCCGCGCCGAACCGCGCCAGCCGAGCGCAAAAGCGCCGTACACCGTCGCCGCGAATTTGCCGCGGGCGCGGTCACGCATGGTGGCGAGATCGGGAATGAGCCCGACATACCAGAAGATGATCGAGAACAGGATGTAGCTTAGGATCGCCCAGAAATCCCAGATCAGCGCGCTGCGCCACTGCGGCCACACCGTCATCGTGTTGGGGTAGGGGGTCAGCCAGTAAAAATACATCGGCCGGCCCAAATGGATGATCGGGAAAATCCCGGCGATGGCCGCGGCGAACAGCGTCATCGCTTCGGCGAAGCGGTTGGTCGAAGCGCGCCATTGCTGCCGCATCAAAAGCAGCATCGCCGAGATCAGCGTGCCGGCATTGCCGATGCCGATCCACCATACGTAATCGGCGATCGCGGTGCCCCATACCACGGTGGTGTTGACGCCCCAGACGCCGATGCCGCGCATCAGGACCACGGTCACGCCGACGACAAACGCCGCCGTCATCGCGCCGCTCACCGCGACGCCGATCCACCACGCCCGCCACGACCACAGCCCGCGCTCGTAGAGCGGCGCCGTGACGATCGTATTCACCGCGTCGAGTGTCCGCGCCTGCGGCAGCGTCCAGCGCACCGGCTCGGGCGGCATCGGCTCGTTGCGGATGGCGGCAATAGTCATGACTGCGCCTTGCCGAAATCGGGATTGGGGTTTGCGAGCCGCGCCAGATAGGTGGTCCGGGGCCGGGTGCCGAGCTCGCCGAGGAGCGAGTAGGCCTGCGGCTCGGCGCGCAGCGCGTTGATGCGCGACGCGGCGTCGGACAGATCGCCGAAGCTGATGGCGCGCGTCGGGCAGGCGGCCTGGCAGGCGGTGACGACCTCGCCGTCGCGGATTTTGCGGTGCTCTTTCTCGGCTGCGCGCCGCGCCCGGCTGATGCGCTGGACGCAATAGGTGCATTTCTCCATGACGCCGCGGCCGCGCACCGTGACGTCCGGATTGAACACAGCTTTGACGATGTCGTCGCCGAACGTCTTGTATTCCTCGCCGTCGGCATAGCCGAAGAAATTGAAGCGGCGCACTTTGTAGGGACAGTTCGACTGGCAGAACCGCGTGCCGACGCAGCGATTATAGACCTGCACATTCAGTCCTTCGCTGTCGTGGATCGACGCCGCGACCGGGCAGACCGGCTCGCACGGTGCGTGCTCGCAATGCATGCAAGGCACCGGCGAGAAACCGGGTTTGCCGTCGACGATGTAGTCGTCGATCCGCAGCCAATGCATGTCGCGGCCCACGGCGATCTGGTCCGGGCCGACGATCGGCACATTATTCTCGGCCTGACAGGCGACGACGCAGGCGTTGCAGCCGATGCAGGCGGAATTGTCGATCGCCATCGCCCATTCGTAGGTGTCGTAATGCTGCGCCGGATAGAGCGTCGCCGGCTTGTCGCCCGGCTTGCTCAAGCCCAGATCGTGCTTGCTCAGATCGGCAAGCGTAAACCGCGGCTGCAGATCCTCGGCCTCGCCTTCGAGCTTGAAGAAGTGCTGCGTCAGCAGGAGGTTCTCCCGGCCGGCGGTTTTGCCGATGCTGACGTCGGAGATCGACCACGGCGAATCCGCGGCACGCAGCCGGTACAGGTCGAAGCCGATGCCGTTGCCCATGCTGCCTGCCGCGGTGCGGCCGTAGCCGAGCGTGGCGGCGATGGTGCGCGGCGCTTGGCCCTCGCGAACGAGCACCGGCGCTTCGAGCACGAGCTTTTCGGCGATGAGCCGCACCACGTCGCCGTCGACCACGCCGAGTTCCTGCGCGTCGCTCACTGCGATATCAAGCGCATTGCCCCAGACCTGTTTGGTGAACGGTTTGGGGCACTCCTGCAGCCAGGCATTGTTGGCGAAGCTGCCGTCGTAGACGCTTGGATCGGGCAGCAGCGTCAATGTGTAGCCGCCGCCGCCGTTGGCGGGAGCGATCTGCGGCAGCCGCGGCTCGGGCAGTGTGATTTTCGCCGCCGCAGTATCGGCGATCACGCCATCCTGCAGGGTCTGCCGCCACCAATCGTCGAAATGACCCCTCGCGGCATTGCTCTTTTGCCACTGGCTGCGAACCATGTCGTAGGAGGAGGGCCCGCCGGCGTTGCCGAGCAATGCCAGCATCTGGTGTGCGGTGCGGGTGTCGTAGAGCGGACGGATCAGCGGCTGGATGATGCTTGCGGTGCCGTCGAAGGCGCGGATGTCCGACCAGCCTTCCAGAGGGTGGGTCAGCGGCAAATGCCAGGTGCAGCCCGCCGCGGTCTCGTCGCGATAGGCGGCGAGCTGCGCCTTGAACGGTATCGCGGCAAGAACGTCGGCGAGCCCGAGCTCGCCGGGCGCGTCATAGACCGGATTGGCGCCGATCACGATCAGCGTATCGACGCGGCCATCGTGGCCGTCGGCGGCGAGGCCGCGCAATGATTCGGTGTTGCCGGCATCGAGCGGATCGACCGGCGCGATGAAATCGACCGGCGCGGCGAGCTCATTGTTGATCCAATGGCAGAGTGCGTGCACTTGTGCCGGCTGGCGCGGCCCGGCGAGCACCAAAGCCGCGCCGCGTTGCGCCATCAGATCGGCCGCGGCGGCTTTGGCGAATTGTTCGACCTCGGGCGGCCCGACCAGCTGCGGTACCGACGCGCCCATCGCGCGCGCGATTTCGGCCGCGATATTGCCGATCAGTTCCGGCCGCAGCGCCAGGCGGTGATCGGCAAGCGCGCCGGTCAGCGTCCAGGCCGGCTCGACGGCGTAAATGCGCAACGACTGCTCCGCCACGTGCGATTGCCGCGCACCGATGATGTCGCGGCCGAAGCGGATTTGCGCCGGCCCGGCACCGAGCGGATCGGCATCGAGCGTCAACAGAACGCGCGCCTCGGCAAAGCGCGGCAGCGCCGTCGCCGGCCGCCCGAAGGCGAGTATCGCGCCATTGCGAACCGCGTCGTCCTCGACCGGCTCGTAGCGGTGCCATTTGGCCTGCGGCAGCGATTTCATCAGCGCGTCGATTTGCGCGGCCAGTGTCGGCGACGTGATCCGGCCGGTGAGCAGCGCAAGCCCGGCGCCTTGCTTCGAACGCAACCGATCGAGCCGCGGCTGCAGCGCCGCTTCGAACGCCGACCATGGCTGGATGCGGCCGTCGCTGTAAGGCGCCTTCGAGCGGTCGGGATCGTAGAGCGACAGCACCGTCGCTTCGGCAAAGACGTCGGTCGAGCCGGCGCTTGCCGGGTGGCGGGGATTGCCGTCGATCTTGATCGGGCGGCCTTCGACCGAGGTCACGATGACGCCTCGGCCATAACCATTGAGCGGCAGCGCGGTGGCAAAGCGCATCGGCAGGCCGGGCGTCTCGCCGCGCGGGAGGTCGACATAGGGCACGATCTGCTCGGCCGGGCGGCCGCAGGACGCGAGCGCCAGCGCCGCGCCGCTGACGAAGAGTTTCAGCGCCGCGCGCCGGTCGAGGCTTGCCGGCGGCGCCCGCAGATCCGCCTGGTGCAGGGCTTGTTGATCGAGGCGAAATTCTTTGTTCATCGGTGACAGACCGAGCAGTCGGTGAGATGTTTGTTGTCGATATTTTTCTCCGCGAGCGCGAGCCCGCGCTCGGCCTGGTCGGGCGGCGCCTGCCAGTTCGGATCGAACACTTCGGAGGCCGGCCGCAGATACGGCGCTGGATCGCGGTGGCAATCCAAACACCAGCCCATGGTCAACGGCGCCGACTGCCGCATCAGCGGCATGGTCGCGACCGGCCCGTGACACGTGGTGCAGCCGACGCCCTTGGCGATGTGAATCGAATGATCGAAATAGACGTAATCGGGCAGCCGGTTCACTTTATTCCAGCGGATCGGCTTGTTGTCGGCGAGGCTTTCGCGCACCGGCGCCAGCATCGCGGTCTGGGTGTAAAGCTGCGAATGGCAGGTCATGCAAGTATGCGTCGGCGGCAGGCTGGCGACCGGCGACGTCTCGACCGCGGTATGGCAATAGCGGCAGTCGAGCCCGAGTTCGCCGACGTGATGCTCGTGGCTGAACGGCACCGGCTGATCGAGCGTGAGCGTCTGGTCGGTTTCGTAGGGCGATGCCGGCAGCCAATAGCCGGCGCCGATGGCGAGGAACGGTACGACCAGAACGGCGATGAGAATGGTGCGGGCGACGGTGTCGGCATAAGGCCGGAACAAGTGCGGCATCTGCCGCCCTCCTCACCAACGTTGCCCCGAAGAAAAATAAAATGACCGGGCGAGGCATGCGCCTCCCGGTAAAGTCCATTGAAACAACGTTGATTTGTCGGGATTGGTTCCCGTTGCGGGCGGCACGGAATGACGCGCCGCGCTCAAGCGTCGGCAATCCGACGCAAGGCCCTTCGCGTGGTCTGTTCAGGCCGCTTACGCCGCGATGATGGCGTCGCTCGCAAGCCTGTCGCTTCGGGCTTCTGCTCCCATGCGCCACGATGGGCGTCATTGTTGTTTCTGCTGATCCTGACCTGTGGGCTGATCGGCCTTTGAATCTTTCGCGGGCGTCCGCGCCGCCTTGGCCGCGCCCGGACCGTTGATGTTGCCATTGAGCGCGCCGCTCAAAGCGCCGGGCGCCTGGTGCTCGGTGCTTTCCGCTTTCGCCGCGCCGCCGGTTGCGGGCGCCTGTATCGTCTGCGCCACCGCCGCGCCGCCGCATGCGGCGAGCGCCGCCGCCGCGACCGACGTCAGAAAAATCTTTCTCATGTTGCGTCTCCCGTTATCCCTTAAAAAATCGAGCGGCACGAATTTGCTATCCATTCGGCCCGGCAAACTGCGCCGCGATCCCTGCGATCATGACGCTCATGGGTTAACTCGGCGGCCGACAGCCGCGTTCCGCCATCTTTGCAACGCTACGCCGCAAGGCGCTGGAGATCCGCGGGGGGAACCTTCGTTTGATGGCCGACGTTGTTGCGGCGACAACCGATCAACGGAGGCAAGCGATGGATTGGAACCGCGTCGAAGGCAATTGGAAACAGACCAAGGGCAAGATCAAAGAAAAGTGGGGCCAGCTCACCGACGACGATCTTACTCAGATCAACGGCCAGCGCGATCAGCTCGAAGGCCGGATTCAGCAGCGCTACGGGCTGGCCAAGGACATGGTCCGCAAGGACGTGGACGACTGGTTGAAGACGCAGCCCTAATCGGCGACCTGAAGGCAGCGAATGGCGGATAGGGAATAGTTCTCCCTACTCGCCCGTTCGCGTTTCGCTCTCCGGCTTACTGAAAGGTTATTCCCGATGAGCTCTCCCTCCGATCGCCAACCCGTCGAGCCCCATCCCGTCGTACCGACGCAGCAGGCCCGGCAGGGCGTCACCGGGCACAATGTCCGCTACGTGCTCGGCTTCGGCATTGCAGCCATCGTCGTCATATTTGTAATTCTTTGGCTGGTTTATTTCGCTTAATATCAGTCGCTGCGTTCGGTCAGCGCGGCCCGTTCCTTGCTGACTCTGTCGGCGCTTACCGTCGGCGCCGCATTGCCCCAGGAATTGCGAATATAGGTCAGCAGAGTCGCGACCTGATCGTCGTCAAGCACCCAGGCGAAGGCCGGCATTTCCGGAGCGGTGGGTGCGGCCTTGGTGGCGACGCCGAGCGCGCCGCGCAAGACGACATGAATGAGATTGGTCGGGTCGGTCTGCTGCACGAACGGCGTGCCATGCAGTGACGGGAACAGGCCCGCGACCCCTTTGGCGTCCGGCGCGTGGCAGCCGGAACATTCATCGGCATAGATTTGCGCGCCGGCGCTCATCGTCGCCTGATCGGCGTTGGAGACAGCCGGCTGGGCCTTGGCTTCTTGTTTGCCGGCGTCCCCCGGGCGATCCTTCAGATACACGGCGATGGCTTTGACATCGTCATCGCTGAGATGCGACGTCGAGAGGTGGATGGTCTCCGCCATCAGCCCGTTGCCGACGGTCACGCCGTTTTGGCCGTTCTTTAGATACGCGGCGATCTGATCGACCGACCACGAGCCGACCCCGCGGCGCGGATCGTTGGTGATGTCCGGCGCGAACCAGCCCTGCAAGGCATAGCCCTGGAACGTCTTGCCGGCGTCGTCGGCGCCGAGAAAATTCTTGGGCGTATGACACATGCCGCAATGGCCGAGGCCCTCGGTCAGATAGGCGCCGCGGTTCCATTGCGCGCTCTTGTGCGGATCGGGCCTGAATTCGCCGGGCTTGAAGAACAATTCGTCCCAGGCCGCCATGCTGATGCGCATATCGAGCGGGAACGGCAGCTGATCCGATTTGACCGGATGATGCACGGCCGGCACGGTGTTGAGATAGGCACGGATGGCGAGCGCGTCGTCGCGCGTGACCTTCGTATAGTAAGTGTAGGGCATCGCCGGATAGAGCCGGTCGCCGTGGCGGCCGGTGCCTTTGGTCAGCGCGTTGACGAATTCATCGTCGGTCCAGGCGCCGATGCCGGTCGTCGGATCGGGCGTGATGTTCGGCGCGACAAGGTGGCCGAACGGCGTCTCGATGACGCGGCCGCCGGCGTAGTCGTGACCGCTTCCCGGCAGCGTGTGGCACGCCGCGCAGTCGCCGGCGATGGCGAGATAATGGCCGCGTTCGATCTGATTGAAATCCTGCTTGTCGATGGCGCCGGCCGCCTGCGCGGCGAGCGGCCACAGGGCGAACACCGCGCCGAGCAACAAAGCGCGCGTCACCGTGGGAAAATGTCCGTGGGCGTCACGCATGCACAAGCGGCCCCGGGTTCTTCAGATATTGCGAACGGATCGCGTCCGCCGCCCAGAACGCCAGCGCCCCGACCGTGCCGGTCGGGTTGTAGCCGGCATTCTGCGGGAACGCCGACGCCCCCACCACGAAGAGGTTGGCGACGTCCCAGCTCTGCAGATAGCGGTTGACCGCGCTATTGCCGGGATTGTCGCCCATGATGGCGCCGCCGTTAAGATGCGAGGTCTGATACTGGGTGACGTCGTAGGGCGCCTTGCGCGGCTTCTTGACGATCTGTTTTGCTCCCATCGCCTGGAGGATTTCGGCGTATTTGTCGGTGAGGAAATTGCTCATTTTTATTTCGTTGTCGTGGAAATCGATGGTGATCCGCACCAGCGGCCGGCCGAAGCGGTCCTTGTAGGTCGGATCGAGGCTCAAATAATTGTCGCGATAGGAATACATCGAGCCGTGGCAGGCGCCGCCGGAATTGATGGTCGACAGATAATTGTCCTTGATCGCCGCTTTCCACTTCGAGCCCCAGGCCGGCGTGCCGGGCGGCACGGCCGTGGATTCGATCGGCCGGCCATTGGTCTGCACCTGGCCGATATAGCCGCCGCCGACGAAGCCGACCGGCCCGTGATCGAAATTGTCGCCGTTGAATTCGTCGATGATCATGCCGATCGCGCCGGAGGCGACGAACGGATTGAAGTTGTATTTGTCCTTATCGAAGAAGCCGAGCGCGCTCGACATCGTCTGGTGGGTGAAATTGCGCCCGATCTGGCCTTGGCCGGTCGCCGGATCGTAGGCCGCGCCGATGCCCGACAGCAGAAGAAGCTGCACGTTGAACAGCGAGAAGGCGCACAGCAGCACGATGTCCGCCGGCTGCTCGTACTCCTCGCCGGAGGAATCGACGAAGGTCACGCCGGTCGCGCGCTTGCCGGTATTGTCGAGATTGATGCGGGTCACTTCGCACTCGGTGCGCGCCTCGAAATTCGTTTTGCGCAGCAGCGCCGGCAACACCGTGGTCTGCGGGGTCGCCTTGGAATTGTTGGCGCAGCCGAACCACTCGCAGAATCCGCAATAGGTGCATGGCGCGAGCGTGACGCCGAGCGGATTGGTGTAGGCCCGCGACAGGTTTCCCGACGGCTGTGGAAAGGGCTTGTAGCCGAGCTTCGCCGCGCCTTGCGCAAACAGCGTGTGGCCGTAGCCCTGTTTTTGCGGCGGCGTCGGATAGGGTCGCGAGCGCGGCCCTTCGAACGGATTGCCGCCGCTCTGGAGCTCGCCGCTAAGATTGCCGGCTTGGCCGGACGTGCCGCACAGATATTCGAACTCGTCGTAATACGGCTCGATCTCGTTCCAGGTGATGCCCCAATCCTGGATGGTCATGTCGGCGGGCAGGAAATTGGCGCCGTAGCGCTGCGTCAGATGGCTCTTGAGCGTGAAATCGGTCGGCAGAAAGCGCCAGGTTTCCGCGTTCCAGTGCACGCCCGCGCCGCCGACGCCGTTGCCGAGCATGAACGCCCCCCAGGTGCGCACCGGCAGCGCGGTCTGGCCGGCATTGTTGCGGAACGTCACCGACATCTGCGAATTGCGCAGGAACAGCTCGTGGCGGATGCGGTAGCGCAGCTCGTCCTGCGCATAGGAAATCGCGAAATCGGTCGCGGTGTCGCGCCATGGCCCGCGTTCGATCGCCACCACGTCGAGGCCGGCATCGGTGAGCTCGTTGGCGAGGATCGAGCCGGTCCAGCCCAGCCCGATGATGGCGACGTCTTTATGAGGAAGCTTTCGCGCCATTGCGTCTCCTCGCTGCCGCTCCGTCGGCGGCCGCGCGTCAGGATTTCTGCGACCAGTTCGGATGATTGGCGATGCCGACCGCGGGCATCGTCACGCGCTGGTTATGTTTGTCGATCCACTCGCGGTAGTCGTAATGCGCGCCGGGAAATCCGATCATTTTCCACGACGCCATGTCCTTGTTGCCGCCGTAGATCGGGTCGGCCAGGTATCCGTTCTGGGTGTTTTTCAGAATGAGCTTGAAAAACTCCTGGCCGTCGGCGCCGTCGAGCTTGAGCGAGCCGTTTTCCAGGCCGGTGATGACCTCGTCCTTTTGCGCGTCGGTCAATTCGGCGAAAGCCTTGCCGCCGTATTTGCTGCGGCAGGCGCCGTCGAGCGCCGCCAGCGCCTTGCGGTAGTGCTGCGCCGGCGTCACCGGCGATTGCGGACCCTGCTGCTTGGTGCCTTTGACGAACGGGCCGGCCAGGTAGTAGCCGCCGAAATCGCCATAGGGGCCGGCGAGCTGGCGATCGATAAAGACGGCGCAGCCGCACTCCCTGCCGCCCGGCGACAAGTCGTCGGCCGGAATGAGCCGGTCGACGAACGCCTCGACGGTTTTGGCTTCCTGCGGGGTGAAATATTTCCAGCCGCCCGGCGTGACCGGCTCCGGCGGATCGCCCGCGCCGGGCTTCCACGGAATGCCGCCGCGGATGACGGCGGCGCGCGCCGCGCTCGAGCTCAACAGCAACCACAGGGCGCTCGAGCCGAGCAGCCCTCGCCGCGTCAACTGATACACGAGAATATGTCCCGGTCGGAATCCGTCGCTGCACCGCCAACGCCGGCGGCGCCGATAAGTTCCCGTGCGCGGTACGGTAAAAAGTCGGGCCGCTTAGGCGGTGCGCATGGTGCCGGCGATTGCGAAAATGACGAACAACAAAAGCGCGACCAAAAACACCACTTTGGCGATACCGACCGCCGCGGAGGCGATGCCGCCGAAGCCCAGTACCGCGGCGATCAGCGCAATGATCAGAAGCGTAACGACCAGATTGAGCATGGCTCTTCCTCTTTGTCCGCCCGGCCGCTTTCTCGTCGCGGCCTTGGCTCGTCTTCGCGATGAGAAATGCGGCGCGGGGGAAAAGTTCCATCGCGGCGATTTCACTGCGCTGCCGCAAGGCGACGTCGCCCGCCGCGTCGCGCGTCCCAGGCGGTGCGGGGAACCGGAACCGGCTTCGGCGGTTCACAAGGCGAACCGCGGCAATTGGGTGGCAAAATTTCGTGCCGCCTCGGCCGCGAACCTAACAGAGCCGGGAGAGCAAGATGGACGACACGACGATCGTGGGTGACAGCGTTGCCGTAGTGACTTCGCCGGGGCAGACCGGCTGGGGCGCGGCTTGGAGCGGCATTTCCTGGAGCGCGGTGATCGCCGGCGCGCTCACCGCAATCGCGGTCTCCTTCATTATTATTGCGCTCGGCTCCGGCATCGGCATGGCGGTGGTGTCACCTTATTCCTATTCCTCGCCATCCGTCACGACCATGACGATCATCGGCGCGCTGTGGCTGGTCTTCGCCCAGGCCGTAGGCTACGCGGTGGGCGGCTACGTCGCGGCTCGCGTACGCCGCTCGCCGGCGGCGATGCATACCGACGAGGTCAAATTCCGCGATGGCGCCAATGGGCTCGTCGTATGGGCGATCGGGGTTTTCGTCACCGCGGTCGTTCTCGTCGCCGCCGTCAACAAAGCGGAGAACGCCGCCGCCAATACGGCGATCGGCACGCTAGCCGTCGGCACCGCGGGCACCAGCGCCATGGCGCAGGGTCCGTCGGTCAATTACTTCACCGACACTTTGCTGCGCGGCAATCCGCAAAATGCCGCGAACGCAGGCGCAGCCGGCAATGCGGCGGCCGGAGCGGCCGCGCCGTCGGGCGCCCCCTCCAGCGCGACCGGCGGCGGTGCCGCCGCTCAACCTCAGGGCTCCGGCGAAGCCAACAACCAGCAGCGCGTTCAGATCAATCGCATTCTGGTGACGTCGCTCGGGCCGAACGGCATCTCCAACGACGACCGCTCCTATCTGGCGCAACTCGTCGCGGCACAGACCGGCATGAGCCAGGATCAAGCGCGGCAGCGCGTCGACGCGGTCATCAACCAGATGAAGGAGGACGCCAAGCAGGCGGCTGATACCGCGCGCAAGGCGGCGGCCTATCTCTCGTTCTGGACCTTCATGTCGCTGCTGTTCGGCGCCGTCTGTGCGACGCTGGGCGGCATTCTCGGCGGCGATTTGCGCGACGAATCCATGACCCGGGGCGAGCTCGCCGCCGCGTCGACCTGACCGGCGCACGTCAAAAGACGCATCGCGTATCGACAGAGCGACAGTCAACAACGAAGACAAGAGAGCCGGCCCAGCGCCGGCTCTTTTTGTTCCTGAAACCGGAAAATGAGCGCGATCCGCAATGTCCGGTTCCCGGAACGACTTGCGCCGCCCGTTCGTTGCCTCCGGTAGCTCGGCGCCGGGCATCCGTGTTCCGCAGTGGCATGGTTCCGATTTGATTCGAAGCTTGCCGCCTTTTCGTCGGAATATCCGCGATGCCCGCCGCCGCATCCCGACAAACATAAGAGTAGGAAACGACGGCTATGGGACTGTTCACCAAAGACATCAAGACGATGGACGACCTGTTTACGCACACGCTGCGTGACATCTACTACGCCGAGAAGCAGATCGTAAAAGCGCTGCCTGACATGATCGAGAAGGCGAGCGATCCGCAGCTCAAGCAGGGTTTCCAGACGCATCTGCGTGAGACCGAGAATCACGTCAAGCGCCTGGAGCAGGTCTTCGACCTCACCGGCAAGAAGGCGCAAGGCGTCGACTGCCCGGCGATCGACGGCATCATCGAGGAAGCCAACGAGGTTGCCGGCGAGGTCGAGAAGAAGCCGGTGCTCGATGCCGCGCTGATCGCCGCCGCGCGGGCGGTGGAGCATTACGAGATGACCCGCTACGGCACCCTGATCGCCTGGGCCAAGCAGCTCGGCAAGAACGACGTCGTCACGCTGCTCAATCAGACGCTGGACGAGGAGAAGGCGACCGACAAGAAGCTGACCTCGATGGCGGAAAGTCAGGTCAACCGCAAGGCGGCGTAAGCCAACCGCAAGGCGGCCTCAGGTCCGCAGTGCCGCCTTGAGGAAACGGCGCCGCTCGTTCGCGGCGCCGTTTTCTTTTTTGCCCGACCCTCTTGAGCCTCGCGCAATTCCCTGTTTTGTTGCGGCGAAGATTGGAAATTCGCAAGCAGGTGAGGGAAATGCTGAAATCGACCCGTGAAAAGGCATCGCATAAGGCCATCAAGCAGCAATTGATCGTCGCCGGCAAAGTGCTGGTCGGGCAGGGCCAGGACGATTTTACGCGCGGCCACATTTCGTTCCGCCTGCCCGACGATCCCGGCCGCTTCTTCATGAAGGCGCACAGCATCGGCCTTGACGAGATCACGGCCGCCAACATCCTCACCATCGATCTCGACGGCAAGGTCGTCGCCGGCACCGCGCGCCGGCACAGCGAGGTCTATATCCATTCCGAGATTTTCAAGGCTCGCGCGGACGTCAATTGCGTCATCCACACCCATCCGACCTATTCGATCGCGCTGTCGGCGACCGGCCGGGGGCTCAAATGCTACAGCCAGCCCGGCGCGCTGTTCTACGAGGCGCTCGGCACCTATAGCGACACCATCAATCTCATCCGCACCGAAGCGATGGGCGCCGGCGTCGCCCGCGCGCTCGGCAAGGGCAGGGCGGTGCTGTTGAAGAATCATGGCGTCGTCGTCACCGGCGCGACCATTGCCGAAGCCGTGATCGGCACCATCATGCTGGAGAACGGCGCCATGGTGCAGCTTTTGGCCGAAGCGGCCGGCGAGCTGGCGCCGGAATTTCCCCGCGCCGACATCGAGAAGCTCAAGCACGACATCAGCCGGCCCGAGCAGTTCCAGGTCAATTTCGATTATCTGGCGCGGCGGGTGAAACGCGGCAAATAGCCCGGCAGCGTCATGGCTCTCAGCGCCTACCAGCGCGACCGCCGCGAGACCAATCCGGCGCTCGGCCGTCGCAAGCTCAAGCTCGGCACGTTTCAGACCAATCTCGATTCCGGCTGCGTGATGTCGGATCTCGACGGCCGGCTGGAATTGACCTGGCCGAACACCTTGACCCTGGCGCAACTTGCCGACGCCATGGAATTCGAGGCACTGGTGCCGGTGGCGCGCTGGCGCGGCTTTGGCGGGGCGACCGACCCGCAAGGCCCGGGCTTCGAGACCTTCACCTGGGCCGCCGGCATCGCCGGGGCCACCAAGAACTCCGGCGTGATCTCGACTTCGCATGTCGCGCTCAATCACCCGATCATCGCCGCCAAGCAGTCGACCGTCATCGATCACATTTCCGGCGGCCGTTACACGCTCAACATCGTCAACGGCTGGAATTATCCGGAGATGGAGATGTTCGGCGTCTCGCTGCTCGAGCACGACGACCGCTACGCTTGCGCCGAGGAATGGCTCGCCATCGTCAAGCGGCTGTGGACCGAAGACGAGCGTTTCGATTTCGACGGCAAGTTCTATCGCATCAAGGGCGGCTACCTGCAGCCGAAGCCGATCCAAAAACCTTACCCGGTCATCATGAATGCCGGCTCGTCGGAGCGCGGCCGCCATTTCGCCTGCCGGCACTGCGATCTCGTCTTCACCAATATCCGCACCCACGACATCTCGACCAACACCGCCCACGTCGCCGCCTACCACAAGCTCGCGCGTGAGACTTACGGCCGCGACGTCAAGGTGTGGAGCAACGCCACCATCGTGCAGGCCGAGACCGAGAAGGAGGCCCGCGACTTCTACCGTTATTACGTGCACGACAAGGGCGACTGGGTCGCCGCCCGCAACGTCATCGACACGATGGGCGCCGAGATCAACAAGCGCGACTATCCGGAGGAGCGGCGCAATGCCATGGCCGAGATGATGATCTCCGGTTGGGGCGGATTCCCGCTGATCGGCACCAAGGACCAGATCGTCGACGGGCTGGCCACGCTATCGAAAATCGGGCTGGACGGCGTGCTGCTGTCCTGGCCGCGCTATATCGACGGCATGCGCGAGTTCCGCGACGTCACCTATCCGCTCCTCGTGCAAGCCGGATTGCGGGATGACGCTTGAGCCGTCATTGCGCGCGCGGCGAAGCAACGCTCGCGAGCGTCATCCGCGCAAGCAGACGAGCCGGTATTTTCCGATAGGCCGGCGCGCACCGGCTGGCCGGCATTCGAGCACCTCTTGCTCCGCGCTACCAGCTATCCGGTGGCGCGCAAGGGCCGGATCCCGTGCAGATGTTGCTGCAAAACGGAGGGTGAACCGCCGAACAGCCGCCGCCGGGAGCCATGGTATAAGGCGCAGCCTGATGCATGTCATAAAGCGCGTGTTCATGGCTGACGCGATGATGCTTGATCGCGGCCGATGCTGAAACGGCGGTGCCGAGAACGAGCGCAGCGGACAGCGCAACTGTGAGCTTGCCGATCATTTTCGTATCTCGCGGTTGAGTTTGGCGACCTTAACGCGAAACTCGTCGGCGGTCGCCGGCCAACACAGGACGAGACTGCAAAAACGTCTCGTTTGTTCCCGGTCTCAAATTAAGTTGATCCGCGTATTGGAATACCGCGGGCCGAAGTGAAAGCGACAATCGAAGCGCAAGCGGGCGTCGACGCAGTGCTCCTTATGGCACGGCCGCGACCACCATAACCTCAACGAGCATCCCAGGTCGCCAAAAGTCGGTCGTGAGGCAAGCCCGCGCCGGAGGGTTTGCGGGGTCGACCCATTCGTTCCAAACAGCGTTGTGATCTTCGAACAGACGCATGTCGGCGATCCAGACCTGGGCGCTCAGGAGCTGCGATTTGTCGGTTCCCGCGAGCTTGAGAAGCTCGTCGACGCGTCGCAGCACTTGCGCGGTCTGGGTCTTGATATCGCCGACAATCGGGTCG
>DATJBH010000192.1:0-10913 GCA_035515455.1 Xanthobacteraceae bacterium
CTCGCAGCGGTCGGCGGTCTTTCAATGAAAAGGCTGGGCTCTGCAGTGGCGCTTTACAATCCTCAAGTTCATTATCAGCAGGTGCGAGACTCTTGGATCGGCTTGCGCGTGCCCGATGGCCGATAGGCTTCGGCTCGGGAAACTGCGCTTTGAGCGGCTGGCGCAGGGAGGGCCCCAAAAAAGGTTGGCGGTGGGAGAGGAACTGGAAGCCAACATTCTCTCGCAGGGTTTCGCTCAAGTTCGCGGCGAATTGACGGAGCCACACGGTAATTTCCAGTCGCGGCATAGACTACCTGTGCACCGGCTTCTCGTTGAGATAATTAAACCGTGATTTTCGTTCGCGCTCCCAACCTAGAAGTGCCCAATGTGCATTGAAATGAGCGCTATTCGCATGCTCACTTTGCTCGATTTCTCTGAGCAAGGGGACGGCCCGCTCGGGAACCAAATCGATCAAGTAGGCCGCCGCACTGCCGCGTATTCGGGCGTCTGGACTCTCGAATAGCGCTTCCAGCGCCGCCCGGCCGCGGCCGATCTCATCCAAGGCTTGGACGATGGCGTCCATCGAACGCCGAACCGCACGCTCGCCGTCGGTATCCAGCAACTCGTCATAAAGAATATCCGCAAGCCGTGCGGCGAATTCGAATCCTCTTAGGAGGGACGCGACGCGCTCATCGCTTGACATCGACTCGTTTCGAGCGAGCAACGTCGCAATTGCGGCCGTTCCATCAGCTTTCAGTCGATCAAGTTTCTTGACGAGATCAAATCCGCGAAGCAGCGCCGTGCCCTGTGCGGCGCGGTCTTGGGATTCAAACGTTGCGCGATTCTCGTCGAACCAGTCGTCCAAGTTAATTCCCAACTGGATTATCGCTTGATCGATTTCCATGTAATCTCCAAACGATCCTGGAAGTTATTTGAGGATATGCAGCTCTCTTAGGATTTTGAGCCCTTCTTCGCGCTGAACGTCATAAGGCTGCGTTTGCAGCCATTGATACATGTTCATGTTTGGATCAGGGGAGTCCTTCAGATACGCACCGTTTACTGCCTCATGTAGGATCGTCGGCAAGCGAATGATGTTGGCGGTATTCTGCAGCTGCTCCGGCGATATATTGTCCGCGTTCGTACCGCCCTGCGTCACAATGTGATGATACTGCTGGCCGTCGCCTGCAGGGCCAAAACGTTTGGCCAAAAATTCTGGGCTTGGATCGCCCTTATAGAACGCATCATAGCTGGAGAAGTCCTCATAACCGTCCGTCAAAACTTGAAGGTCCTCCAAGGTATGTGGACCGTCCTTGACGAAATCGAGCGCGGCGGCAGCGTCGACGGCGAGTTTTCTGAATTCGACGACCGTGCGAGCAATATCTGCCGCCATGAGCACGTCCGCGGCCACATCGACGCCCGGGATCAGGTTGGCCAAGCCTTCAAGACCGACGCGCAGACCGGCGAGCAGGCCAGTCCGTAGTGCGCGGCGCGCAATCAAGCTTTTGACTTTTTGCGTCAGTTCAGAAGTGTCCTTCGGACGGTACTGTCCACCGCGGCCGCCCTCCGTCCCGGCCGGCCAGCCAGGGTGCTTGGGATCATCAGGGCTTGCCTTGTGAATCCTCTCCGTCGCGTCGAGAAGCAATGATTCGCGATCGTCGGCAGCGCTATCGGGATTGAGTGGTGCTTTGAGTGCGTGTCGAGCGGAGTGCCGGTCGATCGATTTGATAAGAGTATCCTCGGCCTCTAAGCGGTCTCGCGCGGCCTGATCGGGCAAGTCAGGAATCCGCAAATGCACCGCGGCGATCCGTGCAAGGCCCGGATCATTCGCGTTCATGGCAGTCATCACCGTCCGAGTCCGGGCAAGAGCCGGTCCACAGCCAAATCCGCTTCATAGGCGCGGCTTAAGAGGCGCTCGATCTCGGTCCGCGTGCGCATAGCGAATCTTGCACCCTGCCGCTCGATCAGCGGCGTGCGCCCGAGGAACAGACCGTCCTCAGTGCAGGCAAGACCCAGGTTGCCCTGATGGTATTCGCTCAGACGCCAGATTTGATGCATATGGCGGCCCGGTTTTCAAAGGATTTTTATCCTACAACAGCGCAATCCGGGTGTCAATAGAAAAGAGACGATTTTAGTCGCCGTATAGGAGACACCCGCCCCAGACCCGCTCCGGGGAGACGCACGCTTCGCAACTCGGGTATCAACGGGTAGGGGAGCGAAAAGGGTTGTAGGGTATTTCTGCGTAGTGGCGGTGGGAGAGGAACTGGAAACCAACATTCTCCGTTGACATGTGCGCCACATGTTTGTATGCATTTCACATGTCAACGATGATTCAAATCCGTAACGTCCCTGAAACGCTCCACCGCCGTCTCAAGTCGCGTGCGGCATTGGCAGGCATGTCGCTTTCCGATTACTTATTGAGCGAAATTCGGGAGCTTGCCACGCGGCCGACGCTCGAAGAGTTACGGAGTCGCCTGGAGCATCGCTCCGCGGTAGTGCCTTCAATTGCGCCGGTTGAGGCGGTCCGCGCCGAACGCGATCGGCAATGATCGTCATCGACGCGTCGGCCCTGCTGGAAATCCTTCTTCGCACGCCATCAGCTCAAGCGGTGGAAACGCGCCTCTTCGAGGAGCCACGGCAAACGATGCATGCGCCGCATCTCCTTGATGTCGAAGTGGCGCAGGTCCTTCGCCGCTACGCCGCTATGGGCGAAATCGACGATCAGCGCGGTGCCGAGGCGCTAGCTGATCTTGCCGATTTCCCCATCCGCCGATACCCTCATGATTTCCTTCTGACCCGCGTTTGGACACTGCGGAACAATTTCACGGCTTATGACGCCGTCTATGTGGCGCTTGCCGAAGCCCTCAATGCACGATTGCTCACGCGCGATCAGCGGCTGGCTGCCGCAGTTCGTCGTCACGTCGACATTGGACTCGCATGAAAACCCAGGTGTAGCCGCGACGCCGGAGAATTTTGGTTTTCCAGTTCCTCTCGCTTGGGGGTGGCGGAGGGAGTGGGATTCGAACCCACGATACGGTTTCCCGTATACACGCTTTCCAAGCGTGCGCCTTCAGCCACTCGGCCACCCCTCCGGATCACGGAAGCGAGCGCAATATAGCGGCCGGGTCTTGAGTTACAACCCGCGCCAATCGCCGCCGCCACGGGCGCGAATTCGGATCGACGGCTGAAATCGAGGTCGATCCGGCAATGGAACTTTTGCCCGGCGTTACCGTTATTCCGCAGTCCTAATGAGGCGACACAGGAGGAAGTCATGGGACGCGGGCTATTGCTATGGCTCCTCGGCATTCCACTGCCGATCATTCTTCTGATTTGGGTGCTTGGCGGCCTTCACGGCTGATATTGCCAAGCCGAAGACAGGTGACGTGAGTGTGCGGAGGCCCGGCGCGAGCCGGGCCTCTTGCTGTGCGTGCCGCCGCTTCCGCCGCCGCCTGCCTTGCCTTACATTGACGGCATGAATTCGCGTTCCGACGATTATCTCGTCCGCCCCGATCCGCTCGATCCGCGCCTGACCGAGCGGGTCAAGGGTATCGATCAGACCGGCGCGGCGATCGAGACCGCGGTCGTGGTCGAGCGGGCGCTGACGATTTTCCTCAATGCGCAGGAAATCGTCACCGCGATGACGATCAACGATCATCCCGAATATCTCGCGCTCGGCTACCTGCTCAACCAGAACATGCTGTTGCCCGACGACACCGTGACCGGCATCGACTACGACGAGGAGCTGTCGGTCGTCGTCGTGCGCACCAAGCGCAAGACCGATTACGAAAAGAAGCTCAAGAAGAAGGTGCAGACGTCCGGCTGCGCGCAAGGCACCGTATTCGGCGACCTGATGGAAGCGCTGGAGAACGTCACGCTGCCGCAGGCCGAGTTGCGCACCTCCTGGCTCTACACGCTCACGCACAAGATCAACACCACGCCGTCGCTCTATCTCGAGGCCGGCGCGATCCACGGCTGCGTGCTCGCTATCGAGGACCGCCCCATCGTCTATATGGAAGACGTCGGCCGCCACAATGCCGTCGACAAGATCGCCGGCTGGATGTTCAAGAACGGCGTCAGCGCCGCCGACAAGATTTTCTACACCACCGGGCGGCTTACGTCGGAGATGGTGATCAAGACGGTGCGCATGGGCATTCCGATCCTGATCTCGCGGTCGGGCTTTACCGCCTGGGGCGTCGAACTGGCGCGCAAGGCGAACCTGACCTTGATCGGCCGCGCCCGCGGCAAGCGCTTCATCGCGCTCGCCGGCCAAGACCGCATCGTGTTCGATCAAGACCTCGCTCATGTCGAGGAGGAAAGCGCCAAGCACCGGCGCAAAGCCGCGGTGCACGATGAGTAGGCCGCAGCGCGCGTGAGCATAGCTCCTACTCTCGGCCTGGTGCTTGCCGGCGGCCTGGCGCGCCGCATGGGCGGCGGCGACAAGGCGCGGCTGCGCATCGGCGGCGCGACGATCCTGCAACGCGTGCTCGCCTGCATCGGCCCGCAATGCGATCGCGTCATCATCAATGCCAATGGCGATCCGGCGCGCTTCGCCGACACCGGCCTGCCGGTGGTCGCCGACAGCGTGCCGGATTTCGCCGGCCCGCTCGCCGGCATCCTCGCCGGGCTCGATTGGGCCGCCGCGCAGGCGCGAGATTGCCGATGGATGTTGAGCGTGCCGGGCGACTGTCCGTTCTTGCCTAAAGATCTGTTGGCGCGGCTGCATGACGCGCGCGTCGCGGCGGGGACACTGCTTGCCTGCGCGCGCTCCGGCGATTGGCGTCACCCTGTCGTGGCACTTTGGCCCGTCGAACTGCGCGAGGATCTGCGCCGCGCGCTGGTCGACGACGGCTTGCGCAAGATCGAAATCTGGACGGCACGCCACGGCGTCGCCATCGCCGATTGGCCGGCCGAACCGGTCGATCCGTTCTTCAACGTCAATACGCCGGAGGATGCGGCGCGCGCCGAAATGCTCGCCGCCCAACATCCGAACCTCTAGCCGACCAGCGACGCGTAGGACAGAAAGCCCACTGTCGCGCCGGGCTCGATCGCGGTGACATCTTCGCCGAGTTCGGCGAGCCCATCGGTCTCGGTGAGCGAGGTCAAAACGCCGGCGCCGTCCTGCGCGTATTTCACCGCTTCCACGGCGCCATCGGCCGCCCTACGCAAGGCGACGCGGACATATTCGCGCCGGCCCTTTCGTTTCTTGTAGGAAAACGTCGCGCGTGCGGGCATCGGGACCAGCGGCTCGGGCAGCGCCCCGCAAAGCCGCAGCAGCAGCGGCCGCACCACGCGCACGAAGGTGACGAAAACGGCCACCGGATTTCCCGGCAGACCGACGAAGGCGGCGCTATGGCCGGATTTGCCGCTCGGCAACACCGCCATCGCGACCGGACGGCCCGGCTTTATGGCGACGCGCCAGAACACCAGCCGGCCGATGCCTTCGATCGCGGCGCGCACATGGTCGGCCTCGCCGGCCGACACGCCGCCCGAGGTCAGCACCAAATCGTGGTCGGCGGCCGCGGCTGAAAGCGCGCGCTTAAGCTCGTGTGGATCGTCGTGCAGGATACCGAGATCGGTGATGTCGGCATTGAAGTGCGCGAGCAAGCCGGCCAGCAGATAGCGGTTGGAATCGTACAGTGCCGCGCGCGGCAGCGCCGATCCCGGCTCGACGATTTCATCGCCGGTGGAGAACAGGGCAACCCGCACGCGGCGGCGCACGCTCAATTTGGTAAGACCGAGCGCCGCGGCAAGCGCCACGTGCTGCGCGGCGATCCGCTGGCCGGCCGGCGCGGCGACGGCGCCTTTCTTCAAATCCTCGCCGGCCAGCCGCCGGTTGGCGCCGCGTTTCAAGCCGGGCGGCACGATGACGGCACCGCC
Organism: Xanthobacteraceae bacterium; assembly: GCA_035515455.1. GTDB lineage: Bacteria > Pseudomonadota > Alphaproteobacteria > Rhizobiales > Xanthobacteraceae > BOG-931. The sequence goes on from DATJBH010000192.1 coordinate 5,854, forward strand.
GTCGACGCGGCAGTCCTCCTGCATGAAGACGGTGTCGGCGCCAGCCGGCATCGGCGCGCCGGTAAAGATGCGGATTGCTTCACCGGCATCAAGCGCATGTGTCGCCGCGTGACCGGCCGTGACGCGATCGACGATGGCCAGGCGCTTCTCGCCGTCGGCGGCGAGATCGTCACCGCGCACCGCATAGCCATCGACCGCGGAATTATCGAACGGCGGGACACTGACGGGCGCAATAATATCGTCAGCGAGCACCCGGCCCAAAGCCTGGCGCAGTGTCACGGTCTCGCGGTCTTCGATTGGCGTAACACGATCGGCAATCAAGCGCTCGACTTCCTCGACCGGAAGCAGCGGACCGCTGAAGGCGAAGCAATCGTCGCTGAGCTGCGCCATCAGGGTTTGCTCCGTGACGGCACGATTTGCTCGCGTGGCATCGCCTCGGCCTGCAGCACATCGGCGATCGATTCGATGTCATCGAGCATGACCACGGGAACTTGCGCCTGCGGCAGGGCTGCGTCAGTGGCGACGGCGACGATGCAGTCGTCGTCGGGGTGCAAGAGCGGCTTGCCGACCGCAGCGCGATAGACTTCAAGCTTCGGATGCGGGTGCCGCTTGAAGCCTTCGACGATCACGATATCGACCGGGCTGAGCTTCGCCAGCATATCGGCGAGCGGCGGCTCGGCTTCTTGCTGCGGTCCTTGGCCAAGCTCGTGGATGATGGCCCAGCGCCGGCTCGAGACAATGGCGACTTCGCTGGCGCCGGCCGCCCGGTGCAGCCAGGAATCCTTGCCGGGCTGGTCGGTATCGAAGTCATGATGCGCATGCTTGACGGTCGCGATTTTCAGGCCGCGACCGGCCAGCACCGGAATCACCTTGGTGACCAGCGTGGTTTTGCCGGAGCCGCTCCAGCCCGCGAGACCGATGACGCGCATGGCTTTCATTATATATGTCTCACGGGCCGGCCGGTTCCATGCCCAGCGCCCGGATGCGGGCGCGGGTGGCTTCGTCCCGCAGCGCGGCAAGAAAGGCCTGCACCGCCGGGCGCTCGCGGCGCGCCTCGACCAGCAGGAAATCGTAATGCTCCGGCGCAATGGGCAGGAACGCTAGCCCGTACAGCCGCGCCACCGGCTCGATCGCCACGCCCCAATCGGCGCGGTTTTGCGCGATCGCCGCGGCCACCGCATTATGTGAACGCGGCTGATTGGCATAGCCGGCCGGTCGCGCGCCGCGCAGCAGGCCATCGATGAGCACGCGCGTGCCGGAGCCGGCATTGCGGTTGACCATCAGGATCGCGGAATTGGCCAGCGCGGTTTTCAGCGCTGCGTCCGCCGCGCCGCCGGCGAAGCGCGCGTCGCCCGGACGATAGACAAAGCCCTGCATTCGCCGCCAGCCCGGGATGAGCGACAGACCCGGCGCGAGCAAATGCCTGTTGTAGATGCCGGTCGCCGGATCGACGAGATGGACCGGAGCCACGTCGCATTCGCCGCGGCTTGCCGCATGGACGCCGCCGAGGCTGCCGACGGCGATGGTGCGGGCACTGAAGCCGCGTTCGGCGAGCGCGCCGACCACGACATCGAGGGCGACGTCGTGGCTGCCCATGATGACGAGGTCGGGGGCGCGCTCGCTCTCGCCGATCAGCGTCACCTCGGCGCTTGAGCCGGCATCGAGCGCCGAGGCCAGCGCGTCGATGGCCAAAAAGCCGTCGGCCTGTGAGAAGGCAGTGACGGCGCCGGAGCCTTTGCCGGTCGGAAAGGCGATCGGGCCGTCGGGGCCGGCGACCAGCGACACCAGCACGAATTCCTCACGGCCGAGCTCGGAGGGGATTCGCAGCGGAACGCGCGCCGTGACGGTTTTCGCCGCTTCCGGCGGCAATCCGGCGCGCGCGCGAATGAGCGGCGCGACGAAAGCATGAAAGGTGAAGATCGCCGAGGTCGGAAAGCCCGGCAGCACGATCAGCGGCTTGTCGCCGATCACGGCGAGGCAGAGCGGCTTGCCCGGTTTGAGCGCCACGCCGTGAACCAGCAAGCCGGGCGGGCCAAGCCGCGAGACGATGCGATGCGACAGGTCGCCGGCGCCTTTCGAGGTGCCGCCGGACAGCACCACGATGTCGCTGGATTCAAGCGCTTCGCGCATGGCGGCTTCGAGCGCCGTCTCCTCGTCGGGGAACGCGCCGAATGGCACCGCTTCGCCGCCGGCCTCGACGATGGCCGCGGCAAGGATGGCGCCGTTGCTGTCATAGACGCTGCCGGGGCCGAGCGGTTGACCGGGCTCGACCAATTCGTCGCCGGTTGACAGCACGGCAACACGCGGGCGCCGTACGACGTCGATCTGCGCAAGGCCGCACGCCGCCAGCATGCCGATCTCGCGCGAGCCGATCTGCGTGCCGCGGCGCAAGAGCGTCTCGCCGCGCGCAATGTCGGAGCCGGCGTAGGAGATGAATTGTCCGCTCGCCGCCGCGCGGCGCAGAGCGATGGCCGGAGCCGTGGCATGTTCGACCAGTTCGGTTTGCTCGATCATCACCACGGCATCGGCGCCGCGCGGGATGACGCCGCCGGTGGCGATCGCGGTCGCGGTGCCGGGCAGCACCTCGAGCGCAGGCGCGACGCCGCAGGCAATGACTTCGGCATTGAGCGCAAGGCGCTTGGGCGCTCCGTCGCCGGCGCCGGCGGTATCGGCCGCGCGCACGGCAAAACCATCGACATTGGAACGGTCGAACGGCGGCGCGTCGGCCGGCGCAATCACGTCGGCGGCGAGCACGCGGCCGACCGCCGCGGCCAGCGTCACAGTCTCGGGCGACAACGGCGAACGATCGGTGCGGGCTTCGAAACGCCGTCGCGCCTCGGCGGCGGAAACGACTTCGAGAAACTGCTCCTGCCGCGCCGCGCGCCGCACTGCGTCGAGAATGGCGGCAGCCGGTGTTTGCTTTTTCTGTTCTAGGGCCATGGATGCACAGCAACTTCCGTTCCAGCGGGGAAGCCTTCGCTTTCGGCCGGCACCGCGATCCAGCCATTGCTTTGCGCCAGCGACATAAACGACAGATAACCGGAGGCGAGCGGCTCTGCCATGCCATCCTGGCAACTCACCGGCACAAGCTCGGTCATGCCGATGGTTGAAGTCACCTTCCGCTTGAGCGGCAGCAGTGTCGTTTGAGCTTCGACGGCGCGGCCGGAAAGTCTTGCCACGATGCGATCGCCGATCAACATCCAGGCCGCGAGGGCCGCATCGAGCCGACCTGGTACGAGCAATACCGGCCGCGCGCCGGCAAAGCCAAACGCGGTGGTCTCGCCCGGCGAAATGGCAATGCCGTGTATCTCGACCCGCCCGAGCCGGGCCAGCGCCTGCACCGCATGGTCGTTTCGTCCGCTGCCGGTGCCGCCGAATGCGACGATGGCATCGTTCTGGTCATCGGCGATCGCGGAGTCGAGAGTCATGGCGGGTTTGTTGGACACTGTGGCGCCGGCCGCGAAGACCGAGTGCACAAGGAGGCCGGCCACCCCACTGACGGGAAGCGTCGGCTCGACGCCCATGACCACGGCAATGCGCGGCTCCCGCATCGGCGCGCTTTTAATTCCGGCCGCGTGTACAGCCGCGATGTCGATGGACCTAATTCTTTGCCCGGCGCGGCGCATGATCCCATGCGGCGGCGTATCGCCACCCGCGGGCAGGACGCCCTCTCCCGCGAAGACCGACGCCACTGCTTCAGCTTGCTCGCCGCGGAATACCACGGCATCGAGTGGCAGCACGGCATCGGTGCCTGCGGGCATGGGCTCGCCGAGATCGATACGGCGGATCGGAGACGGCAGCGGCATGGGCGTGTAAGCGCCGGCGTCGGCAACGGCGCCGGCGTCCACCGCGAAGCCGTCGCGCAGTGCGATCGGGTGCGCGGGACGCTCCGATGTCACGATATCTTCAGCCAGCGTATAGCCAAGAGTCGCGGGCGTTGCCCAGCGTTGCGGTTTCACCGCCTCGACCTGCGCATCGATGCGCGCCAGCACCGCGGCAAGCGGCGTCAGCCGCGCGATGCGCTGGAGGCCGGAAGGTTGGTCGCTTAGATCCTGAGTCATCGGCGCTATGATAAGGACGTTTCCTTGCTTTTCCGAATCATGGGTGGGGGAACGAGGCGCCTTCAGCCTACGGCGATCTAAAAGTGCCCCTGCTCCCTTCCCACCGCGAGCGCGCGGGCGGGAGGAAAATAAATCTCGTTCTCGCGATGCGCCTTGGCATCCGAGGTTTGCTGCACGCTTTAAGAAAGCCCTTCCCAAGGCCCCCCTTAACAAGAAGGGAGGCGGAGCGCCGTTCGGCGCGTCCACTGGAAACCGCCTCCGCCGCAGAAGAAGGACTGCAAGCCTGCTGCGGACGCGGCGAGCACCATCGCTTCTGTCCCGCATTGGCGCGGGATCAAAACGGCGGCGCCCTCGCCTTGCGGCGCTCCACCGCGGTCATGCGCCGAGGGTTTTGCCTCCGACTCGGCCCGGGCCGCGCTTCCTGGAATCACCGGATCCAAACGGGAGGACCCTCTCCGGCACCAGTGCAGCCAGCACCTGGCAGTCCGATCACGCGCCGGACGGTCGATGCCCAGGCCGCCCGGACCCAAGATGACGACTCCTGGCTCCGGGAACCGCACCCGCCGCATCAGCCGGCGTCACCGGTTGACGTCCCCTGACCAGGCGGGCTGATCGGGCAGGTAAGAGGCGACGGCGTTGATGTCAATGGACCGGAGACAAATGTCGCATCACGTCTCTGTGATTAGGACACGTGGCGCGGTGAGATCGATCTACTCCGCCGCGACGCGGTGCGCGGCAACGCCCCTCGCCTTCACCACCACCTTGATGGCATCGTCGACGCGGTCCTTGGCGTAGCGGATCGCGGTCGGCAGATCGTCGAGCGCAAAGGTGTGGGTGTGGATCTTGGTGGCGTCGAAGCGTTTTTGCGACATGAAGGCTTCGGCGCGGTGCGTCGCGCTCTTGCCCTCGCCGCGGATGCCGTAAAGATAAATATTGTTGCGCACGATGTGGGCGACGTCGACCGGCGTCTCGGCATGCGGGAACGCGGCAAGGCAGACC
>DATJBH010000193.1:0-109706 GCA_035515455.1 Xanthobacteraceae bacterium
CGTCGTCGCCAAGCCCGCCGAGCAGACGCCGCTCACCGCCGCGCTCGCCGTCGCGCTCTTGCACGAGGCCGGGGTGCCGCCAAGTGCGCTGCATCTGGTCCCCGGCGACGGCACCGTCGGCGCGAGGCTCGTCGCCGATCCGCGCGCCGCCGGCGTGGTCTTCACCGGCTCGACCGAGGTCGGCCGCGCCATCAATCGCGCGCTCGCCGAAAAAGCCGGCCCGATCGTACCGTTGATCGCCGAGACCGGCGGCATCAACGCCATGATCGTCGATGCCACCGCCCTGCCCGAGCAAGTCGTCGACGATGTGCTTGCCTCGGCTTTCCGCTCGGCCGGCCAGCGCTGCTCGGCGCTGCGGCTCCTTTGCCTGCAGGACGATATCGCCGACCGCATGCTCGACATGCTGATCGGCGCGACGCGCGAATTGCAAGTGGGCGATCCGCGCGACATCGCGACCCATGTCGGCCCGGTAATCGATGCCGATGCCAAAACGAAGCTCGAAAGCTGGATCGCCCGCATGGACCACGGCGGACGTCTGCGCTTCCGCTCCGACGTAGCGGCGCGGACCGGAGGCAGCTATGTGGCGCCGACCATCATCGAGCTCGACCGCGCCCTTGATCTCGATCAAGAAGTTTTCGGACCAGTGCTGCACATCATGCGCTGGAAAGCCGACGGGCTGGATGCTTTGCTTGATGACATCGCAATGAACGGTACCGCGCTGACACTCGGGGTGCATTCCCGCATCGATCTGGCAGTGGCGCACGTCGCCGCGCGGCTCCGGCATGGCAATATTTACGTTAACCGCAACATGATCGGCGCCGTCGTCGGCACCCAACCCTTCGGCGGCACCGGTTTGTCAGGCAGCGGGCCCAAGGCTGGCGGGCCAAATTATTTGCGTCGCCTGGCCGCGGAGCAGACGGTGACCATCAATACCGCGGCCGCCGGCGGCAATGCCGGGCTGCTAGCTCAGGACGGGTAGCGGAAGGAGCCGGCGGCCGGATCGGAACATCTCGCGAGCCGTCGTATTAACACAATCGCGACAAGATCGCGGTATTCTGATGAACCATGACTGATTCGGTGTCCCGACTCTATCAAGCGGCGCTAGCCTGCCGGCACGACGATCCGTCGACGTCGCGGACGGCGCGGCTGTTGCGCTCGGGCCGCAGTAAGATGGCGAAGAAGCTCGCCGAGGAAGCCGTCGAAGTGGTGATCGACGCCATGCACGGCGATCGCGACGCCGTCGTCAAGGAGAGCGCCGACCTCATCTATAACCTCGTCATCCTGTGGATCTCCTCGGGCATCCGCCCCGAGGATGTCTGGAAGGAAATGGACCGGCGCGAGCGGCTCCTCGGCATCGCCGAAAAGGTGCCGAAAAAGCTGCATGAGGATTTTCCGCGCCGCAAGATCGTCGTGCTCGAAGGCCGCCGTGCCCGCAAGCGGCGCTGACCTGCCCCGCACTATTTCAGTTTAGCGATGTTTGACCAGCTCATCTCGGCGGTCGTGTCTTTTATCGTCGAGGTAATCTCGGCAGCCGGCTACTTGGGCGTCGTCCTCCTGATGGCCATCGAGTCGGCCTGCATCCCGCTGCCCTCCGAAGTGATCATGCCGTTCGCCGGATATCTGGTATCGGCCGGTCAATTCAGCCTGATCGGCGCCGCGACCATGGGCGCGCTCGGTTGCAATGTCGGCTCGACCGTCGCCTACTACGTGGCCGCCACCGGCGGCCGCAAGGCGTTCGAGCGCTGGGGGGCTTACGTCCTGATACGTCCTCACGAGATCGATCGGGCGGATCAGTTTTTTGCCCGCTACGGCTCGGTCACCGTCTTTGTCGGCCGGCTGCTCCCGGTGGTGCGGACCTTCATCGCCTTTCCAGCCGGGCTGGCGCGCATGCCGATGGTGAAGTTTCAGGTCTATACGTTTCTCGGCTCCTGGCCGTGGTGCTTCGGCCTCGCCTATGTCGGTTATGTCCTCGGCGCGCGCTGGAACAGCGACCCGACCTTTCGCCGGCTGTTTCACGAATTCGATGGCGTCGCCGTCGCGTTGCTGGTGGCCGTATTTGCCTGGTTCGTCTGGGCGCGATGGCGCGAGGCTCATAAGCTCAAATCATGAGGGCCTGGCCGATCCCAGACCGGCTGCGCGGGGACGAGAGCCCTGCTTATGATTGGTTTCCCCGCGTAATGCGGCTATCCTGACCATGTTGACGCCCTAATTTGGCGGCCAATATTGATGGAGCGCTGCGGTATCAGGAGCGCGCATCGGCCCACAAACCGGGCCTACCGAATCTGGCCATGACCGGACTGGCCGTGACAGCACGTCGTTTAATTCCAGCCGATAACCGCGCGCCGGCGCTCAAGCACGGCGGCGCGTTGCTCGGCGTGATGGCATTGACCGCGATCATGACCGGGGCTGCGTCGGGCCAGACCGGTCCGGCGTCCGCTCCGGGCACCCCCGCCGTACAATCGGCCCCCGCCCCGGTGGTATCCGGCGCGGCCAGCGGGCAACCTGCCGCAGCAGCGACGACGCCCACCCCATCGTCACCGGCGTCGGCGCCGACGTTGCCGCCGCAACCGCCGCCGCCGGGCCTGGCCGCACCGCCGACCGAGCAGCGCGGTATCCTCAATGGCTTTTCCAAATGGTGGGACCAATCGATCGCCGATTGGAAAGCCAAGATGCAGGAGCAGCAGACCAAGCTCGACGCCATGAATAAGCAGTCGGCAGACGCAGCCAAGAATGCGGCCACTGCGACGCAAGAAGCGCTCAAGAACGCTGCCGACGCGTTGCGACCGTCGCACGTCATCGAAATCCAGCAGACTTGCCCGGTTGCCGGCAATGGCGCGGCCGATTGCGCGACGGCAGCGACCGATGTCTGCAAGGCCAAGGGCTTCAGCGCCGGCCAGCCGCTCGATGTGCGCACCGCGGAAAAATGCGCCGATTCGCTCTGGGTCTCCGGCCAACCCCCGACCGCCGCCGACTGTCCGGTCGAAACCGTACTGCTGCGCGTGGCCTGTCAGTAGCTTCCGCCCCGCGCCTCGCTTCTCGACAATGTGCTAAGTGTCGTTCGCCCGACATCGGGCGGCGCGCGCAGGCGCGCAACTTGAGATGGCGCCAACGACGCTGCAGATGAGGGGGAGTTTCGCCGCCATGATGTCCAATGCCGATCGCAACAAAGCCGCCGACATTCTGATGAGGGCGGAAAAGGAGCGCAAACAGGCGGTGCAGCTGACCAAAACGTGGCCGGACATCACCATGGAAGACGCCTACGCGATCTCCACCGAAGTGGCTAATCGCAAGATCGCCGCGGGCGCCAAGCTCATCGGCCACAAAGTCGGACTTACCTCGAAAGCGATGCAGCGCTCATCGCAGATCGACGAGCCGGACTATGGCCACCTGCTCGACAACATGATGATCGCCGATGGCGCGCGCATTCCGCACGAGAATTTCTGCCTGCCGCGCGTCGAGGTCGAGCTCGCCTTCGTGCTCGGCAAGCCGCTGCGCGGTCCCGGCATCGGCCTGACCGACGTGCTGCGCGCCACCGAATACGTGGTGCCGGCGATCGAAATCGTCGACGCGCGCTTGCAGGATCCGCGCAAGATATTCGACACAGTGTCCGACAATGGCGCCGCAGCCGGCATCGTCGTCGGCGGCCGCCCGGTCGGTCCGCTCGAAGTCGACCTGCGCTGGGTCGGCGGCATCATGTATCGCAACTCCGAGATCGAGGAGACCGGCGTCGCCGCCGGCGTCCTCGGCCATCCGGCGCTCGGCGTCGCCTGGCTCGCCAACAAGCTCGGCCAGCATGGCGTGGCGTTGGAAGTCGGCCATCTCGTGCTCGCCGGCTCCTTCACGCGCGTCGTATTCGCGCGCAAGGGCGACACGCTGCATGCCGACTTCGGCGCGCTTGGCGGCATCGCCGTACAGTTCGTCTAAGCAACCAAAAACCGCTGGGGGGGGAAACGATGAGTACGAGCAACGCCGCATCTGGCGGCAGCGGCTCCATCGGCGACGTGGTCGCCCGGATCGAGCGCCTGCCGATCTCTTGGTGGCACATCAAGGCCAGAATCATCATCGGCGCCGCCACGTTCTTCGACGCCTTCGACGCGCTCGCCATCGCTTTTGTGTTGCCGGTGCTGGTGCCGGCGTGGCACCTCAACGGCCCGCAGATCGGGCTCTTGATTTCGGCCGGCTATCTCGGCCAGCTCGTGGGCGCCCTGTTCTTCGGCTGGATCGCCGAGCGCTCCGGCCGCATCACCGCGATGTTCTGGTCGATCTTGATCTTCGCGGTGATGAGCCTCGCCTGCGCCTTCGCCTGGGACTATCAGTCGCTCGTGACCGCGCGCGTCATCCAGGGTTTTGGTCTTGGCGGCGAGGTCCCTGTGGCGGCGGCCTATATCAGCGAGCTGTCGCGCGCCAAGGGCCGCGGCCGCTTCGTGCTGCTCTATGAGCTGGTGTTTCCGATCGGGCTCGTGGCGGCGGGCTTTTTGGGCGCGTGGATCGTGCCGCGCTTCGGCTGGCAATGGATGTTCGTCATCGGCGCGCTGCCGGCCTTCGTCGCGATGGTGCTGCAGCGGCTGTTGCCGGAATCGCCGCGCTGGCTGGCGGCACGCGGCCGCAATGCGGAAGCCGAAGCGGCGTTGGCCCGAATCGAACGCGAAACGGAGAAATCGACCGGCCAACCGCTGCCGACGCCGCAAAAAATAGTTGTCGGCGGGTCGCTGACGGCCTCGTGGTCGGATCTGTTCGGTCCGACTTATTTGCGGCGAACACTGGTGGTGTGGGTCATCTGGTTCGCCACCTATTTCTTCAATTATGGGCTCGTCGTCTGGCTGCCGACCATCTACACGACGGTGTTCAAGCTGCCGCTGCAACAGGCGCTGCAATACGGCCTCATTACCCAGGCGGTCGGCCTGTGCGGTGCCTTGGTCTGCGCCCTGACCATCGATCAGGTCGGCCGGCGACCGTGGTTTACCGTGGCCTTCGCCGCCAACGCGATCGCGCTCGGATCGCTGTTTGTCATGGGCACCGACTCGCCGCAGCGCGTTCTGGTGCTGGTGACCTGCGGCTACTTCTTCGTCTCGGTGCTGTCGATCGGCGTCTATGTCTATACGCCGGAGCTTTATCCGACCCGCGCCCGCGCCATTGCCGTCGGCACCGCAACGGCGTGGCTGCGCTTCGCCTCGATCCTCGGTCCGGCCATCGTCGGCTTCATCGTCGGCTCAGGCCTCGGCGCGGTGTTTCTGGTGTTCGCCGTCGTCGCGGTCGTCGGCGCGGTCGTCACCGGGTTGTTCGCAGTGGAAACCAAGCGCCGCGTGCTGGAAGAAATCTCGCCGTAAGCGGTCGCTTCGCCTCCCGCCCCTGCCGGGAACAATGTAGGATAGGACGTCGACGGCACCGGCGGTACAGGTCAATCGTGCGCGCGTTCGGCAACAGGCATCGCGAATGGTTGCGTTCGATTCTCGCTGCGGCGGCGATTTTGCTGCCGGCAACAGTCCTGCACGCGGCGTTGTCGCCCGAAGAACCAAACGTGGGCGGTCCGGCCTCGCTCGCCGGCCAGCTCCTGCTCGCGTCGCCTGACATGCGCGGCCCATTCGATCATGCGGTCGTCCTGATGGCACAGCACAGCCGCGACGGCGCGCTCGGCATCGTCATCAATCATCCGCTCGGCACTCGCCCCATTCGCGAGCTCCTCCAGGCGCTCGGCGGCAACGCCGACGGCGTGACGGGTGACGTGCGGATTTTCTTCGGCGGCCCGGTCGGTCTGACCAGCGCCTTCGTCGTTCACAATGCCGGCTATCGCCGCGACGGCACGCTCGACATCGACGGCCGTGTCGCGCTCAGCGACGCCGCCGGGGTTCTCAAGGATATCGGCCTCGGCAAGGGACCCGGCAAAACCCTGGTCGCGCTCGGCTACGCCGGCTGGGCGCCGTCGCAGCTCGATGACGAAATCGCGCGCGGCGCCTGGGTCACACTGCCGGAAGATCCGAAGCTTGTCTTCGACGACGATCGGTCGAAAGTGTGGACCGACGCGATGGCGCGATATAAGGCGGAACGCTGACATGGCCGACTTCCACGGGGTTTTTCCTTATCTGGTTTCGCCAGTCGACCAAACCGGACGCATCAAGTCCGCTGTGCTCGCCCGGCTGGTCGACGATCTGATCGCCGCCGGCGTGCACGGGCTGACCCCGCTCGGCTCGACCGGGGAATTCGCTTATCTCAACGCCGCGCAACGCGCCGACGTTGTGCGCGCGACCATCGACGCCGCCGCCGGACGCGTGCCGGTCATCGCCGGCGTCGCGGCAACCGCGACCGCGGACGCGGTCGCACAGGCGCGCGAATATCAAAAGCTTGGCGCAGACGGCATTCTGGCCATCCTCGAATCCTACTTCCCGCTGGCGGAGCCGCAGGTCGAAGCCTACTTCCGCGCCATTACCGACGCCGTCGACGTTCCGGTCGTGCTCTATACCAACCCGCAATTCCAGCGCACCGACCTGTCGCTGGATGTCATCGCGCGGCTCGCCGAGCATCCGCGCATCCGCTATATCAAGGACGCTTCGACCAATACCGGCCGGCTCTTGTCGATCGCCAATCGCTGCGAGCGGCTCAAGGTCTTCTCGGCGTCGGCGCATATTCCGGCCGCCGTGATGCTGATCGGCGGAGTGGGCTGGATGGCGGGGCCGGCCTGCGTCATCCCGCGGCAGAGCGTCCGCCTTTATGACCTGTGCCACGCCGGGCGCTGGTCCGCGGCAATGGAGCTGCAGCGGCGGTTGTGGCGCATCAACGAGATTTTCGCGCGCTTCAACCTCGCCGCCTGCATCAAGGCGGCGCTCGCTATTAAGGGTTATGACGTAGGCGATCCGGTGCCGCCGCAGCGAGCGCTTTCCGGCCAAGAGCGCGAAATCGTCGCTACGGCGCTTGCCGCAGTCGCCGAAATGGCCGAGGCGTGACGCCGTCCCGCGGCGGTCCCCGCCGTATTTGTTAATTTCTTCCAACCCATTCTTAACGCCTCGTTGCTAAACCTGCTTCCTCCCAGTGCAGAGGTCGTTGTGGCATCGATCGGTTCGCAGTTCGCGCCGCGTGTCGCGCTCGAGCGCACCGAATCCGCCATCGCCAGCGCGCGGCGCGCCGTGCTCGCCGAGCGCTATGCGATCAATTCTTTCGCCGTCGAATGGCGCTGGCTCGCCGATCTCCTGCCGGCCGCCGACGACTGGCGCGATCTCGCCGGGCGCGCGATCGAGCCGAATATTTTTTACGATCCGGACTTTGCGCTTCCAGCCGCTTCGGTATTCGGCAACGACGTCGGCGCCGTCCTGGTCTGGTCGGGCACGACACCGCGCCGGCTGCTCGGATTCTTTCCGGCGCGCATCAGCGAACGGCGCTATGGCGTGAAACTTCCCATCCTCGTCGGCTGGACGCACCCTTACGGCCCGCTCGGAACGCCACTGGTCGAACGCGAAGCGGCGGAGCCGGTGATCGCGGCCTGGCTCGCTCATATTGCAGGCGATCCGGCGCTGCCAGGATTGGTGCTGCTGCCGCTCACCGCCGAGGACGAGCCGTTTGCCGCGGCACTCGGCGCAATCCTTCAGCGCACGCAAATGCCCTGCGCCGATTTCGCGCGGCATCATCGCGCGCTGTTGGCGCCGCGCCAAGACCGGGCGCACTATCTTGAAAATGCCGTCTCGGCGCACCGGCATCGCGAGTTGCGCCGCAGCGGACGGCGGCTGTCCGACGCCGGCGCGTTGTTGTTCACGACGGCGTCCGAGCCGGCCACGGTGGCCGCCGGGCTCGAAGATTTCTTCAGGCTCGAAGCCGGCGGCTGGAAGGGCGAAGCCGGCACCGCCGCGGCACACCACGAGGAAGTGACGAGTTTCATCAGGGGAGCGCTGCCTACGCTCGCCGCCGAAGGCAAGGTGGCGCTGCATCGCCTGCTGCTCGACGGCCGCGCCATTGCCGCCGCGATTACGCTGCACAGCGGCGATACCGCCTGGTATTGGAAAACCGCTTACGATGAGGCCCACGCGCGCTTTGCGCCCGGCATTCTTCTCAGCGCGGCAGTGACCGAAGAGCTGGCGGACAACGCCGCGATCGTCCGCACCGATTCCTGCGCCGCCCCCGGCAACACGACGCTCGACCACATCTGGAGCGAGCGCCTGGCGCTTTGCAACCGCCTGATCGCGGTGCGGCCGCAAGCGCCGTTCGCACGCGCCTGCCGGCTGGAGACCTTGCGCACCGCCACCATCGCGGCCGGCAAATCGTTGCGGCGGCACATGCGCGGCTAGCGTTGACTTTCGCAGGCGTTTCCCGCGTAGCTTGGCGATCACGGCACCCACATCGACCCTGCACGAGACAATGACCAAACCGATTACCATCCGCATGGGCGGCTATGGGCCGTCCACCACGTCGTTTTCCAAGGGCCTTAAACTGATCGGCGACAGTCTGGTCGCCGCTTTCGGCGACCGCGTCGAGATCAAGTATGTCTGGAACATCATGGATTTCGGCTATCGCGCCGAGGACATATTATGGCTGGTCGAGGACGGCATCCTCACGCTCGGCTATCAGTCGTCGAGCTATCTGACCGACCGCGTCGCCGAACTCGGCTTTGTCGATCTGCCGTTTTTGTTTCAAACGCGCGATCAGGCCCGCGCGGCGATGGACGGCGCGCTCGGCCGCTTTCTCGCCGCCAAGATCGAAGAGCGCGTCAATTACCGCATCCTCGGCTGGTTCGAGAACGGCTTTCGCCAGATCTCCAACCGCCTGCGCCGCGTGCGGGTGCCGGCGGACCTGAAGGACATGCGCATCCGCGTGTTGCCGAGCGACGTGCAGGCGCGAACCTTCGCGCTACTCGGCGCCGTGCCGGTCCGCTGCGACTTGACTGAGGCCATCGCCGGCATCAAAGCCGGCACGCTCGACGCCCAGGAGAACCCGTTCGCCAACACTGTGACCTATGGCGTGCACAAGTTTCATCACTTTCACACAATCACCAACCACTTCTACATATCGCGGCCGATCTTTTTGCATCGGCCTTCATTCGAGGCATGGCCCACGGATGTGCAAGAGGCGATGCGAGCGGCAGTGGCGCGCGCGATCGCCTTTCAGCGCGAGCTTGCCATCGCCGAGGACCGCGACGTCCGCGCTGCGATTGGGGCTGCCGGCTGCGAAATCACCGAACTGACCGCGGACGAACACGCTCAATTCCGTGGCGCCGTCGCGCCGCTGCTCGACGAGGCGCGGGACGTTTACGGGCAAGATATTCGTCAGGCTTTAGCCTGTGGATAACTTTCGCTTTTTTGGGCATGGCGACCGTGGCGAGATTCAATTGCCGCCGCGAATCAAGCTTTCCTTTGAAACTTTTCAGGGCCAAGGTGATGAATTCGCGCTGGAGCAGCATGACCGACCGCGAAAAGCTGGAGATCGTGCGCAGCGATGTGCATCGGCTCGAAGCGACCTTGTCGGCGTTGCTTTCGGAGCTCGACGTCACCTGGAACGCCATGAAGGAAACGAGAATCGAGATCGGCAAGATCACCAAAGACGTGGCGACGTTGCGTTCGCTCTGGCCGCAGAAATATTCGCGGACCGGCTGAGCGGCCATTAGAAGCCAGGCGGGTCGCCCGCCTCACCTTCGCGATCAGCCTGGATGCGCGTCAGGCGCGGCGAGAATGAGCGACCAGAACACCTTGTATTTCGATTTCGGCGTGTAAACCGCGGCGATGCCCATGCGGGTGACGCTTGCATTGAGCATGTTGGCGCGGTGCGGCGGCGAATCGCGCCAGCCGGAAAACGCCTCGGCGAGCGTATGATAACCGGCTCCGATATTCTCCACCGCCACTCCGGCGTCGAAGCCTGATTTGCGGATGCGCTCCGCAAACGGCGCCGCGACGCTATGATCGAGCTTGCCCTTCCCCGCCATGACCCGCGCTTGTTCGGCGGCGAGCCGCATCAGTTCGGGATCGAGCGTCACCGGCCCAAGGCCGTTGTTGCCGCGATAGCCGGAAATCATCGAGGCCGCCGCAGCGGCATCGAGCACGGCGTCCGGCCCCGCCAAGTCCCTGTAGAAGCTCGGCTGGCCGGACGGCGGCGGATTGTCGGTACAGCCAGTCAGTCCGGCGGCGGTGACGAGAACGCCGCACACAGCGAGCGCGGCAAGCGGCCGGATCATCGGAAAAGCCCCCCAAGGCGTTAACGCGATATTGCCGGCACAATAGTGTCCGAAGCGTGAAGTGCGGCAGTGCATCCGCTCAATGCCGGTGCGCGCTGGCATCGCGGTGGTCTATCAACTACGATCGCATCGCCCAAGCCCATGGCGTCGCGGCAGACTTGAAATAACGACCGAACCAACGAGCGCCACCATGGCCAGCACGCCGGACGCGACCCGCGCCGACTATCCGATCCTCCTGGAGAAAGACGTCGGCGTGCCGATGCGCGACGGCGCATCGCTCAAGGCCGACGTGTTCCGGCCCGATGATGCCGGGAAATTTCCCGCCATCCTCAATCTCGGCCCCTACCAGAAAGACAAGCTCTGGGTGGTGCCGGCGACGCTCGCCGAGGCGGGCAACGAGTGGATGAACTGGGAGACCGTCAATCCGAAATGGTGGGTGCCGCGCGGCTATGTTGCCGTCCGCGTCGATGGCCGCGGCACCGGCAAGTCACCCGGCCAGTGCGAGCCGTGGTCGCTGGCCGAGGCGGTCGACCTTTACGACGCCGTCGAATGGGCGGCGGCGCAGCCCTGGTGCAACGGCAAGGTCGGAGTTCTCGGCATTTCCTATTTCGCCATCAATCAGTGGTTCGTCGCCAACCTGCAGCCGCCGTCGCTCAAGGCGATCATTCCCTGGGAGGGCTTTGCCGACCTTTATCGCGACGCGCTCTACCACGGCGGCCTGCTCTCGCTGTTCATGACCAATTGGTACATGGCGCATCTGCTGCATCACGTGCTGGGCCGTGCCTCGCAGCATTTGCCGGACGGCTGGCAAGTCAACACGCTCTATTTCTGGCTGCACAATAATCTCGACAGCGGAGCGTTCCGGGGCTCGCAGGCGCAATGGGACAAGATCAATGTGCCGATGTTTTCGGTCGGCAACTGGTCCGGCATGGGACTGCACCTGCGCGGCAATACCGAAGCGTTCATGCGCGCAGCGACGCCGCACAAGAAGCTGCGCGTCCATCTCGGCTCGCACGTGCATCCGTTCTACACCGAGGACGGCAGGCGCGATCAGATCCGCTTCCTCGATTACTGGCTCAAAGGCCTCGACAACGGCGTGATGGACGAACCGCCGATCAAGCTCGCGATACGCAAGGGCGGCGACGCCTTCGAATGGCGCCACGAGCGTGAATGGCCGCTGGCGCGCACGCGCTGGACCAAGCTCTATCTCGATCTGTCGCCGGCGCCGGCGGAAGGCGCGCCGCCCGTCGGCACGTTGACGGAGCACAAGCCGTCGCACACCGAATCGAGAACCTATGCCGCGTCGAGCCTTGGCTCGATGGGCTCGACGTCTGCGGCCTCCTCGCAAGTGTTGGGCGGCGGCATCCGGCCCGGCATGGGCGTCTCATTCGAAACGCCGCCGCTCCCCGCCGATACCGAGATCACCGGTCCGCTTGCCGCCGTGCTGTGGGTATCGAGCTCGAGCGAGGATATGGATCTGTTCCTGACTTTGCGGAACTTCGACGCCGACGGCAACGAAGTGCTGGAGACCGGCCAGCAAGGCGCGCCGGTGCCGGTGGCGAAGGGCTGGCTGCGTGTGTCGCACCGCGAGCTCGACCCCGAACTGTCACGGCCGTGGCGACCGTATCACCGGCATGTCCGCCGGCTCTATCTTTCGCCCGGCGAGACCGTCCGCGTCGAGGTCGAAATCTGGCCGACCTCGATGGTGTTCAAGAAGGGCCACCGTATCCGGCTCGACGTCCAGCCGCGCGACGGCGTCGGCTCGAGTCACTACATGCACTATCACGCCGACTACAATTCCGGCGCAACCAACACCGTCTATGCGGGCGGCGATATGGACTCCTATCTGCTGCTGCCGGTGATTCCGCCGGCTCATTGAACGGTTGCCGCGGGCCGAGCGCGGGCTAGAGTCAGGATTTGTTAAGGAATCGTGCGTCATTTATTAACCGCAAAACAACCGGTCGATTGCTAGGGTCGGACCGATTGATCGGGCGCGCACGCGATGCTTGGCGGTCCATCTCTGGCTAAAGCCAGCCGCAATTGGAAGCTCATCGTCATTACGGGAGCGGCCGGTTTCGCCGTGGGCGCCATCGTCTATCTGGTGAGCGGTCCTGGCTGGATGGTTGCGGCCTTGACGCGAACGCCGGCGCCGGTCGCCGCCGCTGTCATGGCGGCGCCGTTCGCGTTTGCCGCCGCGGCATTGGCCGGCATTTTCGTCACCGACCGCCGGCGCGGTCAGGCGCGACTGCTGCGCGCTGCGCTCAACAACATGACGCAAGGCCTGTGCATGTTCGACGGTGCGGCGCGCCTGGTGCTGTGCAACGATCGCTATATCGAAATGTATCACTTGCGGCCGCAGCACGCGCACGCCGGTACGCCGTTGCACGATTTGTTGCTGCACCGCCTTGCCGCCGGCAACTTTACCGGTGATCCCGATCGCTATGTCGCCGATTGCCTCAATCGGGTGGCCGAAGGCCGCACCGAAACCAAGACGGCCGAGCTCAAGGACGGCCGCGTCATCGCGGTCGTCAGCCGCCCGATGCAAGGCGGCGGCTGGGTGGCGACGCATAGCGACGTCACCGACCAGCTGCTCGCCGAGAAGGAGCGCGACTCGCTGCGCCAGCGCGACGAACGCCGCCGCTCGACCGAAGCGGCGATCTCCTCTTTCCGCGCCCGGGTCGAGACCGTGCTCAAATCGGTCAGCCAAAGCGCCAGCGCGATGAAGTCGGCGGCAAAGACGCTGCTGACGACGTCGGATCACACGCTGCAGCGCGCCGAAGGCGCAGTCCACGGCTCCAACGAGGCTTCGACCAATGTCGAAACCGCGGCCGCGGCCGCGGCCGAGCTCTCGGTCTCGATCCGGGAGATCAGCCGGCAGCTCGGCCAAGCCAACGACGTGGTGCGCAGCGCCGCCGCCAACGCCAATGCGACCAACGAAGATATCGCCGCGCTGGCGCATGTGGCGCAAAAGATCGGCGACGTGGTCAAGCTCATCCAGGATATCGCCGGGCAGACCAATCTGCTCGCGCTCAACGCCACCATCGAAGCGGCGCGCGCCGGCGAGGCCGGCCGCGGCTTTGCCGTGGTCGCCTCGGAAGTGAAATCGCTCGCGGTGCAGACCGCCAAAGCCACCGAAGAGATTACGCACGAAATCCTGTCGGTGCAGGCGTCGAGCGGCAAGGCCGTGGCGGCGATCCGCGAGATCACCCAGCGCATGCAGGACATCAACACTTATACCAGCGCGGTCGCCGTTTCGGTCGAGCAGCAGGAAGCGGCGACCGGCGAGATCTCCCACAACGTCGCCAGCGCCGCGACCGGCGCCAAGGGAATCGTCGCGGCACTGGGTGAGGTCGCCGGCGGGGTGACGCAGACGCGGTCGTCGGCGCAGACCATGCTGGCGGCGTCGGAGGAAGTCGAAACCGCCACCGAAAAGCTTCGCCGCGAAGTCGAAGAGTTTTTGGGGACGGTGGCGGCTTAGCTCTTTTCCGGACGCGCCGCGCAACAGATAAAGAACTCTATCGCCCCGCCGCGTAACCCTGCATGCCGCGCGCATTGGCGGCGGCGCGGCGGCGCCGCCCGACGCGCGAGGCAGCGGTAAGCCGGCCTTCGGACCAATCCGGACCGATCTCGACGATATGACCGCGGCGCTTGAGCTCGTCCACGGTCTTTTTCGGCACACGGCCTTCGATGACCAGCACGCCCGGACGCGCCGTGCGGGGCCAGAACGAGCTTGGAAAATGCTCGGAATGCCAGGCCGGCGCATCGATCGATTCCTGCAGGTTCATGCCGGCGTGCACGTGGCGCATGAAGAACTGCGCGATCCATTGGTCCTGACCGTCGCCGCCGGGCGAGCCCCAGGCGAGATACGGCTCGCCGTCGCGCAGCGCCAAGGTCGGCGATAACGTCGTGCGCGGGCGCTTGCCGGGCGCGAGCGCGGCCGGATGCCCTTCTTCCAGCCAGAACATCTGCGCCCGGGTGCCGAGACAGAATCCAAGCTCCGGGATGACCGGCGAGGAATGCAGCCAGCCGCCGGACGGCGTCGCCGAAATCATGTTGCCGGCCTTATCGACGATATCGAAATGCACGGTGTCGCCACGCATGGCGCCCATCCGGCCGACCGTCGGCTCACCGGCACCTAGCGCGCCCACCGTCGGCTCGCCAGCGCCGGCCATTGCGGGAACGGAGTCGCGGCGCAGTTTCACCACGGCGCCGAAGCCGGCAATCGAGCCGGGGCGCTGCTCGAGCGAAGCCTTATCGCCGACGAGCTTGCGCCGCTCGGCGTTGTAGGCCTCCGACAAGAGCGTCGTCATCGGCACGTCGACAAAATCCGGATCGCCATAAAATACTTCGCGGTCGGCGTAAGCGAGCTTCGAGCATTCGACGATGCAGTGGATGAAATCCGGACCTGTCGGATCGAGGCCGTCGAGATCGAAGCCCCTGAGCAGCGCGAGCTGCTGCAGCGTCACCGGCCCCTGGCCCCACGGACCGGTCTTGCACACCGTGTAATTCTTGTAGTCGTAGGTCAGCGGCGCTTCGATATGCGGCGTCCAGCGCGCCATGTCGTCGGCCGTGAGCACGCCGCGGTGGCGCGCGCCGCTGGTGTCCATGATCTCTTGGGTGCGGCAGAAGCGGTCGATCGCCTCGGCGACAAAGCCCTGGCTCCACGCCTTGCGCGCGCGCTCGATCTGCGCGACGCGATCGCCGCCGGCGCTTTCGGCTTCCTTGACGATGCGGACATAGGTGGCGGCGAAGGTTTTGTTGATGAAGAGCGAGCCGGGCGCCGGCACTTCGTTATTCGGCAGATAGACCGCGGCCGACGTCGGCCAGTGCTCGCGGAACAGCGCCGCAACCGTAGCGATGGTGGCGTTGGTGCGTTCCAGCAGCGGATGGCCGTTCTGCGCATAACCGATCGCCGGGCTGAGCACGTCGGCCAGCGACATGGTGCCGTAATCGCGCAACAGCAGCATCCAGGTCTCGAAGGTACCGGGCACCACGGCGGCGAGGAGCCCGGTGCCGGGCACGAGATCGAGGCCTTCGCTGCGGTAATGCGCGATGGTGGCTTTGGCCGGCGCCACACCCTGGCCGCAGATCACCTCCGGCTTGCCGCGCCGCACGTCGCAAAGGATCACCGGCACGTCGCCGCCCGGCCCGTTGAGATGCGGCTCGACCACCTGCAGCGTAAAGGCGGTGGCGACCGCGGCATCGAAGGCATTGCCGCCGCGCTCGAGAATGCCCATGCCGACCGCCGTCGCGATCCAGTGCGTCGTAGTCACCACGCCGAACGTGCCCTCGATCTCCGGCCGCGTCGTGAAGGTGTTCGGGTTGATATTGGTCATGAACAGTCTCTTGCTGAGGTCAGGCATCGACGAGCGGCCGGTTGCGGGTTTCCGTGGGCGAGCGCATAGAAGCAAATAATGTATCGGGCTATCGCCGGAACAGCCAGAGGAAGGACCCACGGTGCCCAAACAGACCCTTAAAGTCGGACTGGCGGGGCTCGGCGCCGTCGGCCTGGGCGTGGCGCGGCGACTTGAAGCCGGTATTCCGGGGCTTTCGCTCACGGCCGTTGCGGTGCGCGACGAAGACAAGGCGCGACGCAATCTGCCGGACGCCGGCATTCGCATTGCGATCGTACCCGCCGAGGCGCTGGCGCAATCCTGCGACATTGTCATCGAATGTCTGCCGCCGCAGATGTTTCGCAAGGTGGCGACGTCGGTGATCGAGGCGGGAAAAATCTTCATGCCGCTCTCGGTCGGCCAGCTTCTCGACAATTGGGATCTCGTCGAGCGGGCGAAGTCGACCGGCGCGCGCATCCTGGTGCCGACCGGCGCGCTTCTCGGGCTGGATGCCGTGCGCGCCGCGGCCGAAGGGACGATCCATTCGGTGACCATGGTCACGCGAAAGCCGCCGGACGGACTCGAAGGTGCGCCCTATCTGGTCGAGCGCGGCATTTCGCTCAAGGACCTCAAAGAGCCAAAAAAGATTTTCGACGGCAGCGCGCGCGAAGGCGCGCGCGGATTTCCGGCCAATGTCAATGTCGCCGCGGCGTTGAGCCTTGCCGGCGTCGGCCCGGACAAGACGCGGCTCGAAATCTGGGCCGATCCGACGATTACGCGTAACACCCACCGCATCGAGGTCGACGCCGACACGGCGCGTTTTTCCATGATGATCGAAGGCGTGCCCTCGGAAAATCCGCGCACCGGACGTATCGTGCCGTTGAGCACGATTGCGGCGCTGCGCGGGCTGGTGGCGGAACTCAAGGTTGGAACCTGACGGCGTTTTTTCGATTGCACCGGGCGAGCCCCGTCCGCGTGACGCAAAATTCTGCATTGCAGCAATCCTGCTAATGTGATGCCTGCCATGTGACATCGCGCTTGGATTGTGGCGCGGGCCGCCGTATGGTCACTGTGCACCGGCATACGAGCACCATGCGCTCGCCGGCGAAGACATTCTGCATCACCCACCTCTGAGGAGAGCCACGGTGATCACCATCGAAGTCAACGGAACGTCCAAACAAATCGATATCGAGCCCGATACGCCGCTCCTATGGGTGCTGCGCGATATCGTCGGCCTAACCGGTACGAAATTCGCCTGCGGCATCGCGCAATGCGGCGCTTGCACGGTGCATATCGACGGCAAGCCGATGCGCTCCTGCTCGGTGCCAATCGGCGCGCTCGATGGCGCGAAAATTACCACGATCGAGGGCTTGTCTGCCGATAACAGCCATCCGGTGCAGCGCGCGTGGATCGCCGAGGACGTGCCGCAATGCGGCTACTGTCAGTCGGGGCAGATCATGGCCACGGTGGCGTTCCTGAAGAATTTTCCCAGTCCGACCGACGCCGAAATCGATGCGAACATCACCAATATCTGCCGTTGCGGAACCTATGAGCGTCTGCGCCGCGCTATTCATCGCGCAGCCGACATGATGAAAGCTTGAGGGAGGTCGCGATGCATGGAAGCCGAATCGCTGCAGCCCTGACCCGCCGCCATTTCATCCTTACCGCCGCCAGCGCCGCCGGCGGCCTTATGATCGGCATCGGCAGGACCCGCGCCGCCACCGTCCCCGGCCAGCCCTGGAGCGACGATCACGCCTCTGATCCGAACGAAATCGATGCCTGGATCGCCATCGATCCGGACGATTCGATTCTGATCCGCTATCAGCGCTCGGAAATGGGCCAAGGCAGCATGACGGCGCTGCCGATGATGATCACAGAGGAGTTGCAGTGCGACTGGTCGAAAGTGCGGATCGAATATGCCTCGGCCAACCGCAATCTCCGGGAGAATAACGTCTACGGTCCGATGGTCTCGGTCGGCAGCCGCTCGGTCCGCGGATCGCAGAAGCTGATGCAGCAGGTCGGCGCCAGTGCGCGCGAACGCCTGATTGCGGCCGCCGCGGCGCGCTGGAACGCTCCGGCGTCCGAATGCAAGGCGGCACAGAGCGTGGTGACCCATACGCCTTCAGGCCGCACGCTGCGCTACGGCGAGCTCGCTCCCGATGCGGCGAAGATCACGCTCGCCAAAGAGCCGGCGATCAAGACGCCGGCGGAGTTCGCTTTCATCCCGCGGCCGCTGCCGCGGGTCGACGTGGTCCATAAGACCGACGGATCGGCCAAGTTCGGCATGGACGCCCAGGTTCCGGGCATGGTGTTCGCCGCGATCACGGCTTGCCCCGTTCCCGGCGGCAAGCTCAAGAGCGTCGATGAGTCCGTGCTGCGCGGCGCGCCGGGCATCGTTGGCGTGGTGAAGCTCGACAACGCGGTGGCGGTGGTCGCGACCGACACGTATTGGCGCGCCAAGCGCGCGCTCTCCCGTCTGCAGCCGCAATGGGACGTCGGCCCCGCCGGCAAAGTCGACAGCGAACAGCTTTCGAGGGAATACCGCGCGGCGCTGTCCGAGCCCATGCTCACGGCACGCAACGACGGCAACGTCGACCAGGCCTTCTCGGGCGCGGCCAAGACCTTCGAGGCGGTCTACGAAACGCCTTATCTGTCGCATTCGCCGATGGAGCCGATGAACGCGACCGTCAATCTGCAGCCCGACCGGCTCGACGTCTGGTTCGGGACGCAGGCTGCGGACGGGGCGCTCAAAGCGGCGGCCAAGGCGTCGGGTCTCAAGCCCGAGCAGGTTTATATCCATAACGCCTTCGTCGGCGGCGGTTTCGGACGCCGCGACGCCAATGACGAAGTCAGGCAGGCCATCGCCATCGCCAAGGCGGTGCAGCGGCCGGTGAAGCTCGTGTGGACGCGCGAAGAAGACACGCGGCAGGACAAATTCCGTCCCCATGCGGTGGCCGCGTTTAAGGCCGTCGCCGGCGCCGACGGGCTGCCGACCGCATGGTCGATGCGGGTCGTCACCTCGTCGATCTGGGCGTCGGTCGGCCGCGCGTTCCCCACCGACAAGGTCGAGCCGCAGGCGGTCGAAGGCTTGGCCAACAACGGCTACAACGTGCCGAATACGCGCATCGAAGCGAAGATCAGGAACACGCATTTGCCGGTGTGGTTCTGGCGCGCGCCCGGGGTGAACCAGCACGTCTTCGCCATCGAGGGCTTTCTCGATGAGATCGCGCATGGAAGCGGCATCGATCCCTATCAGATGCGGCGCAAGCTCCTCGCCGGCAAGCCCGACTGGCTCAAGGTGCTGGACACCGCCGCCGAGAAGGGCGATTGGGGCAAGCCACTGCCGGCCGGCAGCGGCCGCGGCATTGCCATCTGCGAGGACGACGACAGCCTGTGTGCGCAGGTCGCCGAGGTCACCGTCAAGCCGGACGGTCAGATAAAAGTGAATCGCGTCACCGTCGCACTCGACCCGCGCCATATGGTCAATCCGCTGACCATCGCCGAGCAGGTCGAAGGTTCGGTGATCTTCGGCTTGAGCGCGGCGCTCTACGGCAAGATCACGATCAAGGATGGCGCCGCGGTGCAAGGCAACTTCGACACCTATCGGATGGTGCGTCTGGCCGAGGCTCCGAAAATCGACGTCCATCTCACGCCAAGCGGCGGCAAGGTGTGGGGCGGCATCGCCGAGGTGGCCACCGGGCCGATCAGCGCCGCCGTGGCGAATGCGATCTTTGCCGCGACCGGCAAGCGCATTCGGACGCTGCCGATCAGCGATCAGGATCTGCGTGGCTCGGCATAGCTGCCAGTCCCGAAGGCATCTGCGGGGGACGCCAAAACGACCGTCCCCCGCGCCATGTCCATAAAAAGCGTTGGGGGCGACGCCTGCGCGGGAGGCAGAGGACGTGACGATAATTTCAAAGGGTATTTTCTGCGGCCTGCTTATGCTCTTTGCAGTGTCGACAGCGCGCGCGGACGAGAACACCGGTCCTCCTTCCAATCAAGGCGAATATCTGGCGCGGGCCGGCGATTGCGTCTCGTGTCACTCGGCGCCGGGCGGCAAGGCGTTTGCCGGCGGGCTGAAAATGGGCACGCCGCTCGGCACCATTTATTCGACCAATATCACACCGGATCCCGAGACCGGCATCGGCGGCTATAGCCTTGCGGATTTCGACCGCGCGCTGCGGGCCGGCGTCGCCAAGGACGGCCATCGGCTTTACCCGGCGATGCCTTATCCGTCCTACGCGAAGCTCACCGATGCCGACGTGGCCGCGCTCTACAATTTCTTCATGAAAGAAGTGCCCGCGGTTCATCAGGCGAACCAACCCGATGAGATTCCGTCCTACCTCCGCTTCCGTTGGCCGCTCGCGATGTGGAATTTTCTGTTCATCCAAAGCGGCAGCTACGTAAACAAGAGCGGCCATGACGCGCAATGGAATCGCGGCGCCTATCTGGTGCAGGGCCTCGGCCATTGCGGCGCCTGTCATACCCCGCGCGGTCTCGCCTGGCAGGAAAAGGCGCTCGATGACGGCAGCTCGGACTATCTCGCTGGAGCGGACCTCGACGCCTGGTACGCGCCGGACCTCCGTGGCGACGTTCGCACCGGCCTCGGCAACTGGTCGAAGGACGACATTGTCGACTTTCTCAAAGCCGGCCACAATAAGGGCGAGACGGCATTCGGTTCGATGATCGATGTCGTCAACAATTCGACGCCTTACCTCTCGGACAACGACCTCAACGCGATCGCTATTTATCTTAAATCGCTGCCGGCGGCCTCGACACAGCAGCCTGTCGCCTACAACGATGCGACTGCCGCCGCCCTGCGCACTGGCCACGCTTCACAGCCCGGCGCCACCGTTTACACCGGCACCTGCGCGAACTGCCACGGGCTCGATGGCAAGGGCTTTAGCCCCTACATACCGGCGCTTGCCGGCAACCCCATCCTGCTGGACGAGGATCCGTCGTCGCTCATCAACTTGGTGCTCAACGGCTCCAATCCGCTGGTGGTCAGAGGCACCCCGGACGCCTACCGCATGCCGCAATTCCGGGAGCAGTATTCGGACCAGCAGATCGCCGACGTCGTCACCTTCATCCGCAATGGCTGGGGCAATCAGGCGCCGGCCGTCACGACAACTGACGTCGCCAAGCTGCGCAAGACGACCGATCCGACCAGCGATCAGGTGATCATTCTCAAAATGCGGTAGCGCATGTTCCGCAGACCATCTGAAGCGGTTGCGCTCTAGGACGAATGCGCTGGGCCTGGCGTGAACTTCAGCGCCACGCCATTCATGCAGTAGCGCAGGCCGGTCGGCTTCGGCCCGTCGGTGAAGACGTGGCCGAGATGACCGCCGCAGCGATGGCATGACACCGCCGTGCGGGTCATGCCGAACGAGCGGTCCTCGGTTTCGTCGACGGCATCGGGCAGCGGCGCCCAGAAGCTCGGCCAGCCGGTGCCGCTGTCGAATTTCGTCGTCGACGAGAACAGCGGCAGATCGCAGCCGGCGCAGCTGAACGTGCCGGCGCGATGCTCTTCGAGCAGCGCACTGGTGAACGGTAACTCGGTGCCCGCCTGCCGCAGCACGTTGTACTGCGCCGGCGTGAGCAGCTTGCGCCATTCCGCATCGGTGTGGGTGACCTCGTAAGGGTGGGTCGCGGCGGTCGCCGCGTGCGGCCGCGCCAAACGGAAAGCGGCGAGCCCCAGACCCGCGGCGCCGGCATAAAGCGCATGTCTGCGTGTGAACATCTCATTCCTCCCAACCGCGCCGGCCCTCGCGTAGTGCCGCGCGGATCAAGTCCACGGCAATATACGGCAATTCGATCCCGAAATGACCGCCCTGCGCGCGATTTGATGACACTGGAGCAAAAACTCACATAGAGTTGATCTGCGCCGGCGCCGGGAAACGGGTCCGGCTTTCAGCCCTCGTATGTGGGCCTATGCTGCAGTGACGAAAACCAGGGGGATCGCGTGGCTTCAGGCGTAGAAATCAAAGTCGTAACCACGACCGCCATGAAAATGGTGTTCGAGGCGTTGACGCCGCTCTTCGAGCGGGAGACCGGTAACCGCCTTGCCGTCACTCTCGGTCCGTCTTTGGTGCTGGAAAAGCGCCTGCTCGATGGCGAGGCCGCCGATGTCGCCATCGTCACCGGGCCTGGCGCCAAGGAGCTGGTCGAGCGGGGCCGGCTCGTTGCCGGGAGCTTGGTTGAAGTGGCGCGATCGCTCATCGGCGTGGCCGTGCCGAAAGGCGCGCCGCGGCCGGATCTGTCGTCGGTCGACGGCTTCAAGCAAGCCTTGCTGGCGGCGAAATCCATCGCGCTGTCGAAGCCGGTTGGCGGCGGCGCCAGCGGCGCGCACATGGCCAAAGTGTTCGAAGAGCTCGGCATCACCGCCGCGATGGTTGCCAAGGCGAAATACGGCGCCGGCGGCGCCGCAGGCCTCGCCGGGCTCGTTGTCAAGCGCGGCGAAGCCGATATCGGCATTCAGCAGATGGCGGAGCTGCTGGCAGTCGACGGCATCGATGTCGTGGGACCGCTGCCGCGCGCTATTCAGAGCGCCACCATGTTCACGGCCGGCATACCGGCGAACGCCGGTCATCCCGAGCTAGGGCGCGCGGCAATCGCCTTTCTCACCACCCCGGATGCAAAGCGAGTGCTGAAGGCGAAAGGTCTGGAGCCGGCCTAGATCTTTCGGCTGTCGTAAGCCCAGTGCAACAGAGCTTGGCGCTGCCGCGGCCGGCAGGTCACGTCGCCGGGCTCGCAATTTTTCTGAATCTGCCGCACGTGGCGGCGGATGGCTTTCCAGCGCTTGATCTGCCGCGCGTCCTCGTCGGGGATGCGCCGGCCCCTATAATAGCGGCAATACCATTGAAACCAGCCGCGCGGATCGTCGCGATAGATCCAGCCCTTGTTGCGCCACACCGACAGCGGCTGGCTGGCGTCGACGCCGAAATAATTCAATGAGCAATCGCGCTCCTTGCCGGCAAGCTTGGCGCCGGCGTACCAGCTTTTCGGAAATTCCTTGCCGCAATCGGTCATGTACTTGCCGCAGAATACGCCGAGGCGGAGCGTTTGCGCCGGCGTCAGTTCAGGGCGGAAATCGACGGCAAAATTGCGTCCGGCAGGTTCGGTCAGCGCATAACGATAGCCGCGCTGCATTTTATCATTCACGGTGACTAGCTTGTTCCGCAACGCCGAATTCCTATCGCCTTTTGCCCTCAACTACGCCCGGATTGACCACGTTGATCGGCGCGCCAGCCGCGTAGGCGTTGATCTGATCGAAGATGTCGGTGAACTGCGTCTCGTATTCTTCGCGCGTCACGTAGCCGATATGCGGCGTGCAGACGACGTTGCTCATGTTCAAAAGCGGATGTTTTGGATCGAGCACCGGTTCTTCCTCATAGACGTCGACCGCGGCCATGCCGGGACGCCCCGCGCGCAACGCGGCGACCAGCGCGCCGGGCTCGATCAAAGGCGCGCGGCTGGTATTGACCAGCAGCGCCGTCGGCTTCATTCGATGGAGGTTGGCTGCGGTGACGATGTGGCGTGTCGCCGGCACCAGCCGCATGTGCAGCGAGATGACATCGCAGTCGGCGAAGAACTGTCCTTTACTCGGCGCCGTCGCGTAGCCGTCGGCGCGCGCCTTCTCCAGCGTGGCCGGACGCGCCCAGACCAGGATATTCATGCCGAACGCCCGGCCGTAGCCGGCAACGGCACTGCCGATGCGGCCGTAGCCGTAAATACCGAGCGTCTTGCCGCGCAGCGTCTGGCCGATGCCCACCTGCCATCGCCCGGTCTTCAGCGCGGCGACGTGCTGCGGAATAAGACGCATCGAGTCGAGGATGAGTCCGAAGGTCAATTCCGCCGCGGCATAGGACGGCGTGCCGGGATGCTGACTCGACGACACGATGACGCCGAGCCGCGTGCAGGCTTCGATGTCGATATGCGGATAGACGCTGCGCTGGCTGATGAGCTTCAGCTTGGGCAACCGCCCAAGAAGCGGCGCGCGGATTTGCGTACGCTCGCGGAACAGCACGAGAACCTCGGTGTCGCGCAGCCGCTCGGCGAGCAGATCGGTGTCCTGCACATGGTCGGTCCACACGGTGACGTCATAACCGTCAAGCTTGCGAAAACACGGCAGCGTGCGCAGCGTGTCGAAATAGTCGTCGAGGATGGAAATTTTCATTTGTTCGAGGCCGGGCAAGCGGCGGAAATGGGGTGGCGATAGTAGCTCGGTGCGGACTCATTCGCCATTCGCCTGGCGCCAGCGCCCATCGTTTACCCAAAAGAAAACCGGGCCCTTGCGGGCCCGGTTCAGTTCGCCGGCGTGGGGGCGCCGACGACACCTTCCAGAGGGGAACAGCTGCCAGCACCACGGTTGCCTATCTGGGAGGATTACAGCAACCGCGCGCTATGCAGCGCAAGTGCAGTATGCGATTCGTGCGCCGCCCACACAACGCGACGCTTCACATGACAGCCATGCGGTATAGGCAAGTTGCGGCGTTTCCACGCACCGCCCCAAGTAGTGCGAATAACTAGAAATTCCAGCGCTGCGCGTTGGCGACCAGAAAGTCGCGAAATGCCTGCACGCGCGCCACGGCCTTGAGCTCTTCGGGATAGACGAAATAGGCATCGAGCGCGATCGCTTCGGTATCGCCGAAAAGTTGCACGAGTCCATCTTCGACCAGATAGTCGGGCAGCATCGCGATGCCGAGCCCCCGCTGGCAGGCGCGCAAAATGCCGAGAATATTGTTGATGACGAGATGCGGCTGGCGCGGGCCCTTGCCGTCGCGCGCGACCTCGATCAACCAACGCGATGGCTGCAAGTATGACGGTACGTTGCCGCCGAGCACCAGCGCGCGGTGCTTGTCGAGATCCTCGAAGGTGCGCGGCGTGCCGAACTTCTTGAGATATTCCGGCGATGCGTAGACGTGGAAATGCACCGAAAACAGCTTGCGCTGGATGAGGTCGGGCTGGGTCGGCTGGCGCAGCCGGATGGCGACATCGGCCTCGCGCATGGCGAGATCGAGCTCCTCGTCGGTCGTGAGAAGCGTGATGCGCACCTCGGGATACAGATCGACGAATTCGCCGAGCCGCGGCGTGAGCCAATGCACGCCGATGCCCGGCGTCGTGGTGACGCGCAGATCGCCGTTCGGCCGCTCGCGCGAGTCGGTGAGCTTGGCGCGCGCGGCTTCGAGCTTCATGAAGACTTCGTGCGCGGTGCGATACAGCAGTTCGCCTTGCTCGGTCAGAATGAGGCCGCGCGCATGGCGGTGAAACAGCGAGACCGACAGCTCCTGTTCAAGCGCGCTTACTTGCCGCGACACCGCCGATTGTGACAGCCCGAGCTGCTCCCCGGCGTGCGTGAAGCTGCCGGCCTCGGCGGCGGCATGGAATACTTTTAGTTTATCCCAATCCATTTCTGGCACTTTCTGCTCTCCACGAAGCAGGGAGAGGTAAAATCATTCTGCCGCGGCGGGATACGCGGCGTGCGCCTGCGCGGCGAGGAAACGTTCGGCTTCCAGCGCCGCCATGCAGCCGAGCCCCGCCGCTGTCACCGCCTGCCGATAGACCTCGTCGGCGACATCGCCGGCGGCGAACAGGCCCGGCACCGAGGTCGCGGTCGAGTGCGGCGCGGTCTCGATATAGCCGGACGGCTTCATCTTGACCTGGTCGGCAACGAGCTCGGTTGCCGGCGCGTGGCCGATGGCAATGAAAATCCCGTCGACGGCCAACTCCCTTGCCGCCCCGGTCTTGAGATTCTTCAGCCGCGCGTGGCTGACCTTGAGCGGATCGTTGGTGCCGCCGACGTCGTCGAGAACGCTGTCCCAGATCACGTCGATCTTCGGATGCTTGAACAGCCGGTCTTGGAGGATCTTCTCGGCGCGCAGGCTATCGCGCCGATGCACCAGCGTGACCTTGGCGGCGAAATTGGTGAGGAATAGCGCCTCCTCGACCGCGGTATTGCCGCCGCCGATCACCAGCACCTGCTTGCCGCGATAAAAGAACCCGTCGCACGTGGCGCAGGCGGAGATGCCATAGCCGCGGAATTTTTGTTCGCAGGGCAGATCGAGCCAGCGCGCTTGCGCGCCGGTCGCCAGAATCAGCGCCTCGGCGAAATAAACATCGCCGGAATCGCACTCGATCCGAAATGGCCGCTGGGAAAGATCGACCTTGTTCACATAATCCGGGACCAGCCTGGTGCCGACATGGGCCGCCTGCTTCTGCATTTGCTCCATCAGCCAAGGGCCCTGGATCACATCGGCGAAGCCTGGATAGTTCTCGACGTCGGTGGTGACGGTGAGCTGGCCGCCGGGCGCCAGGCCCTGGATGAGAACCGGCTCAAGCATGGCGCGAGCGGCATAGATTCCGGCCGTGTAGCCCGCCGGCCCGGAACCGATGATGACGACCTTGGCGTGGGTGGTAGTTGACACCGATCCATCCGATTGTTGCGGCAGGCGGCGAAGGTTCGATCTGCCCGAATACCCCGCGAAATCGATGATTTTCGATGTTCGCCTGACAGAAAATTGCAATTCCGGGGGGTGCCCAGCTGGCCTCATATCTAAGGATTCTGAGGAGCTATGCAAGATACGCAACCCACCATACCCACAGGCAGGGGGCCGTCAACGAAAGCGGGCCTGGTTCATGGGGAATCGGTTGAGCTCAGCCGAATGCAGACATGACCTCACGGCCGAACAGTTCGACCGAGTGCAGTGCCTCATCAAGGCGCATGTCGCCGAACGCAAGCCACGGCGCAAAATAGTTTGGCGCCGTGGCCTCGATCTCGGCCGCGATGAAGTCGCGCACGGTTTGCGGCGACCCGGCCACCGCAATGCCGAGCGCCGCCAGCTCGTCAAAGCTTTTAGGATAGAGCGCGGCCACGCGCGGCGCCGCGCCGTGGCGCTCGAACAGCCAGAAGAAGCTCGCCCGCCAACGCGGATAGACGCGCCGCGCGATGGCAAGGGCTTCCGCGTCAGTATCGGCAACAACGACGTGCCGGCCGACACCGAACAATGTCGTGTTGCGTTTTCCAAGCGTATCTCGCACCGACAGATAGCGCTCGAAGATGGGACGGACGGCCTCACGCGGCGCCAGCGAGATGACATTGACGTCGTTTTGCGCCGGCCAATCGGCGTTATCGGGAATGCTGACGCCGTACCATAGCGGCGGATGCGGACGCTGCACCGGCTGGAGAACCATCGGCACATTGTCGAAGCGATAGAATTTCCCGGCGAAGGTCAGCTCCTTGCAATCAAGCCCCTTGAGCATGACCTGGAAGGCTTCGTGATACATCGCCTGGGTCTGCGTGAAATCGAGGCCATAGGCAGCGGTCTCAAACGGCGACACCCCGCGTCCGACGCCAAGCTCCAAGCGTCCGCCGCTCATCTGGTCGAGCATGCAGATTTCTTCGATCAAGCGCAGCGGATGGTAGAACGGCAGAAGATAGACCATCGGCCCAAAACGCAGCCTTGTGGTGCGCTGCGCCAGGGCCGCCAGAAACACGCTGGGCGAAGCCGCGCAACCGAGCGGGGTGCCGTGATGCTCGGCGAGGTGATAAGCGTGAAAGCCCAAGCGGTCATAGGCCTCGGCGAGCCGCAGCCGGCCGGCATAAAGCTCGCCCAGCGGCACGCCGGCATCGTCCAGGTGGTCGAAAACGCCGAATTTCATGGGATCGAGGACAGACGACGTCTGTTACTTCCACTCGACCTTCATCACCTCATAGGCCTTGGCGCCGCCGGGGGTGACCACCTCGACCTGCGCGCCTTTCTTCTTGCCGACGAGCGCGCGCGCCAGCGGCGAGGTGATGGAAATCTTGCCTTTCTTGGCGTCCGCTTCCGGCTCGCCGACGATCTGCCATATGGCCTTTTTGTCGGTGTCCTCGTCGACCAGCGTCACGGTGGCGCCAAAGGTGATGGTGTCGCCCGAAAGCTTCGAGACGTCGATCACTTCGGCGCGCGCCAGCTTGTCCTCGAGCTCGGCGATGCGCCCCTCATTGAGCGACTGCGATTCCTTCGCTGCATGGTATTCGGCGTTCTCGGAAAGATCGCCATGGGTGCGCGCGTCGGTGATCTGCTGAATGATCCGCGGCCGCTCTATCTGCTGGCAGTGCTTGAGCTCGGTCTCCAGAGCCGAGTAGCCCTCTGCCGTCATCGGAATCTTGTCCATCGGTCTCAACCTCCAGTGCCCGCAGAGTCAAAAATTTGATCGCGGGCCGAAGCATCTCCGGCCTACGATCACGAACCCTGGCTCTACACGTACCGTCGCTGCGGCCGTCCCGACGCTCGATCAGACCCAGCCCCGAAATAGCTCTGCAGCGCACACACCTCGAGGTCACCCCCGAGGTAGGCCCTGATGCCCTGCGCTGCGGCGACGGCCCCTGAGAGAGTGGTGTAGTATGGCACTTTATGCAAGAGGGCTGCGCGCCGAAGCGACCGGCTGTCGGCCAGCGCCGTGGCCCCTTCGGTGGTGTTGAAAACCAGCTGAACTTCGCCGTTTTTGATGGCGTCGACAATGTGCGGCCGGCCTTCGGCGACCTTGTTGATTTTGACCGCCGCCACGCCTTGCTCGGCGAGGTAACGTTGGGTCCCCGACGTTGCCAGGACCCGAAAACCGAGGCCGGCGAGGAGCCGCGTAGCCTCCAGAATCCGCGGCTTATCGGCGTCCTTGACCGAGACGAAGACCGTGCCGCTCTTGGGCAGCCGCGTGCCGCCACCGAGCTGGCTCTTGGCGAAAGCGATGTTGTAATCGCGATCGATGCCCATCACTTCGCCGGTCGATTTCATTTCCGGGCCCAGCACGGTGTCGACCTTGTCGCCGAACCGCGCGAACGGAAACACCG
Organism: Xanthobacteraceae bacterium; assembly: GCA_035515455.1. GTDB lineage: Bacteria > Pseudomonadota > Alphaproteobacteria > Rhizobiales > Xanthobacteraceae > BOG-931. Next base: position 28,310 of record DATJBH010000193.1, read on the forward strand.
CTTCCTTGACGCCGACATGGCCGGCGCCACCCGGCGCGAAGGCCTGTGGCTTTAGCGAAAAGCTCGCGAGCGATTCACCCGCCATGATGCGCGCCGCGATCTTGGCGGCCGGCACGCCGGTCACCTTGGCGACGAAAGGCACCGTGCGCGAAGCGCGCGGATTGACCTCGAGCACGTAAATGTCGCCGTCCTTGATGGCGTATTGCACGTTCATCAGGCCGCCAACCTTGAGCGCCAGGGCCAGCGCGCGGGTCTGCCGATCCAGTTCGGCGATCACTTTGCCGGAAAGATCGTGCGGCGGCAGCGAGCAGGCGGAGTCCCCGGAATGGATGCCTGCCTCTTCAATGTGCTCCATGATCCCGGCGATGTAGCTGTCCTTGCCGTCGGCCAGGCAATCGACGTCGACCTCGACGGCGTCGGTGAGGTAGCGGTCGATCAAGAGCGGCCGCTTTTCCGACACCGCGAATTCCGACGGCCGGTCGAGATCCGCGGCAAGCCGCGCCACGTAGCGGGCCAGATGGTGCGAGTCGTGCACGATCTCCATGGCCCGCCCGCCCAGCACGTAGGACGGACGGATCACGATCGGATAGCCGATCGACTCGGCGATCGCCTTGGCCTTTTCCGGCGAGGTGGCGATGCCGCTTTTCGGCTGTCGCAGCTTCAGCCGGTCGAGCAACTGCTTGAAACGGTCGCGATCCTCGGCGAGATCGATGGCGTCCGGCGAGGTGCCGAGGATCGGCACATTGGCCTTCGCCAAAGGCTCGGCGAGCTTCAGCGGCGTCTGGCCGCCGAACTGCACGATGACGCCGTGCAGCGTGCCGTTCTTCCGCTCGGTGTCGATGATCTCGATCACGTCCTCGGCCGTGAGCGGCTCGAAATAGAGCCGGTCGGAGGTGTCGTAATCGGTCGACACCGTCTCCGGATTGCAATTGATCATGATGGTTTCGTAGCCGGCGTCCTTGAGCGCGAAGCAGGCGTGACAGCAGCAATAATCGAATTCGATGCCCTGCCCGATCCGGTTCGGACCGCCGCCGAGAATGATGACCTTCTTTTTGTCGGATGGCGCCGCTTCGTCGACGGCGTGGCCGTTAAACGGCGTCTCGTAGGTCGAATACATATACGCGGTCGGCGAAGCGAATTCGGCGGCGCAAGTATCGATGCGCTTGAATACCGGCCGCACTTCGAGACCGCGGCGGCGGCGCGCGACCTCGTCGGCGGCAAGGCCGGTGAGCCGGCCGAGCCGCACGTCCGAAAAGCCCATCGCCTTGAGCCGGCGCAGGGCCGGCGCCGATGCTGGCAGACCCTTGGCCCGAATCTCGTTTTCCATGTCGACGATGCCGCGGATTTGCGCCAGGAACCACGGATCGATCCGGCACGCGGTATGGATATCCTCATCGCTCATGCCGAGCCGCATCGCCTGCGCTACTTTGAGCAGGCCGTCGGGCGACGGCGTGCCGAGCGCGGCGCGAATGGCGTTCTTGTCGTCGCCCTCGCCGAGGCCGGCAATGGCGATCTCGTCGAGGCCGGTGAGGCCGGTTTCCAGCGAGCGCAGCGCCTTCTGCAGGCTCTCGGCGAAAGTGCGGCCAATCGCCATCGCCTCGCCGACCGACTTCATTGAGGTGGTCAGCACCGGCTCGGCGCCGGGGAATTTCTCGAAGGCAAAGCGCGGAATCTTGGTGACGATGTAATCGATGGTCGGCTCGAACGACGCCGGCGTGGCGCCTCCGGTGATATCGTTGGCGATCTCGTCGAGCGTGTAGCCGACCGCGAGCTTGGCGGCGACTTTGGCTATGGGAAAGCCGGTCGCCTTCGAAGCGAGCGCCGACGAGCGCGACACCCGCGGATTCATCTCGATGACGACGAGCCGCCCGTCGGCCGGGTTGACCGCGAATTGCACGTTGGAGCCGCCGGTCTCGACCCCGATCTCGCGCAACACCGCGATCGAGGCGTCGCGCATGATCTGATATTCCTTGTCGGTCAGCGTCAGGGCCGGCGCGATGGTAATGGAATCGCCGGTATGCACGCCCATCGGATCAACGTTCTCGATGGAGCAGACGATGATGCAGTTGTCGTTCTTGTCGCGCACCACCTCCATCTCGAACTCTTTCCAGCCGAGCACCGATTCCTCGATCAGCACCTCGGAGGTCGGCGACGCATCAACGCCGCGCTCCACGATCTCGATGAACTCGGCCTTGTTGTAGGCGATGCCGCCGCCGGTGCCGCCAAGCGTGAACGACGGCCGGATGATGGCCGGCAGGCCGATATCGTCGAGCGCTTCGAGGGCCTGGATCAGCGTCTTGATCTGATGCGAGCGCGGCGTCGCCAAGCCGATCTTGGTCATCGCCTCGCGGAACAGCTTTCTGTCCTCGGCCTTGTCGATGGCGTCGGCGGTGGCGCCGATCATGGTGACGTTGAACTTGTCGAGGACACCCATGCGGCGGAGCGACAGCGCGGTGTTGAGCGCGGTCTGGCCGCCCATGGTCGGAAGGAGCGCAAACCCGCCGGGCGCGGCGTAGCGTTCCTTCTCGATGATCTTGGCGACGATCTCCGGCGTGATCGGCTCGATATAGGTGGCATCCGCCAGATCCGGATCAGTCATGATGGTCGCCGGATTGGAATTGACCAGAACGACCCGGTAGCCCTCAGCCTTGAGCGCCTTGCACGCCTGCGTGCCGGAATAGTCGAACTCGCAGGCCTGACCGATGACGATCGGACCGGCGCCAATGATCAGGATCGAGGAGATGTCGGTCCGTTTGGGCATCGCTTCCGTATTTAGGCATTAAAACGTCAGGCACAAAAAAAGGGCGCGCAAGCCGCGCGTCCCCCACGCTTTCAGGCTGAGTGAATCCCGGTCAGCCGCCCGGAAAGCGTGGCATCTAAAGTGAGCGTGCGTTCTTGCGCAAAACCGGCGCCCACTTTTGCTGAACGCATGCTAGCCGAAGCGGGGCTCGGCCCTGCGAGGGCGGTCTTAGACCAGATTCGAGGGCATGGGAAGGCTGCGCCACCGCGGTCGGCCGACTCATCCCCTGTTGGCGCGCAGGGCTTGCATTCGCCCGGAAAGTGCCGCACGCATTGGCAAAATCGAACCTCAATCAAGCATCGGAGGAACGCGTGCCAGCGTCCATGCAAGGCGAACTGCAGCCCACCGTCTATGGCTTCAAGTTCGGCAGCTTTGAAATCGCGAATATTCTGGACGGCAAGGTGATCCGCGACGGGCTGCACCCGAGCTTCGGTCCGGAGCGCAAGGCTGAGGAGGCGCAGGACCTTTGCCGGAACAACGGCATCGAAGCGGACCGCTATGTGCATCCGTTCATTCCGACGGTGGTCAACACCGGCAAGCAATTGGTCTTGTTCGACACCGGCAACGGCGGGCTGTCGCGCGACTATCCGCAATTGCGCAGCCGGCTGTCGGAAGGCCGGCTGGTCGAAGGCTTGGCGAAGCTTGGTTACCAACCGGCAGACGTCGACATCGTGGTGATCACCCACGGCCATCCCGACCACATCGGCGGCTTGATGGATGGCGGCAAGCCGGTCTTCCCCGGTGCGCGTTACGTCTTTGGCGCCGCGGAGTTCGACTTTTGGAAACGCGGCGAGAATGTGCGCGAGGCGCGCAAATTCAATCTGCAGCTCTTTCGGAAGCTCGCTCTGCCCCTGGCGGACCGCTCAAGCTTCATCAAGCCGGGTGACGAGGTGGCGGCCGGCATCCGTGCCGTCGACGTATCCGGACATTCGCCCGGCATGATGGCGTATCACGTCGAGAGCGAAGGCAAGCGGCTTCTGATCTGGGCCGACACCTGCGCGCACTATGTCATGGCGATCCAGCGGCCGGAGTGGCACCTCGACGTCGACGACGACAAGGACAAGGCGGTGGCCACTCGCAAGCGCGTTCTCGATATGGCAGCGGCGGACGGGCTTTTCGTCACAGGTTATCACATGCCGTTTCCCGGTATTGGCATGATCGATAAGATGGCCGACAGCTATCGCTGGGTGCCGGTCGGTTATCAGCTCGATTTGTGACGGACGCAACGTCCGAGCCAACCCGCTGCATTCCGCGGGAGCCGAGACACAGGGGAGGAAAATGATGAGACTTGCGGCAAAATTTCCGCGTCGGCGCTTCCTGCGGCTCGCAGCGGGCGCCGCCGCACTTCCGGCCGTCGCGCGCGCCGCATTCGCGCTCGATTATCCGACCCGTCCGGTGCGCATCCTGGTCGGGTTTCCGCCCGGTGCCGCGACCGACATCGTGGCGCGCCTGATCGCGCAGTCGCTCTCGGAACGGCTTGGTCAGCAATTCATCGTCGAGAACAAGCCGGGCGCGGCCAGCAATCTCGCCGCCGAAACCGTTGCCCGCGCGGCGCCGGACGGCTATACGCTCTTGGCAATGACCGTCACCAATGCGGTTAATACCACGCTCTATGAGAAAACCGCCGACTTCAGCTTCATGAAGGACATCGTGCCGGCGGCCAGCACGATCCAGTCGGCCAATGTGCTCGAGGTCAACCTCAGCGTCCCGGTCAAGACCGTCCCGGAGTTCATTGCCTACGCCAAGGCCAATCCGGGCAAGCTCAATTATGCGTCGTTCGGCACCGGCACCGCGCCGAATATGGCCGCCGAGCTGTTCAAGATGATGACCGGCACCAATCTGGTGCACGTACCCTATCGCTCGGCCTTCATGCCCGATCTGCTCAGCGGTCAGGTGCAGGTCGCCTTCACCCCGATCCCGCTGACCATCGCCAATATCCGCGCCGGCAAGCTGCGCGCGATCGCCGTGACCAGCAAGACGCCGTCCGAAGCGCTGCCCGGCGTTCCCACCGTGGCGGCGACCGTGCCGGGCTACGAGGCGACCATCTGGCACGGCATCGGCGCGCCCAAGGGCACGCCCGAGGACATCGTGGAAAAGCTGCACAAGGAGATCAATGCCGTGCTCACCGATCCGACCTTGAAATCCAAATTCGACAATCTCGGCGCGGTGCCGACGCCGATGACGCGGGCCGAGTTCGCCAAATACATTTCGGTCGAAGTCGACAAATGGGCCAAGGTGATCAAATTCGCCGACATCAAGCCGAGCTGACGCGGCGGCGCGGTCGCGGAATTCAGACGCCGAGATAGCGATGCGCGATGTTGGGCGCGCTTGCCAATTCGCGCGACGTGCCCGACCACACGATGCGGCCGCGCTCGATGAAATAATGGCGGTCGGCAATCCGCGTGATCGCGGCGACGTTCTTGTCGATCAAGAGGATCGATTGTCCCGCGGCGCGGAGCGTGGCGAGGCAGCGCCAGATTTCGTCGCGGATCAACGGCGCCAGGCCTTCGGTCGCCTCGTCGAGGATGAGGAGGCGCGGATTCGTCATCAGCGCGCGGCCGATCGCCAGCATCTGCTGTTCGCCGCCGGACAACAGATTGGCCATGCTGTCGGCGCGTTCGGCGAGCCGCGGAAACAAGGCAAAGACGCGGTCGAGCGTCCACGGCTCGGCGGCGCCGCCGCGATTTGACGCGGTGGCAATGAGATTTTCGCGCGTGGTGAGATTGGGAAACAGCTGGCGTCCTTCCGGCACCAGGCCGACGCCGAGCTTGGCCACGCGATAGGCGGGCAGCGCGCGAATTTCGGCGCCGGCGAAGCGGATCGAGCCCGAGGCCGCCGGGGTCAGTCCCATGATGGAACGTACCGTCGTGGTCTTGCCCATGCCGTTGCGGCCCATCAGCGACACCATTTCGCCAGGAGCAACCGCCAGCGAGACGCCGAACAGGACCCGGCTCAAGCCGTAGCTTGTCTCGACATTGCGCAGTTCGAGGACCGGCGCGTCAGCCATGCACACCCTCATCGCGGACCTCGTCCTGCTCGCCGAGATAGGCCTCGCGCACCGCGGCATCGGCGCGGATCGCCGCCGGATCGTCGGACGCGATGATGCGGCCATAGACCATGACGGTGATGCGATCGGCCAGCGCAAACACCGCGTCCATGTCGTGCTCGACCAGAAGAATAGTCAGCGTGCCCTTGAGCTGGCGCAGCGTCTCCACGAGCCGCGCGGATTCCTCCGGCCCCATGCCGGCCATGGGTTCATCCAGCAGCAGCATGCGCGGACGGGTCGCCAGCGCCATGGCGATTTCGAGCTGGCGCCGTTCGCCATGGCTGAGATCCGTGACCCGCACCTCGGCACGATGCACGAGGCCGACGCGCGCGAGCGCGTCGCGCGCCGGCTCGCGCAGCTCCGGCTCGCGGCGCGCGGCGCGCCAGAAACGGAATGAGTGGCCGGCATGCGCCTGCACCGCGAGCGCCACATTGTCGAGCGCGGTGAACTCGGGGAACAGCGAGGCGATCTGAAACGAACGCGCGAGCCCGAGTTGGCTGCGCCGATGGACCGGCAATGCCGTGACGTCGTACGCATCAAAGCGGATGCGGCCACTGTCCGGCTTGATCTCGCCGGTCAACTGCCCGATCAGCGTGGTCTTGCCGGCGCCGTTCGGTCCGATGAGCGCGTGCAACTCGCCGCGGAAAAGCGCGAGGGAAATCGTATCGGAGGCCACCACGCCGCCGAAGCGCTTGGTCAAGGATTCGATTTCGAGCAAAGCCTCAGCCACGGCGCGCCCCTCCGAGCAATCCGTCGATGCCGCCGTTGACGTAGATCGCCACGATCAAGAGGAGCGGGCCGAGAACGAGATCCGGATAATCGGTGACGTGCGACAGGGCCTGCTCCAGAAGCAGGAAAGTCGTCGCGCCGATCAGCGGCCCGAACATCGCCTGCATGCCGCCGAGCACCGCCATGACGATGAGATCGCCGGACCGCGTCCAGTGCATCATCGCCGGGCTGATGAAACTCGTTTGATTGGCCAGGAGCGCGCCGGCGAGCCCGCACAGCGCGCCGGCGATCACGAAACAGGCGAGCCGATAACGAAAGGTCGGAAAACCGATGGCGCGCATGCGCGGCTCGTTCGAGCGAGCGCCCTGAATCACCAGGCCGAAGCGCGAATTGACGATGCGCCAGACCAGATAAATGCCGGCGAGCAGCACGCCGAAGCACAAATAATAGAACACCGTCGCGTTGTTGAGAGTGAACGCGCCGAACTGGCTGCGGTGATAGATGGTCAGGCCGTCGTCGCCGCCGTAGCGGTCGAGCCCGCTGGCGACGTAATAGACCATCTGCGCGAAGGCGAGCGTGATCATGATGAAGTAGACGCCGCGGGTGCGCAGCGACAGCGCGCCGACCACCAGCGCGTAGAACGCCGACGCCGCGACCGCGACCGGCCATTGCACGAAGCCGGAGCCGATGCCTTCCTTGGCCAAGATGCCGACGGCGTAGCCGCCGATGCCGAGATAAGCGGCGTGGCCGAAGCTCACCATGCCGCCGAACCCCATGATCAGGTTCAGGCTGAGCGCCGCGATCGCCATGATGACAATGCGCGAGAACAAAGTCATGGCGAAAGGATCGCCAGCGAGTGCCGAGTAGAGCGGAACCAGGGCAAAAAGAATGAGAAGCGCGGCGTTGACCACAAAGCGCGGCCGCCACCAGGCCTTGCGCCACGCGTTGCGCCATTCCTTGCGCCAATCACTCATCGGCGGGCCGCGGGAAACAGGCCTTCGGGGCGCGCCACCAGCACCAGCGCCATCAACAGATAGATCGACATCGACGACAGCGCCGGGGCGAGCGTATCGGCGGCATTGGTGCTCAGATATTGGTGCAAGAGATCGGGCAGGAACGCGCGGCCGATGGTGTCGATGACTCCGACCAAGAGCGCCGCGACGAAGGCGCCGCGGATCGAGCCGATGCCGCCGATGACCACGACCACGAAGGCCGGGATGAGAATGTTCTCGCCCATGCCGATCTGCACGGTGAGGATCGGCGCCTGCATCAGGCCGGCGAAGCCCGCCAGCGCCGCGCCGAGCCCGAATACCAACGTGTAGAGGAGCTTGATGTTGACGCCGAGCGCGCCGACCATTTCACGGTTGGAGGCGCCGGCGCGAATCAGCATGCCGAGCCGGGTACGCATCACCAGCACGTACAGCAGAAGCGCGACCGCCAATGTCGCGGCGATGATGACGAGGCGATAGGCCGGGTAGTACAAGCCCGGCAGGATCTGCACGGCGGTGAGCATCTCGCTCGGCAGCGAAAGCGTCATGCCGGCGGGTCCCCAGACGAGCCGCACCAGTTCGTTGAAAAACAGCAACAGCCCGAACGTGCCCAGCACATGATCGAGATGGTTGCGGCCGTAGAGCCGGCGTATCGCGACCACTTCGAGCACCATGCCGGCAAGGAGCGCAGCGGCGATCGCAAGCACGGCGCCTAGCACGAAGCTGCCGGTCCAGGCGGCAAACGTGGCGGCGAAATAGGCGCCAAGCATGTAGAGCGAGCCGTGCGCCAGATTGACCAGATCCATGATGCCGAAGATCAGCGTCAATCCTGCCGCCAGCAGAAACAGCAGCATGCCGAGCTGAATGCCGTTGAGGAACTGCTCGAGGAAGTACAGCATTCGTCATCCGTTCGTCCCCGCGAAAGCGGGGACCCAGTCTGCTGGAGCACGATCTGGATTCCCGCCTGCGCGGGGATGAGCGGCGGATTTACGCGGCCGTCGACCGCCGCTCACTTCATCGGGCACTTGTCGTGGAATCTGTCCTGGTCGTCCTTGACGATCAAGGCGACGGTCTTGAGCGCGTAAGAACCGTCGGCGTTCTTCACCGCATCCTGCAGATAGAAATTCTGGATCGGGATGTGGTTGTTGCCGAATTTGAAGTTGCCGCGGACCGACTTGAAGTCGGCTTTCTCCATCTCCTTGCGCATGCCCTCTTTGTTGCCGAGGTCGCCCTTGACCGCGGTGATGGCGCTGTCGATCAAGGCGACGGCGTCATAGGTCTGCGCGCCGTAGAACGACGGCGAGACGTGATACTTCGCCCTGTAGTCGGCGACGTATTTCTTGTTGGCCTCGTTGGGCAGATCGGCGACCCATTCCTGGGCGCCGGGAATGCCGATCGCGAGATCCTTGAGCCGCGGCAGCGACAAGTCGTCGATGGTGAATGCCGTGTACAGCGGAATCTGACCCTTCAGCCCGGCCTGCACATATTGCGTGACGAACTGCACGCCGGCGCCGCCCGGATAGAACGCGAAGATGGCATCGGGCTTGGCTGCGCGCGCCTTCGACAGCTCGGCGGAGAAATCGAGCTGATCGGGCCAGCGCGTCAATTCCTGGCCGACGATCTTGCCTTTGAACGTCGTCTGCACGCCGGCCAGCATGTCCTTGCCGGCGGCGTAATTCGGCCCGATCAGGAACGCCGTCTTGACGCCCTTCTCATTCATGTAGCGGCCGACCGCGGCCGGCGTCTGATCGTTCTGCCACGAGGTCGAGAACACGTAAGGCGAACAGAGCTCGCCCGCCAGCTGATTGGCCCCGGCATTGGTGACGACCGTCATGGTCTTGGAATCGATTAGGGGTTTGAGCGAAGCGAGCACCACGTTCGACCAGATATAGCCGACGACGAAGTCGACATGATCGGACTCGATGAATTCCTGCGTCTTCTGCACGCCGACTTCCGGCTTGAGCTGATCGTCGGCGTAGATGACTTCGACCGGCAGCCCGCCAAGCTTGCGGCCATGCTCGTCGAGACCGAGCTCGAACGAGTTCTTCATGTCATTGCCGATCGCGGCGGCGGGGCCGCTGAAGGTCGATATGAAACCGATCTTGACCGTTTTCTGCTGGGCGAATGCCGGCGCCGTCGCGATCAACGCAATCGCCGTGCCGGCGGCTATCGATAGTTTGGTCATTGCCTCTACTCCTCTCACTGGCCCCTGTATTGGCGTGACCGCGGCGCTTTGCGGTTCGCGGTACTCATCGGCCCGAATGACCGGCCGCGAGCCGCCTTAATCGGCGGCGGTCCGCAGCCAGCCATTCACAGCATATCGAAATATTCGCGATGCTCCCAATCCGTGACATCGACGGCGTTTGGCGTAGCCGCGCTGGCCTTGCGGCACCGCACAATCTCGGCGTGTTTGATATGCGCGTAATAGTCGAGAAAACGCTCGCCAAAACCAGCGCGGAAGCAGGGATTGCTGCGTAGCGCGGCAAGCGCCTCTTCGAGCGTTTCCGGCAGCGCCTCGGCGGAATGACCGTATGGCGCATCGGCGGAAGCGCCGGGGTCGAGCTTGCGGGCGATTCCATCGAGGCCGGCATAGATCTGCGACGCCATGTAAAGATACGGATTGGCCAGCGGCTCGCCGCTGCGGTTTTCCAGATGCGTTGACGGATCGCCGGGCTCGCCCGGCACCCGCACCATGACGCCGCGGTTGTCCTGGGCCCAGACCGCCTGGATCGGGGCCATGGTGTTGACGCCGCGAAAGCGCTTGTAGCCATTGATCGTCGGCGCGGCAAAAGCCGTTGCCGCTCGCGCATTGGCGAGCAAGCCGGCGAGGAAATGCCGGCCGACCGGCGACAGCGGCGTCGTTTCGTCGTGGGAGATGAAGGCATTCGCCTTCGACCTTGTGTCGAGCAGCGACTGATGCAGGTGCCAGCCGCTCGCCAGCGCGTGGGGCAGCCCCGGTCGGCACATCAGGCTTACGAGATAACCGTGCCGCCGCGCCGCTTGTTTGAGCGCGCTCCGCAACAGCACCATGGCGTCGGCCGGCGCCATGCCCATCTCCGGCGCGAAGGTCAATTCATATTGGCTTGGACCGAACTCGACTTCGAGCGAGCGTAGCGGCAGGCCGAGCGCGGTGAGGTATTGGCGCAAGACGTCGAGAATGGGCGCCACCTGATCGTACCGCCCTTCGGTGAGATACTGATAACCGTGGGTCGTATGACTGACCGCCGGCGGCTCGGCCGGCCACTCCAGGCTGTGCGGCGCGAGGCGAAGATCGTCGATCTTGAACAGATGAAACTCGATTTCGAGCCCGGCCAGATAATCGAAGCCGGCCTTGGCGAGTTTCGCCAGCGCGTCACGGTAGAGCTGGCGTGTCGATATCGGCACCTTGACGCCATTTGCAAAATAACAATCGCACAGCACCCAGCCGGTTTTCTCCGCCCACGGCAGGACGCGGAATGTCGCAGGATCGGCCACCATGACGAAATTGCCGGCCCCGCCCATCTCCGCAACGCCGAGTCCGCCGCCGGCGTCGAAAACCGGAAACACCGTGCGATGCGAAGTGTCCTTGGCGAAGAGCGTGCTGGTCATGCTGACACCGCCGCGCAGCGCCAATAAAGCTTCCTCGGCGACGAGCGTCTTGCCGCGCAGCACGCCGTGCTGATCGGTGAACGAGAATCGTATCAATTCGAGCTTCCTGCGGCCGATCGCCTTCTCGACGGCAACGGCCGCACGGGCCTGCGCCTCGCTCCAAAGGCCGTATCGCTCGACAAAGCTGCGGGCGAACGATCGGCGTTTGTGCGATGCCATGAGCTTTCCGCCGAAGTTCAGTGCGGATGCGCCCAGCTTGCGGCCTGGCGCTTCAGCGCGTCAGTGCGCTGCCAGTAGCCTTGCCAGTCTTCAGTTGGCCCGATGCCGTCGATGGCGGCGGGGCCGGTGATCTTCGGCGCCGTCGCCGCATCCATGACCATCGGCGGCCGCTCGCCGGCGCTGACCGCATCGATGGCGCGCCGCAGCAGGCGCCGATAGGCCGTGATCGCCTTGTCCGACTGGCCGAGATGCTCGTGGGTACGATCGGCGATTTCGCCCATCGACTCGCAGGCCCATTGATCGTGCACGTTGATGTCGGCGCCCATGCCGGTATAGGTGTCGCGCTCCTGCTCGTGCGGATCATAGCCGTAATTGTTGGTTTTGTTCTTGCGCGGGACATAGTCCGGCAATTCGTACAGCTGCAGGCGCTGGCGGCGCATCTCGTCCTTATTCACCGGCGCACCGAAGCTCGTGAAGATCGCGTACCAATAATGCTTGATGTCGTCGATCGGCACGTGCCACTGCGTGATCGTCATCTCGCGGCTCATCGGGATGACGAAGGCGTTGGGGAACATCAGGTTGGTCACGCGCACGTGGGTGTTTTTGGCGCTGATCTCGCGCAGCGTGAGAATGCGAAAGCCGTAGGCGGTCGGCTCGACCTCGATACGCGGGCGGGGAAAGTCGCGCATGATTTTAGTCATCGGCATTTCCGAGTCCGTCGAGGTGTCGCGAAACAGCTTGCCGTAGCCTTGGTTCGGGTCTTCGTCGTGGAAGAACCGGTGCAAAAACGACGTGTGCGCGGGGTCGATGCCGACTTCCAGTGATTGCAGCCAGTTGCAATCGATCATCCCCTTGAACGCGAAGGTGTGCGAGTCCGGCGCGACGAAGCAATCGAAGTGCGGAAATTCCGGCGGCGCGCCGGGGCCCATATAGGCGAAGAGAATTCCGCTGCGTTCGACCACCGGATAGGCCTTCTGCCGGATGTTCCGGCACATCGTGCTGTTCGCCGGCTCGGCCGGGGTCTCCAGACATCTGCCATCGACGTCGAACAGCCAGCCGTGAAACGCGCAGCGCAAGCCGCCATTCTCCAGCCGGCCAAACGCGAGATCAGTACCGCGATGCGGACAGGCGCGGCCGAGCAGGCCATAGCGGCCCCTGTCGTCGCGATAGATCACGAGGTCCTCGCCGAACAAGCGTATCGGCTTGATCGGGCGGCTACCGTTCAATTCGTCGACCAGCGCTGCCGGCTGCCAATAGCGGCGCAGCAGCGCTCCGGCCGGCGTGCCCGGTCCAACGCGGGTTATGCGATCGTTTTCTGCAGCGCTGAGCATCGTCTCACTCCGAGGCTTTGCGGCCGGTCCGACAGGCTAGCGCAGCTATGCAGGATCGCGAAATCGACGACCGCCTCAAAGCCGGGCTGCGCAGGAAAATCTCGATCGCGGCGCGCCGGCTCGCGGTCGGCGCCCCGGCGCGAGGCGTGAAATCGTTTGTTCAGTGCGCGACCGGCGCCGGCCCGCCGAGCTTCGCTTTGCGTAAAATGAGGGCCAGCGGCACCGAAGCCGCGGAAATCAACGCCAGCACCCAGAACACGTCGATGTAGGCGAGATAGGCGGCTTGCGTCTGGACTTGCTGGCCGATCCAGGCGAACGCTTGATGTTGCGCCTGCGCCAGCGAGGCGCCCTGGGCCGCGAAATAGTCGGTCATCCGCTTCAGGGTGTCCTGATATTGCGGGGTCGACGTATTGACGAGCTCGACCAGCCGGCTCTGGTGAAACTGCTCGCGGCTCCAGAGCACGTTGTTGGCCAGCGAGATGCCGATCGAACCGCCGGTATTGCGCGCCGCATTCATCAAGGCTGACGCCAAATCGGTCTTGTTCGATGGAATGCCATCGTAGGAAGCGGCAATCACCGGCAGGAAGACCAGCGGCAGCCCCAGGCCGAGATAGATGCGCGACACAGCAAAGAACCAGAAATCGGTGTCGCCGGTGATCCTGGTCATGTCGTACATCGCGTACGCGGTGATTGCGGCGCCGAGCGCGATCAGCGTGCGCGGCTGCACTTTGGAAGAAAGCAGGCCGACGACCGGCATCATGACGGCCGTGACGACGCCGCCCGGCGACAGCACGAGACCGGCCCAGGTGGCCGTGTAGCCGTAGTCCTGCTGCACCAACTGCGGCAGGTAGTTGGTGGTCGCCAGAAGGATGGCGCCGGCCGCCAGCATCACCAGGAACGCGGAGCCGAACTGCCGCGTTCCGACCACGCGCAGATCGATGGCCGGATTGCGGCGGCTGAGCTCCCACGGGATCATCAGGATGAAGGCGAGCGCGCAGACGGCCACGTCTGCGATGATGAACGACGAACCGAACCAGTCGTCCTCCAGCCCCCGGTCGAGCGCGAGTTCGAGCGCACCGAGAAAGGTGGCGATCAGCACGAAGCCGATCACGTCGAAGCCTATCCTCTCCTGCTTGAAGCGCCGGCCTTCCTCGAGCGATGCCGGAGACTCCCGGAAAGTCGCCGCGATGAGCGCAATCGCCGCAAGCCCGACCGGTCCGTTGATCTCGAAGCACCATTGCCAGGAGAAATTATCGGCGAGCCAGCCGCCGAGCGTCGGCCCCACCACCGGAGCGACGACCACGGCGATGCCGAACAGCGCAAAACCCTGGGCGCGCTTCTCCGGCGGAAACGAATCCGCCAGGATCGATTGCGACACCGGCACCATGCCGCCGCCGGCGAGGCCCTGCATCAGGCGAAACAGCAGCAACGCCTGGAGATTCGGCGCCAAGCCGCAAAGCACGGAAGTCATTGTGAACAGCGCCAGACAGGCCAGAAAGAACGGCTTGCGGCCGAAGCGTTGCGCCAGATAGCTGCTTGCCGTCAGGCTGACCGCGTTGGCGACGAGATAAGTGGTCACCACCCAGGAGGCCTCGTCCTCGCTCACACCCATGCCGCCGGCGACATAGTTGAGCACCACATTGGCGATGGTGGTGTCGAGCACCTCCATGAAGGTCGCGAGTGCAACCAGAACCGCGATCAGCCACGGATTGGTGCCGGCGCGGCTCAGCGCGGCGGGGCCGCGCACGGCAGCGGCGGCGTTACTCATAACCAGGCCCTCAATCGCTCATAGAGCGACGGCTTTGGATTGATCCGCACGGTCGCCTCGACCGACATGCCCGGGCCGAGCGCGACGTCGGTCGGCGGATCGTCCATGACGACTTTGACCGGCACGCGCTGCACGACTTTGACCCAATTGCCGGTCGCGTTTTCCGGCGGCAGCAGCGAAAAGGCGGGACCCGATCCCGGCTGCACGCTGGCGACATGCCCGCGGATGGCGCGATCCGGATAAGCGTCGATCGTCAGCGTCACCGGTTGACCGGCCCGCATCGCGTCGAGCTGCGTCTCCTTGAAATTCGCCGTGACCCAGCTCTGATCGGGCACGAACATGGTCAGCGTCGTACCGGCCTGAGCGAATTGGCCGACGGCGGCGTTGAGGCTGACGACGCGCCCCGGCTGCGCCGCGGTCACCGTCGTGTAGGAGAGATTGAGCTTCGCCTGGTCGACCTTGGCCTGATCGAGCGCGACAGTGCTCTTGTCCTGATCGACCAGATAGGTCTGGTCGTCGATCTGCTGTTGCGCAATTGAATCGGTCTTGCCGAGGATCTGATAGCGCGCGAGATTTCGCTGCGCCTGTTCGAGAACCGCCTGGTCGTGCGTTGCTTGCGCTTGCGCCTGATCGAGCGCTATCCGGTAATCGCGATCGTCGATGCGCGCGATCACCGCGCCGGCCGCGACGTGCTGGTTGTCGGTTACGGGCACGGCGGTGATGTAACCGGCAACCTTCGGCTGGATGGCAAACTGCCGCGCCGCGATGAACGAATCGTCCGTCGCTTCGAAATGCCGGGAGTAATCCCAGTACAGATCACCCGCCGCAACCGCGGGAAGGAGGAGCGCAAGCCCCAGCGCAAGCGCATGGCGGCGCAAGAACCCCCTGCGGCCCGCCTCGCTTTCATCGGAGTGATCGGACTGCAGCGGCGGCGACTCCTGAGCCTGGCCTGGAGACGCTTGTTGGGCGTCACCGGCGGGCGCCGGCTGCGGCGCCGGCGTGCGCGCGCGGACAGCGTCTCCGTCTCGCCGCGGGGTCGACCTCTCCGAGGAATCGGGCAGCGGCCCTTTGTGCTCCAGCAATTCCCGTTCGCCGTTTCGATTTTGTGCGCGATCATCTGCGTCCCGAAACATGGCCTACCTCCACTGGATCAGATCGTTGGCGGCATAGACGTACGGCGCGAGACAGAGCGCGACCCACAGGATGCCAGCACCCCAGACGATCACCGGAGCCGCGAATTTCGCTCTCCTTTCGTTTTTTGCGCTGGACGAAGCCATGACACTCTCCATATGGAACTGAACGGTACCGTTTCGTTCCGTTAACTAGGCCACCTGATATGGCCTGTCAATATATCTATACGATACCGTTTCGTTTCTTTACTTTTGCCCGGCGGCGCCATATATCTTGCAAGAAGATCAAAGGGCTAAGGGCCGCGGCAGCCCAATCACCGAGATGTGAGCCATGATGGAGAAGCTTGCCGAAACTGTCAGACACCGCCGGCAGCGGGCAGGGGTCCGGGTCGGACGGCCACCGCAAAAACATGCCGGCGAAGTGGATGAACGCATCCTGGACGCCGCCCACCACGTCTTCCTGGAGCGGGGACTTGTCGGCGCCAGCGTTGATGAAATCGCGAACCGCGCCAACGCCGGCAAGCCGACCATCTACGCCCGCTTCCCGAACAAGGAAGCGCTGTTCGCCGCCGTGGTGATGCGTAACTGTGCCGCCGCCGTCGCCCATGTGGAAAGCACGCTCCACTCCGGCGGCCCCATCGAACAGCACCTCATCGCATTCGGCGAAGACATTCTGCAGTGGGCCTTGGCGGGAGATACCGTGAATCTTATGCGGGTCAGCATTGCCGAAGCGGGTCGGCTCTCGCACTTGGCGAGCAACGTTCATCAAATGGCGCGCGGACGCGGGGAGGAAGGGGTCGCCAAGCTGTTGGCCGAAGCGGCGCAGGCCGACGCACTCGGCGCATCGCCCGCGTTTGCGCCGGAGCACGTCGCGGAGACCGCGCGCTTTTTCATGGAGTTGATTTTCTTCCCGATCATCAGGCGAGCCCTGTTCGGCGAGGACATCGCGGCGCTGCGCGCGGAGATCGGGCCCCATGTCGCCCGTAGCGTCAAATTCTTTCTTGCCGCCTGCCGGAACGGCGGCGGCGTTTGAACATATCGAAGTTAGTATTTGGCCGCTGGCGCAGGTCGCGCAAAAGTGGAAACCGGTTTTGCGAAAAGAAATGCTAAAGGAAATCCTAGAGCGTATCCCCGATTCCGTTAAGTCGGGATACCCTCTAGCGCCATAGCGCCGTCAAAGGACCGTCTGATCCGTATACCGGATCGCTCGCCGGCAGCGGCACTTTTGGAATAGTCAGCACGGCCTTGCCATGGTCGTGCCTGGTGCCGCGGCAAAGATTGTACTTGCCGCTCGGTGGATAGGCGCCGATGACGACCAGCGTCGGGCTCTGCTCCAGGCATTGGTGACCGGTGCCGGCCGGCAGAATGACGACATCGCCGGGCGCGATCTCGATCTCGTCGCCATTCTCGCCGCCGAAGCGCACCTTGGCGCGCCCGCGGGCGATACCCATCACCTCGTGAATCATCGAATGATAGTGGACGTATGGATATATTCCGTTCCGCCACATATTGCCCCAGCCGTTCGCGGCAAAGGTCTTTTCGATCACCGCTTCCGGGTCCGGCGAGCCGGCAAGGTCGATACCGCCGCGGTAGAGGACCAGCGGCAGATCGGGATTGTTCGGAATCCGACCGTCGTCCGTAAAATTGTAGGTGGTTGGGGCGTTTGTCGGGGTCGGCATGTCGGTCAATTCGCCAATAGCCCGGCGGTTTTACAGGACTTTAGGTTGAAAATTCATAACACCGGCCGCGCCTGGCCCTGCTCGCTCAGGTCCGCTTGCCGTCGCGCATCATGCCGACAAAGCGCCTGAACAATAAATGGCTGTCGCGCGGGCCGGGCGAGGCTTCCGGATGGTACTGCACCGAGAACACCGGCCGGTTCTTCAATGCGAGCCCGCAATTGGAGCCGTCGAACAAGGAGACATGGGTCTCGACCGCGTTCTCCGGCAGGGTCGCCCGGTCGACGGCAAAGCCGTGATTCATCGAGGTGATCTCGACTTTGCCGGTTAACAGGTCCTTCACCGGATGATTGGCGCCGTGATGGCCTTGATGCATCTTCATGGTCTTGGCGCCGACCGCGAGCGCCAGCATCTGATGGCCGAGGCAAATGCCGAATACCGGCTTATGCTCGATCAGCTTGCGGATCACCGGCACGGTATATTCGCCGGTCGCGGCCGGATCGCCCGGCCCGTTGGAAAGAAAAATTCCGTCCGGCTTGAGCGCCAGGATATCGGCGGCCGAGGTCGTCGCCGGCACCACCGTGACCTTGCAGGCGTTGCCGGCCAATTGCCGCAGAATGTTGCGCTTGATCCCGTAGTCGATGGCAACAACATTGTACGCGGCGTGGTCCTGCCGGCCATAGCCTTCGCCCCATTGCCACGGCGTCTCGTCCCAGGTGAAGCGCTGACCCGTCGTCACCATCGGCACCAGATCCATGCCGACGAGGCCCGGCCAGGCTTTTGCCTCGCGCTTGAGCGCATCGAGATCGAAACGCCCGGATGGCTCGTGCGCGATCACCGCGTTGGGCATGCCCTTCTCGCGAATGAGCGCGGTCAGCGCGCGGGTATCGAGCCCCGCAAGACCGATGACGCCGCGGTTCTTCAACCAGACATCGAGATGGCGCGTGGCGCGATAATTCGACGGCGCGGTGATGGCGGAATGCAGCACCACGCCGCGCGCGCCCGGGGTTGCCGCGAGGTTGACGGTCTCGATGTCATCCTCGTTGGTGCCGACATTGCCGATATGGGGGAATGTGAAGGTGATGATCTGCCCGGCATAGGACGGATCGGTGAGGATCTCCTCGTAGCCGGTCATGGCGGTATTGAAGCAGACCTCGCCCACGGCGTGGCCGGTCGCGCCCAAACCGATGCCTTCGAGCACCGTGCCGTCCGCTAAAACGAGAAGCGCCGTCGGTTTCGGGTCGTCCCAAATGCCCCCGGAGGTAATTTGCGTTTGGGTCATGGCCTCTTAGTTACGTATTATGTATGACAACGCAACAGCCGTTCGCGTCCACACCCCGAGGATTGAGCCGTGCTGCGTGACGATATCAACAGCTCCCTGAAAGAGGCGATGAAAGCGGGCCAGGCGCGCCGCGTTTCGACACTGCGCCTGATCAACGCCGCGATTCTGGCCAAGGAGACCAGCGGCGCCGAGCGGCACACCCTCAACGACGCCGAAATCGTCGACGTGATGCAGAAAATGGTGAAGCAACGCCAGGAATCGCTCGACATCTACCAAAAGGCCGGCCGCACCGAGCTCGCCGATCAGGAGCGCGAGGAGATCGAGATCATCACCGCCTATCTGCCCAAACAGATGTCGGACCTTGAGGCTGCATCCGCGATCTCGGCGCTGATCAAGGAGATCGAAGCCGAGACGCTCAAGGACATGGGCCGCACCATGGCAGCGCTGAAACAGCGCTTCTCCGGCCGCATGGATTTCGGCAAAGCCGGCGCCCAGGTGAAGAAGCTCCTGGGCGGAGGTTGATCCGCAGAGCACCGGCGCGCGAGGCGTCATGACCAAGCGCAGAATGCTGGTCGGACTGATCGGCCGAAACATCCAAGGATCGCTGTCGCCGGCGCTTTTTGCCGAGGCGTTCGTGGAAGCCGGCATCGACGGCTTCTACCATCTGATGGATGTCGATCGACTGCCGGGGCGGCGGCTGCCGCAACTTCTCGAAGCCATCAAAGCTGCCGGATTCGCCGGCGCCAACATCACCTACCCCTTCAAGCAGGAAATCATTCCGCTGCTCGATGCGGTGGACCAAGAAGCCGCGCAGGTCGGCGCGGTCAACACGGTGGCGAACGCGCCGGACGGCCGCACCACCGGCTACAACTTCGACCGGCCCGGCTGGCGCAACAGCTTTGTGGAAACTCTCGGCGCAGCCAGCGCGCGCGGCAAGACGGTGGTGCTGATCGGCGCCGGCGGCGCCGGGCGCGCCGTCGTTTTTGCGCTGATGGACTTGGGCGCCGCCGTCGTGGTGCTGCACGATCTCGACACGGCGCGTGCCGCCGCGCTGCAGGCCGATGTCGCAAAACATTACGGCGATGCGCGCTGCCGGCTCGCCGGCGATCTGGCACGCGAGATCGCCGCCGCCGACGGCGTCGTCAATGCGACGCAGACCGGTATGACAGGCTTCCCGGGAACTCCGGTGCCGGTCGCTGCGCTTAAGTCGGCGCATTGGACGGCAGACGTCATCTACACGCCGGCCGAGACCGAATTCCTCAAGGCCGCACGCGGCAAGGGCGCGCGGGTGCTCAATGGCGCCAGCATGTGCGTGCATCAGGCGGCGGAAGCATTCAAGCAGTTGACCGGCGTTGCGCCCGACATCGCGCGCTTGCGTCGCGCCTTTGCCGCAGCTCTTGCCCTGCGCGATGCGGCGATGGTTTGAGCACGCCGCATGATCGTCCCACTTTCTGCAAATCGATAACGGAGAAAATCGACATGCCGGCTTGTCTCATCCGCGGCGTGCGCTCGGTCGATCTCGTCGTCAGCAATCTCGACGAGGCGGCGCGCTTTTACGAGACCGTGTGGGGATTGCAGCCGGTCGAGGCGGGTAACGATGCGCGCTATTTCCGCGGCGGCCTGCCCTATCACCATATCCTCGGCCTGCATCGCGGCCCGCAGCCGGCAGTCGTGCGCATCGCGTTCGACGTCGCCGACCGCGCCGGCGTGGATGCCCTGCATCGGCAAGTCGCAGCAGCCGGAGTCAGGCCGTCCGCGCCGGCGAAGTTCTCCTCACCCGGCGGCGGCTATGGCTTCGCCTGCAGGGATCCGGAGGGCCGCAACCTCGCCTTTGTCTGCGAGGTCGCCGATCACGCCTCCCCGATCCTGGACCCGGACCGGCCGCGGAAAATCACCCACGTCAATCTCAACGTCGGCGATTTTGACGCGTCGTTCGCCTTCTTCACCAAAGCGCTGGGCTTCCGCCTGATCGACGACAATGCGCCGCTGTGGTTTTTCCATTGCGCCAATCCCGATCACCACTCCATCGTCTTCGCCAAAACCGGGCTCTCGACGCTCAATCACATCGCTTTCGAGATGGCGGACGCCGATGCGGTAATGCGCGGCATCGGCCGCATGAAGGACAACGGCCATCCGCTCGAATGGGGCCCCGGCCGCCATGGCGCCGGCAATAATGTGTTCGGTTATTTCTGCGGACCCGACGAAGTGCCGCTGGAATACACCGCCGAAGTGCTGCAGATCGATGACAGCTATCAGCCGCGCGACTCGGCCTATTGGAAGTTTCCGCCCAACCGCTCCGATCAATGGGGCGTCACCCAGCCGCGCTCGGCGCGCTATTACCGGGTGCAGCGGCTGTTCGGCTTCACCGCTGACGGGGACCGGCTGGGCTGACGGAGACGGGCATGGCTAAGAGGCACAAACCAAGAGTGTTTCTGCTTCCGCGAACCGGAGGCCGCGAGTTGAAGCACTCCGATTTTCGCATTGGGACCGAATTTTTAACTGGCAGCGGTCGATGGCGGTGCACCGACGTAGGCAAGAGAACCATCGCGGCTATCCGGCTCAATCACGACGACGATCCTCGCTGGTACAATGGTCCGCCCTATGCGGTGGTCGAGTGCGTTTTTGATGAGGATGGCATCAAGGATTGCGACGTGGCGCCCAAAAGGCGCACTTATGACGATAGCGGCCGGACGGAGATCACTCGGGTTCGCTGGCGAATAAAACCGCAAAAATCGAAGGTTACAAGGCGCCCAGTGAAGGCGAAGGCGCGATGAAGCTTGTGGATAACCGGGACAAGGCGGGGTGCCCCAAGCGCACTCAGTCGCCGCCATATATCTAGCCCCGGACTGCGCTACCCTTGGCGCGATAAGCGAATCACCCCATGCGATTCTCGCCGCAATTTCTCGACGAGCTGCGGGCGCGGCTTCCGGTTTCGGAGGTCGTCGGCCGGCGCGTGAAATTGCGCAAGGCGGGGCGCGAATGGAAAGGGTTGTCGCCGTTCAACAAGGAGAAGACGCCGTCGTTCTTCGTCAATGACCAGAAAGCGATGTGGTTCGACTTCTCCTCGGGCAAGAACGGCAACATCTTCGATTTTCTCATGCTCACCGAGGGCGTGAGCTTCCCGGAAGCCGTCGAGCGGCTCGCGCATGAGGCCGGCGTGGCGCTGCCGGTGATGACGCGCGAAGCCGCGGCGCACGAGGAGCGGCGCAAGACGCTGCATGACATCGTCGAATTGGCCGCCAAGTTTTTTGAATCGACGCTTGCGTCGCGAAACGGCGCGCGCGGCCGCGGCTATCTGCTCGACCGCGGCATCCATGCCGCGACCCAGCTCAAATTCCGGCTCGGCTATGCGATGCCCGAGCAGTATGCGCTCAAGGAGCATCTCGGCGCGCAGAAGATTTCCGTCGAGGACATGACCGAGGCCGGGCTCGTCGTCACCGGCGAGGATATCCCGGTGCCGTACGATCGCTTTCGCGATCGCGTGATGTTTCCGATTTCCGATTGGCGCGGCCGCGTCATCGCCTTCGGCGGCCGCGCGCTCGACAAAGACGTCGCCGCCAAATATCTCAACTCGCCGGAGACGCCGCTCTTTCACAAGGGCGCGACGCTCTACAACATCGCCGCCGCCCGCAAGGCAGCCCATGATGGCGCACGCGTCATTGCGGTCGAGGGCTATATCGACGTCATCGCCATGGTCACCGCGGGCTTCGAGGCGACCGTCGCGCCGCTCGGCACGGCGCTCACCGCGGAGCAATTGGCGCTGATGTGGCGGATGGCCGACGAGCCGATCCTCTGCTTCGACGGCGACGAAGCCGGCCGGCGCGCGGCCTATCGCGCGCTCGATATCGCACTGCCGCTGCTCAAGCCCGGCAAAAGCCTGAAGCTTGCGACGCTGCCCGATGGCCAGGATCCCGACGACCTCGCCCGCTCCGCCGGGCGCGAGGCGATCGAGGATGTACTGTCCGCCGCGCGCCCGCTGGCGCATATGCTATGGGCGCGCGAAAGCGAGGCCGGCCCCTTCGATACGCCGGAACGGCGCGCCGCCTTCGAGGCGCGGCTTGGCGAAGTGACGGCGGCGATCGGCGATGAAACGGTGCGCCGTTACTACCGGGCCGACTTTTCCGAGCGCTTGCGCCGCATGTTCGTCCCGTCGGAAATCGCGACACGCCGGCGCCCCTTCAACGACAAGCGCTTTGATGACAGAGGCCGGCGCGGCGGCGGCGCACCGCGCGGTGGCGGCTTCGGCCGCGACGAGCCCTATGTGGCGGCGAGCGCCCACCTTGCGGCAAGCCCATTGCATCGCGGCCATCGCGCTGCGATCCCGCGCCGCGAAGCGCTGATCCTGCAAGCGGCGCTCAATCACCCGTGGCTCCTGCATGACCACTTGGAGGAACTCGCCGCCGCCGAATTCCGCCACGCCGACACGCAGAAGCTAAAAGGCGCGCTGATCGACGTCTTCGCTCACCACTTCGCCGACGATGTCGCGAAAGACCCGAACCACGATGGGCAGGATCAACGCGCGGCGCTGGCGGCGGAGTTGGGCAAGCGGGGATTCGACGGCGTACTCGAGCGCATCCATCGCAGCATCACCACGCCGTCGGTCTGGGGCGCCCGGCCGAACGCCGCCGCGGCCGATGTTTTGTTGACTTGGAAGCAGCTCGTTGCCTTGCATCGGCAGTGGCATTCCCTACTTACGGAACTTAGAGACGCGGAGACTGCGCTCGGGGCGGACAATACCGAGGCCAACTACGCGCGGTTGTGCGATGTCAAAGCCCGGCTGTCGTCGCTCGAAGGAACCGAGGCCCTGGTCGAGGGCTTCGGCGCGCCCTCGGGCCGGGCCACAAGAGCGCTGTAATCCGCTATCTTCCTCCCCGCCGACAGCGGCGGGGATGACGAGTGCTGGACTCGAAGTCGCCGGCGAGGGAAATAAGAGGTCGCCTTCCCGGTTAGGGTTAGTCGGAGCTTAACGGAGTTCCGCCACATTTGGCCTCGATTCGGGCGGTGCGGACGGGCCTTGACCCTTGTTGGCCCCTTTGCGCTGCCCTTTTTGGCCGAAGCCCTGATGTCCTCTGTTCGCCGGGGACAGGGAGCCGGCCCAAGAACAAGGGACCGCAGGGCCAAAGCCCCCCCGGTTCCGGTGTGTGCTCCGCCTCTGCCCTGGGGCGAGACTCACGACATAGAGTAGGGACGCAAGATCGCGCCCCGTGGAGACAGAGACATGGTGACCAAGAGCGCGGCCTCCAAACCCGTCGCGACCAAGCCCAAAGTCATGCGACCGAATGGGTCGGCCCCGCCCAAGGAAGCCGAAGCCGCGGAGAAGGACGGCGCGGAAACGCCCGACGCGCCGCTGCCGCTGCTCGACCTCTCGGACGCCGCCGTCAAGAAGATGATCAAGTCCGCCAAGAAGCGCGGCTACGTCACCTATGAGCAGCTCAATGCGGTGATGCCGTCGGAAGAGGTCACGTCGGAAAAGATCGAAGACATCCTGGCGATGATGAACGAAATGGGCATCAACGTCGTGGAGACCGAGGAGACGGAGAGCGACGGCGAGGAGGCCGAAGAGGCCGAGGAGGAAGAGAGCGAGGGCGGCGAGATCGTCGAAGTTGCCGCCAAGACCCCGGCCAAATCCGAGGCCAAGGAGCCGGCGGAACGCACCGACGATCCGGTGCGCATGTATCTGCGCGAGATGGGCTCGGTTGAGCTCCTCTCCCGCGAGGGCGAAATCGCCATTGCCAAGCGCATCGAGGCCGGCCGCGAGGCCATGATTGCCGGCCTGTGCGAGAGCCCGCTCACCTTCCAGGCCGTCATCATCTGGCGCGACGAACTCAACGAGGGAAAAGTCTTCCTCCGCGACATCATCGATCTCGAAGCCACCTATGCCGGTCCCGACGCCAAGCAGGCGCCGGCCGCGGCGCCGGGCGGCGATCCGTCTTCGCCGATGGGTTCCAATCCGGCCGCCGGCGCCGGCGCGCCGAACGGCAACGGCGGGTTCGTGCCGCAGCCGGTGCAGGCGGTGTCGCCGCCCTCGGCGCCGCCCGGCGCGACCCCCTTCAAGCCGCAGCCGGCAGGCGACGGCGAGGAAGGCGGCGAAGAAGCCGCCATGGCCGATGCCGATATCGACGAGGACGATCTCGAGAATTCGATGTCGCTTGCGGCCATCGAGGCCGAGCTCAAGCCGAAAGTGCTCGAGACCTTCGACAACATCGCCGACGCGTTCAAGCGGCTGCGCCGCCTGCAAGAGATCGACATCCAGAACAAGCTGTCGAGCGGCAATGACAAGCTGTCGCCGAACCAGGAGCGCAAATACAAGAAGCTCAAGGAAGAGATCATCGCCGAGGTGAAGTCGCTCCGCCTTAATCAGGCGCGCATCGACGCGCTGGTCGAGCAGCTCTACGGCATCAACAAGCAGCTCGTCGGCCATGAGGGCCGGCTGATGCGGCTTGCCGAAAGCCACGGCGTGCCCCGCGAAGGTTTCCTCAAGCAGTATCAGGGCTCCGAGCTCGACTCGCGCTGGCTCAACCGCGTGTCGAAACTGTCGGAGAAGGGCTGGAAGAACTTCATCGCCCGCGACAAGGACCGCATCAAGGAATTGCGCACGCATATCCACACGCTCGCCACCGAGACCGGGCTCGAGATCGGCGAGTTCCGCAAGATCGTGCACATGGTGCAGAAGGGCGAACGCGAGGCGCGCCAGGCCAAGAAAGAGATGGTCGAGGCCAACCTCCGCCTCGTCATCTCCATCGCCAAGAAATACACCAACCGCGGCCTGCAGTTCCTCGACCTCATTCAGGAAGGCAATATCGGCCTGATGAAGGCAGTCGATAAATTCGAATACCGCCGCGGCTACAAGTTCTCGACCTACGCCACCTGGTGGATCCGCCAGGCGATCACGCGATCGATCGCCGATCAGGCCCGCACCATCCGCATCCCGGTGCACATGATCGAGACCATCAACAAGATCGTGCGCACGTCGCGGCAGATGCTCAACGAGATCGGCCGCGAGCCGACGCCGGAGGAGCTGGCCGAAAAACTGGGAATGCCGCTGGAGAAGGTGCGCAAGGTCCTCAAGATCGCCAAGGAGCCGCTGTCGCTGGAGACGCCCATCGGCGACGAGGAGGATTCGCACCTCGGCGATTTCATCGAGGACAAGAACGCGATCCTGCCGATCGATGCCGCGATCCAGTCGAACCTGCGCGAGACGACGACGCGGGTGCTCGCCTCGCTGACCCCGCGCGAGGAGCGCGTGCTGCGCATGCGCTTCGGCATCGGCATGAACACCGACCATACGCTGGAAGAGGTCGGCCAGCAGTTCTCGGTGACGCGCGAGCGCATCCGCCAGATCGAGGCCAAGGCGCTGCGCAAGCTCAAGCATCCAAGCCGGTCGCGGAAACTCCGCTCGTTCCTCGACAACTAGCCGTCACCGGAGCGGCCCTCGAAGGGCGACGGCCCGGGACTCTCGGGCCGCATCCTTCGAGGCTCGCTGACGCTTCGCGCCTCAGGATGACGGATTGTCGCCGAGCGCCATTCCGCTCTTTGGTGATAACGCGGAAAGGCGGCACCTTTCCTCCATAACGCCCCTTCCTGCATGCAACACCCCGGAATTTTGCCGCGCCGGCGCCCTTCCGCGGGCGCAAATTCGTGGCATAATTTCCGTTCGATGGGGATCGGGGGCCGGCGTCGGGCGCTCCCGTTGCCGACATCATGTGCGTAGCGTGGGGGCGTAGCGCATGGCTGGCAAAAAGCGCGCCAAGGGGCGCAAAATCGAGATCAACGGCGAGACCGCCGAGCTGTTGGCGGCGCGCGCCGCTGCGCTCGGCATCAGCGTCGCGGACTTGCTGGCTGTGATCGCCGGCAGCAAGCCGGCTGCAACGCCGCAAACCGCGAAGCACGATGCGCCAATGGTTACGGGCGACGCATCCGCCGCCGCCGGCAATGCCGCCAATGCGCCAGCCACGCAAACCGAAGCCGGACCGCCCGACGCGCGCTGGCGCGCGGTCAAGGCCTGGATCGACAGCTGGGGCAAAACGAACGAATTGCCGCGACCGAAGCTCGGCAAATAAACCGGCGGGAAACGCAAAGGCCTAAGGCCGCGTCTGCGTCATGCCCGGGCTTGACCCGGGCATCCACGTCTTTAGACCGGCACAGCCTTTAAGGTGTGGAGGGCCGAATCTGGCCGATACACGATGCCCGAAGCCTGGTCGCTCCACGCGCAGCTCGAAAACGACACGACGTCCGTCGGCGACCTGCCGCTCTGCCGCGTGCTGGCGATCAATGACGCCGACTATCCGTGGCTCATCCTGGTGCCGCGCCGCGCCAACATCACTGAAGTCATCGACTTGGAGGCCGCCGACGCCGCGCGCCTGGTTGACGAGATCGCGCAGGCCTCGCGCGTCCTCAAGGACGTCACCCGCTGCGACAAGCTCAATATCGCGGCGATCGGCAATGTGGTGCCGCAGCTTCACATCCACATCGTCGCGCGCTCGAGAACCGATCCACTATGGCCGAAGCCAGTGTGGGGCGTCGCTCCGCCACGCCCCGGCGATGCTGCGTCTTTTGCCCGTTTTCTTGCTACGATTCGAGATCGACTCGGAGGTCAGCAAATAGACTCGTGACCGCACGCCTGAATGGGAAAGCGAATAAAAACCGCGAAGCGCCGAATCAATCGGCCGTCGGAAACCGCCGGCGCGCAGCGGCGGACTGGTCGGCCGCTTCATCGATCACCGCAAAGGCGGTCTCGAAGGCGCCCGTCACGGTGGCGACGATGCGCGCCAGGCCGCGGCGCCATGGGGTCGAAGGCGCAGGATGTTTTTCAGAAAGCGACAGGGTCGTCATAAGCGATGGTCTTTCGGTAAAGCCGGATTGCTGCTGGATCGCCGTCAGATGCGCGTCGAGGACGACAGGATGCGTTCGATCTCGCACTCATGCTCGTCGGTCAGGAATTTGCCGCCGCTTTCGAGATAGGCCGCGATTTCGCGTTCGGCGGCGCGCTGGCGCCCCTCCAGCATTGAATCGAGCAGGCGGCTAAACAGCCCGGGCCAGCACTTCGGCTTCGGCGTGGCGAAAAAATCGTACTGTCCGTCCGCGGTGCGAACGTAGGCCATGGTGTCATACTCCGGTCGAAGCCTGCCGGCGCGAAAGCGTCTCAAGCGGGCTCCATTGGCTTTATTGCGTTGCAATATATTCAGAGAGTTCCACATCGCAACGCATTGGAGTGCATGGATTCCATGCGCCCGGCTCATACGTTGCACTGCAATATAAGCGTCACAAAGCCACAATCCGGCAAAGTGCCCGTAAAATGGGGATGGGAAGCAGCGGAGCCGCCGCTTTCCCGTCGCAGGCGTTGCCGAAGGGTTAAGGCGCCGGGCGCTAAATCTTTACCACGCGCTCACCAGCTCATTTCCAATTCCTTGGAGACGTCGAGCGTGTTGTGCAGCGCGCCGTTGACGACGTCGAACACGCGCCGCGCGCTCGACATGCGAATGGCGTCGCCCTGCTCGAGCCGATAGATCGAGGAAATGCTCGGCTTGGCGCCTGGCAGGCGGCTGACGATGTCGACGATCTCCCAGCCGAGCTGCTCTTGCCTGATCTGGCGCAGGCGGCGGAACCGCGCTTTGAGGGCTTTCTGGCGTTTGGCCATGGCGTTGCGCCGCCTCAAGGCCGATGCCGCAGCGGCGATCGCGCCGCCGCGGACCGCTTGGCGCCGATCGGCTGCCTAACGGCTTGCGGCCGAGCATGACCGTCGCCGCACGCCGGCGCTTGCGAATCAAGCGCCGACCGTTGCCGAGGGTGCGCGGCGCCGCGCATTGCGTTTGCGGAGATCGAGCTGCCACCCCTCGGCGTCATGCCGGGTGGCTAAGAGATATGGCAGCTAAATGCAAGTCATTGATTTTCTTTATAGTATTTGAGTTGTGGTTAGGCTCTATTGACAATCATTGATAATCAATACCTATTCTTTGAGTTGCATGATCCGCGAGCCGGTTGTAGGCTCGTGGCGGGGGAATGCGATGAGTCGCACCGATCAATTCGAACCACAAGCCGACGGCGGCCGGAGCGGCGCGGGCGATTCGGCCGAGCCGATTGACAGCAGCAAAGCCGCCGAAGACATCGGCATCGCCGTGCTCGAACTGGCGGATCGCGCGCGCGACGCCGGGCTTTGCTCGATCGGCTACCTCCTCGAAATGGTGGCGCTGGAAGCCGGCGCGGAAGCCGCAGCGCGGCAGTGGCCGGCCGACAGGTCGGAGGGCTAAACGCCGCCTTTGCCGCGGGGAGACCGCGGCGAGCCGAGCGCGTCTGTGCTACTATTCCGGCGGGGCGCAGCGATCAGGAGGCGCCGGGCATGGTGGCCGGCCGTTGCTTTCGTGGCTCTCGTCTTGGCTTTCGTCGTGGCTTTCGTCTTGGCGCGGCGGCGGGCGGCGCCGCACTCGTAGTGGCGCTTGCGGCCACTCTTGGCGCGTCGCGCGCCTTCGCCTTTTCCGCCTCCTTTGCATGGTGCCCCGAAGCTTCGCCGAACTTCGAGATCAAGGATGTGCCGGCCGGTACGGTGAGCCTGCAGTTCGCGATGACGGATCTCGACAAGCCGTCGTTTCATCATGGCGGCGGCACGGTCGGTTATCGCGGCCAGAGCGAAGTGCCATGTGGCGCCTTCGCCTCCGGCTTTGTCGGCCCCGCGCCGCCGCCGGGCGAAGTCCACACCTACGAATTCGTCATCAAGGCGCTGGCGCAGAACGGCACGGTGCTGGCGACAACGACGGCGCAGAAGAAATTTCCGCAGTAGCGGTTGCGCACCGATAGCAGTGACCGCGGCGTTGCCTCCGCAATAGCGTCCGCGGCGCCGCACTCACGCCGACCGAACAAATTAGTTCCCGGCGGCGCCGCTCACTTTTTCTTTCAACCCCTGACTTAAGTCGACCGGCGCACGTTCCATCGCCACGACATCTCCTTTGATCCATCACCGAACGAACCAAGCGCGGCCGGATTCGCCCAACACAACGCGACGCCGCGGTGAGGGCTCAAGAGGAGTCACGGGATGCGTTGTTTGCGTTTTGCCGGCCTGCGCCGGTTGGGAACGATCGTGCTGTCAACCGCTGCCGTGTCGGCAGTCCCCATTGCCAACCCGGCGGCAGCGCGGCCGCATCGGCATATACGCGACTTACATCACGCTCATTATTTGCATCGCGCCCATTTTGGGCAGCAGCGTCGTTTGGCATCGCGCACCGCATATGCCGCGTCGTATCCGACCGGCTTTGCGCCTTTTGCTGCCGTGCATTATCGCCAGAGCCGCGCCCGCTTCACCGCGGGCGGAGGGACGCAGACGAATTGGGCGCAAAGCCCGCCGCAGCAGAAATGGAGCCAGAACACTTGGCACCAGAACGCTTGGCACCAGAATACTTGGGGCGAGAATAATTGGCACCAGACGGTCTGGCGCGACACTCAATGGAGCGGAAATAGCGCGTTCGGCGGCACTTCCGCGGTCGGCGGCATGGCGGCGGCGCAGGCGAGCGCGGCGGGCATTCCCGTTTCGCTGGTCGAACGCGTCATCAAGCGGGAGAGTGGCGGCAATCCGCGCGCGGTCAGCCGCGGCAATTACGGGCTGATGCAGATCCGCCTCGGCACCGCACGCGCCATGGGCTACACCGGCTCGGCCGCGGGCCTCCTCGATGCGCAGACCAACATGACCTATGCGGTGCGCTATCTCGCGGGCGCCTATCGAGCCGCCAGCGGCAACGAGAGCCGCGCCGTCGCGCTCTATGCCAGCGGCTACGACGCCATCGCCAAGCGGCAAGGGTTCTCGCCTTATGGCGCGCCGTCGACGATGGTGGCCAATACGTTCAGCGCACCGAGCTTTGCGGCATATCAGCCATTCCAGGCCGAGGATCAATTCGCGCGGCCGGTACGCTATCGCCGATGGCATTATCGTCGCCATCCGGTCTGATGCGGCTTCTCGCCAAACGAAGCGACGCGGTGGCGGCTCCTACAGCGCCGCGACCGCGCTCACCTCGACGAGAAACTGCTCCTGCACCAGGCGGTCGATGATCAGAAGCGTGTTCGGCGGATAAGCGCCATTCACGAACAGCTTCGGGAATTCGCGCGCGCGATAGGCCATGAATTTCGGGATGTCCTGCGAGTGCACGAGGTAAGTTGTGAACTCCACCAGGTTGGCGAAGCTTGCGCCCTGCGAGGCCAGCGCCGCGCCGATATTGGCGAAGGCAAGCGTGCATTGCGCATCGAAATCGGGCGGCGCCTTGCCGTCCTTGTCGGCGCCGATCTGGCCGGCGATGAACAGGAACTCGGAGGCCTTGACCCGGGTCAATTGCGAATACTGGCCGAGCGGCCTGCCCAGCGTTTCGGGATTGAGAATTTGAATTTGCGGCATAACGGTCTCCACGTCATTTGACATGTCGGGAGGAGAGATTAGCGCGGCGCGCGGAATGGAGCATCAGCACTTGCGCGCCGCGTTCGCCTTCCCATCTGTGGCAACGGGGCAAAGGACTGATGCATGAGCTTTTCACGCGCCGGCTTCGCTTCCTTCGCATTCACCGATGCCGCCCCTTACGATGCGGTCTCGCGCCGCGCCGCGCTTGACCGGCTCGACATGCTGGCAACCGTATTCGATACCGCGTTCATCCTGCCGGGGACAAACGTGCGGTTCGGCGTGGAATCGCTCGTTCGCCTCGTGCCGGGCGTCGGCGACGCCATTGCGTCAATGCTGTCGTTTTATCTGCTGTATGAGGCGCGCCGGCTCGGCGTGCCGCGGCTTCTGTTCGCGCGCATGCTCGGCAACGTCCTGCTTGAAGGCACGGTCGGCATGGTGCCGGTCGCCGGCGATGCGTTCGACGTGTTCTTCCGCGCCAACCGGCGCAACGTGGCGCTGCTGCGCCGGCATTTTGCCCGGGTCGGATATTGAAAAGATCAGGCGGTCTTCTTCCAGCTCGCGTCGTCACGCGGCTTCTTCTTGGCGCCCGAGCGGGTGATGCTCTTGATCTTGACCGGCGGTTTGCCGGATTTTTCGGCAATGGCGCGGTCCTGCTCGATCAGAAAGCCGTGCGCCGGCTTGTCGCCGTCGATGCCGCCGGTGAGCTCGCGCGGCACCTTGCGGTTCGAGCGCTGTGTGCCGTCCTCATAAAGGACGTCGAACATGACGAATTCGGAGTTCTGTCCCGGCTTGCGCGGCATGGTTGTTCTCCGTCTTGTTGGAGCGTGATTAATCGCGAAAGCGGCGTCCGCCCTCGGGCTCAGGCTCAAGATCGTTGTGAACGTAAACGCCGGCGCGATGGTGCGACGCCGGCGCTTGATTTGCCGGGTATATAGAGGCGGAGGCCGTGTTTTGCAATCGCGACGGCCGGCGTTGCTTAATCGGCGGCCTCGACGATACGGATGTCGCGCACAGCACCGTCGCCCAACGCTTCGAGGGCTTTCTTATAGGCCGGGCTGTTATAGGCCGCGATCGCCTGCTGGAGGCTCGGAAACTCCGAGATCACGATGCGCTCCTTCTGGCCCGACTCGAACGCGGCGGCCGCCGTGCCGCGCGCGATATAGCGGGCGCCGAACGGCGTCACCGCGGGCGGCGCCAGCTTGGCATAGGCTTCGAGCTTCTTCGGATCGGAAATCGAACGATAGACCGTCACCCAATAGGCTTTCGGCATTTTGCAACTCCGTGCAGGCGCCGGGCTGGGCCGGCGCGGTTTACGACAACAGCTCGTCCGGAAGCCGGTCGGGCGTATAGGCGCGCGGGGCATTATTCATCATCAGCCGGGTGAATGGCCAGCACAGCGATACACCCATCGCCATGGCGATGAGCACGTGCCAGTCGCCGGTGACGATGACGAGGCCGATCGGCGTGACGATAAAAAGCAGCCCGGCGGCGATCAACGTGCCGAACAGCATCTTGTAACGCCACGCCGTCATGCCGGCGGTGAAGCGGATGGCGCCGGCCCCGTGCGCCAAAAGACGGGCGTGCAGGTCGCGCACGAAATCGCGGTACAACGGCGTTTGCGTCTTATCCGGCAGGCCGCTCGACGACGCATTGGACACCGTGACGGCGGGACTGTCGATGAATTCGATTTTGCACTGGTCGATCACATTGTCCGCGTTGCCGAGCGCCGCGGTCTGCAGATGCACCGCGGCGAAACTGGCATAAGCCTGCCGACGCATCTGCCCGTTGCTGGTCCAGGTGATCCCGTCCTCGTCGATGCCGATGCCGTGATTGGGATTGCGCAGAACAAGGCGCGCGCCGCCGGCAACGTAAAAATACACGTCGTAGCTGCGCGAAATTTGCGGGTGCGGCGGCAAATCGGGCATGACCGACTGATTGGTCGATTCAAGCTGCGATCACGTTCAAGCCCGATTGTGGCCGGCACGCCTGGCAACACAGGCCGCTGCAAAGTTGCTATGGTTCGGCGGTTTAACAATCCGGCGGGAGGCCTATTGCCATGTCGTTTTTCAGCGCGCTGTTCGGCCGCGGTAAATCGGCGCCCGCCGCCAAGGTCTCCGATCCGGTCGAA
The DNA here is from genome assembly GCA_035515455.1 of Xanthobacteraceae bacterium. Taxonomy (GTDB): domain Bacteria; phylum Pseudomonadota; class Alphaproteobacteria; order Rhizobiales; family Xanthobacteraceae; genus BOG-931. The sequence goes on from DATJBH010000193.1 coordinate 61,369, forward strand.
TACAAGGGCTATATCATCCGCGCGGCCCCGTATAAGAACAACGGCCACTATCAAACGGCCGGCGTGATCGCGCGCGAGGTCGGCGGCGAGCACAAGGAGCACCGCTTCATCCGCGCCGACTCCTATGCCTCCTACGACGACGCGGTGACGTTCACCATCAACAAGGCGCGCCAGATCATCGATCTGCAGGGCGAGCGGATTTTCGATTGAACGTCATTCCGGATCGCCGCGTCCGGCGAGCCCGGAATGATAAATCAGGACACCCCTTCGACGATGCGCAAATCGCGGTCGGCGCCATTGCCGAGCACCTTGAGCGCTGCCTGGTAGCCGGCGCTGTCATGGGCCTCGGCAGCTTTCTCGACGCTGTCGAACTCGATCACGACGACGCGTTCCTTGATGCCCTTCTCGTAGGCCTTGGCCGCCGTGCCGCGGGCCAGGAAACGGCCGCCGGCGGCGGTAATCGCCGGACCGGCCAGCTTGGCATATTCGGCCAGCGCAGCCGGGTTCGAAATCGAAAAATAGGTGGCAATCCAATAGGCCTTGGCCATGACGTTCTGCTCCCTTTCCATCGAGGAGAGATTATCAGGCTGGATGCAGCAAAGGCGAGACCCGCGGACGAGATGGGGTGGCGCGCTAAGCCGCCGCTTCGTCGGCGGTGTCGGGTTTCCCGGCCTTGAGCCGTTTGAGCAGCGTGCGCAGCGAGGTGATTTCCGCTTCCAGCATGGCGAGACGCTGAACGACTTCGGCGGCGCTGGGCGAAGCGTCGGCGGCGCGTTCGACACCGGTGAAGGCCAGCCCGATCTCGTCGTTGCGGCGCCACTGCACCCGCGCGCGCCCGGTCAGCTCGCGTTGCGGGATATAGAGCTCGACGACGTCGGGCAGCGTCACGGTGTCGGAAAAGATGATGCGTGCGCCTTTCTCAGAGAGGTCGCGCACGAGGCACGCCAGCGCGCCGCGCTTGCGGCTGACATAGCCAAAGCCGCGCAGGAAGCTCTTGCTCCGTCTCAATCCGCGGCGCTCGCCCATGGTCCCGTCACCGGCGCGCAAGTGTACGAGCTATTTACGCAGATGAGGCTAAGTGCGGCCTTACCGGCAAGCGACCGCGGCGCGGGACGAAAATTCTCTTTTCTGTCAGTGGCTTAAAGCGGCAAATTCGGCCGGCAATCACCACGCCGATAACAGCCGGCTGAGATCATAAGCGACCGCGCCGAGCACGCAAAGCAAGAGGCCGCCCCCGATCAGGCCGAGCATGATGGCGGAGTTCACTCGCGCGAGAGTGTGCTTGTCGAAATGAGCCTTGTCGGCGAGATGGGCCATGATCCCTGTCCCCTGGCAGCTGTACTGCCCTCGCTTCGGCGCCCCCTCCGGACCAAAATTTACTTCGGCTCACGCCTTTTAGCATCGTCCGGCGAAACAAGCCAGCATTGCAATCGCCGCGTGGCTTCCACGCCCGACGCAAGATCGGCTGCCGTCGCCAGTGCCCCGGATTTGGCCTAAGCTTCTCATCGAACAAAAATGCTCGATAGGTGGAGGCGCGGGATGCATGTGTTCAGCGTGGTAAAGGAAGCCGAGTTCGATCCGAAAAAACACGTCGAGAAGATACTGGGCACGATCGAAGCCGGCGACGTGACGGTCGCCTGTTGGGAGCCGGGACAGATCAGCCCCTATCATTGTCACCCGCACGCGACCGAGATTTATTTCTGCTTCGAAGGCGGCGGCACCATGCGCACGCCGGACGAGACCGTTGCCGTCGTTCCCGGCGCCTTCGTCGTTCATCCGCCCGGCGAGGTGCACGAATATGCCAACGGACAGCAGCGCACCCTGCTATTCCGCGTCCGCTATGGCAGCGACATGGCCGCGCGCCATTTGGACTGGCGCGGCCGGCCGGCCTGGAAGCAAAGCGCCGAAGACGCCGACTATTACCGCCGACACCCCGCGGCGTAAGTGCCGCCTGCCCGCGACGCGTTATTGCCGGGAGCGGTAGCGCCCCGGCGCGCCGGAATACCAGTTGTTCGGCTCGCAAAAGTCGGCATTGCCGCGCTTCGAGGCCAGGCATTGCGCCATCGACGTGTAGGTGCAGTCCTGAGCCGGACCTGTCATCAAGCAATAAGGATAGGCCGAACTCGACTGTGCGAACGCACTGGAGCGGCCGAATGCTGCGGCCAGTAAGAATGTTGCGGCCAGTACTATGGCCATCATGAGCCGGCGCATGGATTATTCTCCATCATTGGCAATTTTGGACACTGATTAACGCGCAACAGCAGGCCCGTTGCGGTTGACCTCGGGGCCGCCTGCCGTTGCTCTCGCCAATCTCTAACTCTCGGCGCGTGCGAATATTCCCACGGCGGATTGCCCCTGCAGGTGACTCGGAGTGTCCGGCTTGCTAACACCTGCCGCCGACAAAAACGGAACTGGGGAGGACCGATGTTCAAGAAGCCGCATTGTCCGGTCATTGCGATCGAGGAGCATTATTGGGACGAAGAGCTCGCCAAGACCTATACCGGCGGCGAGGCCGGCCGGCCGGGCGAGCAATCAAAACGGCTGCATGATTTCAACACGATCCGCATCAAGGAGATGGACGAGACCGGCATCGACATTCAGGTGATCTCGCACGGCGCGCCGTCGACGCAGAAACTGCCGGCCGAGACCGCCGCTGCGCTGACCCGCCGCGTCAACGACCGGCTGCATGCGGCGATCGCAGGCAATCCGCGTTTTGCCGCTTTCGCGGCCCTGCCGACCGCGGTGCCGGAAGCGGCCGCCGACGAACTCGAACGCACCGTCAAGCTCGGCTTCAAAGGCGCCATGCTGCACGGCCTCGCCAACGGCAACTTTCTCGACCACCGGCGGTTCTGGCCGATCTATGCGCGTGCCGAAGCGCTCGACGTGCCGATCTATCTGCATCCCTCGCTGCCGAACGCCGACGTGATGCGCATCTATTACGAGGACTACGTCAAGGACTTCCCGACGGTGGCGCGGCCGGCCTGGGGCTACACCGTCGAGACGGCGACGCTTGCCATCCGCCTCGTGCTCTCCGGCGTGTTCGAGAAGCATCCCAAGCTGAAAATCATGCTTGGCCATCTCGGCGAGACGCTGCCGTTTCTGGTCTGGCGGATCGATCAGGCGCTGGCGCGGCCGGGGCAGAAGTCGATCAGCTTCCGCGACATTTTCTGCGGCAATTTCTACATCACGACCAGCGGCAATTTCTCCAATCCGGCGCTGCTGTGCTGCGTCATGGAAATGGGCATTGACCATATCCTGTTCGCGGTCGACTGGCCGTTCGTGATGAACCCGCCGGCGACGCAATGGATGGAAGGCGTGCCGCTGTGCGACGAAGACAAGGCCAAGATCCTGTCCGGCAACGCCAAACGGTTGTTGCGGATGTGACGACGCCGGTCAATTTTCCGACAACCTCCGTAACGAGGCGCATTAGTACGCAGGCGCAAATGACGAAGATCGTGCAGCGTGCGCCGACAAATCGGCGGGACGCCCATCGCTGACCAAAAAGGCCCCTCTTTGGCGCATGTTTCCCGTTGAAATTGCTTCATATTTTGGCTTCGTTTTGCAAATTCACTCGTCTACTGGCTCTATTATGGCCCATCTTCCTTCCGCCCTGTGTCTTCCTTCACCCCCGACTTGCGTCACCTCTCTGTTAAGAACAAGGCTTTCAAGTCGCCGAGCGCATTGTCGCGGCGGCTCACAGCCCGGCGTTCGTAGCGATCGAGCTTGAGCAGTTCAGGCAACATCTGTGTAAGCGGTGCAGTCGGCCGATCTAACTGCACCTTTCCGCGGACTACGGCATTTGAAGACGCGGCCGTGTTGATCGAAATAGCCTTCAGCCTGCGTATATGATCAAGCTCAGCGTGGGCGATGGTGCGAGCGAGCCAAAACCGCGCTACCTCGCTCTCATCCACCCCGAGTGGCGTCGGTGAGAGCTAAGCCAATCCGCACGGCCGATAATGGGCAATTCCGAAGCGACGTGCGTCAGAAGTGAGCGGGTGGACCGACCGTGTCCAGCCAGGAGATGGACGAGGCAGTGGACCAAATGTGACGTCTCGCAATCAAGGTCGACAGGCATGGCGCGCCGTTTCAGCCCTTAGCGCCGGTAAAAAAATCTCAAACGTCGTTCCATGGTCTCCTCCCAATCGACAAAAAATGTGGCCGTTGAGAGTCCTCACGGTGTGACGCACTTTCACTAACCCAAACCCGCAACCGGGGCCCTTGGTGGTTGCGAATGGCTTGAATAACCTGTGTATCATGTCGTCGGGCATTCCAATACCATCACCGGCCATCTCAATAAGCACGTGATCGTTAGGAACGGGCGCGGTCTTTAGCTGCGTCTGGCACTGGGCCTTGGTGACATTGCGTGCTCGAATGCAAAGAGTACCGCCAACGGGCATGGCTTCACAAGCATTGACCACGAGGGAAATCAGCATCTCGCCGACCTAGCTGACCCCAATCTGACGGACGGCATCGCTCATGCTCTGGCCTTACGAGACCAGAACAAGCGGCGGCGGGAAAAGCTCCCCGTAAGCCGGTTTGGCTAATGGCTTGGCCGAAATGCATTGAGCGCTGCACGCATCACCGCCGGTTACGAAATCGGAACGGCATTGCATCGTTACCTGCTGGCGCCAGCCTGCAAGGGCAGTGAGCAGAGATTTTAGCTAATTGGGCCTTCTCAGCGTACCATAAGGTAGCAGGCCCACCCGGCGGCAGCGACACCCAGACCGATGAGTATCAGATCGAGTTTGTTAAAAACGGCGCGTTTCATTCTGTTAAGGTACCGGCTGGCGGTAAAAATGCCCTTAAGTCGTCGCGGGCCCACGAAAGACGATAGCCGTACCTGATGTCTTTTGCTCGGCAATCACCTGTGAAATATAGGTCATTGGCTCCGAACCTCCGGGGGCGTGGTTGGGTCGATCGCTTTAGCCACATTTTAAAATGCCGCGTGTTTAAACGTATGCAGCGGCCAGATGGCGGAATGGAAACGCGGAAGTCGTGCAAGACTTTTTATCCTTGGTTCAAATCCAGGGTCTGGCCTCCACTTTAGGCCCGCGTCGGCTGGGGGCATGTTTCGGCGAGCCGAGGTGCCTTGGCGGCCCCTTGCGTGTGAGCGGCCGGCAAGATGATTTACAGTTGTTTAGTATCGAATTGTTCGCGTTGGCCTATGGGCGAAAACACCAACTCCCGCAATCGAAGGGAATTGCGTAAGTCGCCACGCTATATTTTGCACTACAATGCGCGGATAGGCCGATGCAAGGTCCGGGAGAGAGCCGACCAAAGCGGCAGGGGCGGTGTGATGTTTGCCGCTGTCAGGCACCTCTCACCTTGGTGTTGAACATTTAGTGTGAAATCTTCCGATGCCAGGCGGAGGGCGCGCAACTCAGTCCGGCGACCGGAAGCGGCGCCAGAATTTCTCGATTGGCGGTTTATCGAGTGCGGTTACGGATCCGGCGTCGATCAGCTCCATGGCGGCTAGAAGTGCAGCCGCATGTGTTCCGAGATCGGAATGAGTTACAAGCTTCCGTCCCCAACGTCCCTCAATTCTTAGGTGTCTACCATCGCTTCGGCTTATTTTGGTGCGCCATTTTCCCGGCATCTGTTCGAATGCCTCTATCACGAATCGGTTGTATCGCACTGGAACCCCCCGCCCAGCGCGTTAGAGCACAAGTACGACCACGATCGCGGCGGCCACCAAAGCCACCACGATTAGGGCGAGGATCATCGCCGATGCGCCAAACTTTCGGTTGTCCAGGTCGCCGCTCATGGCGGCGGAAGGTGCGCAAAGGAACTTAATGCAAAATGGCCACGATCAAAGAAATGGCCCCCCATCGCGGTTAAAAGCTCACTGACGGCGTTGCGGAGTCGCGCCTGCAGCTCAGGTGGTCAGGCTAACAATCGGCGGAAAGTCGAGGGATTCGAACCGCCGACACGGTTGCCGGTGTGCCGCATCTGCGCGGCGCCTTAAGCCGCTCGGCCGCCTCGACCGGGCGCAATGAACAGGGGATTTAGTTACTCCGACGTAACCGGGCTACCACCGTTCTTTTACGAATTAGAGCTACGAATTACGGCTATCTTGGCGCAGCAGGGTTCTGTCTGAGCCCCAGCAGTTGCCAGGGAGGCCCCGACCGATCGCCGGGCTTCTTTCATTCATGGCGTTGACCGGCCGATGAAGGGGCCGACGCGTCACTCGGGCGCGCCCAGTACTGGGTGATCGAGCGCAATACCGACTTGTCGGCCACAGAGGAAAGCTGCATACTTGGATTATGTATGTAGCGTATGTTGTGTTAGCGTCGAAGGATGACCGCGCCGAGCTTTGGGCCGGCACCGGCACAGCGGCGAAGGCGCTCGGTAACGTCCGGGACTATTTGCCGTCGGGATGGCTCCTCACATTGACCGGAGAAAGGCTGTCCACTGCAGAAGCCGCGGCACTGGATATTCCCCCCGGTGGTGTACGCTGGCTGAGTGACGCGTCTCACAGCAAGGCTCGCCAAGCGGCTGTGGGACTACAGCCCGGCGGCTGAAGTTGTGCGCCTTCGGGCATGGCGGATGAGACACAAGACCGCCGCTCAGTACGAGTGCGCACTCGAAATTCGAAACAGGATGGTTGGTGTCTGCTACTCCCAGCCTCTGATAATGGGCATGAGGCTGATGTCGGCGAACGTTAGTCCGGTCCTCGCCTCAGCACTTCGATGAGCGCGATGACGACTTGGCGGCGGCGGGAAGCGTCTGGGCGCAGGGCCTTCCCCCTTCTGGTTCGAAGCTCTGTTTCAACTTCAAGCCTTGGCGGTAGCACCGAAGAAGGCCATTAGAGCGTGCCGATCGCTCAACCCCTCAACACGCGAGCCCTCTCCTATTTTCAGGCGCAAGCTCGCTCGAAGCGGATCTGAACAGGCTGGGAGAGCCCCGCTGCAGCCTAGTAGCCGGCGGCTGTATGGGTAAGCGTCCACAACTTTACTATGGTGTTGTGGATAATCCACATTCGGCCGTTGTCGATCAGGAGCACCAAGTTTAGGCTCGCCTTGGGACTGCGGCCGGGTTAGTGGGGGCTATGGTGAAAAAGATTGGCATTCTGCTCGCGGCGTTGGGATTTGCCTGGCCGGCCTTTGCCGGCAATATGGTGGTGAAGGCACCGCCGCCACCGCCCGTTACTGCGCCTAACTGGATGGGCTTTTATATCGGCGGAAACGTTGGTTATGGCTGGGGTACGGCAAACGACGGTATATCGTTTTTTCAATCTCAGGCCACAGTGGGGCCGGGGGGGCCACCTTTCGCGAGTTTAACTGCGTCTGACAACAATAGACTTAGCCGCGCCATCGGCGGTATTCAGGCAGGTTATAATTGGCAAGCTCAAAATTATTTGGTTGGCTTGGAAGCAGACATTCAGGACTCAGGAAAGTGGGGCTCAAGCACTTATGGCGGTACGATCATTGATACTTCCAATGGCAATAATCTCGGGACCATAACGTCCGCGGGCAAGATTGAGTGGTTTGGCACAGTACGTGCTCGCATCGGCGTCACCAGCGATCGGTGGCTCGTATATGGGACCGGCGGCCTCGCCTATGGTGAAGTCAAGGCCAATGGCAGCGTACTGCCCGCGATCTCGAACGCCCTTGTCCCAAACTTCCCGGTCGTTTGGAATGACTCTGCGACGAAGGCCGGCTGGACACTCGGAGCGGGTGTAGAGAACGCAATTCCTTCCAGCAACTGGAGTTGGAAGATCGAGTACCTGTATATCGATCTGGGCAAAATAAACGCCGGTGTTTCCGGTGGCCTCGGCAACTGCTATGGTCCGCCTGGCGGTCCTTGCAATGGCCCGTTGGTGACGCCAGCATTTGGAACTGTCACGACAAAAATCACGGACAATATCATTCGTCTTGGCGTCAACTACAAATTCCACTGACGCGGGTAGTAGTCGACTAGCGCTGGTCATATCAGAACTCTGCACAAAGCAGCATAAAGCCTAGGGTGATCCAAACACTCGGAAGGGACGACCTTTGTGCCAATTGACGATCTCTTCGAGGTGGCCCCGGATCGTCGGTCGACACCGCCAATACTGGTTCGCGATCCGCCTCCCGGATGATCGCCACCATCTGCTCTTCAGTGAACCGACCTTGCCGCATGGCTCCCTCCGAATTCGGGAGCGCCAGTCTCTCAACTAATCGGTGGTCCGAAAATCCTAGGGCAGGTCACTGTCGCTCCCGCGACTTTATTCACCTTCCGGACTCTAGCCCTTGCGGCTGCAATTAGAGTCCCCACCGACTTCATCAGTCAAATGGTGCGTAACGCGAGTCACTCACTTTTGGGGCCAAAAAGGGACACTAATCCTGTGCAAAATTACCCAACTCGCGTTGCTTTCTCGCCTCGAATCATTATTAAGATACAGGCGGAAAGAGTCGTTAGTTTACTGAGTGAGTGCGCGTGCCTGCCTGGCCGGGGGAAGGTATGGAGCTTTTTTTATTTGGAATTTTTGCCACGCTAACGCCATCTGCCGCGATAATGGCGTGGCTCCTGTGGCAAGCCGACGACGCTGATTTTGATCTTGATCTCGAGCGCCCGAGATAGGCGCGCTCTCAGATTAAATGAAATATACGCAGCGGCAGCCAAACTATTAGGCCCGCCCAGATGACTGTCAGCACCAGGGTCACCGTGACCAGCGCCACTGGCCATGCTTTGGCGAGCCTTCGCCATTCACCTTGAATCGGCATCTGTCGAATGCGGGTCCTTGACCGCACTCCTCATCGAAAAAATCATCGAAAGTAGGAATGGCGCGAGGTGATGGAACTGTCAAAGAGCAATCAAATAAATCATTAAAATTAAATCTCGCAATTAACTATCAAACGTCCTCTCAAAAATGACTGGTCCGCGATAGCTTCGGCGGCGTGTCATGCGATACTACTGAGCACGTCACTCCGTCAAACTAAGGGACGTTACGGCGCTTTCATTGCTGCGCAAAAAGGTTCTCAGTCGTGCACATTACGAGGCGCACCATTGTGGCGCATGTCGCTCAAATCTGAGTCAACCATCTCATTGACCAATTCGTCGAATGAAACTTTGTGATGCCACCCAAGTTTTAGCCGCGCCTTGCTGGGATCGCCGAGCAGCGCGTCGGTTTCCGTGGGCCGAAAGTAGCGTGGATCAATTTCGACGAGGACGCGACCGTCGCGCCCGTCAAGCCCCTGCTCCGCCAGGCCGGATCCGCGCCATTCGATTTTCCTGCCGATACAGGCAAACGCCCTTTCAACAAATTCGCGAACTGAATGCTCTTCACCGGTGGCTAGGACGTAGTCGTCTGGCTCAGGCTGCTGCAACATAAGCCACATTCCTTCCGTATAGTCTCTCGCATGACCCCAATCGCGTGTCGCTGCGAGATTGCCGAGGAATAGTTTGCTCTGCAGACCAAGCTCGATAGCCGCAACCGCACGGGTAATTTTTCGGGTAACGAATGTTTCGCCGCGCAGCGGACCTTCGTGATTGAATAGAATGCCATTTGATGCATGCATCGAGTAGGCTTCACGATAATTGACCGTGATCCAGTAGGCGTAAAGTTTCGCTGCGGCATAGGGCGAGCGCGGATAAAATGGCGTGGTTTCGCGTTGGGGGATTTCCCGCACCATGCCGTAGAGTTCGGAAGTTGAGGCCTGGTAAAACCGCACCCGGTCTTCAAGCCGCAGAATGCGAATGGCTTCTAACAGGCGTAGAGTACCCAAGGCATCGGCATTCGCCGTATATTCGGGCGTTTCGAACGAGACCCGCACGTGGCTCTGCGCCGCCAGATTATAGATTTCCGTGGGCTGTACCTCCTGGATGATGCGAATGAGGTTTGTCGAATCCGTCATATCGCCGTAGTGCAGGAAGAAACGGACCGCGACGCCATGCGGGTCCTGGTACAAATGATCAACCCGAGCGGTATTAAACGATGATGAGCGCCGTTTGATCCCATGGACTGTATAACCTTTGGACAGCAGCAAATCTGACAAGTAAGCGCCGTCTTGCCCCGTAACCCCGGTTATCAATGCGACGTTGTCTGCCATAGGTCATCCCGACTTAGTCGCCGTGGTATAAGGTAGCGCGATCACGGCCCTAGGAAAGCGCTTGCGGCAAACCACTGGTGTCGCCGGCACCGTAGTCCGTGCCATGTACGCGGACAGCCGCATTGTTAATCGAATGAGGCGACTGTTGGCGTCGTCCCCTTCACCTGTCAAACGATAACGGAATAAACCATTAAAATTTTAACGGTCACGAATTGACGGCGCTTGGCATTTGCTGTCGTACGAATACGGCAAAGCGGAGACCCACACCGACCACGAGCATAATCGCGAACGGCACGTAGGTCAGCGGGTACCTGTCGGGCCCATCCTCCTGCAGCGGGATGCGAATGAAATCGACAGCGAAAACGAGCATAATATAGTCTAGAGCGACCTCGCAGCATATTCGCCACAACCGTGGTCCTAACGCGTCGCGAAGTCGTGGCAAGGAAAACAGCGCCAGAAGGTAAGTACAGGCGACGCCGATCCAAAAGAACAGCATTCCTCCATTGGTTCCGGGTGCCAGGTAAAAAAACCAAAGAACCAGGCCGACGTGAACGAGCTGCGACGAAGCAAAGGCGAGTCCGAAATCGCGACCGCGGCGTGCCAAGCCGACAAAACGTGATCCAAAAAGCTTAGACATCGCTCCGCCGGCATAGGCTGGCCAAAACAATAGGAACGACCATCTGGCGGTCAACCGCAACGCGATCGTGGTACCCCTTTCTCGGACACCGAAGATCACTAGGACCGTCGCCGCCAACATAAACGCGACGACGAACGCTAGTCCGATCCAAGACGACGTTGTTGCCGGCCACCACTTCAGGCCGGAGAACTTGGGGCCGCGTCGCCGCGGCGCATCAGCTGATATGTTCATACTCGTTACAGACTTTCTTCGGTCCCCAGGTCGGCAGGCCTTGTTTTGTCATCAGGCCACTAGAGATTATTCTCTTTGCAGCCCACTTCCCTTTGGACTACGGCGTAGTGTAACGGCAGATTGGGTAGCAGCCAAATCACCGAAAAGTAGCGCCGGCTGGGAATTTAGCACCTCAGACGGTGCCGGACTGCGATGGATGATCGTAGGCGTGCTCACGCTTTAACGCTCTCGGCCAGCCATTCGATTGCAGCCTGAACGCCTCCTTTGCCGTGCGCAATGTCTAGCGCGCCAAGCCCCATCTCGATCACACCGAGTGTGCCAAGAACCATGGGAGCGTTGACATGGCCCATATGAGCAATACGGAAGGATTTGCCCCTCATATTTCCGAAGCCGGCCCCAAGTACGACACCGCACTTAGCGTTGCAGTAGTCCTGCAGTCGGCCGGGATCGTGACCCGCGGCCGTGAGAACGGTCGTCACCGTATCGGAACGCTCGCTTGGTTCCGTAATATTGAACGCGATGGTCTTGCCGCTCTGCCAAACTGCGACAGCGCGGCGAACCGCCTCGGCCAGCAGACGATGGCGAAGGAAGACATTGTCGAGGCCTTCCGCAAACAGCATGTCGAGAGCTTGCCGCAATGCGAACATGAGGTGTTCGGGTGGCGTGCCAGCATATTTCTGGTAGTGAGAGGCCCCATCACGCGCAGTCCAATCCCAGTAGGGCGTTCGCAGACCAGCCTTCTTGTGCGCCGCACGAGCCCGCTCGCCGGCCGCGACGAAGCCGAGACCGGGCGGGGTCATCAGGCCCTTCTGCGATCCGGACAGCGCCACGTCGACGCCCCAAGCGTCCATCTCAAATGGCACGCAACCCAGCGAGGCAACGGTGTCGACCATGAAAAAGGCGTCGTGGCGGGCGGCCTTGATGGCCCGGCCGATGGCCGGGATGTTGTTAATGACGCCCGAACTGGTGTCGATCTGGACAGCCAGGATCGCCTTGATGCTGCCGCTCTTGTCCGCGCCCAGTCTCGTTTCAACGTCCGCAGGCCGCACGGCGCGGCGGCCATCTCCTTTGAGCACTTCGACGTCAAGACCCATCCGAGCGGCGGCGTCTCCCCAGTCAATGGCGAACCGGCCGCTTTCCAGCGCCAGCACCTTCTCACCCCTGGATAGAAGGTTGCTCAGCGCGGCCTCCCACGCGCCATGTCCGTTGGCGATATAGATGTAGGATCGGCCTGCGGTTCCGAATAACCGGCTGAGATCGCGGAGCAGGCTGTCGGTGAGCGCTATCAGTGAAGGCGCGTACATGTCCACTGCCGGGCGATGCATTGCCCGCAACACATCGTCGGGTATCGTAGTGGGTCCAGGGATCGCCAGGAACTCACGACCTGCCCGCACGACCATGTATGGCTCCTTTGCTTGAACGTTACGAAAGCCAACCAGCGCAGCGCTCCAGGCGCGTCACGGCTCGGCCGTCACGAGCGGCGGGAACTGCTCCAGATTCGCCGCCCACGCTCTTTGATACTCCAGAATCCTAGCGGTCTCCGCGGCTACTTCAACACCGAACAATTTCTTAAGCAGGTGCAGCATCGTATCGATGCAAAGCGATACACCGCCGCCGGTAATAATGCGACCCTCATCCACCAGACTAGCCTCGCGCACTACGACGTTCGGATAGGTGTCGTGCAAGCGCTGCAGCGGTGAAAGCTCAGGCGGCACCACTTCGCGCTTCGTAGTCGCCGACCTGCCATCCAACAGGCCGCTGGCAGCGAGAATTAGGCCGCCGGTACAGACCGAGACCACGGGAATTTCTGCCGCATGGCGGCGGAGAAACGCCAACGTCTGGGGTGAGCGCGCTTGCTGCGGCCACCCGGGTCCGCCTGTCACCACAAGAACGTCGAGGCGTGGCACAGTTTCCAAGTCGAAATCAGCAACCACCCGCAGTCCATTGGCCAACTGCGTTACGCCGCGGCACGGCGCGATAGTGCAAATTTCGATTTCAGGTCGGATTCGTCGCGCCATCGATAGCACGCCAAAAGTGGCGAGATCGACCGGCTCTACGCCCTCGTAGATGAAAATTCCGAAAAGCACGCAAACCTCCGTAGTTAATGTACGTCGCGATTAAGATTAAGAAAGTATCTGGCATGAAACTTGCTGCACCTGGGGCCAGCAAGACGGCAGCCGAATGAAGTGATCAAATATGGGCCACCAGGAAAAAGCAACCCTCAGTTATTGTCTTCGGCAGTCACACTGATCACTTCCGAGGCGATCGTTACACAGCCGGGAAGCACCATTGGTGTAGCCGGCGTTGACACCGGGGAAGTTGATATATGATCGCGACGACACGCGCCCCCGCCCTCGGCGGGTTCACGACACGCCGCATCGGCGAAATCGCATTCGCCGGGACGATCGGCACCATCATCGAATGGTACGACTTTTTGATCTACGGAACCGCGGCGGCTTTGGTCTTCAACAGCCAGTTTTTTCCCAATGTCGATCCAAGGATTGGCACGCTGGCTGCGCTCGGCGCCTTTGCAGTCGGATTCTTTGCTCGTCCCGTTGGTGGCGCCATCTTTGGCCATTTCGGTGACCGGTTTGGCCGTAAATCGATGCTCATGCTGACCATGATTGGTATGGGCCTGTCGACCGCAGCAATTGGCATATTGCCGACTTACGCCCAGATTGGAATTTGGGCGCCGGTGCTATTGGTCCTACTGCGGGTAGTGCAGGGCATCGCACTTGGCGGCGAATGGGGCGGCGCGTCGTTGATGGTTCTCGAGCATGCGCCTTCGCATCGACGCGGGCTGTACGGCAGCCTAGTGCAAGTAGGTTTTCCCATCGGTCTCGTCTCGGCATCTGCCGCGTTCTCGCTGGTTGCGATGCTGCCCGATGCCGATTTCAAAACCTGGGGCTGGCGCATTCCGTTTATCCTCAGTGTATTGCTTATTGCCGTTGGATTGTTCGTGCGGGCGAGGCTACCAGAGACGCCGGTTTTTGAGGCGATCAAGGCAAGCGGTCGGATCGTCCGCGCGCCTTTAATCGAGATGGTGATGAATAATCCGCGGAGCTTCCTAATCGCCACTGGGCTCAAGCTATCTGAGGTATCCTGGGTCTACATGCTGACGATCTTTGTCGTGGTGTATGCGACGACAAAGCTCGGTTTGCCGAAATCACTCATGCTGAACGCCATTGTCCTCGGCGCGTTGCTGGAGTTGTTCACGATACCGCTGTTCGGATACGTGTCCGATCTATACGGGCGCCGACCGCTATATTTTGCCGGTGTTGCGTTTACGATCTTGTTTGCTTTTCCGCTGTTTTGGCTGCTCGACATAAAAAGTCCACAGATCGTGATTCTAGCCGTAGTGATCGCGCTGAACTTGGGACACGGTTTGATGTTTGCACCAGAATCGACGTATTTTCCGGAATTGTTCGGATCGAACGTCCGATATAGCGGCGCTTCTCTCGGGTTCCAGATTTCTGCAGCCATTGGTGGCGGGTTCGCTCCGATCATTGCGACGGCATTGGCAGCATATACGGGCGGTACAGCCGGCGTATCGATCATGCTGATTCTTTTGGCTCTGGTTACGCTTGCCGCGACTTTGTTTGCCCGTGAGACCAAGGACGAACCCTTGCTCAACTAAGCCGCCAATTGGAGGATACCTCCTATAAGATGGCGGAAACACCGCTCGCAAATTGATCGCAATCGCGCTGCGCGCCCACCATCCGGGACAACTCCTTGTCGCATAGGGATACCCGCTCCACTTGAATGTCCGGTCCGGGTTGAAGACGCAGAAGAACGACCAACCGAGAGGCCGAGGCGATTGCGGAAGCGGTGACCCCGGCCGCCCGCAGCGATGCCATGCATCGATCGCCTGCCAGCCCCGCTGTCACACCGCAGCCGCTAACGCATCAACTCAAATGGCCGTCGTTATCGAGAATAAAGTTTAAAGCTAAGGCCGAATCCACGAACGCAGCCGAAGACCAAACGAACCATGCGACTACAGCCACCGAAGGCACCAGAAGAACAAGAACCCAAGTCGTGTTGGTCCCGCTTAGTCGTGGTCGCGAATCTTCCATCAATTTATCGGAACTCACCGACTGGCTGCCCCGTCCGTCCCGCCTTTGCGGCAATTGGCCCCAACCAAAATTCGACTGGAACGGCCGGCCAATGTAATTCTATTTTTTATCAATGCCTTAGCTCAAACGGGCGAAATTGTGCTGGATCAAAGTCAGCGTCCTCTGCCTGAGGGAGACTTCATATGCGTTTCACAACGTAGCGCGAATATTTAACGGCCTTCACGCTCGCTATGGGTGGTACAGCAAAAGGGAACTGCCGTCATGCTCAAGCTCGTTCGTCGCGGTTGGCCGTCGACAGTGGTTGCTTTAGGATTGATTGTAACTTTGGCTTGGGTGGGCCTATTTGGATTCGGGCTTTTCAAGCTAGGCCGACTGATATTTTAGAACCACGGGCGTTCCCGATGCTGGCGGGTTCAGCCACTGGGAGATGTGGTGCTTGGGACACGGATGAGGTTTGCCTGTCTGACGAAGTCGACATTCGACGTGCTCAAACATATCGTTCTAAGCGCAGCTTTGGGGTCTCTGCTAAACTACGTCGGGTCGATCCCTGAAATATCGAATTGTGCGCTCAAGACCTTGCTCGAGCGCCGTCATCGGCGACCAGCCGAGCATCTCCTTGGCTAACGAGATATCGGGCTGACGCTGCCGCGGATCATCGCTCGGCAACGGCTTGAACACCAGTTTGCTTTTCGAGCGGGTCAGCCTGATCACCAGCTCGGCCAATTGGATCATCGTGAATTCTACCGGATTACCGATGTTAATCGGTCCCGTGAATTCATCAGGCGTATTCATCGTGCGCAGGATGGCCTCGATCAGGTCGTCAACGTAACAGAAGCTGCGCGTTTGCGTGCCCTCGCCATAGACGGTGATTTCCTCGCCTCTCAGCGCTTGAATGATGAAGTTCGACACTACTCGCCCATCATTCGGATGCATTCGCGGACCGTAAGTGTTGAAAATTCGTACTACTTTAATTCGCAACCTATGCTGCCGCCAGTAATCGAAGAATAATGTCTCCGCACAGCGCTTACCCTCGTCGTAACAAGATCGTAATCCGATAGGATTGACGCGTCCCCAATAGCTCTCTTTCTGCGGATGAACTTCGGGATCACCGTAAACTTCTGAGGTCGAGGCCTGCAGGATCTTCGCTCGGACGCGTTTGGCGAGACCCAGCATGTTGATAGCGCCGTGCACACTCGCCTTGGTGGTCTGCACCGGATCGAACTGGTAATGGATCGGCGAAGCCGGGCACGCCAAGTTATAAATTCTGTCAACTTCAACGTAGAGGGGAAACGTCACGTCATGACGAATGAGCTCAAAGCGAGGCTGCGTCATTAGATGTGCAATATTGGCCTTAGTGCCGGTGAAGAAGTTATCGACGCATAGTACATCGTGACCTTGGGCGAGTAGCCGCTCGCAGAGATGCGAGCCGAGGAACCCTGCACCTCCGGTAACTAGAACTCTTTCCATTGAGGCCCCTTAAAGTTAACGCGGTAGTTGCGAACAGCACCGCCTCGCATTCGCTGAGAATGGAATCACGCAGCGGCAATAAAACGAAGCACTCGGCGATTTACTCGGCGGTCCGACACTTCCCTGTAAACGGCTGGAAGCTTCAACGAACACAATACACGAGCAAGCCTGCGTCCGAAAAGATCGGATGCTTTCAAAGTAAATGACGGCCGGGATCGCCGCGAAATCCATTGCTGCAGGGCTGGGCGAGGCTTCCCGCTGACAAACCAGGGTTATTTTTTGGCGCGGGCATGGCTGAAACGCCCAGCCTGGTTGTTACCAAGCGAAAGTAGGGAAATCCGCTACCGACTGCCGAGGCTTGCCGCCTTCCAGATACAGCCGATACGAACACGACAACCGGCCGCCTGAATTTTACGGGCCAATTCTGTGCAAATCCTTACCGCGCTCTGGTCGCTCTTGCGCCGCGGCAGAACGGGCCTCACTGCGCTATACGAAGTCGGGAGACGATCCAATCGAACGCTTAAGGCTTCGGCGCAACTGCTTCAAAGAAGTTTGTAGTCGACACCAGAGTCGACCTAAAACCTGCTGACTTTGCTCAATAGTAACCGTGATAACGCATGCAGCGGTAGTACCTGTAGGTGCGATATGCCCCACCGCAACGCGCAAACGGCGGACCGGTAATCGAAGTCGCCGTAGGTCCCAGTCCACCACAGGACCGCGTACCACCAGCCGCCGAAGTAATATCGATATCTTCCATAACGGGTGCTGTTAACGGCGGAAGTGACTGCCACGAAGGGCAAGGTGTGCCTATGTGAGATTAGTTGGCTCCCCTCGCGTAATTGGGCCTGACCGCGTGATTGGGCGCGAGCGCGTGCTAGTTAGGTCTGCTCGCGAGATTGTGTCCGAACCCGTAATTGTGGCCTAAGCCCGCGCCAAGGACTTCATTAGCCGTGGCGCGGCGGACTTTTTCGCAACTGTTGCAAATGCCCTCACCAGTGCGCCTTCTAATTTGCCGTCCATTTCTTCAAGCATTTTAAACGCGCGGGACGGCGCCGTTGGCGATTTATATGGCCGTCGTTCAATCAAAGCCGCGTAGATATCACAGATCGTGACGAGTCGGACAAGATCGCCGATTTGACGGCCGGACAGACCATCTGGATAGCCGCTTCCATCGAGCATTTCATGGTGGTGCAGGACGATGTCCAGCATTTCTGGTTCATAGCCGCCTTGCTGTCGCAAAATATCATGCCCGATAGCGGGGTGCGTCCGCATGATGACTGTTTCTTCGCTTGTCAACGCATCGCGCTTGTTCAAAATCGCCAACGGGATTTTCGCTTTGCCAATGTCATGGAGCAACGCGCCCTTTGTTAGACGCTTCTGATCAATTGGTGCAAATCGCAGATTGATGGAAAACTCAGCTGCCAAGCCGGTCACCAGGAGACAATGCTGGTACGTGGCATCGTCATGCGTCCAGACAAATTCCAGCCATTCGCGGATGCCCTTTTCGCTGACGGCAGCCACAACCGCCGTGGTTACGGCATTGACGTCGCTTTGATTGATAAGTTCAGCGCATGCCGCCGCGTCAAAAATAGATTGAAAGATTGCTCGGACGCCATCATTTTCGGTAGCTGGTTTTTGCTCCGGTTCCTGTACCTCAGAGATACGTCGCGCTAATGGGCTAAGCGTCACCATGACTTCTACAAGCGGCAGATTGGTCGGAAATACGACGTCGGCACCGATCGCAGACGCTTGAACTCTTTCAAGATAGCCATTATCGCGCAAGATAACGAAGATTGGTACCGTCATTCTCTTTGGTTTCGCTAATAGATGCCTCAAGCGTTGTACATCGGCTGGATTGCGGAAGCTTACGTCGGTGAGGACCGCAGCAACGTCTGGACAAATGCCGTTGTCCTCCTGAAAGTTCATTACCTGACACGAGAATGACGCGGCCACCAGCCGTGCCAGCTCTATATTTCGATCCGGTCGATCTGAAATTAAAAGGATGGGGATCCGTCGGTCCATGCGACTGCAGGTATAGCTAAGCGCGGAATTGGAACGCGGGCCGCGTGGTGTGGTCGTCGACTTGCGGCATTGGCTGGACAGCGGAAACCTGTGAAGGTTGCCCTCGTTTCGTGGCCGCATACCACGCGGAAATGAACTTGACGCCCACCTGGCGGCGATCCATCCATACCAATTCGCAGTTTCGTAGAGCGCTGCGGTCTTTATACAGTACAAGTGTGAATGTGCGCGGTATATCGGCTGACGGATGGCCAATGGCGAGCCGTGCGCCACCGCTCGAAGCGTCAAGGATGACGCACGGAACGGGGTGCTCCTGGCCAGGCAACATCACTTCCGCAGCGCGCCGCATCAACCGCCGCTGCGTTTTCCGCGCTTCCCAACCTGGACGTTTAGGCATCGGGCCACGACTCGTTGGGGATGACTCGCGATCTGAGCACTTGCGCGGACAACCCGCCGCGGCGACAAGCGAAGGCTCGCATTTGAGGAGCTTCCGGCTTGTATGCCACTTTTGATAATAGAGGCACGGAATTACTACTTGATTAAACGAGCTTAATATCGAAATTTGTCGGTGCGATCATGCCCCAAACTTGGCCGTACCAGCGCCTGGGATTCGAGTGTCGTCGGGTCGAACCGATAAGCGCCGTTATCAGGGTGACATCCCGGAATGTCCGCTATCAGCCCCTAGTCAGCGCCGGGATAATCGTGGCCGCCCAGCACCTCGCGGACGCTCCTCGACGAAACCCTTCGCCGTTTTCCGCCGCCTTGGCCGGTCGTGAAAGACCGATCCGAAATCTTCGCGTTTGCGCCACGCAAACGCAACGTCGCCATTCGCTCGACGACCACTTTGGTGCGCTCGGGATCATAGCCCTTTGATTGGTGCAGCCTCTTGGCGGGGTCGACGGGGTGGCACAGCGCCAGCCATGATCTGGGCTTCGGTAACAGCTTCACCCGTGAAGACGAGACCGCACAGGTCACACTGGAATGAATGCAAATCGGCGAAGCCGATACTGGCGATAGTCCGGGCAAATCGCATGGGCGTGCCGCAGCCCGGACATGTCGGCAGTTGTAGGTGTTCCGAACCGGAAGTCACTGTCACCCATCCCCCGTTCATTTGACACCCGATCGGACTTTTTCCCCAGGGATGACACCATGACAGACGCAAATTACAACACGCCAACTGAATTAGCTAAAATCCTACGTAAACGCGCTGTTCGACGCGCTCGATAATGACATCCTTGAGCGGCTGCCCATCCCCTAAAAAGCCAGGAGTAGCTACTTACCATCGCAACCGAGACGAGATCGGCGAAGCAATCAGCAGTCACTTGGTAACCAAAGGCGACAGACGGGTGTTGGGTAATCCAAGCGACGGCATCACCACTTCGTCCATCAGCTTGAGGAGACATCGTGCGCCGGTAGCAAAAGAATGGTCATGTTTTACTTCTTTTACTAGCCTGGGATAGCGCGTTCGAATGCAGCTGATCAGATCATCGATGGTTTCGTCCGGCATATCCCACAGCATTATAGTAACCCCACAAATCAGGAGCTCAATGGCCCACAAATGCTCCCAAGCTCGCTACCATAAGCGCCACTAACAGGCTGACACCTGTTGCAAGCGCATAATGAAACCATTCGGGTCTGCGTTTTCGTTGGGTGATCATATTAGCCTCCCAGTTCCGCACGACACTTAAGTGGCGGCAGTATTTTTTTGTGACGATCGGGCGGCTCAATTTAGTTTGTCGTACGGTGTGCTTTCCCGGCCACAACGAGACTCACAACGGCTTCCAAAAAACCTTCTACCGACCTCGCAAGTTCTGTCCTGAGGAACTTGCCGTATATCCCGCTCTTGAAGACAATGTTGGGCACTTGGAACCGCCGGCGTCGCCAAATGCCTGGGAACAAAAAGCCATTGCAACCACGAGGGCTATGCAGGTCAGAAGCGTTTTCGTGGTGGGTCTCCATCCCAAATCCAGCAGAATCACGATTGTCGAAAGGCCGGGTAGGAATGTGCTGTCGGTCACAAAAAGGTTGGTTTTCAACCCGAAAGGATTAAATTCCTGGCTGAGAAGCTCTAATTTCCCCACGAAATTTGCGGAAAAGAAGCACGTCTGCCGGGGGCCGATTGGCTCAGTGAACGCGATTTCGTTCGTGAATTCAGGGGCGTTTTCCCGCGATCGCTGTTTGTGCGCCAACTGCGGAATTCATTCGGGCGGATCAGGCAACCAATTGGGTCGAACGGCCGATTACCCTTGCGGCGTGTCGCGCAGCGCGGACGCTCCATGGCAGCGACGGCTGTCGTCCTGGCGCCGTCGTCGAGACCGGGTGATGGCAGCGAAGAAGGAACAAGTGATGGCAGCAGAGGAGATAATTAGGGTCGATGGCATCGGTCGGTCAAAGACAGTGAAAAAGTCGCCGGGGCGAGCGACGCGGTCGATAGCGCTGCCGCGCACCTCGAGCGCGGTCTCCCAGCTTCCGAAGGGGGGAGCCCGCTCGGGCGGCACTTCGCGGGCCCCTCGTCGCCAACCGAACATCGCCTTACCAGTGATTCGGCGTCTGGAAGCGTAAACTCCGTCTTCGATAGCGATGCTGCGCGACACCGCCGCCTGGCACTCCAGGCTCGACTGGCCCGGTTTGCGCGCCAGGCGGCACGATCTGGCGCTCTGCATCCGGGTCGCTTGCCGTGTGGTCGGCTTCGACTCCAATAGCAACTGGCGGCGGCGCAAGCGCCGGCAGCAGTGTTGATGTGCCCGTGGGCTGCGGCAGCGACTCGCTCATGGGCGCTGGCGTTTGCGCGCTCGGCGGCGGCGGCTGATCGATCGACGGCCGACCCTGGACGACTGCGCCCGGCTGTACGGCAGGCGCTGCCGTCACGGTGGCGTGCAGGGCAATCGGGGCAGATTCTGGCGAGGTCGGTGATACGCCGACCAGGAATACGATGACTGACCCAGCGCTAACCGCGCCGATGGCCATAGCGATGAGCACAGCTAAAATGCTGTGGCGATCACTCGCCACCGGCACAACGGCATTCCAGGCCGGAAAAGCTGCTTGCATCGTACGCTCCACGAATTCGAAGCGGGGCCGCTTCTATCAAATATCCCATGATCGGTACCAGCGGCATCGATTCAGATCAATGATCGGGCGATCGAGCCAGCGGCAACGGCTAGCAATAGGTCCGGTGCTAGCCGTTTTACTGGGCCCGGGCTGCAGTTTATTGGCGCGACGATGCCCATGGCGGCGCTAATGGCTCGGGGCCTTACCTATCGAGTGGCCAGACGTTAATCTTGCCGCTGCGCAAATTGCCGCGAAGCACAATGTTTTTCTTGGCAATCACCAGCCAAGCTGTCGGGAGCGAGTCATGAGAAAGTTTCGTCGTTTCATTATCGCTCTGGTCCAAGTTCTACAAATTCTTTCGATAATTATGGCGACCTTAGGAGGCGGCTGGCTTGGGTGGCAGATCCAACAGGCGATGAATTATGGCTCATATGGCTTTGCGATCGCAGGTCAGCCAGCCGCTGGCATAGTTGTACCGCTCCTTGGAGGGATCATCGGCTTTTTTTATCTGCAATGGGCGCAGCGTTGGTCTTTCTGCTGGTCGAGATTGCCGCTAATACGAGAGCAACTGCCTTCATGCTAAAGCGGAACGGGAGGTAGCGGCGCCCGATGTCCCGTCGCTCGGAGCGGGTCCCGTTATTATCTGCAGTGCGAGTCGTGGGTGGCTTTGGAATGCTCAGTGCGGCTTGCTACCAAGCGAAAGTAGGGAAGCCCCGTTACCCACTGACGAGGCTTCCCCGTCTTCCAGATACGGCCGGTACTGACGCGACATCCGGCCGCGTGAATTTTACGGGCCAATTCTGTGCAATCCGTTACCGCGCCGGCATGGGCGCGCTGCTAAAGGACGCATCGGCGTTAGCCTGACTGCACGCGCGAGAGCCAGATTGCTGCCGCCAACATAGGCATACCACGGCGCGTAGCTCGACGGATCGGCCGAAAGTTTGTGATGCTTGATCAGCTCTACCGCGCGCTCGCCAAACTCAATCGAGCGAGATTTCTCCTCGCTCCTGGCGGGCTCGAAGGCCCGTGTTCTATCGCCGAAATATCTCATTGGCCTCGTCCAAGGCTCCTACGGGCATCGCAGCCTGTGAAGGCGCCGTATCGGAAGTGGGTTAATCGCTATGCGGTAAAAGGCGCTGCTTAACTTCCGCCCTGGGTCTCCGCCAGTCATGCGGCAACGTCCAACTTACGTCTGTTGAGGTCCTAACTGCGGCGACATGTGTCCGACATCGATTTAATCATCGTTTCGCTTTTGATTGTCAGAGCGGCGATTATGCCGCAAAATTGGCATCACTAGCGTTCCCATCACCCAGGATCGAGTCATCGATGGTCGCCAAAACATTGATGGTCGTTGCCGTCATCTGCGTGACAGGAGTGTTGCTGGGCGGCTCTCATTCGCTGGCGCGCGGCGGTGGCGGCTTCCATGGCGGCGGCGCCTGGGCCGGCCACGGCGGACAGATGGGTGGCTTCACGATGCACGGCCCCGCTATGGGAGGCTACTCCCGCGGTGCACGAGACCGCGGGGACGAGCGCGCTACGTACCGGCATCGTGATGATCGGCGTGATCAATTTGAGCGCCGGCACGATCACCGCTACGCGCACTGGGACGACCGGCAGTGGCACCGCGACAATGGTTTAGGCGACGGGGCGCACGGCGGACCACATCCAGAAGGGGTTTGGAGCCGAGGCCCCGGCTTTGGCACCAGTGCCCACGCAGGATCATCCGCGGAAGGGACTTGGAGTCAAGGCTCCGGTTTCGGCGACAGCCATCGCGGACCGACTAGCGCCAACGGTCAGTGGCACGTTGAAAACTGATAGGTCTCGGTCGGCAGACCGATACGCCAAGCCAATTAGGCTTATCGGATAACGTAAATTCTGCGCGCCTATTGCGCACACCGAGCAAATTTTACACACCCCAAACAAATGAAAATTGTGCCGATCTCTTCGACGGATGAATTCATCTGGCCTAGCGTTACGCTGCTATTCAGCTTGGTTGCCGGCGCAGGCTGCGTTGTCATACTCGCCTACGCCTTGCTCTTGGTCATGGAATTTTAATCTCGGCGTTGCCTGCGTGCCACCCCCAAGGCACTCCAATGCCAAGACCCTCAACCCACGACCTTCCATTTTCGCCAACTCTAAGGTCTGGCCTCCACACTCCCCCGTTCACAGTCGCGCGGGCCAGCCGGTGGTTGAAGCTTCGCCCCGGAAGCTCGGAAAATTCCGCCAAATGCCGAGGTCCGGCCGTGGCCGATGGGTCGAAATCTTACCTCGCCGCGGAAACATCGGTCGGTCTCTGGGGAATTGGGAGCGCGCCTTAATCGGACGATCGTTTTGCGTTGCGCTTGTAGGAAAGGTCAGCAGGAAGGTTTTGAGCTTTTGAACGCACTCATCGCCGCTCGCCTCTTGTTTCGTGTTTCCCAGAGCGAGGAGACCGACCCTGGTGCGCAGATCATCTCGTATTGGCCTGCCGTCACAATTTGGTCGCGCCGCATTGACCTGCGGCTCAGCGGTCGCGACCTCGCTATATCTAGGCGACTTGTTCGAGGAGGTCGATGACCGCGCGCCGAAGCTTGCGATCAGTTATCCGACTAAATGCTGAGGCAAGGCGGATTCCATCACGCATCGTCAGGAAGTCTTGGACGTAACCCGGCAGGCCTCCATTATAGCTGGCGGGCTTGCCTCCGACCAATTTTGGCGCTGGTGCACCCTCAAAGAAAAACGTCACCGGGACTGCCAATACCTTCGCGAATTGCTGCATGCGGCTGGCACTGACGCGGTTGACACCTTTTTCGTATTTCTGCACTTGCTGAAAGGTAACGCCCGCTGCATCACCAAGTGCCGTTTGACTCAATCCGAGCATCATTCGGCGCATGCGTATGCGCCCTCCAACGTATCGATCGGTTGGGTCGAGCCTCCTTGCGGTCGTTGCATTCATTGAAATATTCTCCCCTTAATTGCATTAACATCATTGTCACAATGCAATGCTGACCGAAATTCCGTTATGCGTCCAGCTGGCCAGATCGCAAATCCTGCCGCAAAGCCAGCCGGCACGCAGGCATAGCGACCAAATAGGCCTGCATCTCACTACGGGTTCACTCAAACGGCTTTCACGTCCCCGATGAATTCACGTTGTTGATGTGCGGTCATGGACCTGCGCAACACAGCACCTACAGGGTGATTTGGCGGCACGAGGAAGAAGTTGGCGCGAGGTTGACTACAGGGAGCTAGCCATGAACGCGATGGAGGCCTCTAGTTTCGTTTTGTGAGCACTCCGGGCCGCTCGCTGAGGCGCATCGCCAGTTAAGTTTTCCCGCTTGGCTCGCGGTGGAACTGAGCCGGCACTGAAACAGTGTGCGGCGGACTCACCGGACCAGCGTCTTGTCTTCCGGATTTTCCTTTTCAGCATGGGCAATTTGATCGTGTAGCCAAGCGACCGAATCGGCCGACGGGTTGAACCAGTCGACCTTATCCTCCGTCACCGTCAGTTGGGCTAGCATGACCGCATAGTCATTTTTGGTCAGTGTGATCTCACTGGTAAAATAAGTCGAGAATGTCTTTTTGGTCGGCACATAGTAGATGAAACTTAGCAGCGCGTGGCATGTGGCTGGAACAGGAGTGAGAACGTGACTGTCGAGACCGTCAACTTTCTTCGACGCCTTTGCGGTACCGGCCACCACAAGATAATACTCGCCGGGCTCAGCATCGTACTGGAATGTAGAGTGATCGAACTTCATCCCATGGCCGCGCGGCGTCGATGCCTGATCCGGGTTAACAGCGATTGCCTCCTCTGCGGTGAAGGTCAGCGTGGTGCCGAGCGATAGAGTGTGATTGAGCAGGTCGGTCAGGTGACGTTTGTCGACGGTCTCAAATATTCAGTTTTGGACATCACCCCAAATTCCAAGCGAACAACTGCACTCCGAGTTGATCAACAGCCCACTAAGACGGATCTTCCTTTCGTCCGACTCAGCTCTGGCCAGTTGATCGAGCAGCTCCTTATTCTGCGAATCGAGACGTTGCGCCTGCGCGTTCAGCGCGTCATTGTCGCGTTTCAGCTGCGTGATCGCTGTTTGAGCTTGTTGAAGACGCTCGAGCGCCTTTTCTCCGGTTTTTATAGCGCCAACGCCGGCAGGTTTCGGCGAGATAACACCGATTGATTTCTCCAACATTGATGATTGAACCAGGTTTGTCGCTCAGTCCCACATCGATCCGTTCGCATGCCAAGCCCTCATTAACCGGCCATTAACCATAATGGCATCAAGGTGCGGGCATCGAGGCGGGGGCTGGAACTCAACCCATGGCACCGACCGGCAAAGCGGTACGGCGGTTCGAGGGACAGGAAGAGTTCGGCAGCCTCCCTCCCCTTCACAACTGGATAGAAGTTGCGCCCTCTCGCTGGCCGAAAAAGTCGAAAAATAAAGGCTTGTATGCGGGGGACGCGGCCAGCCGTCTACATACCAGCCAAGACCCACTGAACAAGGGACCACGGATCGTCAAGCGACAGTGCACGGAAGAATTTGAGGCTATCGGCGTCAGAGACCTCCAGGCTCAGTTGGCAAGGCAAAAACTAGCCACACGCGAAATGACAGAGCGCATTGAAACGCTCTCCGTCAAAGCCGAAGCGACCGAACAGATTTGCGCAGATTTACAAGATGAACTGGACGTCGCGCGCGAGGAAATTCTCCTTCAACAAAACGATAAATACTCCCTTCAGGCGTCGCTTGATGAACAAATCTCTAAAAACGTGCAGTTGGCCCAGCGCTTGGCACAAAGTGAAGCCGCGGCGGTAAAACTAAGCTCTCGGCTAGAGCAGGCGAAGACAGCACTCAGCGCCATAGTGGTTGCACGCAATAATTTAGTGGTGGAACTCGATGCGGCCCATCGAACGCGTGATAGCGAAGCCAATGCGCTCAAAATGACCGATGATGAACGCAACAAGCTGGTCGCCGCGCTGGATCGGTTGCAGCAAAAATACAAAGCTGGAAACAACAGACTGAGAATGCTTGAGGACGAACGTCGGGAATTATCCATGACCGTACAGAAGATGCAGCGAAGATATCAGGCCGAAACGGAGAATCTCAAGATTGTAAAGCAAGAGCGCAGCAAACTGATCCTAGCGCTACGTGAAACCACCAAGAAACGACACGCCGACATCGATGAGCTAACGTCGCATGTCCATGATGCGATGAAGCGAGCCCAGGCTGCGGAAGAGTTGCTCGGAAAGCTGCGTCAAATTCTGCTTGAGAAGTTCAAACTCTTACAGGCGTCAGCTGACACCAAGGATTATGAAATACATGAACTTGAGCAGTCACGCATGAAGCTGGTCGACGGCACAAAATTTCTACTGAGAATATTTGAAATGCGCGACCAAGCCCTAGTGCGCGCCGAAGAACGAATACGATTTTTATCCAGCCGCATTGCTGAACTCGAAGCTGACTCTCACCAGTCAAATGGCCGGCAAATGCCGACAGCGATCGATGGTCCGCCGTGGGGACAGCCTTCAGCGCGGGAGGCTGATCAAGCCCTTGAAAATGGCATCATCATGGATTTTAATTCAGGAATTGATTGCACCGACAGCGACATCTCGGGATCGACGCGGCTTTGCGTTACAGAGGTGATGTTGACAGCGACCATCACGTTCTGAATGGCTCAGCTGTACTGCCAATCCCAGTTTCAGCACGTCACGCCCTCCCTTCGTTGTCGTCACCCCTACTGACAATCCTAGTTCCAACAGGCCTCACTAATTAGTCGTCGCACTCAGTCGAAGGCGGCCGCAAGCGTGCCCGACTGCGATGTGCAGAGCGAACACTGCTTTCCACTGTCAGCGCATATTCGCAACAGGCAGCGCCCAGTCGGACCGGTCTTGGGTTGCCGCTTAGTCTCCACCTGGAAGAGGTAAAGCTCCCGCGGCCGGACAATTTAACGTTAAAGTGCAACGAGGGTGGAGACACCGTGTCAAAGATGCTTTCCTTCTCCTTTCCGAGCTGGTGGGAGGAATGCTTTTGCACGGGACGCTACCGAATAGGCGGAATGATCACTTCGCCATTGTCCTGCTCGTCGGCTTGATCGGCTGCACCCTGGCCTGGATTGCATTTCTAGGGTGGGCGATTCTTCAGTTGTTTTACCTCTGGTGACGTTCGTGATTGGTCCTTGTCTTATTGCACGGCATCGAGCTTGCTCGGCAAAGCGCGACCGGGTCCGGGCTGCAGCAAGGCCAGCCAAATTGATTTGGGCCTTTCGGGCGTAAGGCCTGTAACGAAGCAGGCTATCCGGCCACTAATTTTCCGGTGGAAAACTTAAGGCTGACGCCGTCGGACTACCTCCTGGATGTTAGCCTGTGGACTCTGCCAATTTGGTTCCGGAGTGTGTCGTGTCCATCGCAGATACCTATCGGGCAATGTCCGACGATATTAAACGTGCCGCGAAGGAGACCGACAATGAAGGTGTCCGTCGTGCGTATCTTGCGTTAGCGGAACTGTGGCGCAAAGCAACCCTTCGGGCGGAGGGCTTTCCAGTTTTGGACGACAATTGCATAATTCGGGATTGATCAACGGCTGTTGGGAAGGGCGCGCTGCGCGACTCCAGCTTCACGATTGAGGCGAATATTGCCGTTTTTCGATCGCATCTATCGACGTTTTACAGATAGTACGGCCTGTCTCGCCATACTCGAGGACATTAATTTACTGCCTTCAGGTAGGTTGGCCTGATGAATATCCTTCGCCTCATTTCTCGGAAATTAGACCTGATGCTCATCGGATTGGGCATCGTTGCGGCGCTTTGTGCTTTCGGGACCGCGTTCGGTACCCTACCGTGATCGCAAACCAGGGCTTCACTGGACACCGACTCCGATACCGCCCGGGCCTCAGGAATTCGGTCCCGAACGTCTCGTGGGACGTCGGCATCAGGGTGCTGCGGGCACAATAGGCATGTTGAACCCGCGGTGTCGTTGGCTGCCGTACGAGAACCCTCCTGGATGCGCAAAGGGGGGCCTGCCCAAATGGCCAAGCTGGGAGCCCCGAGGCCGCCGGGACAGCTCGGGAATAACGAGACGGGCGTGAAATTTGAGGACGTTGCTGGCGTCTCAGCGTTGGGCGAAGCCGAACATGCGGCCTAATTCCCGGCTCGGTTCCAATTAACCTTAATGGCCCCGCATGGCCAGGCGAAGTGAGGGCCCCGCTCTCCTGATTGGACGGCAAAGGTGGAATTCTGTGACGATCATCACATCATCTGGCGTCCGCCCCGATACCATACCAAACGGGGGAATTTGGCGTGGAGGACCGACGAGATGCGTAGACTGGGCCGGATAAAGCAGCGACTTCGGCCGCTCCGGCGGCGCAAGATCAAGTATTCCCGTGTA
This sequence comes from Xanthobacteraceae bacterium, assembly GCA_035515455.1. Lineage (GTDB taxonomy): Bacteria > Pseudomonadota > Alphaproteobacteria > Rhizobiales > Xanthobacteraceae > BOG-931. The sequence continues at coordinate 90,229 of DATJBH010000193.1, forward strand.
GCCCGAGCTACCGTTGATGAGCTCGTGCTCTGTCCGAGCTGCGGCAATGCAATGCGGCTATTCGGCTTTGGGCAGTTCATATGCCAATGTGGTCAGGAAACAACGGCTCAGGCCGTGGTCGAGGCGCTCGCCCCCGCGTAGTGCGCGCGATGCACACTGCCCTCAGGCAAGAGCTGAGAACGCACTAACGTTTGCCACATTTTCGGCAAGGCTCGGAGCCGGGGCAAATGGGGAATGGCTCAAGTCCAGAACTGGAATTCACTCCTGCACTCCCCCTGCTTTCGTGCCACCTGATCAAGCGTCTCCCAAACGAGGGCAGTGTGACATAAGCCAGTTACAACATAACGAGGGAATTAGCTAAACTTATAGCAAATTTCCAGCCCTTGCTACGGGTCGTCGGCGAACGTGGAGCCGTTCTCCGTCAGATCTTCTCCGTACTGGAAATTGCCTAAATTACGTCTGCTGCGACAATCGGCCAGGTTCGCGCCACCAGGGAGAACTTTTAGCCGACGCGTGCCGCTCTTGCGTACCGCACATCCGCGCGTGGCTTCATTGCACGCTCGATCCAAGCGACGACGCCATCGCTTCGTCCATGAGTTTAAGCAGGCATCGCGCACCGGTCGCAAATGAGCGGTCACCTTTTACTTCTTGTACCAGCCCCGGAGAGCGTTCTTGAAGACAACTCACCAGATCATCGAGCGTTTCGTCCGGCATATCCATTGCCGAGTTTGCGACAAGTGAACAGACCTGGCGTATGGTGCGATAATCGTCTCGAGCGTACAAAGTCGGTCGGTCGGGCTTGCTGGGACTCCAACTGCCTCCGCGATGGATTTCCACCGCTCTTCGGAAAGCTTCGAACTCGTTCATAACAGACTTGAATTTCTCGCTTGTCTTTTGAAAAAATCTTGCGGAAACGGACTCAGTTTTAGCGAACCTGCCCGGGGGCAGCCTGGCGGCAACAGTCTCCACAGGCCTATTGGCCTCCAATAGTCCATTGTTTGCTTGCTTTATCAGCCGTTTGAGCGAACCTCGGAGTATGGCACTCAACTCGAGTTCGGCCAGACTTTTGGCAGGCTCGTATCAGGACCCTCGGTCGCGCGAACCCGCAGCTACAAACGAAAGTCCGATCTCGCCGCCGCGGTGCCGCCAACCGACCCGCGCCTGCCATACGTGCTTCTTCTGCGCCACCTCGAGTTCGAGTGTATTCGGCACGTTGATGGCCTCGGAGGATTACGCGGGCGCCTGTTTCCGAGAGATCGCGAATGACGCGGTCCACAGACGCGATACGGTTATTATAGCGGATTGGGCCGCGAAAAAAATCCTTCTTGAGCGGTTGTGACGCGCTCTATCGCGGCTTTGTCAGGTCTGAACGTCGATCCACGCCCGATCGACGTTCGTTCCCTGACCGTCCTTCCCCGATTATTCTCTTTTCTTCTTCGGTGCGAGTATCGATACCACTGCGTCAATCTTTGCCTGAACGTCGTCCGGCTGTTGCTCGTCTTTCACCCTTCGCCATACGATCGATCCCCGCGCGCATGATTAAGGACTAACCTTGCTTATTACGCTGCGCACTACGCCGTTGAATATTTGAGCTTCGCGATTGGCTTCCTGCCAAAGCGCCGTTCCATAGCGCCCCTGGAACGCGTATGCGTCGACCGTCCAAAAAAAGCCGATCAGAGCGGCGAAAAACAAAAAGCGCGGCACGGCTCATCCCTAACTAAAGCGCCTTCGGTCGCATAATAGCCTGATTGGGGATGGGCACCCATAATACCCGGTACGTGGTTATGACCGCGGCAGCTTGGGCAGCGATCCCACCGAAATTCTATTTATTGTGGGGGAGAAAATCGCTTTTTTTTCACGACACGCTTCAGCACCGCATGGTCCAATTATGGGAAGGACGCGAAGTGTGACCCGGTCTACGGTTTCTGTTTATTGCTGAGGGTCACGCGTGGCCGCAGCTCGGGGACGCCAGACGAACCGCTAACCTGACGCGAGCACGAACAAACCCCATTAGCCCTCGCAACGGGCCCGCTGCTGGGGTGTAACCGAAGTTGAACTGGAAATTGACTCGGCACTTTTGAAAGCAAATGAGCGATAACTTCATACATTCATACGCTCTGAGTAACGTCACTTATAAACTTGGCGCCAATGTCTTGACCTTGCCGCCACACCACTCTGTAGGTGCCGTCACGAGCAGCGCTATTACCGTGAAACATTAGGACGAATTCATCGAACGGCTCTATGCCATTAAGTTGAAGCCGGACGCCCTCGGTCGATGCATTGGTCACCAGCACATAACGCGGCTCAATACCGACCCCGAGCTTGATCGTCGCCAGACGCCCTAGGCGCCGACGGGGGATCTGTCGCCGTTCCACCAAATTCGGCAGGCTCATATGCATCGCTCCGATTTTTTGCCAGCGATTATTAGTAATGAGAATGAATTGCCACCAATTTCGGGCACACTAATAGTTGCGCACAAAGTCTCGCCGCATTTTCACAAAATTGTACCTATGCCGCCCCAACGCGAACTTGCAAATCCCGGACTTTGGGCGCCGACAGCTGTTAACAGCGCAGCAGGGGCTGATTTTCTGCCTGGAAACTTAGGTTCCGTTAAGCCTTCGCGTTACGGGCGCTTTCACATATTGACGATATTCGTATAATTTGAGAGTTGGACGGATACGGCGTTTGTAACGTGACATCGGTCAACCTTATTTCCGATCTCGAACGAGCGCTTGCAACGCGCTCCGCTGATGCCGGCGCAATGCTACACCAGCTCACTGAGCTTTTCCTGGTGAACGTCGGACACTATTCTGCGGACCAGTTAGACCTATACGATCAAGTTTTAGGTGAGCTTGTCAAAAAGGTCGAAGTTGCCGCCCGCGCAAAACTCGCACAGCGACTAGCCTCGATCGATGGGGCGCCTGTCCACACCATCCGTTCACTTGCACTCGACGACGCAATTGAGGTCGCGGAGCCGGTTCTTTCGCGATCGACCGCACTTGATGATGACGATCTTACTCGCTGTATAGCCGTAAAAAGCCAGGATTATTTGCTTGCCATCGCAACGCGAGAGAAGATCAGCGAAGAAATCAGCGGTCAGTTGATAGCTAAGGGCGACAGAAGAGTTTTGGGCGTTGTAGCCGGAAACCACGGCGCAGCCATCTCGGATCTTAGTTTTGGCATTTTGGTTAAAAAGAGCGCCAATGATGATTGGCTTTCAGAATGTATTGCTGGAAGAACAGATATTCCACAGCATCACCTTCGTCAGCTTTTGGTCAAAGCCTCCGACATTGTGCGGCAAAGGCTGCTAGCGGCTTACCCGGAACTGCGTGGCACAATTCGGGAAATCTTTCCCGATTCCGCCAGGCCTGTCCAAGCCGATGTAGGCCCGTTGATCGACTACAAGTCGGCACAGCGAATTGTTGCGTCCCGGCCAATAACAGAGGAAACAGTCAGGGAATTCGCGAATGACAAGAAAATCGGCGAGATCATCGTATCGATCGCGCACCTAGCTAATCTTTCCATTGATGAAATTGCTTCACTGCTTATGGGCACCTGGACAAGTCCTGTCGCCGTTATTTTGAAGTCAATTGGCTTCCATTTGCCCACGCTGGAGCTGATTTATAAATCGCGACTTTCGGAGGGAGAACACGTTCGGGCTGATCTCATCCGCACAAGGGCCGAGTTTATAGCTATTCGACGGCCCACCGCGGAGCGTATTGTACGATATTTCTACGCCACGAGAGCAGTCAAGATTTCCAACGTTATGGTGTCATCCAAGGTCCGCCATTCGTTGAACAACTAAAATGTCCTTTTGCTGGGTGATGCGCGGCTACTCGCTGGCATCCGCTACGCATGTGGACTGTTCCGCTGGGCCGCTGCGTTCGCTACAGGCCGCGGAAGCTCGACCAGGTTGCCGGCGCCGGCTGCGTTGTCATACTCGCCTACGCCTTGCTCCTCGTCGTGGAATTTAAGCTCCTCAGCGTAGGCCTCAAGCGACGTCAGTTCGATGCCGATCGCGTTCCCTGGTAATTCTGAACAATACGGGGAAGCGCTACAATTCGGCTTCGGTTTGAAGCTTGGCCCTGTTTTCGATGCAATAATAACCCGACAAGCGGCTGACCAATTTGCGTCGCTTCCAATCGTTGAGAATGCGGCTGACATTCTCTCGCGCGATGCCGGCCATGGCAGCAAGATCGCTCTGGCCGATTTTCTGGCGAATGACGACGCGGTCAGAGCCAACATCTTGGCCGAAATCCTTCGCCAGTTCGAGCAATATGCAAGCGACGCGACCTTTTACCGGTAAAAAGCTGCCGGTTGCGAGCGCGGCATCGGTTTCGCGCAGCCGCCCGGCAATCAGCATCACCAGAGATTTATAAATCTCCGGATGCTTACCCGCGAATTCCTCGAACGCGGCGCGGCTCAAGAAACTTCGGACTGACGCGCGTACCGCCACCACCGATGCCGAACGCGGCAGCCCATCAATAATCGAAAGCTCGCCTACAATCGCTCCAGGGCCAAGAAAAGCGAGAATTCGTTCGCTGCCGCCGCGCGACACGATTGTAACTTTGAGGAGTCCATCTTCAACACGATAGCACCCGTCGCCAGCATCTCCAGCGAGAAAAAGCACTTCGTCGGCACGAAGCCGCACGGGCGTAATCCTCTCCAACAAATCCGCCAAAAGGTGCTGCGGCAACTCCGACAATAAGCCTCGACTGGTATGGGCTGTCGAAGTCTGCTGAGAGCGAATGGAAATACCTCTTCCAATGGCTAGATTGCCACTTTTGCTTTGTACGTTTGCGCCACGATCGCTCATGGTCCGTATCGATCCAAAGTGAATATATTCACCCGGGCAATCTATTTGCGTCGCCTCTGATTAATCAGTTCTGGGCGGCAGCTTGATGCGTTCCTATTGAAGTGCTTCGAGTAAGCGCAGCCGCTCAGCGTCGCGCGTGGCCGTCTCGAACCGCTTGTCGAAGAGCTCGATGGGAACGCTCACAGTTTTGCACCCATCGAAACCGAGAGTCGAGTGGAATTTAACAGGGTGAAAGTGGATGCCGGGATTTGCTTGAGCCGCCCCGGATAACAGGGTTCCCGAAATGGCGAGAGTAACCTGACCCCTATTTGCCTTCCGACTTGGGTGTTGGCCCGATTCCGGGCACAAACCCGACGCCGGTCTGACCGCAGGGTTCGGCGGTAGTGGGCCGGGTTCAATATGGAGGCTAACACTTCACTGGTCGGCGTAAACGGCACTCCGACAATCGCCCGCGATTTTTTGCAGCTGTTGAAACTGTTGATCGTGGCCAGTTAGTCCAAGCTCGCAACCACAACGAGCCGTTTTACCTGGTGATTTAGGTAGGCGTGCAGGAATGCATCGTAGTCGCGGAATGACACGCAGCCATTGGACTGGCCGTTTGGTCCGAGCATGAAGCTGTGGGCGAGTAGACCCGATCGGCCCAAAGTCTTTTGATCGTCCTCGGGAATTAGCCGAAGGGCGCGGACTCCATGAAACTGCTGTTCACGCAGTTGAAGGTCATAGATGTCAGGCGGGGTGGGACCGGTGTCCCTTTCGGCGATGCGAGTCGGATCATCGAGACTTGTACCAAAACCAGAATGCGCCTCGAGCTTGCTGCCATCCGGCATGTAAACTGTATGAGTGGAGATATCATACACTGCCGTCCACCTGTCGTAGCGACTCGTGATGCTTATCACATCGAGCTGACTGTCGTCAGTAGCGGCCGAAGCAAAGCCGATACGAGGCGATGAAAACTTGCTAAAGAGCTTTGCAAAGAACTTCTGCAAAGCGTTACCACCCGTTGCAGACCCAGGTCCTTGGTTGCTCTGAGCACTTGCATCCAGAGGCGTCGATTGTACCATCTGCCGGGGCGATGAGCGCGGCGCCGATGCCAAGGGCTGCACTCCCAAAGAGTCCGCCGTCGACGGTGACCTCACATTTGGCGCCAGGGGTGCGGTAGACGGAGACAGCTCTGCCAGCGGCGCGAGTGCCGCTGTCGCTTGCTGATAATCGGGAGGAAGCGGGTGAGCCGTCAAATACGTCTTAGGCTTGAAATAGGAATCAAATCGAGAATCTATGAATGCGAAATAGGGCTGCGTGCTGACCAGTAGCGAGGGCTGGGTCGTAAAATTTCGATCGTCATGTGTTTCGGCAAAGACCGCACAAAGAAGCAATGCCGACGTCAAGGTCGCTCCGATCGCTACCGCGATGCAGCACATGCCTCGGCTAACAGCCAAGGTTCGCAACTGATGCACCTCGGAATAATGACGCGCCCCAAGCCTCATCAGGGCCCCCAACCCGCTTAGCCGAGGATAGCCGAACGCAGCGTCTTACGAAAGTCTCTCCCAACTCATTCGGGTTGGCTCCGGTGAATACAATTGAGCGGTTCTGGGCTAATTATGTCGAATATCGCCTCAATGCGGGCGCCGGCGCCCTAGTCCGAACCGATTTGCTCCGAACTGACTTGGTCCGAACTGACTTGGTCCGAACTGACTTGGTCCGAATTGGACTCGCCTCGGGCTGCAGCCGATGACCCCAGCCTCATGCTTTCGCCAATCCGCTATAGGCGGCCACATTCGGCGAGATGACGCGGAATGCGGTGTATCGGCGAAGTATGGTTGCGACACGACACAAAGGGCGAACCGCTGGCACGTCGCCAACTGCCGGCCTGCATCAGAACAAGCTGCCACTAAATTTGGTACATTTAGTGTAGGTAAGAATCATGTACAGAACTATCGTGGAAGCTGCAATTTTGCACGACAATCATTGAGCGATCGGGAGTGAATGAGTCATGAAGAGATTTCGTCGTTTCATCATTGCTCTCGCTCAAGTGCTACAAATCTTTTGGATAATTGTGGTCACCTTGGGCGGCGGCTGGCTTGGGTGGCAGCTTCAGCAAACGATGGATTATGGATTATACGGCCTTCAGATCTGGGGTTGGCCAGCCGCGGAAATAGTTATACCGATTCTTGGAGGGGTCATCGGCTTGTTTTTGTCTGCAACGGGTGCAGCGGTAGTCTTTCTGCTGGCGGAGATTGCCGCCAACACAAGAGCAGCTGTCTTTATGCTAAGGCGAGACAGGAGGTAGCGGCAGCCGACGATCCAACCGCCGCCGACGATATTTTTGTCGCGACCTGTATCACCTGCACCCGCGTTCACATAATCACGCGAAGACCGGCAAGGTACTCGGTGCCGACGACGAATAGATCGCCGTAAGGTCGCTCTTGGCGCAACTTGACATACATTCCAGAAACAGCAGGGCCGTCGGCATTTTGCGATCGACCGCTCTGCCTTGTCGCTCTGCCGCTCGGGGTCGTCTGCTCAAGTTTGCACCCAAATGGGGTCGGCATCGGTCGGGTATGAAGGAAATTGGGCAGTCCGACCAAAGCGGTGAAAGTTAAACGCAACGGCTCTAGAACATGCAAGGACAGTCATGGTTTGCTCGCAAGACGTCACTCCTCTAATCTTTTCGCGTAAGAAATTTCGTCCACTCTTTAATGTGAAGAATGTTGCGCTCAGCATTAGCCTTGTAGGTGTTGCAGCATCGCTTTGAGCAGAATTGTTTTTGAGCCAATCGATATCGAATTAGCCCAAAGCGACCATTACATTGGCAGCAGCGATTCATGTCGGTCTTCCCTAATGCGGACACTTGATATTATTAGGCGCCATATTGGTCGCAATTCATCCAGGCTCACGATAGATACGGATTTGGCGTCAACCTTACAGATTATGGTTACTAGCTCGGCAGACCCGGAGCAGTAGCGGTTCTACGCGATGGAGTAACAGCTAAATCGTTGGAAGCGTGCCTTGTCGATCACCGCGCGCTAAGCCCCGTAGGACGGTCGCCCGGGCGTGGGCGGGTGTTTTTTGCCGAAATCGGCGACGGGCCATCGCGCAAAGCTAGATCGCCGCGCTGACAATTGAACCATGACGGTGAAAGCCAAATCGTGTCCAACTTGCGTCATGCGACGCAGAGTTCCTGACCCACAAGCATCGCTTGTTGAACGCGCATCGGCGTTGCTATTCTTCGGTTTCGCGGTCGCGTCTGGCTGACCGTCGGGAACGAGGTACTGGGCGGCGATATCCCGTCGCCCAGTCTCGGTTCTGTGCAAGCCGCCAGGATAATCCTGCTCTTGGCGTGCTGACTGCTTTCTTGACGTTCGCAAGCCAACGCAAACGTAACGTCGCCATGTGCTCGACGAGCACTTTGGTGCGCTCGGGATCATAGTCCTTCGATTGGTGCGGGCCCTTGGCGAGGTCGACGGGTGGCAAAGCACCAGCCATGATCTGGGCTTCGGTAACGGCTTCACCCGTGAAGATGACGCCGCACAGGTCGCACTGGAATGAATGCAAATCAGGGGAGCCGGCACTGGCTATAGTTTGGGCAAATCGCATTGACGTGCCGCATCCCGGACATGTCGGCAGCTGTAGGTGTTCCGAACCGGAAGTCACTGTCACCCATCCCCTTCATTTGACACGCGATCAGGCGTTTTCCCCAGGGATGGCACAATGACAGACGCAAATTACAGCACGACAAAGGAATTAGCTAAAATCCTATGGAAACCCGCTGTTCAACCGTCCTCATAGAACTCCTGAGCGACTTTCTTGTGTTGGCTATTTGCGGGAAGGCCAATAAATCGGGACCATGCCGACCATCATCAGCGCCATTCCGATCTCGGATTCGAGGTTTCGCAAGCAGTCGGCAATCCACCACGGTGTTTTGGTGGACCAATCGAAGAACGATGCATGACCGGCCACGAGGTAGCCGTAGATCCATAGGGCCGTGCCAGCCAACGAGATAGCCCATCCAGCGGTTGCTGCCTTGCTCACGCGTGTCCTCCGGCCGGGGTGCCTTCTAGACATCATATGCTCAAATCGGGGGCAGCCGGTAGGCGCTCCATTAGACCGAAGGTAGCCGGCGAATTAATTACAACTTCACCTTTGTTGGGCACCTTATTTCACAGGAGACCCAAGTGATTTGGAGATTGGGAGAGACTTATGACTGCTGACGAAAGCCGCGCAAATCCCGACCGCCGGTCGAGCAAAGACAGGCGCAGCGGGGTTGATTTCCGCTCTGAGGAAGAAAAAAGGACAGTGGGAGAAAGACGCTCGGGAGTTGACCGTCGATCGGGCTTAGATCGACGTGCGATGCCACGGAGCCAAAAGTCAGACGGCTAATTCTACTTCCTAAACGATTGGCGGCTAATCATTCCGGCGCAGTCTTACTATCACGCGGCAGACTCGCTGGCTAATTCGATTTGCACTACTGCGCCCAGTATTCCATGTTTTTAGGCCGCAAGTAGAGGCCGCCCGGTGTCAATAAAGATGAAGTGGGGTTCGACGGAGCTAAATTCGATTCTGACAGGCAAGTTCGCCTCGATGAATTTTGAGCGCACCACTTCTGACGATTCACCAAGCAATCGCTTGAACATTTCGTGTGGAATATCGGGTCGCGAACCGACGCTGGCAGCAAGTTCATCATTATCTGCGCAACGATCGATGAGTTTCGCGAAAGTCATCTCGGAAAATGCTATCTCGTGGTTATCAGCAAGGGCTCGTAGAGCCCCGTCGCCAGCTCGTTCAATTAATGCAGCGACAATGCCTTCTGAGAGCGATTTTCGTTGCGCAATGGCGCAAAGATGTTGCTGGCCCTTAACTTGGACCAAGTGCATAAGGACTTGATCATCCATCCAGTCAGCTCTACTTAGAATGGAACCTGCAACGCGTATGTCATCTTCGGCAGCCAATTGATGGCCCAATTTAGAGGGCACTTTCCGAAGCGGCACAAGACGGCGAGCGAGCATCGCTCTTTCGGAGGCGTCAATTGACGCAGCGAGTAACGACATAACGGCGTCAAATAAATCAATTTGCTCTTCCGAGAACCGGTCTGAGGCGCCGACGAACAGATCAGTGATGCGGATCAGCATCTCCCACGTCGTTGCTCTGAGGTGCGCGCAATCGTTTCCTCAAGCCCACGAATGGCGGAAAGCTTGGCATCTAACGGCTTCCCCGCCGACATATCCCCTTGTTCAGTCATGAGACCCTCCCGGTATTCGCGCTCTGGCGCGGCCAGTATCAACTGAACCTGTGCCAGGGGCTTCGGGGAGTCTTAAAACGAAGAATGTTTTTAGGCGGTTGCTTTTAAATCGATAATCGATGTTAGCCCTAACCAGGTGTGAATTGGCCCCAATATTATATTCTTTTTGAAGGTGGTCGGAGGCGACAATCAACGGGCCAACGGAAAGAGTCCAAATTCGGAAACGAGGAGAACCAACGACCGCGCAACGACTTCCTTTCGAGCAAATCGAAGCGAATCATCGCAACGGTCGAAAAATGCCGGGTCGATTTTTCAGATCAGGTCGTCTTCGATGGCAGCGTATTTCTCCTTCGGCCGCCGGAAATAAACGAGCCGGGGCCGACAAAGCCAGCAGACAGCATTGTCCAGGTCGAGGGTAACGGAATGCAGGTCGAGGGTAACGGAATGGCGGCGCCCATCGCCCTAAAGTGCACCCCTGATGGCGCCGCCAGTTACCAGGTCGCCTCTCCCGGCTTGCCGCGACTGAGGGCATCGAGGAGAGAGAGGATCTGAGCGGCTTGGCGTCACAGCGCGTATTCGTAGCGGCTGAGCGCGCGAGCGGGTAGCTCGGCAGATTAGCAAGCTGCAGGAAGCACTGCGCGACGATGCCGACCGGGTTCGTCGTCGAGTAACGCCTGCTTATTAGCTAGCAGGCGAGCCGCCGCCAACGTCGGATTTAAGCAATGCATAGACCACGTCGCGCGATGGCGACGGCAGCCGGGCACTGTTCCGGCAGCACCGGGATTTTGCGGTTGCGTCGATAATGCCGTCCCAAGGAGTAGTTGGAGTCGCCTGCCCGGGTCTTTGACGCGATGCTGCGATAGCAGCTCATTTAAATCCCCTGCTGATGGCCCAGATACGGGGAATTGAATAATGTTCTGCCCTTATGCCTTCGGCAAGTTCGCAGTCGACATTGCCCTTGTCAGTGAACCGCCCTGTTCGGTTATCAAACAAAAACTGATGGCAGATTCTGCCCTCAGGAGGCGTAAAAAGTATCGAACCAGTATAGATCTCGTCATTGCTTGGTGCGACCGGCTGGACGGCGTGCGGCCTCTTGGTCAAATATTCCTGGTTCACGAACACGCCGAGCGCGAGAAAAGCCGCAACCACAATAATCGTGTGCAAGGAACCACGGCGGCGCGGCCTGACACTCGATGACCCAGTGCTCATCCTGCGAAGGATCGACAGAATCAGTTAAAAAGTTCCCCTCTTCCCGCCTCGTCCGACGATGTCCGCTCTTAATTTCGGCGATTGGTTGTTGAACGGACCTGTGGCAGGCAGAACAAATCTGTAGCGATTGGTAAAGTCGAGATGTGGCGCAGTCGCTTTAGGTTGAGCATATCCTTCCCGCCCCGTTTCGCGTCTGGCGGTGCCTTAGTCGGGTTGGGGCTAAGTCGGGCTGAAGCTAAAACGGCGTTATAGTAGCAAATCAGCAGCTCAATGGCCCATAAATGCGCCTAAGCTGGCTATCATGAGTGCCACGAGCAGGCTGACGCCTGTTGCCAGCGCATAATGAAGCCATTCGGGTCTGCGTTTTCGTTGCGTGCTCATATTAACCTCCCAGTTCCGCGCGACATCTAAGTGGCGGCGGTACTTTTTTTGTGACCATCCGGCGGCTCGATTTAGTTTGTTGTGAAGTGTGTTTTTCCGAGCCACAACAGACGAATACGCGGCTTCCAAATCCATCGATCAGCCTAGCGAGTTCTGCACCGAGGACCTTGCCCAATATCTCGCAACAGAGTGTCGCTGAGCGTTTCTAGTTCCCGAAGCGCGCAGCTCCGCCTGTGCCATTCTCCTATGCAGCTGGCCAGTTGCTGCCAGATATTTCCGCTTGATGTGGTCATTTTCGCCTCCCGTCCAGGGTGACGTGTGGCATCGTATGCGCGGCAAGGACGGGAGACGTGATCTGGATCACGGATGGTCGTTTTTCCCTCACCGACAGCAAATCACAGTCTAGTGACGAGTGACGCGCGTCACAGGGCTGATGCCAGGACGTGTGCAAAGGTCATGTTGGTTTTCAGGAATTGGCCGGCGGCGACATGCGCGAGCGACGTGAAATGCCGTGTCCGTGCGGGTGTATGTTGGCGGACAGTGGGGACGGGAGACGTTGTAGCGGGTCGCGGCGGCGTCAGGGCGAAGGCGCGGCGCCACGCTGGGGGGCTCCGCCGGATGTCAGCGGGCTCTGCTAAGGAGAGAGCACCCGGGCGGCGTCCCTTGCTGCTAAGCTCGTCACCTGGGTTTGGACAGACCTGACTCCGGCATTTTCCTTTTGGTGCCAGGGGTTTTCGCGATATTCGCTTGCACGTTCGTCCGATCTTCGCGGGTAATATGCGATGTGAGCGCGGCAATCGTTTTGTTAATGACGGCGAATTTGACTGCTTGGTGGCCCAATCAACCACAAGCGATGGACGCATGTCTGAAAGAAGCTGAGCGTTTCTATCATCTCTACAAGGTCGTCGATCCTAATGATCCTAGTAGCCAGTACATCATCGCCTGCATGGCCGCGAAGGGTTATGATTTTACAGTCTCACAGGAGGATTGTGAGAGCCGCTACCCGGTTGTCACCCAACCAGCTTGCTACACGCCAAATACCTTGTTGGGTTGGACCATTGATCGTCTCCGTCGAGCGCTAAACGCTCACTAGCCTGTTTCTCGAAAGCAAAAACAAGATCACGCGCGGACGTGCGCCCGATGCCCAATACTTTTTCCCTTTGCTCGGGTTACGTTGCACGGGGTGCCCCGGCGCCACAGCGCCCGACACCCAGGTCGTTACGGGCCGTAAGAGTGGCGCGATTGGTCGGCCGATTAGGCTTAATGCAGCAGCGAACTGGCTTTTAGCGAAAGGATTTGCTTTTTATTCCGATCAAGGGTGGGCTCGCTCCATCGCCTAAGGTTGGCTCAACTAATGTCTGATCTTGAACGATTGCTGGTGCCCGGTTGTATTGACATGCCAACGTGTCGGTGCGGTCAAGAAATGCACATCGACCGCGCCGACCCGGTTTTCGGACAAGCCGACACTCATATTCGCGTTTATAAATGTCTCGCGTGCGGCCATGAATTGCGGCTAACCGTTTGGGGGGCGGACGACGTAACCGAGGTGGCCTAAGCCTGGGCGCGAGACGCGCGGTGAACCAGCCAGTGCAATCCGGACTGTTGTCCGTTCCCAGGGAGCGGATCAATATCGGTCACGAGATTGCGCAAACGCGCTACGCGCATGTTGGCGATGGCTTTGCCGCGCTGGCAAAATAACGACCTTGATTTATTCCGGCGAAGGCGGCGACTCGCAGCCGTTTGCCGTGCCGGGGAATGATTGATCTTTGCTTATTGCACTGAGATATTAAGCTGCTTGACCAGCCGCGCTAATTTGTCGGAGTCCTCGCGGACGATTTGGCTATACTGCTCGGCCGTGCCGCCCGCCGGGGCCTGCGCCTGTTGGAGAAAGCTTTTGCGGACATTGGCGTCTACAAGCGCCGCATTTACCACTGTGTTCAGCCGCTTGATGATGTCCGGCGCGGTGCCGGCGGGAACGAACACGCCCGTCCATTGATCGAGCACGAGTTCCTTCAAGCCGGCCTCCTGGAACGTGGGCACGTCCGGCAACGCCGGCGAACGCGTGGCGGTCGACTGGGCGAGGAGCTTGAGCGTACCGGCCTTGTAGTATGGAATAAGCGGGGTCGTTCCAAGGGAGCCGAGCTGGACGTTTCCCGCAATGAGATCGTGGATCGCTTCTCCGCCGCCGCGATAGGGCACTTGCACGAGGCTGATGCCGGCAAGTTGCGCATACCAAAGCGCAACAATCGCCTGTTGCGAGCCCACTCCGCTTCCAGTCGCAAAGCGCATGCCCGGCTGTTGTTTAGCCTTTGCGGTCAGGCCGGCAAGGGTCGTGACGCCGAGCGAAGGATGCGCCGCCAACGCAATGGGCTGCGTTGACAGTTCGACCACGGGCACCAGATCATGCGCCGGGTCGAAGTCCATTTTGTAGATGAGAGGATTGCCGCTGACTGCGTCGGTTCCGATCAGGACCGTGTACCCATCCGGCGCGCTCTTCGCCGCGTATTCCATGCCGATGTTGCCGTTGGCGCCGGACTTGTTCTCCACCACCACCTGCTGTCCGAGCGCGTGCGAGACATAGTCGCCGACGACACGCGCGGCGACGTCCGTGGAACCGCCGGGAGGAAATGGAACGATGAAGTGAATAGGGCGCGCCGGCCAATCCGCCGCCTCTGCCGCCGGCGCCAAAAGCGCGAGAGCGAGCATACCAACAACGAAACGTATTTTCAGCATCCCATAACTCTCCGCTTTTCCGTCCGGCGATAGCTATGGTATCGGCTCTTTCCCCGCGCTATTCAAGAACTCCGTTGCAGCTCTCTGGATCAAGCAATTCACATGCCGTTCTCCAAGTATCTTCCCGAGCACATGGGCGCCATCAAGCTCGTGACACCGGGGCCATTTATTGCCGGTTCTTACGCCGAGCTCGTGCTGGTTTATACCGCCGGCACCTTCGGCATCGACGACACCGGCATGGTAAAAATCTCATGGCGCACCACATCGGACTTGAGCAAGCCGCAGTTCAACAAGCCCGATGCTCCGAATTTCGCTACGGTTGAGGCCAGCAATGGCGCGAAGCTCGACGTGTGGTTCGACCGCCTCAATATCCGCCCGTTCGCCAACACGGTGCTTATTCGCGTCGGCCGGGGTTATCTGCGCGCCGGCGACACGCTGACCATCAGGCTCGGCGATCGCCGGCAAGGCTCCCCGGGTTTGCGCCTGCAAACCAACGTGGAAAAGAACGTACTATTGCAAACCTCGATTGATGCTTTTGCCACTTACGAATTCTGTCTGTTGCCGGAGCAGCCGACATTCGATCTGGTGCCGGGGCCTGCGGTCAAATGGAAAGCGATTGCGCCCTCGCTTGCAGTTGTCGGCGAGCCATTCCGGCTCGCCATCGTTGCTGAGGACATGTGGGGCAACCCGACCGAGAATGCAGCCGGCACTTTGCAGCTTGCATCCTCGCGGCCGCTGCGCGGGCTGCCCGACAGCATCGCCGTCAACAAAGGCGACGGCCCGCGGGTGTTCGAAAACCTTGTGGCTGCCGACACCGGTGACATAGAGCTCACGGTGAACTCCGAAGGCAGGCAATTGGCCCGCGCCAATCCGCTGCGGGTCGTGCGCGCCGCGCCACTACGGCGTTATTGGGCCGATCTGCACGGCCAGAGCGGCGAGACCATCGGCATGGGAACGGCGGAAGATTATTTCGGCTACGCCCGCGACAAAGCCTTTGTCGACATGGTCGGCCACCAGGGCAACGATTTCCAGATCACCGACGGGTTTTGGCAAGAGCTGAACGCGCTTACTGCGCAATTCGATAAACCCGGCAAGTTCGTCTGCCTGCCCGGCTACGAGTGGTCGGGCAACACCGGCATGGGCGGTGACCGCAATATCTTTTACCGCCGCGAGGGACGGCCGATTCGTCGCTCGTCGCATATTCTGGTGGAGGGTGCGACCTCGACCGACGCCATCTACACCGCGGACAGGCTGTTCGCGTTTCTGGCAGAGGAGGACTGCCGGGTCATCGCCCATGTCGGCGGACGCTATGCCGACATAAAATACGCTCATGACGCTGGTATCGAGCGCACGGTCGAAGTCCACTCGACCTGGGGCACCTTCGAATGGCTCCTCCACGACGCGTTCGACAAAGGCTTTCGGGTCGGCGTGGTGTGCCACAGTGACGACCACAAGGGCCGTCCCGGCGCCACCATGCCCGGCGCTTCCACATTTGGAGCGATCGGCGGGTTGTCCTGTTATTTCATGCCGGAGTTGACCCGCGACGCGCTGTTCGAAGCGCTGCGCCGCCGCCACCACTATGGCACGACAGGCACCCGTTTGTTCCTTGACGTGCGCGGCCGCTTCGCGCGCGACGTTGTCGGGTTCGCCGAGGATCCGCAAATCGGTCCGGCGGAACAAACGACGTTGCGCGAAGCGATGATGGGCGACATCATTCGGCCGAACGGCGTACCGATGAAGCTCTTCGTCGAGGCGATCGGCACGGCGCCGCTTGAGCGCATCGACGTTCTTCTTGGCAAAGACGTCGTGCAATCGACGCGGCCGTTTTCGCCGGGCGATCTCGGCTGCCGGGTGCGCGTGCTATGGCAAGGCGCGGAATATCGCGGACGCGGGCGTGAGACCGTGTGGCAAGGCAAGCTCGCGGTAACCGGCAATCGCATCGTTCGCTTTGCCGCGGTGAATTTTCTCAACCCTGAGCGTAAATTGCAGGAAACCGCTCCCGGTTCCGCGCTGGCATGGACGTCGGTGACGACCGGAAATCTTGCCGGTGTCGATCTATGGCTCGAAACCGCCCGCACCGGATCGCTCCGTGTGGACACCAATATCGTATCGGGCGAGGTCGATCTGAGCGGCCTTGCCGACAACGCGGCCGTCTTTGACGGCGGTGGGCTGGGCCGCAAGCTCAGCATCTATCGACTGCCGGAAACCGATTGGACGCCGCGGCTGACGCTGACGCACGACGTCGCGTTCAAGGGCGGGAGCGATTTACCGGTCTATGTGCGGGTGACACAGGCAGATGGTCATCAAGCCTGGTCAAGCCCGATTTATCTCGTCGACTAGGGTCCTGATTCCGTCACCAGGATGGATGACGGTCCGATGTCGCTTCGCCACCGCGGAATCCCAGTCTGTTCAAGGCCGGCGCGAGCCGGTGCTCTTCATGCTCCTTCAAGACCGCAGCAGCACGCGTTGCGTTCGCGATCGCCCTAAAGCCGACCCGAGCCGGACACCGGTCGAAGACCAGCTGTGACCCGATCCGGGCCGCCATATTTGCTATGGTGCAAGACGGCGTTTTTTCAGGTAGAGTATTTGGCCAGCGTATGGAGGCGGATATGCCTCACATTGGACCCATTCCGGAAGGCCGCAGTTTCTTTTGCCCGCATTGCGGAGCCCTTTATGCGGTGACGTATTCGCACCAAGCCACGAGCGACGGCGGTACCGCGAAATGCGTGGTCTGCGGAAAAATCATGTCCAAGTGGGATTCAGCCGACGTTCCCACGTTCAAGCTTGTTCACCGGCCTGAAGATGCATGACCGTCTCCGCGCCACTGCACCAACTTGGCGCGACCCGCTTGTCCTAGTCGCCGCGCATTGAAGCCCAGGGAGGAAAAAATGACCATAGGTGCCATCCTCGCAGCCAAGGGCCGCGATGTCGTCACCATCGAACCCGCTGCCAGTCTTGCTGCTGCAGCACGGCTTCTCGCCGCAAAGCGGATTGGCGCGGTCGTCATCCTCCGTGTGGATCGCCGGATCGCCGGGATCCTATCCGAACGCGACATTGTGGAATTGCTTTGCAATCCCACCGTCGTGGATGGCAGGGTACTATCGGTGACTAGACCAAAGGCAACGATTAACGACGACTGACCCGTGACGCGTCACCTATTTCATACGTTTGCCAGCCTGGATTTCTCCGTCAGCGAACGACATCCTTCACTTTTTCGTCCCTTAAGGAATCTTTGCTCGATCTCACCTGCGATATGCTGCAACCACCTCTCGGCGGAATCAGTTCGATCTTTATAGTGCTTGAGTTCAACCTCGAGCGTGCGGTCGGCAGCCAATTCCTTGACCAAAATGAGGCGCGGCGAATTACACCAATATTGCACGCCAAACCACTGAACGTCGGCTAGAGGTTTGAGGGCCCTGCGTATCCCGCTGCACGCATGCAGTTGGTAAAAACAATATAGAACTTCATGTCGGGCGCTCCCGTCCCAGGAGCGTTGTTACCCATCCTCGTGCATTTCGCCTCGTCTTGTGCGAATTGACGAGAACTCACCGGCTCCGGATGGTGCTGCCAAGTGGCGACTTCCTGTGGAGCTGTGAAGCGCGGGCCTGCCGCGGACCTCGGAGCCGGCCGTGGCAGCGGGAAAGAACCGGCAGGCAAGGGTGTCGAATCTCCGAGCAGAATTGCGTCGGAAGTACATGCGGCCGTTGCCAAGCCGCCAATAAGCGTCACGACCAAGCCGAACAGGCGCGCGCACATGTCGTCACTTAAGCCTACGCGGTTAGACCGGAATGGACGTTACCAGATCGTAACCCCCCTGGCTGTTGCGCAAACGCAACGGTCATCAAAAGATTTCGCTCGCGGTCGATTCAGGAAACACGCTGCCTCGATATGAGGCTCTGGCCGAGTTGCATCGTCGCGTACGGCCTGGCTGGCTGGTTGGTCTGGACGGTACCCATTTGACGCCGTAGAGACCGCCGCTTTGGCTCTGCAGCCCAATGAGGTACGAAATCTGTCCGCCTTGTTGGATGGCGCATATTGACGGACTATCTGCTTGCCGTCGCCCGAGACTCGGCAGATTGCGGCATTATGCGAAAGCTGCCGCAGTTAATAAACGGGACAAGAACCAATCGGGAGTGATGTCTTCGCGCGCCGGCGGAGATGCACGTCGGCTCTGCTGAACGACGTGGTGGTGTGCCGCTCGGGTAAAGCTAACAGAACGGTACCCTTTGCTCGCGTCTGACTTATTATCGCCCGGGGAGTTAATCGGGAGGAAGGCCGCCATGAGCGCTTTTGTCATGTCGGGAGCGGCGTCGCTCGCAGTCGCCTGCCCATTGTTCTGCTCGCCCATCTTCGCGCAGCAGATTGGTCAAATACAGTCACCGCAGCAGCAGGCCAATATGTCGGTGACGATTGCTGCAGGGAACAAGTTTCAGCAGATCCTTCCAGAGAACGATACCGGCAAGAAACGCAGGGCCCTGGTTATCGACAACGAGAATAAGAATGGCGACAGTTGCTGGGTGTTCATCGGTACGGGCCAAGCATCAAAGGAAGAAAGCGATAAGGTTCTGGCTCCCGGTGATGAATACGTTGAGTATTGGCCGTTCGTGCCCTCAGACGAAGTCCAAGCAACATGCGCCTCTAGTTCGGACACTCTCAGCGTCGAATATCAATAAGTCTTTCTTCGCTCACAGACGCGCACCGCGTATTGGCCGCATTACGGTTACCGGTCACCGACCGCATGGTCTTCGCGGCAAATGCGGCGCGCAAAAACCGCTGTCGCTCCGAATGAGGAAGGGCTGGTGGTGTAGTTGGCCCTACTCCGCCGCGACGCGGTGCGCGGCAACGCCCCTCGCCTTCACCACCACCTTGATGGCGTCGTCGACGCGGTCCTTGGCGTAGCGGATCGCGGTCGGCAGATCGTCGAGCGCAAAGGTGTGGGTGTGGATCTTGGTGGCGTCGAAACGTTTTTGCGACATGAAGGCTTCGGCGCGGTGCGTCGCGCTCTTGCCCTCGCCGCGGATGCCGTAAAGATAAATATTGTTGCGCACGATGTGGGCGACGTCGACCGGCGTCTCGGCATGCGGGAACGCGGCAAGGCAGACC
>DATJBH010000194.1:0-28164 GCA_035515455.1 Xanthobacteraceae bacterium
CCCAGCCACCGATCTTGATGCACATATCGGTGCCCGGCATATAGTAGAATCCCGCCCCGTAGAGGCTGCAGACCTTCACGTATTCGACCGGCTTGGCCTTAACGGGAAGATCAGCTGCCTGCCCCGCAGTAGCCGCAACCAACGCGGCCGCGGAGCCGAGGAGGAGGCTTTTCACCATCTTCATTTTGAACCTCCAATTGTTGCCGTGGGAGGGTTCCGACTCTGCCGGGTGAGATTCACCCTTTCGAAGGTCCCCTTAGTCCCCAAACCACCCGGTCTTTTCACTTCCCGAAAACACCGGACGAGTCGACTTGGGGTTCCCCCCTCCGTCGCACGCACACCTTAGCCGACGGGTTCCACCACGCAACGAAGAACTGGCCTGCACACAGGCCGGTTTGATCGATTTCGGAAGGGTGTTGCGTAAAAAACACGCAACGGATGATGCAGACCAGGATACCGCACCGCGGCGCCGCTCCACCGCGGCTTCTCGTGGAAAATCAATGCGTTCCGTAACAGCCTAAGCGCGGCTTTGGCGCGGCTTATCCACAGGACGCGGAGACATTTGCCACACTTGCGCGAAACTACGGCGACGCCGGGACGGCCAGGCCCCAGCCCGCGCGCGCCCCATTGACGGCATTGATTCTGCGGCTGGAGTGGAAAGGTCGGCGCCGCTCTCGCCCAATATTTTCAATTGCATCGATCGCCGCATCGGCAGCGCGCAAGTGGCGCGCGCGAATCCCGCATGAATGGAGCGGAGTTTTTTGCTCGTGAGCTTTCAGCGTTTTTGGAACGCCGCAGCGGCGAGCGCGCGTTTATGCTGTTTGCCGCCATGGAGGTTTGCCGCCATGGACGCGTGCTTCACCGAAGAGACAGACTCGATGCAAGCTCAGATGCCCTGGCCGCCGTTTGCGACACTCACCCGAAATTTCTGAATTTCCTTGCGGCCGCCCGAGAAAGTGACTTCGAATTCGAATTCGTCGTCACCGCTGAAATCGGCCGCGGCGCGGTAAAAAGCCACGAAGGCCGGCACGTCGATCGCCAGGCATTGCTTGACATTGGTCGCTTTGAGCATCGCGCGCTTGACGCGGACGATGCCGTGCGCCGGCGCGCGCGCCAGCCGGATTGCCGGCAGCGGACCCGACGTGCAGTCCGGCCGGATGCTGGTGTAGACACCGACGCGCACGTTCTGCCCCGGCGCCGCCTTGACCGTGCGTTCGAGCAAAGCGGATTGCGCGCAAGCGAGCCTTGCCGAAGCGAAGAGAAACAGAACTGCGGCGAAGCAAAACCGATTCATCGAACGCGTCATGTTCGTCGAATGCATCATGGCGTTGCTGCCTTCGCCTTCCGCGCACTATACGCGAAGTCGGCACGCAAAGGATTCACGCGTCGTCGAGCCGCGCGCCCGCGAGGTTCCCGCCGCACCTATTGCTTGTCGCGGGACCGGGGTTATGTGGTAGCTTGATTCCAGCCGCTTGCGAGGCCCGCGCGTTGCAGGCAAAAATCCTGGAAAGCCGGGCATTTTGCGATCGGAGAGGTGGCCGAGTGGCTGAAGGCGGCGGTTTGCTAAACCGTTATACGGTCTAAAGCCGTATCAAGGGTTCGAATCCCTTCCTCTCCGCCATCCTGCTTCGCGCAAACCCGCTTCGCAGGACTATCGTCCGATTTGATCGCGAAGAGGGATGCCCTCCGAAGCTTTAGCGAAGGAGGGTTCCTCATGTACTATGTCCTACCTAATCGAGAGCCTAGCCAACCTTGCCCAGCGCTATGTCGGACTGACGATCGGCCTCAAACAACGCATACGAGAACATAATGCGGGCAAATCGATGCATACGGCTAAATACAGGTCCTGGCGCGTCACGTAGGTGGCGTTTACGAACAAGTCTAAAGCTACGGCTTTTGAGCGGTACCTTAAGTCTGCTTCGGACCACGCTTTTGCAAGAAAACGACTGTGGTAGCCGGTTGTTAGGAGGTTTTCGAAGCCGTTGCCACCATGTTCACCATCGCAGCATGCAACGATGGTGTTTATCTTCACGCCCTGACTGCCCGTCCTTGCGATGAACCGCAAACAACGGCGCGCGTCCGGTCGTCAAGGCGCTGCGGCGGCGTCCAAGCCCGGCGCGTCCCCGCGTGGCGCGGCAGTCGCCGACATCTTCGCCGCCGCGATTGCCAATCATCGCGCCGGATCCTTCGCCGAAGCCGAGCGTCACTACCGGCATGTTCTCGCGGTCGATTCCAATCATGCCGAAGCGCACAGCCGGATCGGCGCCGTGCTGATGGCGCAAGGCAAGATCCGCCAGGCCATTTCTCATCTGGAGCGCGCCGTTGCGCTCAAGCCCGATCTGTTCGAGGCGCTCGGCAATCTGGCCCAGGCCTATCTGGCGTCGGGGCAGCGCGCCGAGGCGGTGCTGGCAGCGCTGGCCGCGTTGGAATTGCGCGAGACCGCCCCGGGCAAAGTGCTGTTCGCCCACTGCGCGCACAATGCCGTGTTCAAGGCCGATCCCGATGGCCGGGCGCGCAAGCTGATGCTGCGCGCGCTTTTGGAAGACTGGGCGCCGCCGCGCGAGCTGACCGGCGCCGTCATCAGCCTTATCAAGCTCAACGGCGCCGCGAACGACTGCGTGGAGCGCATCAATTCGGCCCGGCCGGCACGGCTTGCGGCCGCGGACTTGCTCGGCTTGCCCGGCCTCGCGGAGCTTCTGAACGACCGGCTGTTGCACGCCCTGCTGATCCGCGATCCGGTCACGGATATCGGCCTCGAGCGCTTACTGACCAGCGTGCGCCACACGATGCTGACGATCGCCGCCGGCCAAGGCGCGTGGGACGAGAGCCTGCTCGATTTCTTCTGCGCGCTGGCGCGGCAGTGCTTTCTCAACGAATACGTCTACGAACTGGCCGAGAGCGAGGCGGCGGAAACGCAGGCGTTGCGCTCGGCGCTCATCGACAAGCTCGCCGCCGGTGAGCGCATCCCCGCGCTGTTGCTCGTCACTGTCGCCGCCTATTTTCCGCTGCATGGCTTGCCCAACGCCGAGGCACTGATGGGCCTGACGTGGCCGCAAGCCATCGACGATCTCATCGTTCAGCAAATCGAGGAGCCGGCCCAGGAACGCCAAATCGCCGCCACCCTCCCCGCCCTCACGCGCATCGAGGACGCGGTGTCGCAAGCGGTGCGCCTGCAATATGAGGAAAACCCATACCCGCGCTGGGTCAGAACGGCGCCGCCCGAAAAGCCGTCGGGCCTCGGCCGGCAGCCGCCCGGCCCGGTTGCGGACCTGCTGATTGCCGGCTGCGGGACGGGACTTTCGCTGGTCGAATTGGCGCGATCGTCGGCCAAAGCGCGCATTGTCGCCGTCGATCTGAGCCGGACCAGCCTCGCTTACGCCAAGCGCATGGCGCTCAAGCTCGGCCTTGCCGACATCGAATTTGCGCAAGCTGATATTTTGGAATTGGGTTCGATCGCGCGCCAGTTCGATTTCATCGACGCCTCGGGCGTGCTGCACCACCTGGCCGACCCCTGGCAAGGCTGGCGGGTTTTGCTGTCGCTGTTGCGGCCCGGCGGCACCATGCAAGTCGGGCTCTACAGCGATGTGGCCCGTCGCAATGTGGTCGCGGCACGCGCGCTGATCGCCGAGCGCGGCTACCGTCCCGTTGCGCAGGACATCCGGCGTTGTCGCGGGGACATCATCGGGTCGCAAAATCCGCCGCTCAAATCGCTCGTCCGCTCGCAGGATTTCTTCACCACGAGCGAATGCCGCGACTTTCTCTTTCACGTGCAGGAGGTCCGGATCACGCTGCCCGAAATCAAATCATTCCTGGCGGCCAATCATTTGCGTTTCGGCGGCTTCCATCTCGACCCGCTCACGCTGCAAAAATTCATCGCGCGATTTCCGGCGCGCGCCGCATTGACCGATCTCGATTGCTGGCAGGCGTACGAAACCGACGCGCCGGAGACGTTCGCCGGCATGTATCAGTTCCAGGTGCAAAAGCCGCCGCGGTGAGCGCCGGCGAGCGCACTCCGCTCCCCTGCGATCATGTCGCGGCCGCGCTCAGGCGGCGATCGCCTGAGCCGGCGCCGGTTCGTTGCTGCGCAGCCAATCGCGCGCCGCGCGCTGCGCGGCCGCGATCTCGACGTCCGCCATCTGATTGGCGATTTCGCGGCGCAGCCGAACCGCATCGCGATTGCCCTTCATCGCCGCGAGATTGAACCACTTATGCGCGGCGATGAGATCGACCGGCACGTCGCGGCCGACCGAATACATCATGCCGAGCTCGAACAGCATGTCGGGCGCGGCGAGCCCCTCGCCGAGCGGCGCCATGTTGCTGTCGAGTATTTCATAACGAGCCATGACAAACTCCCCTGTCCCAATCTTCCAGTTCCGGCCTGTCCGCTGCCGCGGTTCTTGTCGCAAATATTGCCCCAGCCGATAGGTGATAATCCTCAGAAGATTTGAACGGTGGTTTAAGCAATGCGATGAATCGATTCTGAATTGCGGCCGCCGATCCGACCGATTTCGGCAACGCTTCGTTAGGCAACTAGGCAAGGTCCGCCGCGTCGACTATGTTGCCGCCCTCCCGACAATGAACATCGAGGTTGCAATGAGAACCTACCGCAGGGCAGCGGCCGCGTTTCGGCTCTCGATCATCGTGCTTCTCGGCGTTGCCGGCCTTGTTGCGCCGGCATTCGCCGCCAGTCCGCTCGGCACCTGGTATACGGCGGACAAGGACAGCCAGGTGCGCATCGTCAATTGCGGCGGCGCGATCTGCGGTACGCTGGTGTGGCTGAAGGAACCCAACGACCCGGCGACCGGGCGGCCCAAGCTCGACAAGCACAATGCCGACGCCTCAAAGCAAAGCCGGCCGCTCATCGGCACGGCGATCGTGCTCGGCATGAAGCCCAGCGGCGCCAATGTCTGGAGCGGCAACGTCTACAACGCCTCGGACGGCAAGACCTATACCGGTTCATTCACCATGACGAGCGACACCACCGCCGATCTCAAAGGCTGCGTCATGGCGATCCTTTGCAAATCGCAGACTTGGACCCGGGCAAAATAATCGGACGCGGGCGAAATAATCGGACCCCGGCAAAATTATCGGACGCGGGGAAGGTAACCGCGTTCAACGTGCGCGCTGGCCGAACAGAACGGCACGCACTTTCGGATCCTTGATGTCGACGGCGGACGCCGCCGGGATGCGGATGGCGAAGGCGCGCTTGACCGCGGGCCGCGCGCGGATCGCGTCGAACCAGCGCTTGAGATGCGGGAAGTCGTCGAGGTTCTGGCCTTGCCGCTCGGCAAGCCGCACCCAGCCGACCGCCGCCATGTCGGCGATCGAATAACGGCCGGCGAGAAATTCGCAAGCAGCGAGCCGCGTATTCATCACGCCATAGAGACGATTGACCTCGTCGGTGTAGCGCGCGATCGCGTAGAAGATTTCCTGCGGCGCGTAACGGCGGAAATGAACTGCCTGCCCCGCCATCGGGCCGAGCCCGCCGACCTGCCAATACAGCCATTCCTCGACGGCGACGCGGGCGCGCTCTTCGCGCGGATAGAATTTTCCGGTCTTGCGGCCGAGATATTGCAGAATGGCGCCGGATTCGAACACCGAGATCGGCCGCCCGCCAGGTCCGGCCGGATCGACGATCGCCGGCATGCGGTTGTTCGGCGAGATCGCCAAAAACTCCGCGGTGAATTGCTCGCCCTTCGAAATGTCGACCGGCCGCACGACATAGGGCAGGCCGCACTCCTCGAGCATGATCGAGATTTTCCAGCCGTTCGGCGTCGGCCAGTAATAAAGCTCGATCGGCTTTGCGCCGGGCCGCGCACGGCGCGCGGTCGCCGTCGGATGGCTCGCCGCTTTTCGCTTCGCGGTCTTCGCCGCAGCCTTGCGTACACGCTTCATGTCAGTGGTAAGAAAAAACGGCGCTTAAGAAAAAAACGGCGCCGCGGAATTGCTCCACGACGCCGGTGAAAGTTTTCGGAAGGATGCCAACGCACCGAGGGCGTCGGCGAGATGGCTGAAGGGCAAGTGTCCGACTGTCTTTGTCAGCGCGAGGTTCGGTTTTTCCGTCCCTCGTCTTCGCTGCCGCATCAACGTAGCGCGATCGCGAAGCTTGCACCTTTCGTCCCGCCGACGCCCCCTTGTCGTCCACCGGTACCGGCCCGCCTCTGGCGATCGTCGATCCGCCTTCGACGTTGGCCGGCCCGTGTGACGCGATCTTCGACGAAGTGAAGTCAAAGATCGATTGACGTCGGCTACTTCTTCTTCCGACGCTTCGCGGCCGGTTTCTTCGCCTTAGCTTTCGCTTTTCTCTTCTTCGCCATTGCTGCCCTCCTAGCTTGAGTGGATGGCGATATCGGTCAGTGCAGTCGCGAATCGATCCGCACTACGTCCCGATTACTACACAGGAAAAAAAATAACAGTGACTCCACTTAATTTTGTGTATAGGCGCCGCCGCCCGGCGCCGCGCGCGCGGCGCGCCGCGGCTGCGCAAGCGCGATCGCGCGGAAAATTATTTTGCTCGCGCGGTTTCTCGCAAATTTTTCCGCATCGTGCAGAAATGCCGATGAAATGCGGGTTTCTGCGAAGTCACCGATTTTGACTTGGCGGCGCCGGCACCGCCGGAGCGCCGTTTGCTTACGCGTTTTTACCATCACGGCAAAGGCCGGCGCGGCCCGCTGTCGCGCGGTGAAAATAATTATGCACCGGGCCGCTTTACGGGCGCCTTGGCGGGCGCGATGGCGCGCAAAACGCACGAATCGGTGCCAAGCGATTCGCGCGCGCGGCGGCTTCGGCGGGCGGAGCGAAGCGCGGCAAGGGGGCGCCACGCGCAAGATTCGATTCCGATTGACGATGTCGCGGGACGCTGCGGCGTTCACTCGGCGACCGCAACATTGCGTCGCGAACGCTTGCGCTCAGAGACCAAGCTTCTTGCGCAAGAGATCGTTGACGGCCTGCGGATTGGCCTTGCCGCCCGAGGCCTTCATCACCTGGCCGACGAACCAGCCGACCGCTTTGGGGTTCGCTTTGGCGTCGGCGACCTTGTCCGGGTTGTTGCCGACGATCTCGTCGACGATCTTCTCGATCGCTCCGAGGTCGGTCACCTGCTTCAAGCCGCGCTGCTCGACGATCGCGCGCGGATCGTCGCCCTCGGTCCAGACGATCTCGAACACCTCCTTGGCGATCTTGCCCGAGATCGTGCCATCGCCGATGAGGTCGAGAATGACGCCGAGCTGCTCGGCGGAAACCGGCGCGGCGGCAATATCGGTGCCTTCTTTGTTGAGCCGGCCGAACAATTCGTTGATCACCCAATTGGCGGCAAGCTTCGGATCGCGCCGCGATTTTGCGCCACCTGTGACGACGCTCTCGAAATATTCCGCCATCTCGCGTTCGGCGACGAGCACGTCGGCGTCGTATGTCGACAGCGCAAAATCGCGCATGAACCGGGCTTTTTTCTCGTCCGGCAGCTCGGGCAGGTTCTTTTGCAGCTCGGCAACGAGCGACGGCGACAGCTCCAGCGGCAGCAGATCGGGATCGGGGAAATACCGATAGTCGTGCGCTTCTTCCTTGCTGCGCATCGACCGCGTCTCGCCCTTGTCCGGGTCGAACAGCCGCGTCTCCTGCTCGATCGCCCCGCCGTCTTCGATGATGTCGACCTGGCGGCGCGCCTCATGTTCGATGGCCTGGCCGATGAAGCGGATCGAGTTGACGTTCTTGATCTCGCAGCGGGTGCCGAGCGGCGCGCCCGGCTTGCGCACCGAGACGTTGACGTCGGCCCGCAAGCTTCCCTTCTCCATGTCGCCGTCGCAGGTGCCGAGATAGCGCAGCACGCTGCGCAGCTTGGCGAGAAATGCCTTGGCCTCGTCGGCCGAGCGCAGCTCGGGCTTGGTGACGATCTCCATCAGCGCCACGCCGGAGCGGTTGAGATCGACGAGCGACATGTTGGGATGCTCTTCGTGCAGCAATTTGCCGGCATCCTGCTCCAGATGCAGCCGCTCGATGCCGACCCGCACCGTCTCGCCGTCCGGCATGTCGACCGTGACCTCGCCCTCGCCCACGATCGGCTGCTTGTATTGGCTGATCTGATAGCCCTGCGGCAGATCCGGATAAAAATAGTTCTTCCGGTCGAACACCGACTTTGGATTGATCTTGGCCTTGAGGCCCAGCCCGGTGCGCACCGCCTGGCGCACGCATTCGGCATTGATCACCGGCAGCATGCCCGGCATCGCGGCGTCGACCAGCGAGACATGGGCATTGGCCTCGCCGCCGAACGCGGTGGAAGCGCCGGAGAAGAGTTTAGCCGCCGAGGTGACCTGGGCATGGACTTCCATGCCGATGACGACTTCCCAGTCGCCGGTTACGCCTTTGATCGACTTCGACTTTTTGGCCGGTAGGTCCATTGCGCCTGTGTGCAGCCTGGTTCGTTGCCGAACCGGTTACGCGCTTACGCCCGGCGCGGCAAGACCAGCCCCGCGAAAGCGCGGGCGCAGTCGTTTCGGCAGCAAGAGCAGAGCCGGTCAGCCGCCGCAGTTCGGCGTGCAAAAGCCGGTATAGCAGGGCAGCATCGCCGTGAACGTGCCGTTCACGCAAAGCTGCTGGCTGCACCATTTAGTCTGCGGGTTGCAGTTGAACGAACACACCGTATTGGCGGCGACGAAGTGCTTCTTGTCGACAGTGCAGGAGCCCGGCGGCGCCTTCATCGCCTTGGCCGAGGCAAAAGACGGCAGCGCGACCACGCCCGCCAGCATCGCGATCTTCACGAACGACATCAGCCGCATGCAATCCCCCATGCAATCCCAAAATCCGACGCCCGGTATTATCTTACATCGGCGGAACCGAGGCGCAAGGCATCGCGGACGCGAATTCGCCTTGCTAGGATAGGCGCACAACAGCAAGGCCGCGTGGAGGAAGAAATGGACGCCGTCGCCGCGAAAGATCGCCTTTCCGCCGAACTGCCGGAGCCGCGGGCGCGCATCGGCCTGATCATCCCCTCGGTCAACCGCATGACCGAGCCGCAGTTCAACCACTATGCGCCGGAGGGCCTTGGCATATTGGTCGCACGCGGGCGCGTGGCCGGCCAGCCGAACAAGACGGTCGCCGAGCTTACCGACGAGATCGCGCATGCCGCCGGCACGCTCGCCGACGCCGCTCCGGACCTCATCGTCTTTCACTGCACCCATACTTCGATGAAGGAAGGCGCCGACGGCGAGGCGCGCATCATCGACCTCATTCGGCGCACCACCGGCATCGAGGCGCTGTCGACGTCGCGCCTGGTCAACGACGCCATGCGGGCGCTGGGGCTGAAAAAGCTCGTGTTGCTCAGCCCGTATATGTCGAACAAAAGCATCATCGACTATCTTGCCGCCGCGGGTTTCACCGTGGTCAAAGACGTGGCGCTCAAATGCAAGACCCCGGCTGACTTCGAGAAAGTGACGCCGCAGCGCTGGCTGGAACTGGCGCGGGAGAACGATATGCCGGACGCCGACGGCATTTTCCTGAGCTGCACCAATACGACGCAGATCGAGGCGGTCGTCGCGATCGAACAGGCCCTGGGCAAGCCGGTGGTCAACAGCAATCAGGCAGTGCTGTGGGGCTGCCTCAAGCGGCTCAAGGACAAGCTCGGCGGCGATAGCTCCGTGCCGGAGAACCTCGGCCGGCTGATGAATGCACTCAACGCCTGAGCCTTGGCGGCGAGGCCTTTTAGCTGCGGACCGCGCCGCCGCAGCCCGCCGGATTGAGCGTGCGATGCGTCGCCGGCGGATTGGCGACCAGCTTGGCCAGAGGCCGGATCGGACGCGGCACGAAGTTGCCGCCGCAATTCGGGCAGACGCCCTTGAGCCGGTTGTCGACGCAGTCGCGGCAGAACGTGCATTCGAACGTACAAATCATCGCCTCCGTCGAAGCCGGCGGCAGATCCTTGTCGCAGCATTCGCAGCTCGGGCGCAGCTCAAGCATGGTTGGTCTCCCTTGATCACGCGGCAGCGCGCTGCGCCACTTCGTGGCGCGGGCGCAAAGCGAGCACGGCGACGGCCAGAACCGGCAGGCACGCCAAATTCACCCATTGCCAGCCGAAAGACGCCATCAGCGCTCCGGCCGAGAACGACGCCAGCAAATTGGCGCTATAGACGAAGAGCGAATTCAGTCCCTGTGCCCTGGTCTTGCCGGCGGCCGGATAAGTGTTGGCGAGCAACAGCGTCCCGCCATTGAAGATGAAATTCCAGGCAATGCCAGAGAGACCGAGCTCGATCATATAAACGCCGAGCGTCTGTTCCGTCACCGCCGTCAGCACGCATCCGGCGGCGCCGGCGATCACGCCGACCGCCACGAGGCCGCGCAAGCCGATGAGCGCCACCAGCGCCGGATTGAAGAACGACGGCAGATACATCAAGGCGAAGTGCACCTGCAGCACGGTCGACGATACCGGCAGCGAAAAGCCGCACAGCTGCAGCGACAAGGGCGCCGCATTCATGACCAGCGTCATGACCGCAAAGCCGATGGCGCAGATCGCGCTTGCTTTGGCAAAATCGGCATTGAACGCGAACGTGGACGCGGCGGGGTTGGCGCTGCGATGGGCATCGCGGCCGAGATCGGCCGATAAGAGGAACTGCGACGCCGCGAGACAGATACAAACCACGCTCAAGACCACGAAAGCGCTGCCATAAGGGACCGCGGCGAAGAGATTGGCGAAATTGCCGCCGAGAAACGGTCCGGCAATGCCGCCGACAACGCCGCCGCCGGTGACGATGGCAACAGCGGAGGTGCGCTCCTGCGGATTGCGCGCCGCGTCGATCGCCGCGAAGCGATAATACTGGCCGAAGGCGCTGAAAATCCCGAGCAGGAAGGTGCCGGCGATCAGCGCAGTGAAACTGGCGATCAGCAAGGCAATGGCGCAGACCGCGCCGCCGACGACTCCGATGCCGGCCTTGAACATGAAACCGCCGCGGCGGCCGAGCCGGCCCATCAACGTCGCGGCCGGGTAGATCATCAAGAGCGTGCCCAGAACGCTTGCGGTCACCGGGACGGTGGCCAGCGACGGCACGGGAGCGAGATAAGCCCCCGACAGGCTCGAGACCGACGTCAAGAGCGAAACCACCGTGCTGGTCAGGGCTTGTCCGACCGACAAGACAAGAACATCCCGGCTGGGCATCGGCATGGCGAAAGCGACTCCCGCGAAAAGCGCATTGTGAAGAAGCGCATTGTCATGGCGGGCCGGCTATGGCAGCAATGTCATTATACCTGTTATTTTCTGCCAAGCCCGTTGGGAGGCGTGATATGCAAAAAGCCAAGGCCAAGCCGCGTCTGGTCGTGATGCTGGCGTTCGAGGACGTGCAGCTGCTCGACGTCGCCGGCCCGGTCCAGGTCTTTGCCAGCGCCAATGAAATGGCCTGCGGCACGCGCGGCGCGCCAAGCCACGGCGCGCCCTATCGTATCGTCGTGGTGTCGCACCGCGGCGGCCCGATCCGCTCGTCGTCGGGCCTGCCGCTGCTCACGCAGGCCATGGCGAAGGCAGCAAGCGGACAGCGCATCGACACCTTGATCCTCCCCGGCGGCCCCGGCGTCGACCATGCGATGAGCGACAAAGGCACCGTGGCCTGGATCCGCCGTCAGGCTTCTTCTGCGAGTCGCGTTGCCTCGGTCTGCACCGGCGCGTTTCTCTTGGCGGAAGCCGGCGCGCTGTCGGGACGCGCGGCGACGACGCATTGGAAGTTTTGCGGCCGTCTCCAGCAGGACTATCCCGACATCAAGGTCGATCCCGACCCGATCTATGTGCGCGACGGCAGCGTCTGGACCTCCGCCGGCGTCACCGCGGGAATCGACCTGAGCCTGGCGCTGGTCCAGGACGATCTCGGCCGCAAGCTTGCGATGCAGGTGGCGCGGCAACTCGTGGTGTTTCTCAATCGTCCCGGCGGGCAATCGCAATTTTCGATGCCGCTCGCGGCGCAGACGGCGGCCGCCGACGGCAACGCGCCGAACCATTTCGAGCCGCTGCACGACTGGATCGCCGATAATGTCGCGGGCGATCTGCGCGTCGAGCGGCTTGCGGAGCGGGCCGGCATGAGCCCGCGCAATTTCGCACGGATCTACGCCGCAACAATCGGCGTGACGCCGGCACGCATGGTCGAGAAAATCCGCATCGAGGCGGTGCGTAGGAGCCTGGAGGAGACCGACATGCCGATCAAACGGATCGCGGCAGCCTGCGGCTTTCAGCAAGAGGAGCGGCTGCGCCGCGCCTTCGCCCGCCAAGTCGGCACCACCCCCGCCGAATACCGCCGACGGTTTTGAAGCGACCATTGCCGATGTGCTAGGATTCGGTTTGGTACAAGTCTTCTCTTGAGCCGCGGGGGCGACCAATGAGACGACGCTCGAGAGCGAGTGCAAAGTCGGCCGAGGCGCGACGTCGCAAGAGGGCGAAGCCGAAGCGCCGCAGCGCGGCCAAGGCCTATTCCCGCGCTGGCTCCGCTGCCAGCCGGCAAGCAGAGATCGCACAGCTTATTCGCGAGCGCGACCAGGCCGTCCAGCAGCAGACTGCTGCAGCCGACGTCTTAAGAATCATCAGCCGTTCAACCTTCGACCTGCAGACCGTTCTGGACACGCTCGTGGAGTCCGCCTGCCGCCACTGCGACGCGTATGATTCAATCATCTTCTTGCGCCAGGGCGAGCGACTGAACGTCAGGGCGCATCACGGGCCGCTGCAATTGGACTTCGACGACTGGCCCATTCAACGTAGCTGGATCACCGGACGCGCCGTCGTGGATCGGACGATAGTCCACGTCTATGACCCCGTGGCCTTCGCCCAGGAATACCCGGATGGCAGCGAGATGGCGCGCCGGTTGGGCTACCGGACGATTTTGTCCGTCCCGATGCTTAGAGGGGATGAGCCGGTCGGCGCGCTCACAATTCGACGTTCCGAAGTAAAACCGTTCACCGACAAAGAGATTAAACTGGTGGAGACCTTTGCCGCCCAGGCGGTGATCGCCATCGAGAATGCGCGACTGCTCGGCGAATTGCGCCAGCGCACCGACGATCTGACCGAATCGCTGGAGCAACAAACCGCGACCGCGGAGGTTCTCCGCGTCATTTCCAGCTCGACCGGCGCGTTGACTCCAGTTTTTGCGGCAATGCTGCAGAACGCCGTGCGCATCTGCGGCGCCCGGTTCGGCAATCTCCTGTTGCGGGACGCGGATACGTTTCGCGTCGGCGCGACCCATGGCGCGCCGCCGGCTTATGTGGAGTTCTTGCGCCAGGAAGCACCGTTCCGCGTCGATGCCCGTCTAGGCCTGGGCCGGATGCTCGATACCAAAGAGACCTATCAGGTCGCCGACATTGCCGCCGCGCCCACGCATGGCGACAAATTGCGCATTGCGACCATCGAGCTTGCCGGCGCGCGGACCGTGCTCGGCGTGCCGATGCTCAAAGACGGCGAGATGATCGGCTGCATTATAATTTATCGACAGGAGGTGCGGCCGTTCGACGGCAAGCAGATCGAACTGGTACAAAACTTCGCCGCGCAAGCGGTCATCGCCATCGAGAATGCGCGATTGCTGAACGAATTGCGTCAGCGCACCACCGACCTCACTGAATCACTGCAGCAGCAGACCGCGACAAGCAATGTGCTTGAAATCATCAGCCGGTCGGCGTTCGACCTGCAGCCGGTTTTCGACACCGTTGCCGAAAACGCGGTCAAATTGTGCGGTGCCGATAGGGCATTTATCTTCCGGTTCGACGGCGAGATGTTACGGTGTGTTGTCTCCTACAACGCGCCCTTGGCGCTCGAACAGTTTATTCGAAGCAACCCCATTCGTCCCGACCGATCCAGCGCCGCCGGTCGCGCGGCGTATGAACGTCGCACGGTTCACATTCCCGACGTCAAGCTCGACCCGGAATACACATTCAAGTCAATAGATGCCGCGCCGGTTCGCACGATCCTGACCGTACCGATCCTCAAAGGCGCCGAACTGTTTGGTGTAATCCTGACCTACAGTCTGGAAGTACGACCTTTTTCAGACAAGCAGATTGCCCTCGTCGAAACCTTCGCCGACCAGGCCGCTATCGCCGTTGAGAACGTTAAGTTGTTCGAAGCCGAACAGCAGAGAACGCGTGAGCTTTCAGTTTCGCTGGGACAGCAAACGGCGACTGCAGACGTGCTGCGTGTCATAAGCTCGTCGCCCGGTGAGTTGGAGCCGGTTTTCCAGGCCATCATGGAGAATGCGACGCGCATATGCCAAGCCGAATTCGGCACTTTGAACCTTTACGACGGGGATGCCTATCGCACCGTCGCATTGCACAATCCGCCGCCTCAGTTCGCGCAACGACTTGGCACGATAATCCGCCCCCATCCCGAGAGCGGCTTGGCGCATGTGGCGCGAACCAGGCAAATCGCGCACATCGACGACATTCGAACGCGTCAACCCTACCTGGAGGGCAATCAGGCGGTCGCCGATCTTGCCGACCTCGCCAACGCTCGCACGCTTCTCATCGTTCCGATGCTCAAGGAAGGCAAGCTGGTAGGTGCAATTTCCATCTACCGGCAAGAAGTGCGGCTATTTACCGATCGACAAGTCGAATTGGTCAAAAACTTCGCCGCTCAAGCCGTCATCGCCATCGAGAACACGCGGCTGCTCAACGAACTGCGCGAATCCCTGGATCGGCAGACGGCGACCGCCGACGTGCTCAAGGTCATCAGCCGCTCGGCGTTCAACCTGCAGACAGTGTTGCAGACGCTGGTCGAATCGGCGGCGCGGCTATGCGACGCCGACAAGGCCACTATCACCCGCCAGAAGGGCGAGTTTTTCTATCGAGCCGAGTCCTACGGGTTCTCCGCGGCGTTCATGGATTCCGTGCGCGACATTCCCGTCGTGCCGGAACGTCGGTCGGCAACCGGTCGCGCACTGCTCGAAGGAAAGGTGGTTCATATTCCGGATGTGCATAGCGATCCTGACTATCAGTTCGGCGAAGCACTCAAGCACGGCGAGTTTCGCACCATACTCGGTGTGCCGATGCTGCGCGAAGGCGTTGCGATCGGCGTGTTCACGCTGACACGAGCCGAAGTGCGGCCGTTCTCCCAAAAGCAAATCGAGCTGGTCTCTATCTTCGCCGACCAAGCGGCGATCGCGATCGAGAACGTCCGGCTGTTCGAGGCCGAGCAGCAGCGAACGCAGGAACTGGCAAAATCGCTCGAGGACTTGCGCACCGCGCAGGACCGCCTGGTGCAGACCCAGAAGCTCGCCTCGCTCGGCCAACTCACCGCCGGCATCGCCCACGAAATCAAAAATCCGCTCAATTTCGTCAACAACTTTTCCGGGGTATCGGTCGAGCTGATCGAGGAGCTGCAGGATGCGCTAAGAGCCGCTCCGCTTGATGCGAAGGCTCGCGCAGACATCGACGACCTCGCCGATACGTTGAGAGGAAATCTTGACAAGATCGCGCAGCACGGCAAGCGGGCCGACTCCATCGTCAAGAACATGCTGCTGCATTCGCGCGAAGGCTCGGGAGAGCAGAGGGCGGTCGACATCAACGCGATCGTCGAGGAGAGCTTAAATCTCGCCTATCACGGCGCCCGTGCCGAAAGCCAAGGCTTTACCATCGCGATCGAGCGTTCGTTCGACCCGGATGCCGGGCAAGCCGACCTCTATCCCCAGGAGATCAGTCGGGCGCTGCTGAATTTCATCGCCAACGGATTCTACGCCGCGACAAAGCGCGGTGCGGACGTCGCCGGCAACGGCCACGAACCGCGCCTTGCGGCCAGCACCAAGAGCCTCGGCAACCGCGTCGAGATCAGGATTCGCGATAACGGCATCGGCATCCCGCCGGAAGTGAAGGAGAAGATGTTCAATCCCTTCTTCACCACCAAGCCGGCTGGCGAGGGCACCGGCCTTGGCCTTTCGATCAGCCACGACATCATCGTCAAGCAGCATGCCGGCAG
Organism: Xanthobacteraceae bacterium; assembly: GCA_035515455.1. Taxonomy (GTDB): domain Bacteria; phylum Pseudomonadota; class Alphaproteobacteria; order Rhizobiales; family Xanthobacteraceae; genus BOG-931. The sequence continues at coordinate 15,917 of DATJBH010000194.1, forward strand.
CATCGAAGTCGACAGCGCGCCGGGCGAGTTCACCGAGATCCGGATCATTCTGCCGCGGACCGCGGCATGACTTGCACGATGCAGCCCTCGCGTCGGTGCGGCTCGGCGCCCTTGGATAACGGACGCACCTTGCGCCGCGTCTACTTCTCCTCGCGCCAGATGCCGAGGGCTTCCTGCGCCGGGCGGTCGGAGATCGAGAACAACACCGACTCCTTTTCCGCATTGTGCGAATAGCGCTTCCACGGCGGCACCACGAACACGTCCTGCGGACCCCATTCGAGCACCTTGCCGTCGACAGTGGTGGTGCCCTTGCCTTCGGCGCACACAAAGATCGTGCCATCGGTGGCCCGGTACGGCTCGCCCTTGAACCCCTTGGGCAGCAGCGCCAGATGGGCGCTCATCGTCGGCAGCACCGGACCGCCGGTGACCGGATTGGCGTAGCGCACGCGCGCGCCGCGGCGTTTGTCGATCTCGCCGGCCTGCGCCATGCGGGCAATGATCGGGCGCGTGCGTGCATAGGTGTAGTTGATGATGGGCGTCCGGTTCATGGCCGGGGTTCCGTCCGGGAGCACGCCGGAGCCGTAAAAATTCATCGAATCGCCATCCTGCCGCGTCGTCTTCTGCATGGCGTCGTCGAAGTGTTCGGCGAAAGACGCCTCGAAGAAGTTGACCGCCGGAACGTCGAGCACGTCGAGCCACAGCATCGCCTTGTTCGATGGATTGCCGTGATCGTGCGGCGCCCAATTGGCGGTGATGACGAAATCGCCGGGCGACATGAAGGCCTTCTCGCCCTCGACCGCGGTATAGGCGCCCTCGCCATCGAGGACGAAACGAATCGCCGAGGCCGCGTGACGGTGCGCCGGCGCGACCTCGCCGGGCATGATCATCTGGATTCCGGCAAAGAGCGAATTGGTGACCTTGGATTCGCCGTGCAGCGCCGGATTTTCCAGGATCAGCACCCGGCGCTCCGCCTCCTCGGCGGTGATCAGGCCGCCGGATTCCATGACCAGCGATTTCACGTCGTCGAAGTGCCAGACATGGGGCTGACAGCGCGAGACCGGCTCCTTGGTGACCATCGATCTCATCACCTTCCACAACGGCGCCATGTCCTTCTTGGCGATTCGTCCGTAGAAGTCCTCTCGCATCGCTTCGATATTGTGCTTCGGCCCGGGTTTGGTTTCTTTTGCGATCGCGACCGCCATGGGATCCTCCAAAACTTCCATCGTTCGAATAGCTGTACGGAATATAATCAAATCGCTCCGGACCGGAAATAGCGGCCAAAGCGGCCGGCAAGCGGGGCTGCTATGCGGGTGCGCCGGCCGCGCCGAGACCGCCAGCCGCTCGACAGCTCATCGTCGGCGCACCGGCATACGCTGACCGACGAGCACGGTGGCCACCACTGCAGCGGCATAGGCAAGCGTCGCGACTTCGATCGGCTCGCCGTCGATCAGGGCTGCAAGCACGACAATCACAAATGGCTGCAGCAGCATCAGCTGCCCGATGCGGGCAACGCCGGTCATCGCCATCGCGGCGTTGAATACAAAAAAGGCAAAGAATTGGCTGACGAGACCGACATAGGCGAGTCCAAGCCAGGCCTTGACCGGAATGACCGAAAAATCGTGCGGCCGAAGCAAGAAGGCCGCCACCAAAGAAAACGGCAGGAAGGCGACCACCTGCCAGGACACCACTTCCCAGCCCGGCATGGTCATGCTGACGCGGCCGGACAACGCATAACCGAAGGCGCCGGCAAGCACGGTGCCGAACAGGAACAGATCGCCGATCGCAAAGGTGCGCGCTTGCGGCCGGCTGAGCACGAAAATGATCACGATTGCCGCCCCAACCAGACTGGCAATCCAGAAACCGGCGCTCGGCCTCTCGTGGGCGACAAGCGCGGCGGCGCCGGCCGTGGCGAGCGGCACGATACCGAGCCGACGCCGCCATGGGCGGCCGGCACGCTGACCATGGCCAGCGCCGTCAACATGGGAAAGCCGACAACGGTACATGACCCGCCCAAGAAAATTTCGCGCCAGAGCGGGCGCGGCGGCAACGGCCGGCGTAACAGGGTCAGCGCGATCAGACCGGCGATGCCGGCGATGGCGCCACGCGCCGCGGTCAGAAACAGCGGGTCGATCGTCGCCACGGTGAATCTGGTCGCCGGCAGCGTGCCGGCGAATAACACGACGCCGGCAACTCCCAGGGCGAGTCCGAGCTTATTGTGGGGATGTGTCATATCCGGCGGTGCAACGGGCGAGTGTGCATTCGCCTAAGGGAGTTTGCTCCGGCATGCCAGAGAAATCGCCGCGGCATGAACTTGGATTGCGTCGGCGGCGACAAAGTGGAATGCGGCAACGTCTTCGCGCAAAATGCCGGCTCGCGGCGCTGATCACGGCGGCTCTGGCCGTCGCATCGTCCGCCGCGGCGACACCGGCAGAGGACGCCTACATCGCCGCCCGCGACGCGGCGATCGCCAAGGTCAAGGCCGCCACCGATGCCGAACCGGCAAATCCGACCGGCGGCGACGACGAAAAAGTCATCGCGCTGGACAATCGCGAGCTGGCCGATCTTGAAAAGCTTATGCGCGTCATCGTCGAGCCGGTGGCGATCAAGGGGCTCGACGGCGAGAGCGCCATCAATCTCGACACGCTGTTTCAACATGACGAGGGTTTCGGTCTTCTCGACGGCATGGTCTATGGCAAGGTCGACGCCCGCACTCGCGTCATCGTGACGACCGACGGCTTGTTTCGGCACTGGCTGCAGGAGCACAAGGACTGGTGGGACAAGGACTCCGCGCCCTTGCCGCAGGAGCCGAGCGCCGTTGTGCGCGACAACGATTTCTACACGCAAGCGGTGATGACCGACGCCGCGATCGTACGCTTTGCCGACTTGCCGATCCATCAGCCGGCAAATACCGATTTTGCCTACGCCATGCTGGCATCGCGGACGCAAGACGAAGTCCCGGCCGAAGCCGATGAGATTTTCATTGCGCTCGAACACGGCGGCCGTGTCTTCATCGCTTACACCAAGGACTTTCGCCCGATCGGCCCGATTGCGGCCTGCAACGCGATCCGCCGCGATTTCATCAAAAAGGCCGCCGAAACCGCGCAAAAGCCAGGACCGGACCAGGATCCCGACGCGCTCAGCGCCGAAGCCGACGTGCAGTTCCTGCGCTGCTTTGCGGCAGCGGCTCCGCAACAGCGCGGCTTCGCCGCCGCCGTCAAAGCCGCGCAGACGCTGCTCGATGACCTGCCGCTGCGCTGAAACCGAACCTCGTTCGTCTAATTGTTGGTAGCGCCGCCGTCCACCGCGATGGTCTGACCGGTGATGAAATCGCTGTCGGCGGAAACCAGGAACACCAAAGCCCCGAGCAGATCTTCCGGATATTCGTCGCGCTTGAGCGCCCGGCGCGCGATCGAGGGCGCGCGTGAATGCTCCAGATGCTGGGGATTTTCCTCGACCACGGTGTCGGAGAGCGTAAAGCCCGGCGCCAGGTTGTTGACGCAGATGTTATGTTCGCCGAGCTCGCGCGAAGTCGCCCGGGTGAACGCGGTCACCGCGCCCTTGGAGGTCACGTAATGGGCGAACTGCGGAATGCCGCGGGCCACCGTTCCCGAGCTGATATTGACGATCTTTCCGTATTTCTGCGCGATCATGTGCGGCGCAACGTGCTTGGTCATCAGAAACACGCCGCGGATGTTGATCGCCATCACGCGATCCCACAGTGCGACGTCGATCTCGGTGACCTTCTGCTCTTGCAGCGGCGCGAACAGCGCGGCGTTATTGACCAGAATGTCGATCTTGCCGAAGCGGTCCATGGTCTTGGCCACCAGCGCCTTGACCGCGGTCTCGTCGGAAACGTCGGTGACCGCGCTTGCCACCGAATTGGCGCCGTGCTTGCGCGCCAGCTCCTCCGCAATCGCCCCGCCGTCGGCAATGTCGGCGATCATCAGCCGCGCGCCTTGCGCGGCGAGCGCCTGCGCATAATGCCGGCCGATCCCCTTGGCCCCGCCGGTCAATATCGCCACCCGGCCGTCAAGACGCGCCATGATCCTCTCCCCTTTTATTCGCAGCGCCGCTTCAGCTTTTGCCTCAGCTTTTGCCGCCGTGCTGCGCGATGAACTTGGCGAAAGCGGCAAGCTGCTGCTTGATGAAGCCGACCGCCTGTTCGTCCTTGAGCTCGCCGGTCTTGTCGTCGAATTTCTGCGGCGCGCTGCCGATGAAGACTTCCGGCTTGTTCATGGTCAGGGCATCAAGAAAAATCATGCAGCGGCGCAGATCGTATTGCATGCGGCCGCCGCCGAGAATGCCGCCCGTCGCCGACATCATCGTTACCGGCTTGCCCACGAACGGCTGGTTCGGCACGCGCGACACCCAGTCGATGGCGTTCTTCAGGCCGCCGGGGATCGAATAATTATATTCCGGTGAAACGAAAATGATGCCGTCGGCGGCGCGGACCGCCTCGGCAAGCTTTTGTACCGGAGCCGGAAAGCCGGCCGAATTCTGGATGTCGGCGTTGTAAAGCGGAAATTCCGAGAACGGCGGCGCTTCCGCGATGGTCATGCCCGGGGGCGCCCAGCCCGGCAAGTGGTTGAGCACCATCCGGTTGTACGATCCCTTGCGCAAGCTGCCGCAAATGCTGACGACGTTGGTCATGCTTGATCCCTTAACTGCTCGACGAATTCAATAATGCCGGGGCAACAATGTCCTTCCAACTCTTCGGCGGCGCTTTCAGTTCGCCGTGCCGGGCCATGAAATCGGCCATGGCTTGCACGCCATGGACCGCGCTGCCGAACTCGTCCTTGATGTCACCGATCACGCCGGCCATCGCGGCGGCGTTGAGCGTGCCGGATGGTTCGTGCGTCAAATAGATTTGCGCCGCGCGGCGGGGGTCGTCGTGGATGATGCGCGCGGCCTCGTCCATCGCCTTCGCGACCGCTCCGGGAAGCCGCGGTTCCGCGTCCAGCGCGGCCCTGGTCGCGCCCAAGATAAGGAAGGAGAATTTGCCGCCAAGCACGTCCGACGATGTCAGGATCGGATGCACATCGGCATCACGCAAGGCGATTTCCGTGTAAGGCGGCGAGGCGAAATAAGCGGTCACGGCCTCTTTGCCCCCGGCTGGGCTCTCACCTAGCGCGTCGACGGCAGCCGCATGCGACAGCACCACCACCTGGCCGCGCAGCCGATCGTGGCGGCCGAACACCTTCTCCGATTGCATGGCCAGGAGCTGCATCTGCGGCGACGTCAGCGTCGGCACCGCGATCCGGTCGCTCGGCTTGAGGTCGCCGATCGAATGCTCGTCCGGTCGATTGCTCAATAGCGTGAGCGGCAGCGAGGTCATGCCGGACACGGCAAAGATCTGCTCTGGCGTGCCCTTTGCCTTGTCCCAGGCCGCCAACAGCGGCGCCGTGCCGAACGGCCCCATCGCGATGGCGCCGGAAGCCAGCGCGGAACGCACTTGCGCGGCGCCCTTGAGCCGCGGAAAGCTCACCTTGAGATCAAGTTGCTCCGTCTTGGCGTAGTTTTCGACGAGCTTGAGATCTTCGCAGATATAGAGCGGCAAAAACGCCAGCCCGTAACCGATGCCGATCTTGACCTCTTGCTGCGCCAGCGCCGGCCCGAGGGTCGCGACCAGCGCCAAAGCGGCAATAAGGCTACGCAGCGCCATCCTCGTGTCCCGGGTCGATAATTCAACGTGAAGCGGGCGACTATAGCCTACGCTCTCCCTCCCGGGCAGGCAGGAAGTATTCGCGCAACCGCTCGCGGCCTGCCAGCGCGGCGCGCAGGTCGAAGCCGTTGACGATGGCGAGGCGAAAGCCGCCGGGCGGCATGGCGTGCTGCTCCGGCGCCCAGTTTTCGTGGAACGTGATTTGCACGCTGGTGACGCCCGGTATCGCCTCCACATCGTCGACCAGCGCCGATGGCGGATGCAGGTAGCGCCGGCCGTTCGGGCCGAACAGCACGACGCTATAACCCTCGCTGCGATCGTCGTCAGGAAAATCCCATTCGTGGCGCTCGTAGAGTCCGACCACGGCGTCGACCCAGCCGGGACCGTAGAGGTCGGGCCACTGGTCGGAAAAGCGCAAATGCGCCTCGATGATGGTTTCGCGGATGGTCTCGATATTGAGCATGCCGCTATAGCCGGCGAGATTTTTTCGCACCCATTCGCCGCAGCGCGCTTCGATGCCGGGATCCGGCTCGGCACGCACGATCCAATAATCGAAGGTCCCCTCGCCCGCGGGCTTGCCGGTGGCGTGGCGCCACCAGCGCGGCTCGCCTTCGACCACGGCGATGTCGGAGGAGACGTGCCGGCCGTCGAGCAGCGTCATCCAAAAATGGCCCGGCGTGTAGTACGCAAGATAGTCGGCCTGCGAATTGAGCACGTGGCTGCCGACGCCCATGCCCTTGAGATTGACGATGGGCTTGGAAAACACCGGATAGCGCGGCGGCGGCACGCCGTGCGGCGCGGCTTCGAGATTCTGCGAAAGCGCCAGCTTCAGCTTGTCATAGACGAAACGATGCGCCGGGTACCATTGCCAGGCGTCGCTGTCCTCCGTCGGGATGTTGGCAGCGGTGTCGACATGGGCGAAATATTGCAGGCGCCAAGGGTCGACTTCGCAGACGGGCATATCAGTAACCGGGCATCGGGGAACAGGGATCGGGACTCTAATACCCGATTTCCGATACCTGTTTACTGATTCCTGATTGCGTGCACGGCGAAAAATCCATCGCTCCAGGCCTTCAGCGGCGTCCAGCCGCTGCCGCGCGCCAGCGCCTGGAACGACTCGATGGTGTATTTGTAGCTGTTTTCGGTATGGATAGTCTCGCCGGCGCGGAAACTGATCGCCTTGCCGTTGATCTTCACCTTCTGCCGTTTGGTGCTGGCGAGGTGCATCTCGATCCTGTTCCGCTCGTGATTGTAATAGGCGTGATGCTCGAACGTCGACAAATCGAAATCGGCGCCGAGCTCGCGATTGATGCGCGTCAACAGATTGAGGTTGAATTTGGCGGTCACGCCTTCGGCGTCGTTATAGGCCGGGCACAGAATCTTGGCGTCCTTGACGAGATCGACGCCGACCACCAACACCGCACCGTGGCCGAGGATGGTGCCGGCATGGCGCAGAAACTTCGCCGCCTCATGCGGCTCGAAATTGCCGATGGTCGAGCCCGGGAAAAATCCGACACGCGGCAGCATCGCGATCGGCCCCGGTATCGCGAAGCTTTGGGTGAAGTCGCCGACCACCGGATAAACCGCCAGATGCGGGAAATCGCGGCGCAGCTGCGCCGCGTCCTGCTGCAGAAAATCGCCGGAAATATCGACCGGCACGTAAGCCTCGACCGTCGCCGCGGCGCCGAGCAGGATGCGTGCCTTCCGGCTGGAGCCGGCGCCGAATTCGATCAAGGCGCAGCTCGGCGGAAACAGCGACGCGATCGCCGGCGCGTCCTCGCGCAGCAGCGCAAGCTCGCGACGTGTCGGATAATATTCCGGCAGCTGCGTGATGCGCTCGAACAAGGCGGATCCGGCCGCATCGTAGAAATATTTCGGTGGCAGCCGCTTCGGCTTCGCCGAAAGGCCGGTGAGAACGTCGGCGGCGAAAACATCCGCCGTTTCGATGGGCGTTGCCGCGCGGAGCGCGGCTTGTCGGGCGCTTGCCATGGGATTTACTCAGTGTTCGTATTCGGCAAGCCGCAATCCGGAAAATTGCCAGCGAGCCGGCGGATAAAAAAAGTTGCGATAAGTCACGCGCGAATGGCCGGCCGGCGTCGCCAGCGACGAGCCGCGCAACACCATCTGATTGACCATGAACTTGCCATTGTATTCGCCGAGCGCCCCGGGCGCCGCCTGGTAGCCGGGATAGGGCGAATAGGCGCTGCGCGTCCATTGCCAGACGATGCCGAAGGCGTCGGCAAGCGCGCCGCGCTTGGCGGCCACCTCCCATTCGCCTTCCGTCGGCAGATTCTTGCCCGACCAGCGCGCGAAAGCGTCCGCCTCGTAGTAACTGACGTGACAGACCGGCTGCGCCGGGTCGACCGCGCGCAAGCCGCCGAGCGTCATCGAGAACCAGGCGCCGTCGATTTCTCGCCAATAGCCCGGCGCGTTCCAGCCTTGCGCCTCGACCGTTGACCAGCCGTCGGAGAGCCAGAGCGTCGGCGTGGCGTAGCCGCCGTCAGCCATGAAATCGAGCCATTCGCCGTTGCTGACGAGCCGCGGCGACAGCCAAACCGGCCGCAGCGCGATCTGATGCACCGGCTCCTCGTTGTCAAAGCAAAACCCGCCGCCGCCGTGGCCGATGGTGTCGACTCCCGATAGCGTCACCGCCGGCGTGGCATTGTCGTTTTCCCGCGGCCATTGCCAGTCCGGATCGTAGGCGGGGTTGGTCTCGTTGAGCGAGAAAGCGTGCAGAATGTCGGTGAGCAACAATTCCTGGTGCTGCTGCTCGTGATTGATGCCGATCTCGATGATCGGAGCGATCTGATCGAAATCGCCCGCGGTTTCGATCAGCTCGGCCACTGCCGCGTCGACATGCGCGCGATATGCCGCGATCTCCGCTGCGGTCGGCCGCGTCACCAGGCCGCGCTGTGGCCGCGCCGCGCGCGGCCCGGCCGAGACATAATAGGAATTGTAAAGATAGGCGAAGCGCTCATCGAAGGCCGTATAACTTTTGACATAGGATTTGAGCAGAAATTGCTCGAAAAACCAGGTGACATGCGCGCGATGCCACTTGGTAGGGCTGGCATCGGGCATCGACTGGACGACCTGGTCTTCCGGCGAGAGAAAGCTGGCGCGGCGTTCGGTCTCAGCGCGCACATCGCTGAAGCGCGACAGCCAATAATGTCGCGGGTCGGACGCAGCGACGGCAGAAACCGGATCGGCAAGCCGAATACGCTTGGAGAGAGCGGAGCCTGGCATCATCAATGTCCGCAAATGACGGGATTAACTGAAGAATTTGAAGCTTGGGAGAATAATTGGCCCCCGGCAGGTTAGTTCCACAGATGGCCCTTTCACGGCGGACCGCACAATGCCCCCTTAGCCGCCCTAACGGGGATGTGATCGCCCGAGCGCCGCCACAAGAAGTGTGGGCGAACTTGGCTTAAGTCCAGCCCCCGACGTATGGTTTCCCGCCGGTTCGGCTATGCAACCGGGGCCGTTGCGCCACGCGCCGGCGGCGGCGCGATTCGAGATACCGGGAGGCCGTTGCGGAGATCATGGCGAAACGCACGAAGAACGTGAAGAAGAAGGCCACCGCCAAACCGATGCTGCCGCGCGAGCGCGCCGATTTTTCGGCAATTATCGATCGGCCGCCGCTGAAGCTGCCGAACGGCGCACGGCTGGTGTTCTGGAGCATCGTCAATCTCGAAGTCTGGGACATCGGCAAGCCGATGGCGCGCCAGGTTTTGGCGCCGCCGACCGGCGTCACGCAATTGCCCGACGTGCCGAATTGGAGCTGGCACGAATACGGCATGCGGGTCGGCGTGTGGCGCTTCTTCGAGCTCTTCAAACGGCTGAACATCCGGCCGACGCTGGCGATCAACGCGCGGGTCTGCGAGGACTACGCGCGTGTCGCGCAGGAGGCGCGGAACGATCGATGGGAATTCATGGGCCATTCCTACGAGCAGGGCCCGATCCACAAGGAGCCGAACCAGAAGGCGATGATCGCGCGCTCGCTCGATATCATCGAACGCTTCACCGGCAAGCGGCCGGTCGGCTGGCTCGGCCCCGGCTTGACGCAGACGCTTGAAACGCCGGACCTGCTCGCCGCAGCGGGCGTCAAATATATCGGCGATTGGGTCTATGACGACGAGCCGACGACGATCGGCACCGCGAACGGCCCGCTGGTGACGCTGCCTTACACCATGGAGCTCAATGACATCCCGATGATGGCGGTGGCCCATCACGAGGCGGATTATTTGTTCAAGCGCACCGTCGACCAGTTCGACCGGCTTTATGCGGAAAGCGAACAGCGCGCCAAGATCCTGGCGCTTGCCATCCACCCGTATCTGAGCGGCCAGCCGCACCGCATCAAATATCTCGAAGCGATCTACGACTACACGCGGCGCTTCGACGGCGTGGTGTATTGGACCGGCGACGAGATCTTGGACTGGTATCTGCAAAGCGCGGCCGCGAAATGATCCGTACCGCCGTTCTTCTCACCGCGCTTCTCGCCTCGGGTGCCGCCAACGCCGCCGCGCCGTGCCGCACCGGCGGCCCCTTCAACCAATGGCTCGCCGATCTCGAGCGCGAGGCCATGGCGCAGGGCGTTACCCAGCGGACGATCGCCGAAGCCGCGCCCTACCTCACTTACGATCAGCGCATCGTCAATATTGACCGCGGCCAGCGTGTCTTCACCCAGACGTTTCTGGAGTTCTCCGACCGCATGGCCGCCGCCTATCGCATCCAGCGCGGCCAGGCGTTGATCAAGAAATACCAGCCGATCTTCGCCCGCATCGAGCAGCAATACGGCGTGCCCGCGCCGGTCATCGTTTCGTTCTGGGGCCTGGAGAGCGATTTCGGCGCGAACATGGGCAATTACCATTCGCTGCCGTCGCTCGTCTCGCTTGCTTACGACTGCCGGCGCGCCGACCGTTTCCGCGGGCAACTCCTTGACGCGCTTCGCCTCATTCAGCGCGGCGATCTCCGCCCCGATGAGATGGTCGGCTCGTGGGCCGGCGAACTCGGCCAGACCCAGATGATGCCGTCGGAATATTACAAATACGGTGTCGACTATGACGGCGACGGCAAGCGCAATCTCCTTCGCAGCGTGCCCGACGTGCTCGCCTCCACCGCGAATTATCTGGTCGGGCTCGGCTGGAAGCGCGGCGAGCCGTGGCTCACCGAAGTGCGCGTCCCGGCGAATATGCCCTGGCAGCAAGCCGATCTCGATATCCAATTGCCGCGGGCGAAATGGGCGGGCTATGGCGTCACGCTCGCCGACGGCCGGCCGCTGCCGGCGGACAATCTGCCGGCTTCGCTCCTGTTGCCGATGGGACGGCTCGGACCGGCCTTCCTCGTCTATGCGAATTTCCAGGTCTATCTGCAGTGGAATAATTCGCTCGTTTACTCGACGACCGCCGCCTATCTCGCCACCCGCATCGCCGGCGCACCGCCGCTGCATCCTGGCCATCCGCCGCCGGCCTTGCCCTTTGCCGATGTCAAAGCGCTGCAGACGATGCTGACGCATGACGGCTACGACGTCGGCGCCATCGACGGCTTTCTCGGCTTGAAGAGCCGCCAGGCGGTCAAAGCGATGCAGCAGAAGTACGGCCTGCCCGCGGATTCCTATCCGACGGCCGAGCTCTTGGCGCGCATGCGGGGCGGACATTAGAGCATAGACGGATGACAAGGGATGAAGACCTATAGGATCGCCGCCATTCCCGGCGACGGCATCGGCGCGGAAGTCGTGAGCGCGGGCGTCGACGTGCTTCACGCGCTTGCCAAGCGCGAGAGCAGCTTCGCATTTGCCGTCGACACTTTCGAATGGGGCGGCGAATACTACAAAAAGCACGGCCGCATGATGCCGGAAAATGGCCGCGACCTGATTCGGCGCCACGACGCCATCCTGTTCGGCTCGGCGGGCCATCCCGACATTCCCGACCACGTTACGCTGTGGGGCTTGCGGCTCGCGATCTGCCAGCCGTTCGATCAATACGCCAACGTCCGCCCGACGCGGATGCTTGCCGGCATCGTGAGTCCGCTGCGCAACGTCGACCGCAACGAATTGGATTGGGTCATCGTGCGGGAAAACTCGGAGGGCGAGTATGCCGGCGTCGGCGGCCGCGTGCACCGGGGTTCCCCGCTCGAAGCGGCGACCGACGTCGCGATGTTCACCCGCCCTGGCGTCGAGCGCATCATGCGCTTTGCCTTCCGGCTCGCGCGGTCCCGGCCGCGAAAACTCCTCACTGTGGTGACCAAGTCGAATGCGCAGCGCCACGCCATGGTGATGTGGGACGAAATCGCCGCCGAGATCGCCAGCGAATTTCCGGACGTGACCTGGGACAAGATGCTGGTCGACGCCATGACCATGCGCATGGTGATGCGGCCGCAGTCGATCGACACGGTGGTGGCCACCAACCTGCACGCCGACATCCTGTCGGACCTGGCGGCGGCGCTGGCGGGCTCGCTCGGCATTGCACCGACGGCCAATCTCAATCCCGAACGCGAGTTCCCATCGATGTTCGAGCCGATCCACGGCTCGGCCTTCGACATCATGGGCAAAGGCATCGCCAACCCGATCGGTACGTTCTGGTCGGCGGTG